>JAHHHW010000134.1 GCA_019359115.1 Pelatocladus maniniholoensis HA4357-MV3
GTTTAACTAAGGTTGACCACGTGAAAAATATGCTGCTAGGTCTTGTATATCAAAAGCTTCTGCCTTTTGATACGGTTTTAATGGATACGTGGTATGCAGTCAATAATTTAATGCTTTATATTGATAGAGGAGTTTCACAGAGAAATTAAACAATTAACTGGCATTGAATCATGTCAATGTCGTAAAGCTCGCCTTCAGAGAAATCATATTGCTTGTTCAATGTTGGTTTGGCTTAGACTTAAAAATTTAGCTTATCAAACAGGTCAAACTCTTTATAGAATTAAGCACAACTTGCTTTCTAATTATCTGATTCAGCAACTAAAACGTCCAGACGTTTGTATGTGTTTGGTCTGATTTAAAGTACCGCGTGGCGGGGCGAAGCCCCGCCCGCTCTTTGTGCCAGTTGCGTAAGTCCTGAGCAATACTGTGTCCCTACGTTTATTCTCAATTTGCCAAAACCCTACTCTTGCTCATCCGATTCTTGCGGACGCTCAACAGCAGCAGGATTTACCGTCGCTTCATCCGCTCTACTGGAAGAGTCAGTACGATTTCCTACAACTTCTTGCGGATTTTCCGTAGCATCGTCAGCAGCATTAGTCAGTCCATTGGCGTTGACGTTGGGTTTAGCAGAAGTGCCTTTATGGCTAGCGTGTCCACCTGGCATAATAAATTCCTCGGTTTGCATCACTGAATACATCTCAGCTTAGACTCGCAAACACGAGGAATACCCTATCCACACACTTAAATTCGTACTAATGTACTAAACTCCTGCTGCCACGACTGCTTTCTCCAATAAACCAGCAAACAACTTTAATCCATCTGTACCACCAAGGGCCGGATCTGCGGCTCTCTCTGGGTGTGGCATCATCCCTAAGACATTACCTGTAGTATTGCAAATACCGGCAATATTTTTGAGCGAGCCGTTGGGATTATCACCTTGGTAGCGGAAGACTATTTGACCGTTATCTTCAAGTTTTGCTAGGGTCTTCTTATCTGCATAAAATCGTCCTTCTCCGTGGGCAATGGGTAAAGTGATAACTTCACCACTAGAATAAGCTTGTGTCCAAGCTAAATCATTGCGTATGACTTTTAAGAGAGCGCGATCGCAAATAAAATGCAAATCCCGATTTCTCGTCAGTACTCCTGGTAATACTCCAGCTTCAGTTAATACCTGAAATCCATTGCAAATACCCAAGACAAATTTACCTTTTTGCGCGTGTTCGATGACTTGTTGCATTACGGGTGAGAAACGAGCGATCGCACCACAACGCAAATAATCACCATAACTAAATCCACCAGGGATAATAATCACGTCTAAATCAGCGATATCCGTATCTTGATGCCAAACCATGCGAGTTGGTTGTCCTAAGATGTCCCTGGTAACGTAAGCAACATCGCGATCGCAATTAGAACCTGGAAAAACAACAACACCAAATTTCATTTTTAGTCAAGAATCAATGGTCAATGGGCATTGGGCATTGGGATCGGGGATTGGGAATCGGGGATCGGGGAACAAATTCTTAATCTTGAATTTTGAATTTTGAATTTTGAATCTTGAATTTTGAATTTTGAATTTTGAATCTTGAATTTTGAATTTTGAATTTTGAATTTTGAATTTTGAATTTTGAATTTTGAATTGATTTGTCCTCCTTGTCCCCGATCCCCGATCCTCAATCCCCTAGATCACTCCAGTCTGTGATTCCACTTCAATCAAATCAAACCGATAATTTTCAATCACTGGATTTGCTAACATCTGATCACATATCTGATCCAGATTTCGACGCGCAGAGTTTTCATCTGGTGAGATCAAAGTGACCTCTATATATTTACCAATCCGCACTTGTTCTACGTTATTGTATCCCATTTGCTTCAGCCCAGATTGTACTGCTACACCAGCAGGATCTAAAACTGAAGGACGGAGTGTGACAAAAATTTTGGCTCGATACTTTCTTTGCACTGACTTTTTGCTGAATGCTGCTACGCTCATACTATATCTTTATGTTGCAGTTCAGCGACAATGAAGATGACAAATTATTGGCGTTAAGCTATAAGTCAGCCAAGATATAGCTTGAGCCTTGCCCCTATTTTCAAGATAGTGTCTATGAAAGCCGTACGCACCCGTAGCCAAGAGCGGATTCTGAATCTTCTCAAAACCGTCAAACAAGGCATTTCCGCCCAAGAGATTTATGTGGAATTGCGTAACCGCGACCAAAGCATGGGTCTGGCAACAGTTTACCGCTCTTTAGAAGCCTTAAAACTTGAAGGTATGGTGCAAGTGCGGACATTGGCTAACGGTGAAGCCCTCTATAGCTTAGTGCAGCAAGATAAGCATCATCTCACTTGTTTGCAATGTGGGGCTTCGATTCCAATTAATCAGTGTCCAGCCCATGAACTAGAAGCACAATTGCAAGTCACCCATAATTTTAAAATTTTTTACCATACCTTAGAGTTTTTTGGATTGTGTAATCAATGTCACATTAATCAAACAGAAATGGATTGATACTCCTGTGTTGAAAGAGGTGGAGGATATTATAGAAGGAGATAAGAAGGAATTAAGCGTGTTTTTGACTGGCAGTGTTATCACTAAGAATTTATGATATTTCAGTTGCTAACCAAGCCCGTAGAACTTCCGCTACAGTCCAAGCTTGAGCAATGCAACCCCGTGCAGTCATGGGAGGATCGCCATCAAAGATTTCGCTTAGACTACCAAGTCCGTGGGCGTGCAGGTGATTCGCCATTGGCTCAAGAAATTGCCGTGCTTGGGTAGGATCTTTGTAAACTCGCAGATGTGCCTGTACAAAGGGGCCAATTAGCCATCCCCACACTGTTCCCTGATGATAAGCACTATCCCGTTGCAGTTGATCGCCGCCATAATGTCCTTGATATTGGGAATATTCGCACCAGAGCGATCGCAATCCGTGGGAAGTTAGCAACATTCTTGCACAAGCGTCCACAACACCTTTTTGTTGACTCGGATTGAGAGGGCTTTCAGGTAAAGAGACTGCAAAAATTTGGTTAGGACGTAGGGAAGGATCATCACCATCAGGCCCATCGAGAACATCGTAGCAGTAACCTGTTTCTTGATTCCAAAAGCGCGAGAATCTGACCAAAGCTCGCTCGGCGATCGCGTCATACTCTTGGTGGGGTTTACGAATATGGCGAGCAAAGTTAGCCATTGTGCGTAATGCATTATACCAGAGGGCATTAACTTCAATCGGTTTACCAATTCGGGGCGTCACAACCCAGTCGCCGATTTTGGCATCCATCCAAGTCAGCTGCACTCCCGCTTCCCCAGCGTAAAGCAGCCCGTCTGCTGCATCTAAATGGATATTGTAGCGAGTGCCGCGACAGTGCCAATCGATGATATCTGCTAGGATGGGAAACATTTCTTCTAAAAAGTCATCATCTTCTGTGGCGTTGTAGTAGGCTCGTAAAGCTTCAAAATACCAGAGAGTAGCATCCACGGTGTTGTATTCTGGTATTTCGTCCGCATCTGGAAAGCGATTGGGAAGCATTCCCTGGTTGACATATTTAGCAAAAGTGCGGAGAATATATCGGGCAATTTCGGGGCGACCTGTAGAAAGGGTTAGCCCTGGTAAGCTAATCATTGTATCTCGTCCCCAATCACTAAACCAGTGATAGCCTGCGATGATCGTTTTGCCATGCATTTCATCGGGCAAGGAACGATCTACAATAAATTGATCAGCAGCTAAAACTAGATGGTTTATCCAAGCAGGAGTTTCTTTAGCGTGGGAAGGACGGTTAATTTTCCAAAGATTGATTAACTTTTGTTCTTGAGCATGGCGAAGTCTAAGAGTTGTTTCACCATGCAAATCTGGTTGCTTATCTGTGCTAGCAACAAAGGTCAAAGCTTCACCAGGATTGAGAGTAATTTGGAAAGTTGCAGCATGTAAATGATCTTCGGTGTCACTCAATCCCCGATAGCGTTCTGCTGCCAATTTAAAACCATAATACCAATTATGTGCAGGAATAGCGCTCGCATTATCGCACAGCAAATAAAGTGGTACAGCAGTTGGATAGGCTGTTACACAAATTCCTTGGGGAACACCTTCAACACTCATTTGCCAGTTGTTACTTTGCGTACTGCCATGATAATCCCGGTAGTTGACTAATGCTTTGAGTGTTAGCTGTAATGGTTCAGAAGCACGACGTAATACATAGCGTATGTAGGTAGTGTTAGCGCCCTGTTGCATCCAAACTCGTTTTTCTAATAGCGCATCCGCACAAGCAAAATGCCATACGGGAATAGTACCTTCCACCCTAAAACGTTCTATATGTTGGTAGCCTTGAGGACTGACAATTTCATCAGCCCAACGACTTGTGTGTAGAGGGTAAATACGATCGCCATACAAAGCCGTTTCATCCAGCTTGGCTAGCATGAGAGTGCGAGCCAAAGGTGGCTTGAGGGCTGCTATTAGTAACCCGTGGTAGCGACGACTGAGCAAACCTGCTACTGTACCAGAGGCGTATCCACCGATACCATTAGTGACTAGCCATTCTCGTGACTCTCCTAAATCGAGAGTACCGCATATTTCCCTGCCAAATTCAATGCACATATCACTGCATACCTGTTTGGAATCGCTATTTTGATTATCCGTCGCGATTTTTACATCAGACTGATAAGTTAATTAAGAGTTGCTAAGAAAATAGAGAGTAAAAGGATGATAAATTGTATAGAAAATTTAGCCAAGATTATTTGACTGGCAAAATTACAGTAAATATACTTCCTTCACCTAAACGCGATCGCACTGATACTTTCCCACCCATACCTTCTACTAATGTCTTCACGATTGACAATCCCAAACCTGTACCACCAGTAGCTTGATTCCGAGATTCATCTATGCGATAAAATCTCTCAAAAATTCGAGATTGATGTTGCAAAGTAATCCCATAACCTTGATCACAAACTTGGATAATTATTTCTTTATTTTGTTGATTTGCATTCAAGAATATAGGTGTGTTTGGTTCAGAATACTTAACAGCATTATCAATTAAATTTAGCAATACTTGTTTGAGGCGATTATAATCTGCTTTTACTTCCATCGGTTCAGTATTGACTAGATATTTAATTTCTCTTCCACTGTAATTTTCTGACATTTCTACTAGTTCTACTAGCAAATCGTTTAACAAAAAAGACCTGACATGAAAATGTAAATGACCACTATCTGCTCGTGCTAAATCTAGTAAATCTTCTAATAGATGAATGGTTCGTTCTGCTTCGGAAGCAGCCGTTTCTAGTGCTTCTTGTTGAATTTCTGTTAAATTATGCTGTCGTCGTAAAACACTTTGTAAGTAACCATATACTATTGTTAGAGGTGTACGTAACTCATGAGAAACATTACTCACAAATTGTCGCTCTTGTTCCCAAGATTGAGACAGACGTGATAACATCATGTTGAAAGTTTGAGCTAATTCTCTCACTTCACTGGGTGCATGAGCTACAGATAATTGTGCTTTTGATAAATCTACAGCAGAAATTACTGCTGTCATTTGACTCAGATCGCACAAAGGTTGTAAAGAACGCCGCACATAAAATGCGATCGCCACAGATATGACTACAACGATCAAAAAACTTGCGATCATCAAACTATGTATCATTGCCAAAAACATCGTTTGCTCACGAGTAATATCTTGTACTACAAACAAATTTCCCAGTACTTTTCCCCGTACACGCAAAGCATCACTACATAACACAAAGTAACGTTGATTAATTTGATAAACCTGTGGTTTGATTGGCATTTCGGCTATAGACATTAACTCAGATAATCTCGCAGTAGATAAGTTATCTGAAGTCCTAGATTGTGCTAAAAATTTTTCTTCAGAACCTTTAACCCATAAAAATATATTTTTAGTTGTCAAATTATTAATAGCTTTTTGTAAACCTACTTCTGGTGGCATCATTTCACTGTACAGTTCTACATCATGTGGAAAACGTGCAGTCAAATTTTCGATGTTTTGCTTATGACTATTAATTAAAAGTTGCTGCATTTTCCAAGTTGTCCAGATAGCAATACCACCATTCCCTAAAGCAGAAAGTACAGCAATACCAATTGTGAGGCGTAACCTTAATGAAAAAGTATCAATTTTTCTACCAATTGCATTGATTATATTCACTATTATCTAAGAGTCTTTTATGGGAAAAGGTTAAAGATTAGGGAAAAGGGAAATTGCATTGCTTTCGCTCTTTCCCCTTTCTTAATTTCCCGACTAATTTTAGCAATTCTACTAAATTCAACTACCTAAAGGCGCATACCCAAAAGTTGCATTGAACTGACGACACCAAATTACTACAGATTTATAATCTACTAGCTTTACATTATTAGGAAGGAGATAGCGTTGATTACCGCTTGTTTTTTGCAAAGCAGCAATTTTTAAATAATCTTTTTCTTGAATCCCAGATATCGGTACTGTTTTATTTCGGTACAAAATCACAAACAAATCAGGACCTTTGCTTGTTTTAAAACTCTGATCTAATTCTAGATAACGTTTACCATTTTCTGTGACAACTTTAACGTTTCCTTGAGTAGGATGTTCACCAGCAACAAAGGTTCCTGTTCCTGGTTGGGATACTTCGGCGCTAGCTACAGGCTGGGCTTCATTCACTGGTTGCTTAGAGTCTATATTCTTTGTACAACCAACACTCAAGAGAGTAAAAATACTTAACAATGCTAAATTTTTGACTTTCATTATTATAATATCCTCTGAATTTATTAATAATTACAATTTAATACCTGAGATTACGGAAAAAATTAATTTAAGCTGAGAGTTTGTTAAAAAATATTTATAATGATTTTCTCAGTTTATTTTAATTTGATTTTAATCTTAAATTTATTTAAGATATTTCATGTGTTAATATAAATTAAATTTTATGAAATAATTCATAAATAACAAGATCCCCGACAACTCCTGCGAAGTCGAGGATCTAAGCTCTTCGATTTTCACAAATCATATAAATAAAATCTATGCAAGAATTGAAAAAATGGAAATTATTACAATCTAAATTGGTATTTAATCATCCTTGGTGTCAAGTGAGACAAGATGAAATTATCTTACCAACAGGTAAAATTATAGATGATTATTTTGTATATATTAAACCAGAAGTAGCAATAATTTTAGCCATCACTACCAACCAAGAAATTGTCTTTGTTCGCCAATATAGACACGCAGTAGAAAATTTTTTTATAGAACTACCAGCAGGTAGTTTTGATCCCAATCAAGAAAGTGCTGAAGTAGCAGCTAAAAGAGAACTACAGGAAGAAACTGGCTACACAGCAAAAAACATTAAAAAAATAACAACTTTATATGATCGACCTAGTAAAGATACCAATCAATTACATTTGTTTTTAGCAGAAGATGTGGTTAAAACAAGTGAACAACTATTGGATATCACAGAAGAAATAGAAGTTATTTTAATACCTATTGAATCGGTTTTAGAAAAAATCTTCCAAGGAGAAATTTGTGTCGCGGGTAGTGTTGCGGCTCTTTTTTTAGGTTTAAATTTGAATAGATAGATAATCGCGATCGCATTTGTTCTTCTTATACTCAAAAAATCAGAGTTAACTCATTCCTAACTACTTGTACGGGCGCAAAGCCTTGCGCCCGTACTAACAACTTAAACCAAGATTATATTTATTCACATCCATTTACATTTTTATCTAAAATTTTGGTTGAGGAATATATAATTGCATGAGTCCTAGTAACAGCAATACAAAGCCAATTTGTACTAGTGAAGGAGCCAATATTAACCCCATTGTAAAAAGCATTCCTCCACTAAACACAATTGCAATGCGATAGACTTCCTCGCGTATTCTTACTCCCAGAACAATAGCACTTAAACCAATCATTAATAAGAACACATAGCTTGCCAGCATACTTCTCTCCTTCAATAGAGCGTTGGCTATCCATCGCACTTACACAATAGCAGTATTTTGAATCTTAGAGATATCGAACAATTTCGATATAAAAAAATAAAAACTCACCTCAACTAAGTATAGCCTTTTATTTATATATCAGTTGCAACATGAGTCACAAACACAGAAAAAGCTTCTTCATTGCGACGATAGTAAGTACACTGTCCTACTCTGGTTGAGACAACTAATCCTGTATCTTCTAGCATGGACAAGTAATGAGATATTGTAGACTGAGCCAAACCTGTTTTCTTCTGAATACTACTAACACAGACTCCAACGGTACGAGGATCTATATCCTGACAGGGAAAATTGCTCTCCGGTTCCTTTAACCAGTGCAGAATTTGTAACCTAGTCTCATTAGCCAGGACTTTAAAAATATCAGTATCTTTACTATCCATATTCCAATTATATCGATTTTTTTCGATATATCAATTTTAGTTAACACTTACGAATTAATGGACAATTGACCGATTATTCCGAGCAGGGTACAAGCTCTCAGATTTATCTGTGGGGTCAATTCCATTTTCTAAAATCCACGCATCCAAAATCGATTGACCGATTTCTAATTCACCACTTGACTACCATGACTACGAGGATCATCTTGACTACCCGATGATGGTACTGATTTAACAACTTTGGAAACTTGTCCACTAGCTTGAGCATACGGTAGGGGTGAACCAACTACCAAGGCTTCTAAATTACTTGTCATAATAGTACGCGGTTGATCGCCGATCGCCTGTGCAATGGGTTCTCCATTTTCACTTAAGTACACAAAGTGGGGAATACCATCAACGCGATACTTTAACATCTCTGGTAGCCACTTGTTATTATCTACATTCAGCATCACAAAATTAACTTTTTCTGTATACTGCTTTTCCAATGTGGCAATAGCTGGGGCCATTTTCTGGCATACAGTACACCAGTTAGCATAAAATTCCACTAGCGATGGCTTACCGTTTGTCAAAGCTACTTCTAAAGGGGTAGATTCTTCACCCAACTGAGTCAGAGAAACTGTGTTAGTCTGGGATTTCAACCCCAAAACTAGTGTGACACTAAGAGCGATCGCCACTATTGCAACTAAAAAGTTTCTGATCCGTGTCCCAGTGTTTAATTCTGACTTAGCTGGAGATTTCCCAGAAGTATCCGTACTCATAACAGATTATTAAAACTTATTAAGTAGTGTTGTTTTCAGTTTACCGTTTTATTTTAAAAGGCAAAGTCGAATTCTGAATTCAAAATTATTCCCCAATTCCAATCTCTATTTCCACAACCGTGAAAAAACGAGTTACCCTCACCTTTCCTAAACGTGCCATTCAAATGCCAGTTACCTACCGACTAGCAAAAGAATTTAATGTAGCTGCGAATATTATCCGCGCTCAAGTAGCGCCAAATCAAATTGGCAAGTTGGTAGTAGAACTCTCTGGGGATATAGATCAATTGGATGCTGCTATAGAGTGGATGCGATCGCAAAACATCAATGTATCTCAGACCTTGGGAGAAATTGCTATAAACGAAGAGGTGTGTGTTCATTGTGGGTTATGTACAGGGGTTTGTCCCACCGAAGCCTTAACCCTGAACCCCCAAACCAGTAAACTGACATTTACGCGATCGCGCTGCATCGTCTGTGAACAGTGTATACCTACCTGTCCAGTGCAAGCAATTTCCACAAATATTTAGTTATCCCAACCTAATCACATCTGCGGTAACACCACCATCACCCACCAGTCTCGTTTTGGCTGGAGAATCGTAAACTACCAGTAGCGAAGGTATTCCGGTGATATTTTCAAATAAAGTTATTCCTTCTGCATGATCATTTTGCTTACCAAAGGGAATATCTTGTACATATTCAGGGTAGTGTAGGATATCATCTTGCAAGTTGATGTTAACTTGCAAACGGTAAACTTGCACCGGGCCATCTAAATCCATCGTCGGTCCTGCTAGAATTACTAAATCTTTGTCAGCTAAATGTAGGTCTCTAATTCCCAAACCATTTAAAAATACAAAATACTTTTTATAGCATTGGTCTGTTTTTGCAATTGGTTTGAGAGTTAATTCCCCAGCTTGAGAAAGTTCTACCTCTATTTCCAAGATTACAGCCCAACCTCGTAATACCGGGCCGCGCAAACCCAGAAAAATTCTATTTTGAGAAACTGCGATACCTTCTATATCAAAGCCATTATCTTTACCAGGGATTTTAGCAGTGACAAAAAATCCTAGATGAGGATCATCTTTCAAAACTTGCATCAACATATTTCCGTATTCAGTTAATTGCAACTTAGCAGCAGTTAACTCCACACTTGCATCTTTTGGATGGGGACAAGATTTACATAATTCTCCGTCAACTAAAGGGATACGTGCTAGGATATATCGATTTGGTTCCGATTCAATTTCAGCTAGTCTCTCAATATTTTTAATCTCTGATTTATCTGGTTTGGGTTTTTTACGTTTCCAGCTATGGGAACCAATCATCCAGAGATAATTGTCACTATACTCAATACCCTCAATATCAATTTCTTCGTTTTCAGGCGCAGGTAAATCAATAAATTCTGCTACACGAAACTGTTTATGCTCACCAAAATTATCAGCATCAATATAAGACAGACGTTCAATAGTTGATGTCTCATCTGAACCAAACCATAAATGCTTTTCAGGTGTTAGCATTACTGCCGATAGATCTTCTCGGTATTTTTTAAAGCTATCGGTAAATGTGAGTAAAACCTTATTTAACAAAATAAATTTTTCCTGTGATTTATTTACGTTTATTTTATCATTTTATAATGATAGCATTGTTTTATACCGTATAACTCTTAAATTATTAATGAGTTGTTTGCATCAAGATGCTTTTAAAAAATTATAAGCAAAATCATATATTTATGCTTCAGAAAGCTAATATTTGCAAATATATAGCATTATTAAATTATTCCTGAAATACAAGATCCCCGACTTCGCAAAAGTTGTCGGGGATCTTGGCTTTGCGTTATCAAAAATCATATAGGATTGCTATTCCCAATATTATATTTAATTACAAATAACATACATGAGTTTTTAACTAATGCTATGATGATTCAATAAGTATATCTAAATATGGCACTCCTAGATAAATTGTGAAAGTTCTTGTATTTCTTTATATGCGGCATTTTTTGCCTCATGTGGTTAATTCCCTAAATAATTTTCACGAACCAAATAGGACTGTGAGAAAAATAGCTAGAGAAGGTGTATAAATTACTATGACGTTGGCTGCAAAACCGACAGTTAAAAATCTTGGACACTACGCTTACTCCGCAATCAAAAAACACTTTAAAAAAACCTTCAAATGGGAAACAGAAGTTAAAAAAGATAAAGATCCAGAAGCATTACATCAAATGCGAGTAGGAATGCGTCGCTTACGTACAGTTACTAGTAGATTTGCGATCGCCATTAATCTCCCAAAGGTCGTAAGTGATAAAAATGTCGGTAAGATAGCACGTCGTCTTGGTAATCTTCGAGACTTAGATGTATTAAAAGAAACTCTCGAACATCTTTCGCAACCACAATTACCTAAAAAAGAACAGCAATCTCTACAAACAGCTTTGGATGCTTTAGAAAAACAACGAGAAAATGCACTTGCAGATGTGCAAACAATGTTGAAAGATGAACGTTATAAATCAATCAAACAAGCGTTAAAAGATTGGTTAGATGAACCAAATTATCAACAACTAGCATGTTTACCTATGCAGGAAGTTTTACCAGACTTACTTTTGCCAGAGGTAAGTAATTTCTTATTACATCCAGGTTGGCTAGTCGGGACTCAAATTGAAGGATCTCAACTTGTAGTATTGCACAATTGGGAAGGCGAAAAAATAGAAAAAGAACTAGCCAAAAATGGTAAGACTCTTCACAGTTTACGAAAACAAGCCAAACGTATACGTTATCAAATGGAGTTATTTACCGACTTATACGGCAAAAATTACACAGCTTATGTTGCCGAACTCAAAAGCATCCAAGATATCTTGGGTTCTATGCAGGATAGTATAGTCATGGCTGAGTGGCTAGAAAACATCTTCAAATCAGAAATTGAAACTCAGATTCCCACAGTTGCTAACAAGTTAGCAGAAAATCGTTATCAAATGTGGCAGCAATGGCAACCATTACAAGAACGGTATTTACAAGGGAAAACAAAACAGGATTTACATTTAACAGTACTTTATCCTAGGTGAGGTACCCATTCACTTACGTTGATATCTCATTCCTGGTTGTTGTGAAATTAAACCCATCAATTCTAATTGCAACAACGCACTAGCAACAGCACTTGCAGCCATACCTGTTTGTTGGATAATCATTTTGACGAGTCCAACGGATACCATATTCTGAAGGTTGGCGCGTACCGACGATCGCAACTAATGGAGTTTCGCCTAAATTTTCTAAAAGTTCGACTTCACCACGAAAATATAGCAATGGCGGTAGACTGGGAATCTCTATTAGCAAGCGGGGATATTCTGGATCTGCTGGTGTCCAAAAATTCGGATTTTGTTCTTGGTGTTGGATGAGTAATTGTTCAGGATGAAGATGCGATCGCTGTCTCACCACTTTTTGCAATGTCTGAAAACCAAAACCTTCCACTGCTTGTAACTGTGCGGGACTAGCTTTCCAAGCAGCCTGAAGCGTGCCAAAATGCTGTTGTAATCGTTGCAGTAATACCGGGCCAATCCCTGATATTTGTGACCAAGCTAGCCAATACGCACTTTCAACTGCCAATTCTCAATCCTCATTGAGTATTAAGTCAAGATTACTCGCGTTGATTGTCATTTGTCATTACAGTGAACAGTGAATAATAGAATTTGATAACTGATAACTGAATCACGCTTTCCAACTCACGACTACAGCATAAAGATAAGCTACTATCTCATCAATAATTGATCGTACACCTGCACTAAAATATTACTTTGTTGAAGTGGTGAATTAATTACCAGAAATGAATGTATTTGAAGAAAAATAAAACTCGCAATTACAACAAACACAGTTATAATCATTCCCCATCCCAAGGTAGTTGGCATCCACAAATACTGACGCTTAAATAAACGCATGATGGGGAATTTTTTCGGTCGATTTTTTACATTTTTCTGCATTAAACTTGAGCAGAACGTTTTGATTCTAAATAATCAAACACTGACTTATCTCCAATATCTGCTGTAATTACCTGTACTGTCTTCCGCATAGCAAAAACTACAAACAAAATTGCCCAAATTCCTAACAAAATCTGTTCTAACTGTGTTGGCAATATACCAACCAAATGCCCAAGTAAGAGTAAAGGTACGACGGGAGTTAATAATTTTGTTTCCAGACGATTGAAACAAAATGCTTCTTTAAAATAAATACCAGTCAAAGCTGCAAATGTAAAACCAACACCCAATAATGTCAGTGGTTGAGTGTAAAGAGTAATAGCTAAAGGCTCACTATTTGTAATTGCCAAGATAATTGCTGATACACTACCAATGAGCCAAAAAACTTGTAAAGCTCGGTGCAACTCCACCATGTAAATATGAATTGTGAGTAAACTAATACCAAGTCCTAGACTGAAACAGGCATATAAAGGTGTTAGTAATTTGAAAATAGTGGGGTTAGGATTCAACAATACTAAAGTACTGCCCACAGCAAAGCAAATTGCAGCTAGCATTAAACCACTACGATAAATAATCACGCCCTTGCGATCGCCCTCAGTAATCGTAAATTCGCCAAATTGACCTTGATAAACTTCTGGTGCTGATATTGTTTGAGTAGTCATATGTCAAATTAGTTTAGTGGTTAGTGGTCAATTGTCAATTGTCATTAGTTATTCTCCCCATCCCCCTTGTCCCTTTCTAATCACTCTCGATCACTACTTGTATGGTATCTCCCAAATTCATCTGTAAGTGCGATCGCGCATTACCAGTATTAATAGCCAATTCTACCCAGCCGTGACTACCAACGAGGGCGATCGCATCACCAATTTCCCTATCTCCATAAGTTTCACGTCCTGGTATGATTTTGTCACCCACAAGTACGCCCCAACTTTTGCTTTGTAGGTAAGATCCAGGAATATTGCTGACTAAGTTACCAAAATGATCAATATATTGAATACAACCTGTGATCATATTCCCGCTTTGAGTGCATTTGGCTATTTCTAGCTTGACTAAGCTTTCTGGATTGATTTGTGTTCCTAACTGTCCCAGAGGAACACCACAAGCTAGATGCGCTCCAGTAGGGGCGAAAATATCTCGACCATGAAATGTGCTGCTAGGATTTGGAGTACGCCAGTAATTAGGATTTGTTAGTTCTACCGCAGCGACAGCAGGACTGTGACTCAACACTCCACTAAATAAGCCATTGTCTGGCCCAATCAAAAATCCATGAGCAAATTCTACAGCGATCGCCCTTCTTTTTCTTCCTACACCTGGATCTACTACCGCCACATGTACGGTTCCGACAGGAAAGTATAGATAAGCATCCATGAGACAAAACCTAGCAGCAGCAATATTTTGCGGTGGAATTTGGTGTGTTAAATCTACCACCTTTAGCTTGGGGTTAATTTGGGCGATCGCTCCCTTCATTACACCTACATACACATCGCGATCGCCGAAATCGGTGAGTAAAGTCAGCAGTGATTGCGGATTTTGTTGCTTCTCGAACATGTGATCCCATTTGCTTTATATCACTAAGTTTGTTTTTTCTGTAACATAAACAACTAAATTTTCGATATGTTATGATCACAAGACATAAAAAAATGATGATTTAGACCAAAGTAATTCCTATGATTACAAGCAGAACAGAAGTTGTGAAAAAAGCACGAGAAGCCCACAAAGAAAGCATCAGAAGAAGTTTGCAGCATCGCTTGGAAGTAGCAAGAGCTAAAGGCGATGAAAACCTCATTCGTCAGCTAGAGGCAGAAATGAAATATTTCGGTTAAACCATAAAGTTTACCGCACATAGGTTGTTCATAGTTCTGTTGTGTTTCTGCCTGCTGTTTTAGCAGGCTTTCTTAATCTTAAAGTTTGTAAGTGAGGACTTTAGTCCTCAGAATCAGCGCTAGAACTGCTTAGTATAAAAAAGAATTGAGAATTGTATGTGACAACTGTGTAAGTCCTTAAAGATATGTGCAATATATTAATTTTTGTAAAAGATAAAAGTAAACATGTGCCAAACCCTTACGAATGACAAATGAAGCCCCTATTTTATTTGTGCCGACTGACTTAAGTATTCTTGCTCAGTTAAAAAATTTTTAGTAAAAATTCGGTCAATCCTAGTAGCTGCAAATATTGTGGATATTAATACGCTGTATATTAGTTTCTGATGACTGCTGTGTGCTGATAAAGCAAATAGCTATCAGTTAAAGGAACAAGTAAATGCCTAATGGGTACATTTTTGTAGGGTTTAACCCTCATTCTTCCCTTGTAGTAGGATAAAGTCAAAGCGGACAAACACAACATAAGCCCCTGGGCTAAGTTAGCGAGCTTTGTTACAAAAGTTTATCTATTTCACAGGAAACTACTCAAAAGGTCTTTACAAACTTTTACACGCCGTCGGGCAGTCGGTGTATGCTTGCCGAGGGTAAAGTAATCTGAAATGTTGCTGTATAGAGAAATCTTTAGGGCGTTTTGGATCTCCCGTTGAAGCAAGAATCCCATCCGCTTTTAGCGGTGGGAGTGTCAATAAGCGCTACTAGCTGAAAACTTTTTATTTCGGTTTGATGGAAAGAGGTGGAAAAATCGTGAAAAAATTGGTGCGTTTATTAACAGTCTTTAGTTTTTTGTTGGTAGGATGTTTGGCATGGCTAGGTACGCCTCAGATAGCCCAAGCGAGCAATTTTAACAGTTTTGCTTTGCCATCGGTTTCTGTTCTAGCCTTGCAAAATCCAGCAGATGCAAAGCTTGCAGATGTATATGGTGACAGAATTGATTTAAATAACACCAATGTGCGAGCTTTTCAGAAATATCCTGGCTTGTATCCTACCCTAGCAGGCAAAATTATCAAATATGCTCCTTACGATGAGGTAGAGGATGTATTAAAGATTAAAGGATTGAGCGAACGTCAAAAACAAATCCTGCAAGCTAACCTAGATCACTTCAAAGTTACAGAAGTAGAACCAGTCTACACCGAAGGATTTGACCGTTATAACAACGGTATTTACAGATAAGACATAACTGTAAATACGGTTATTTCCAATAAAACAGCATCCCACTCCTTTTTTTAGGGAGTGGGATTTTTATGTTTTTGCAAACAAGGGAAGGGGGACAAGGAAGACAAGGAAGACAAGGAAGAAAGGTTGCGCTGTATGAGCGCAACTTCGTGTGAGTGAGTGCAAAATAATCCTTCAGACATACAGAAATTTCAGGTAAACCAGATTTTGGAAAGATGAATCTGTACCCTTATTCTTTTTAAACTGTTTGCAGAACAAAATGATAAGGAGCAAAAATTCATGTCTGCTGAAGGAAACAAAAAAGAAACTACACCATCTAATTCTGGTGCTGCTTCTGGTGGTTATCAAACCCCCGTTGAAGAAGATATCCGCAAAACTGGTAACGCAGCTCAATCTGATGCTAAACAATCAGCTACACCAGAAGCGCCAGGGGAAGATACCGTAGCAGGTAGTCCCAATCAAGGAACAGAGTCCCGTTAATTGCTTGACGCTCTCTTCAAAAGCCAACTCGTGGAATCATCATCTAGATGAGTGCGTTAGCAAAAATTATTGAGTGGGGTTGTGTCTATCGAAGACACACTTTCCACTCTATTTTTATACTTAAAAATTTTTTGATACACCAAAAGTGTTAGTAATTTATCTGAAAAAAAGAGGTTGCTTATATATGAATAGATATCATTCTATACTAAAAAAATTATGCAACCGAGAGTTTGGGCTTGTAGCATTGGATTGGCTTTGTCTTGGCTGATATCACCAGTTATGGGTGTAGAAGTACTCAAGCTTCCCAGTAGACAAGCACAGAATTCTATAACTGCTAAACCAATTGTTGTCAGTAAAGCTGAATTTGGGGTTATCAGAGTTGAAAAAGGTGGAAAGACTACTCTTATCCCCACAAAAAAAATACCACTTCAAGAGGGAGTTGCATATGGCTGGCGGATTCAACTCAAGGACTACCAAGGTGAGATAACATGGCGGGAAGTCCTTCAGTTACCAAAACCTCCTGAAAGTTGGGCTACAAGTAACACTGAAAATTTCTCATTGTCACCTGACGGCAGAGCAGCAAATATTCAACGCACAGATAAAATCAAAGATGGTGTAATTAAAAACTCTTGGACGATCGCAAATGGTGATCCTGTAGGTAAGCATAAGATAGAAGTTTATATTGGCGATCGCCGTATTGCTACTTTTGAATTTGAGGTAGTTCCTCCAATCAGACTACAAAAGCCAACTCCAAAAGCATAATTGTAAGTTTTGATATGTATACTAGGAAATGTTTTGTATAAGTTCATCAGTCAACAAAAGACTTGGAGAATTTAGCCAATGAGTAATGCAGAAGTTGCTACAAAACTTAAAGAAGCTGCTGATACTTTATTAATGCCTAGTGAATCCGAATTTCCTTTTGAATCAGTTCACTGGCAAATTGCTCAACAAACGCCTTTAACTCCTAATCAAATTTTAGAATTCACAGATCATTCCTTGGATGTACCAGTAGAAGTGGTGGATGTGGACTATTTTTTTAGAAATATTGCTGTTGAGCAAGAATGGCATGATGATCAACAAAAAGAAAATGTTAAAAAATATAAGAAGCTTGTTGAAACTATCAAAAGTAACCTCAGCGACATTCAGGTTTACCGCGTTGGAAGAATAAACATTGATGTCTATATTGTTGGCAAAACAGACTCAGGTAATTTAGCAGGCTTATCAACCAAACTGGTAGAAACCTGATAATTAAAGATTAGCAATTAATAAAAATACTAACCCGTCTAATATTTAAGACGGGTTATTCTTTGAGTGCTATTAAGTTTTACTGATTATCAACTCTAGCTTCAATCGTGTTTTCAATTATATCCGAAACATTAGAAAACAAGTTGTAACCTGTTCTTGCTTCAATTGTATCTACACTAACTCTGTACGAACGCCAGTCATTGTATCTAATCCCTTGGTCATTTGGCATATCGACAGCGATGACTCGTGTATTAACTGTTACGCCGCTAATCCCAAGTCCAGGTTGATTCAAGACTAGAATAGCTTTCCAAACTCTGTCTGGTACTGTAACTCTACCACTTGAAATCGTGCTAGCCCCACCATTAGAACCAGTTCCACCTGAGCCGTATCCACCAGAAATAATATATAGTTCTTTTCCCTCGTAAATTACTAAATCTCTGCTGTAATTTTCTAAATTCGCCCAGGGACCTTGATTATTATCAGGAGCTTGGGGAACTATATTTGTCATCAAAAATGTTGCGGAGTTGTTCGCAATTGTGTTTGTCCGATCTGCTGAGGGTGTCATATGCCCTCTATCAAATCCGCTACCAGTGTAATCCGAACTACTGACTTGATAGCAACCATTTGGTAGTGTGGTATCAGCACGAAAATTATCCTGGCGAGGTGCGCTCCCTAGCCAAGACGAATTTAACTGCCAACTAACCCAGTTTGGTATACCTCTACTACAGTGGTGTGATGTTGCGTATTGTGACTTAACTAATAAATAGTTACTCAGGCTAGAACTTCCTGCATTGCTAGGATTACCCATTGTTAAATGCACGGAAGTTTGGGCAGGTGCAGGAGTAGGTAAAGTTGCAAGTAAAACAGCAAGCAGACAAGCAGATGCACAAGAAATCAGGAAAGTCGAAAACTTCGCTTTCTTCATAACTATCTACTTGAGGTTGTGATGATGTTTATTTTTTATCTCACGAGAGAGAATAAGCTTTACAAATTAATTCTGAGTTAAATTAAAAATAAATATTAGTTAATATAAATCTGAAATTAGAAAATTTATTTCTAAGTAAATACTATTTTGCTTGTATAAAAATCCTGTCAGAAGAGTGTTTGAAAATTGTTATCGTAGATGAAATTTTTTTACTAAAATTCATTTGTTTAGAGCGATCGCTTCCCTTGATATCCCACAACAAAAAACCTCAGCGTTAAGCACTGAGGTAACAGAGAAGTATGAATGACGATAAGAGATATAGCGAGAAACAAAAAATCTTAGCTAACGCTAAAACCAAGCAAAATTAGAGTAGTGACAATTAGAGAAGCAAAAACGGCTTGGATAACGTATTTACGTTGTTCCCAAATTGCAGGGTACTCGGCATAGTACATCTTGGGTTCAGTTGCGTAGTTATTGAGAACGCCATCTTCATTAACAGTGGTATACATAAGTTTGTTTTCCTTTATTTGTTTCTTTATGTAAATAAATATAACAATATTGTTATAAAAGGTCAAGATGAATTGACAAAAAAATGCTGATGCCGTTGATAAGAGTCACTTATCAGGGATGGGGGAGTTAGAAAGCACGGGATATACCCCAACTAAAGCCCAGTCACAACTGCTGGGTTTTTGAGTTTGAGTGAGGTGATGGCAGCGATGTTCAAGTGATTGGTCAAGCTATCCGCAAACATTGGGGCATTGAAAACGAGGCTCATTAATTCAAAAAGTTTTCTGCTTCTAGAATTTGCCAGAGATTAACATCCGTTTCGACTAGACAGGCATGACCACTGTGAGGTAAAATTACTGATTGAGAATTTGGAAAAATCTTAGTTAAGCGTTGAGCTTCTGCTTGTGAAGGTAAAATTCGGTCATGTTTACTAGCAATCAGAAAAACAGGTTGGGTAATATAAGATAATTTTTTTTCGTCAATTGTAAATTCTGTTAAAAGGGAAAGACGTTGTTCGGCTGTTTTCTTCGGTGCAGAACTGACTGCTTTAAATAATACTTCTCTTGCAGTAGAAGAAAGTCGATTTACAGGAGCAAGAAAAGACACAGCTATAAATGAAGAAATTTTATAAAAAAAGTTAGGCGTATAAGGAAACAAAAGTGAGCCGAGATTAAGCCAAGGTACGCAATGAAATGAAGAAGCAGAATTTATTAAAACAAATCGAGCAAACATTTCAGGGATTTTCTGCATTACTTTCAGTGCTATGCAAGCACCAAAAGATTCACCACACAAGTAAACAGAAGTTCGAGGTACTTTTTTTAGTTCGGCTTGAGTCAGAGATATTACTTCCTCCGCTAGCTTATCCCAGCTTGTAAGCTCATCTGCTGGAATAACAAAGCAGCGAACATCAAAAGCAGCTTCTAAACCTAATGTTTGAATACGCATCATCTCCTTTCCTGTCTCATCCATTCCTGGTAAAAATACCAAAAGTGGATAAGTTGGATTGGAAAGTCGAGGAGTAAAAAAATAAGGATGACTATTAGTTTTGGACATGGTGAAAAGCCTTAATTTTCATAGGGCGCTATTTCATTCCAGCTATATCCCATATAATTTGTCAGCTTAATTAGATTAGGGTTCCATTTTCGACGCAAAGATATGTACAAATCAGCGCCAGTTTCTAAATTTGTTACTGTTTCTATTCCCTGATCTTGAAACTTTCTGACAGCACGATAATAACGCTTTCGCCAAACCTCTTCTAAGGATTCATTCATCTAATTTTGCTGCTCTTATTGACCTGATAAATTAAAGGTGTTCCCTACCAACGCGCACCCAACGGTAGCCATAGCCTTCAAGTTGTATACCGCGTTCTGGATGTTTAATTGGCTCATAGGATTTATCTCCAAGCAAATCAATCCAATTGGATTCGCGAACGCTACTTAACTTGAGACTCACTGTACAAGCATCTGATGCCAGATTATGAAGGGCTACAACAGTTCCATCGCGCCACTGATAGCGTAGAGCCAAAACTCCTGAGTTGTCTGTCTCAATCAGTTCCCAATTTCCCCAACCAAACTCTGGACATTCTTTAAGCATCCGAATTGCTCGCTCCATCCAGTTTAAAAGTGAGTAGGGATCTCTGCGTTGAGCAATAACATTCAGGTGTGGGTAGCCATATTCCCCCTCCTTGATTACGGGTCGAATTAGTTGATCACTAGGAGCTGTCGAGAACCCTCCATTAGACTCTGCTGACCATTGCATTGGGGTACGGCTGGCGTCGCGTTGTTTCAACGATAAGTCGTCTCCCATGCCAATTTCTTCACCCGCCTTTAGGACTGGTGTTCCTGGCATAGTAAACATGAGGCTGTAGGCGAGACGAATCCGACGCTCGTCACCTTGAACTAAAGGTGGAAAGCGACGACGAATACCGCGATCGTAAATCCATACTTGCTCTTTATCCTGATGAAATTTGGTTAATATATCTTCTCGCTCCGACTCAGAAAGCTTGTCCAACGACAATTCATCGTGATTGCGGATAAAGTGCGCCCACTGACAAATATCTGGAATTTCTGGTGCTGCTTTCAACCCTTTTATCAGAGGAGCCACCGCTTCACGAGCCAAGGCAAGCATGAGATACTGATTAACGATGAAGCTAAACAGCATCTGCAATTTATCTCCATCGTCGAAATATTTTGGTACATCTTCCATTGGTACATTCGCTTCTGCCAGAATAATCGCATCTCCTCGTCGCCAGGAAAGAAAGTTTCGCATTTCTTTAAGATAGCGATAAGGGTCTTTAATATCTGCCTGTTTTTCAATACCCTTTAGCTCAATTAAGAACGGAGCCGCATCAACTCGAAAGCCAGAAATCCCTAGTTGCAACCAAAATCCCATGATTTTGTAGAATTCTTCTCTAACTTGGGGATTACCAATATTTAAATCTGCTTGATGCTCAAAGAAGCGGTGAAAGTAATAGGCCCCAGCTTCCTTGTTATATGTCCAGGTACTGTCTTGATAGCCAGGGAAAATAATTCCTTCGTCTGCATCAGCAGGTTTTTCCTTTGACCACACATAATAATCTCGGTATTTAGAATGCTGATCTTTGCAAGCAGCTTTAAACCAAGGATGGTCAATCGAGGTGTGATTGATTACTAAGTCAACAATAACGCGCATACCGCGATCATTTGCCTGACGTAGAAATTCAACAAAGTCTCCTAATGTCCCCAAACGGGGATCTACATTGTAGTAATCCGTGATGTCATAGCCGTTATCTCGGTTTGGGGTAGGATAAAACGGCATGAGCCAAATACAGTTAATGCCTAAGCCTGCAATATAATCTAAGCGATCAATCAGTCCCTCAAAGTCTCCTATCCCATCACCGTTACCATCCATAAAGGTTTCGACATCAATGCAATAGATAACAGCGCTTTTGTACCAGAGGTCTAGCATAATAATCACAGCGATCGCCTCCGATATAGTATCTTTTTTTGGTTTTTCTCAAGTATCTGTCGATGGTGTTAGATTTACTATTGCGTTGGCGATCTTGCAGTACATCTCTACCTATAAAATTTAGATATGAAGATTAGCCAAAGTCACCCTTGGACTCTGACAATAGAAGAAGCGATCGCTATCCAAGAAGAAATGCAAACTGAGGTGATCACCTCAGATCAACTCCAGAAATCTGTACAATATGTTGCTGGCGTTGATATGGGTTTTGAAGCTGATGGTACTATTAGCAGAGCAGCAGTAGCAGTACTGAGTTTTCCAGATTTAGAGTTACAAGAAACGAGTATAGCCCGCCGTCCGACATCTTTCCCCTACATCCCTGGTTTCCTTTCATTTCGGGAAATACCTGCTGTCTTGGATGCTTTAGAAACGATAAAAATTACACCAGATTTGATTTTATGCGATGGTCAAGGAATAGCCCATCCTCGAAGGTTTGGCATAGCTTGTCACCTGGGAGTAATCATAGATATACCTACTATCGGTGTAGCAAAATCACTCCTCATCGGTAAACATGAAGAACTTCCAGAAACACGAGGTAGTTGGCAACCCTTAATCCATAAAGATGAAATAATTGGGGCAGTATTACGAACACGTGTTGGAGTCAAGCCTGTATATGTTTCTAGCGGACATCGCATTAGTTTAGCTACGGCAATTGACTACGTATTATGTTGTACGCCAAAATATCGTTTACCAGAAACTACACGGATTGCTGATAAATTAGCAAGCGATCGCTAAGTAAAAATCTGTACAAATTCGTAACAAATAAAATCATGGAAAACTCTGCAAATCTACGCGTTTAGTTTGCTACCTTGTGCGTTTCAAAACACTACGATTTTCCGCAAAGCAATACTAAGCATACTATTAATATTAGTTACTTTTTAAAGTTTCATCTAAATATGTTTTAATTAGTTGCTTACACCTGCCTCATCGTGTTAGGAATCGCACAGGGAGGAATTGTATTTAAAATATAGGTTTTGGGGAGAACAATGAACGCACTAACTTTACAATGGCACGACGCAGGTCAAACTAAAACTCAGAAAATTCACAAAACACAGCCAAGCAAAAATCCTGGCACTATCCGTATTGGTCGCGATCCAGTCCGGTGTGATATTATTTTGAGTCATCCTACGGTATCAGGCTTACACATAGAAATCTTTTTTAACGCCGAACAGCAACGTTTTTTGATTAAAAATTTGCGTGAACAAAATCCTCCCCTTGTAGATGGACAGAAACTGGTACAAGGTGAAATGCCTTTGAGTGAAGGCAGCATTATTTATTTAGGACAACAACAACTCAAAGTCACAGAAATTTCTGTTCCAGGAGGTAGCACCGTACCACCAACAATTTTGACACCCCCACAGCCACAAGCTACCAATCCTCCGCCAATTCCTGTAGCACAACCACAGATACATCACAATTATTACCAGCCCAAGCCCACACCACAATCACACCAACAACCACAACCGCAGCTACATCCCAATTATCATCAGCCTGCACCACAACCACAAGTAGCAGCACATCATCACCATCATCCAGTCACACCCGCCGTACAACAGCAACCACAACCACAAGGGGTTTATGGATTGCAATGTCCCAGATGTAAAAAACTTTCCTCATATAAAAACTTGTTATTAGGCTGTCAGCACTGTGGTCATTCTTTGCAAGATGCCCTCAGTGTGTTAGTACCACCTAGTCGTTAGAGACAAAACAATTAAAAATTAAAAATTAAAAATTGGGAAGAAGGACAAGGCAGACAAGGGGGATGAGGAGAATAACTAATAACAATTGACAATTGACACTTGATCATTAACTAACTAATTTAAATATTTATTTGCTTATAAACAAAAATACTTATGAATAGCGGTTCTTTAGAAATTCAATTACTTTGGCAAGATCCTGTCACAGGAGAAAGACGAGAACCAAAATTGAGGCTACCTGTTGCTTTCGGTAGAGAATTTGCCCGGATGCCTGCTGAACTCAGGGGACAACAAGTCGCCCGGATGGTATTAAATGATGACCAAGTTTCTCGCTTCCATGCCTTGATTGAATGGCAACAAAATCAACTGGTGGTGACAGATCAAGGTAGCGTCAATGGTATCTACGTCAATGGTCAACGCCAGACACAGGCTGTGATTAATAGTGGCGATATTGTACAAATAGGCCCTTACATAATTTCTGTAACTTTTGCTGCCTCAATTCCAGCGAGTCCACTTATACTAACCAGTACACCTAGTCCGCCTAGTCCTCCCCCAGCAGTCCCCAGTGGCAATTCAGTCATTGTCTTTAATCCCAATACCAACCTCCCAGATCCTACCTTAGCTCCACAAGTAGTAACACCACTGGCCAGCAATTTTCCGCCACCAATATTTCAGCAAGAAGTTGTCCCTGTTCAGGCACTTCATGCAACGGGTATGCCAGTAGATGAAACTTATTATTTAGCTGTTGGGGCAGGACTAGGTAGTTTTATTTGGGTAGATTTGCTGAGATTATCTGGTGTTACAACTGACAAAATAGTGGCGCTGGGTATAGATAAAGAACCCTATGCCCGTTACAAACTTTTGTGTATGAATTCGCAAATTCCTTTACATGAAAGATTGCGTTCCAATTCTGACTCTTGTCCTGATAATATTTGGGGTTGGCCTAGCTATGCTTTACGAGAAGCTTGGCATGACTTTGGCAAAGGTAAAATCAATGATTCTATAAAACATCTGTGGAAGGTTTTTGCTGAACCTACTTTTGCTGAAACCTATACTCCCCGTGCAGGTAATGTTTTTAATTCTATTGATCGGGAGGCAAAACGCATCGGTTGGGACAAAATTTATCAGTTTGGACGAGTTTTGGCAATTCGTAAAACCAATGATGGCAGATACTGCGTAGCCTATTCTCGCGGACGTGGGAACCATGCATTTTTTATCAGTCGTTATTTACACTTAGCGACTGGTTATCCAGCGCTGCAATTTCTTCCACATTTACAAGCTTATCGGGAAAGATATAAAGACTTTAGGTCGGTTGTGAATGCTTACGAAGATCACAAACATGTTTATGAACAGCTAGAACGCCAAGGAGGTATAGTCTTAATTCAAGGACGAGGAATTGTTTCTTCTCGAATTGTGCAACGCATCTATGAAGCGCGTAAGAAAAACCCGAATATTTCTATTTTGCATTTAATGCGATCGCCAAAACCCCAAGGTAATAAATACGGTACTTCTCAGCGTACGGTTAAGCATCATATCGAATTACAACCATTTAACTGGCCCAAAGCTTGTTGGGGTGGAGAACTACGAGAATTCCTAGAAAAAGCCAATCCAGAACAGCGTAAAGAATTAATATCTAATAAAGTCTGGGGCGGAACCACCACCGCAGATCGCTTAGACTGGCAGTTGATCACAGAGGTTGGGCTTAGAGAAGGTTGGTATAAAATTCAGTTTGCTATTGTCACCAGAGTTGAACAAGATTATCAAAACCATCTGATTGCCTATATTCAAGATAAAGACTTTGGCGAAATTCAACTCCCAGCTGTTGATTTTATTATTGATGCCACTGGTCTTGATGCCAAGGTCAAAGAAAGTCCTTTACTTCAAGATTTAGTTGAACACAACCACTTACCACTTAATCCTGTGGGACGTTTGAGTGTTGCCAACGACTTTGAATTAGTAGAAATGCGTAATGCTCAAGGTAAAATTTATGCCGCGGGAGCAATCACTTTTGGTGGTCCCTACGCAGCAGTTGACAGCTTCCTTGGCTTGCAATATTCCTGCCTATGTGCCGTTGATGGTCTAGCCACAGCCCGTGCGCCTGGTGTGCATCGTCTCAACTTCATCAGGTCTTTTGGACAATGGTTAAAGTGGGTGTTTAATCAATCGCCCTAGAGTGTTGGGGAGCGGGGATTGGGCATGGGGCATGAATCAGTTAACAGTTAATAGTTAATAGTTAATAGTTAACAGTTAACAGTTAACAGTGACCAGTTTAATTTGATAACTGATAACTGATAAGTTGTCTCCCCAATCCCCATTACCCCTTCGCCCCTAATCCCCAAAGGGGGCCCCGAGTTCCCCTCCAGGGGACCCCTACCTTCCCCAATCCATTGACCATTACCAATTTCTGAATAATTTCTGTATCTTCTTCTATGGTTTATGAATTTCTTATAAAGACAGTCAGTAGTAGAATGCTGGTGAAGTCAATTTTAAAATTTAACAATTTAATCAAGAACGGCAAGACAATAGCAATTATCTTGTGTAAAAACTGTGTAAAAAGAAGTTATTTACATAAAAATCAGATACTCTGAAATGGTGTAGAAATGTATAGAATTTTGTAAGGATATAAAATATAGTTTTTTCAAATGCAGTTATTTTTAACACCTTCTTCAATGCAGCTGTCTACTCGACCAACTAAAAGTCAACCTTTAAAGATTGTCGCACTGGGGGACAGTTTAGTATATGGATTCGGTGATCCAGAAGGAGGTGGCTGGGTTGAACGACTACGGCGACAGTGGATGTCACCTGATAGTGCTGGTCATATCATCTATAATCTGGGTGTCCGGGGCGATCGCGTCCAACAAGTAGCCCAAAGACTAGAAGTTGAATTTCGTCATCGCGGTGAACTACGCAATCAAGTTCCAGATTTAATCATTCTTTCAGTCGGTGTCAATGACTCAGCCCGCTTAGGTCGTCCGAATGGACGCAACTATACAGACTTTGAAACTTTTCAAACACAAATCACTTCATTACTAGAAATGGCCCAGCAACTGTGTCCTGTATTATTTGTAGGTATGACGCCAGTTGATGAGTCAAAAATGCCATTTCTGGACTGCTTGTATTATAATCACACAGATCAGCATCGCTACAAAGAAGCAACTCGAATTGCTTGTCTGCAAAGGGGAATTCCCTATCTTGATATCTTCCGAAAATGGGCTGAACACGGCGAAAATTGGTGGTCTAAACGCCTTAGTCATGACGGTCTTCACCCCAATAGCTTAGGCTATCAAGCTTTATTGGCAGATGTTAATCATTGGGAAGCGATCGCAACTTATCAAAATAAATCCCATTTTTCAGCCTCAAAAAAAGATAACATCTGAAAGATGACTTTTCAAACATTCTTTAAGGCTTCAGTAAGGTATTTTGTATTTTGTATTTTGTATTTTGTATTTTAGAAAGATGACTCCTACTTTATTAGGTCGCTGGCAAACTCGATTATTATTATTAGCAACTGTAGGGATATTTGTATCCATACCCTTTGCATTGGGTTTAGTTGGTTCTCCCTCTGGCATAGTTTATTTTTGGATCATTACCTATGTTGCTATATTTGGAATTATTTGGGATGTAGTATACGATCAAATCCAAAAAAGACGCTGGGATAGAGACTGGCCAGCACTTTATCAAGTATTAGCTGGTATCTGGGAATTTATATTTATACTTTGCGGAATCAAAGTTTTTGGCTTTTTACCTGTATTGATTCCAAAAGAACGATTATCTCCTTTCTGGATATTTGCACATTATAGTGTTGTTTGGCTAGCAGTTTTTATTGCTTCGCAATCCTTAATGCGAATCATATTTCCTCGGTGGCGCTTCCGTGGAGGTCAATGGCTATAAAGTGTTACAATTGAGGGAAGCGGATCAACGCATTGGCTTCCCTACAGTATTTATTTTTACTTTATAAATAACCTCTAAGTCCTACACAAAGGCTGACATTTTCACCAAACCATGCGAAATCTAATTCCGTTTCGGTGAAGTTGTAACCAATAGAAGCAGCAAAATCAACTATTTTAGTTTTGTCCCAATTCCAGATACCAAAAACACCTTTATTAGAGCATTTGTTATAGTATTGCTCGTAGAGGGCTTGATCTGAATTTAAAAGATCATAAAAAGCATTAACTTGTTCTAATGACATAAATTTTTGTTTCCAATGATAGAATTTTGTGAGTTTACTAAAAACTACACAAATTACTAGGGTAATTTCTGCCCAGATACTTTTTATCTTCAATATTTTTTCTTCGCCACAAGGATAAAATTTGAAAATAGTCACTAAATTATTATTTTTTAAAATATTATTATCTATATCTATCAAAAGTAGGAAAGTCCAAGAGGTGATGAGATGATGAGGAGAATAACTAATCACCATTGACCAATCATTCCTTGATGGTACAAGAAAGCGGATTGATCCGTGGAATAAATCGAAAATCCAAAATTCCCAAGAAAGCAGATTGATCCGTGAGGTCAATCCAAAATCCTGTTAGAGGATGACCATGGGAGCATCCCAATTTTTTCAAAATACCATAAACCAAAGGGTTTAAACCCTTTGCTAATAGCGCAAGTCGTCTTCAGACGACTTCATAAAATCAAACAGTCTGCTGAAGCAGAGTTTCACTATGAGACTGCGATTTCAATCGCAGGCGTTTTTTGAACATTTGGGATGCTCCCATGACCATTGACCATTGACCAATCACCAACAAACTACCAAGTACGATAATTATGTGCTGTTTTTTCACAAGGTTGAATTTCATCTCCAAAGACCCAACCTTTTGTACCATCAGCAAGTTGTACTTTGACAAAATCTCCCCTTGCTTGGAGAAATAAAACTTTTTCACCAAGATTGAGTTGTTTCAATGCACCAATTTCTGTTTGTGGTTCGGGACGTAAATTTGCCAATAATTTGCCACCAGAGGGAGATACAAGACGGCACATTTGTGGTTCTTGTGAGATGAAGTTTTGTTGTGAATTACCTCTACTTAAGTTAACAGTATTCAATACTATTACACCTGCGATCGCACTCATGAAAACTGCCGTACCTGCCTTAAATGGCGATCGCTGTACTTTTTTAGGTACTATTGAAATGCCACTATAATTAGGCTGAGAAGGAACAGGTTTTACAACTTCTTCAGATTTTTTGAATTGGGATACCCTTATTGTCTTGAGTACAGGTTGTGGTGATGCTAATGTGATTGCAAAACGTTTAGCATATTCTATTGGTGTGTAACCCTCACCATACTCTTTACAGGTAATATCTTTAACCCTAAAATCCTGTTTGCCCAAACGTATATGACTACCAACATCAAGAGATATTTCTCCAGCTAAAAGTAACTGTCCATCAACAATTGGAGGGTTTTGTTGACGTAAATTCCGCAAATAAAATTTCTGCTTTTCGGTATGAAAAAAGATTTCTGCGTGTAGTCCAGATATTGTCGGATCTGGTAAAACAATATCGCACTCGTGAGGATTGCGACCTATGCGAATTTTACCTATATTTTTACTGGCTTGATTTTCTATTATAGTGCGATATTTAATTTGCCCGTCTTCTATCCACTCTATTGTTAATTGATGTAGTTTGGTACCATCAATCTCCAATTTAGTCTCGGATTTAGTCTCTACTTCTGTTGTTTCTGTCTCAGTATAATTCGCTAATAATTCTCGTAGTACTTGCAACGCCTCAGTCGCACTTTGGTAGCGATCTTTAAAATGATAGCGAGTCATCTTGGTAAGGACATCAGCAAATTCTGGAGTCACAGAGGCGAATTCTTGCCAAAGTATTTCTCCTGTATCCGGATCATCTTGGAGTGTGTGCGGATGTACTCCTGTTAATGTTTGAATACCCATCATTCCCAAAGCATAAATGTCACTACTGGGACGAGGTACACGCCGGATTTGTTCAGATGGCATATAACCACGAGTACCAACGATCATTGTCATGTTTTGCTTTGGTGATCCAATCATTGTTTGGTTTCGCAATTGTTTAATTGCCCCAAAGTCAATTAAAACTAATTGATGATCGCAAGCACGTCTAATAAGATTATCTGGTTTGATGTCGCGATGAATTACTCCTTGACCATGAACAAATTCTAAAATACTCAATACTTCGATGAGCATTTTAATAGTTTGTTTCTGTGTCCATTTTTGTCCGACAAAAAATTCTTTACTCAGAGTATGACCATCAATAAACTCTTGGACTAGGTAAAATTGTTGGTCTTGTTCAAAGTATGCTAAAAGCCTTGGTATTTGGTCATGATTACCTAACTGTTGCAGGGTTTCGGCTTCTTTGAGAAATAGCCTTCTGGCAATTTCTAAAGATTCTGAGTCCGTACTAGTAGTTTTAAGATGTTTGAGGACACATTTAGGTTTTCCAGGGAGGTGTATGTCTTCAACAATATAAGTTTGACCAAAGCCTCCCTCACCTAATACTTTAAGGACTTGATAATGTCCTGCGAGTAACTGACCAATCATATTGTAAAGAGGATGAAAAATTTAATCTAAACTTACTTAACTATTTAATTGCTTAAGTTATTTTATCCCCCTATTTTTTTAAATTTTTGTCACATAAATATTGAAAAATGCCAAGATAGATACAAGTTTATTGTCTTCAATTTTGCATTTTCCAGACCTTTTTGACTCATACTTAGACATAAATAAAAAGCCTGGTAAATTAATGAATAACAAATCCATAGACTTTATGTTGCCAGTTTGGCAACTATGAGAAAAACGCTTTTTTATTTAGATTTAATATTTGTTTCCTGCAATTGTAGTGGATTTTGAGATACTTTTCTTTTCTCATTTCTGCTGTTTTTGCTACTGAAATTGAGTATGGAAAGTTTTACTTTAAAGACAGCAAAAAAATCAATTACTAGTGTTAAAATTACTAGCGTTTAGCGCAGGCTACGCCAACAAAAATCAAATAGAATCCTATATTTGGTGCAATTAGCGATCGCCTAAAATTAGGTTATCAAGATAACACAGGTTAGTATCAGACACCCTCTATCAAGTAGTAGAGATAATTAACGTGACAATGGCTACATTTCAGCAGCGCTGGTCAGTATAATATTACAAAAAAGCAGTGTCCCTCTGAACTTCGGACACTGCCAAGCATAAAAAAACTATAATTATTGAAGATTGGGTATTGTCCCCCGTGTCCCTGTTCCCTAATCCCCGATCCCCGTTCCCTAAAAATTAAAGATCAAACTGATAGATCTGATTACGCCACTTCAGCTTAAACTGCAAGCGTGTCCAGTTAGGCGGAAGATTTGGACAAGCGATCGGACCAAATTCAGTCATCCGCACGCCAGCAAAACCAAAGATGACTGCTTGCCATACTCCTCCTGCACTAGCTGCGTGAACTCCTTCATGGGCGTTACGCCGCACGTCTGCTAAGTCTACCATTGCTGCTCGTGTAAAGTGAGTGTAGGCTTCTGCACTTTGATTGAGGTCGCAAGCCAAAATAGCATGAATCGCTGGACCAAGAGAAGAACCGTAAGTATGATCGGTGCGAGGGCTGTAGTAGTCCCAGTTAGTTTGTAATGTTTGTTGATCAAAGCGATCGCGCAGCAGATACATAAGCATTAACACATCTGGCTGTTTGAGAATCTGCTTTTGGCTAGTCGCTTCTACCCCTAACAATCCTTGCATAGATTTGGTACGTGGTTCGTAGTCAGCAAAGTTGACATACTCTAAGTTATAGAAGCCTTCAAATTGTTCGATCAAGCCAGTTTCCAAATCTTGGTGAATGTAGATATGTTTGGCGATTTTCGCCCAAAGTAGCCTTTGTTCTGGATGCAAGTCAAGTTTTTCTGCCAGTTGTGTTGCGGTGTCGGGATAAGATTTTACTAGCCAATCCCACAGTTTTAAGGCTGTTTGCAAATGCCACTGTACTAATAAATTAGTGAAAGCATTATTATCGATGCGATCGTGATTTTCATCTGGGCCTATGACATCACGAAGATCGTAACTGTGGCGTTTTTGATTCCACTCTACTCTGCTTTCCCAGAAAACTGCTGTATCTAAAATCATTTCTGCGCCATAGTCGCGCATCCATTGATCATCACCTGTAGTTTGCCAGTATTTCCACGCACCGTAAGCGACATCGGTATTGATATGTACTTCAATTTCACCGCACCAAATCCGGACTTGTTCACCATTGAGAGTTGGAACCCAACGTGGGGTGACTTCATCGCCTGTGCTAGCACTTTCCCAAGCATAAAAAGCCCCCCTGTGTCCCATTTCTTGAGCTTTGCGTCGCGCTCCGCGTAAGGTATGGTAGCGATAGTTGAGCAAGTTCCGTGCCAAGTCTGGTTGGGTGTAAATCAGCAAGGGGAGAATAAATACTTCTGTATCCCAAAAGATATGTCCGCTATAAGCAAAGCCAGAAAGGGTTTTAGGAGGAATACTAACTCTGTCGTCATGACGAGGTGCGACGGCGAGTAACTGAAACAGATTGTAACGAACACTCAACTGAGCTAGGCGATCGCCTTCAATGATCACATCACTATCTTGCCACACTTGATCCCAAGCAGTAATGTGAGCTGCTAGCAAAGTTGAATAGCTGGGTGCAGCAACTAGTCGAATCATTGCAGCTTCCACCGGAGTTGCTATTTGCCGTGAGGTGTAGACGGTGATAATTTTTTCGAGGGTGACGGTTTTATCTGGTGCAACTGTTAATTTAGCTACAAGTGTGGGGTTATGCTGATCAAGCTGATGCACACTCACCGTAGCAGTTTCTTCACTTTCTACCACAAGCTTTGCTGCCATCCCTAGTTCAATAGCGGAATGTAAAGTCTGACTGTGCAACCAGATTATATTATCTAGACCGCCTTGTTTCAAGGTTTGCCAGTGTTTGACACCTTGGGTGTGGGGTTCTGGGTGGAATCCAACTTCTACCTCAACTTCACCTTCAAAGTCTACAGATGTAATCTGACATCTGATTGCTAAAAAGTGTTGACTTGCTAGACTTGCAAATCTTTCAAAATGAAATTCTAAAGTGTGTCCCTTCGGACTGCGCCAGCGTACATCCCTACTTACTATACCCAAACGTAAATCAAGACGACGTTCGTAGCTGAGAATTTCACCACAGTCCATGCGGAATCTTTCTCCAGCCACTTTAATAGTTAAGGGTAGCCAGTTAGGACAGTTTACTAACTCTGTGGAGGTGATCGCCACGTCATCATACACGCCATGAATCAAGGTTGCTGGACAATCTTGGGGATACCCTTCCTCAAATGTACCCCGTGTTCCTAAATATCCATTGCTGAGGGTGAAGACTGTTTCTTGATGATGTAGTTGAGTCGTGTTAAACTCTGTCTCAACAATATTCCAATCGCTAGATTCAATTAGTTGCTGATTTAGTTGGGAATTTTCAATGGTCAAGTCTAGCATGACAAATAAAGCCTATATTTAGAGTTTTGCGTTGCTTGGAATGCAATAAAATTGTGACAATATTGGGGGTTAAACTATTTTGGGTTTGAGATTACTCTCCCTTGAAGTCGCTATTGCGTCTATAGATTTTGGATTGACTTCAACCTAAAATCCAAAGTTGGCACGCTCAAATCAGTTCTTCAGTTTTCCCCAAAGTCTAGACTATTCTAAAAACTAGACTGAGGAAAATGACGTGCAACTGAAAAATCGCGTTCCCCTTTTCATCTCCCCATAGAGAGATTTTCGTACTTTTTCAATCCAAAAAAATCTAAAAAGAGAAAAATAATAATAATTTATACATTCAGCAAATAAGTACAAGTAAGTATATATTTATTAATCAAATTCTGTAACTACTTTTTCGGACTCAAATCAGGCAACATCTTTGTTTATCTATTGATATCTCTTTTAGACATAGCAATATTTATCTATTAAGTTGATATTTAACCAATTAAATTATTTACTCACTACAAAGTAAAGTTTTTAATTTTCCTGATTTGCTCGCAGTCTGGTATGCTACTAACTTGATTGTAATTGCTGTGTGGCGATCGCTGGCACTGGTTGTGTTAATGCTTCTGTTACTGCTGACAAACTTCTGACATCGGTGAGCATCCACGCATGAGTCATTACTGGTACAATCACCTCTCGGCCTACTGGCATTTGTGAACTATTGCTTGGGATAATCATCAAATCATAGGGTGTCCAAATTGAGGTAAAATTGATCTGTGAAAGCATGTCAACGTCCTGATTCAAATCTTGTAACAAAGCACTATCGGGACGCATCTGCACACAACCTAGACCTGGATTACAGTAGGCAACCCAAGTGCCATTATGTGGTGAAGAAATAGTAACGAACCTCTGTACTCTATTAATTCCCCCTAGTCGTTGGACATAATAACGACTCACAATTCCACCCATACTAAAGCCTACTAAGTCTATTGGTTGCTCTGGCGCAAAGGTAGCATCAACAAAGTCAGCAATTTGCTGTGCTAAATGGTCAAGACTACCATGACCACTATTAGGAAGCAAATCTAAGTCATATACATTCCAACCCCTTTGTCTGAGGTAAGAAATCATTTTGTCAAACACTCGACCTGTGTCAAAAATGCCATGCACTAAGACTACGGGGTTTCGTCTGTAAGTTAATTTGTCCATTTGCAAAATCAGGGTTGCACAGAATCTAGAAAAAATCTAACTGAGCATGATTACTATCCCTATCCTAGCTATGACACTCCTTTGACTGGTTTAGTACAGAAGTTGGATAATTAATTTTTTGGAATTTCCTACGAGCAAGTTGAATTTAAGACCTCATATTCACGTATAATGAAAGTGTATGTTAACTTTTATGAAACTTGCTTTCAAAATATTGCTCTCATATCCACAAAAATTCAATAATTGAACTTGAGTATCAACTATTCCAAACACTTGAGATAAAAGTTTATAGGGTTCGCTAGAGTACCGTTCCTTGTCTTTGAGCATTTGTTTTTACAAATGAAAAAGCTTCCTGTGCTTAGTTTTTTCGCTTTAAGAAGATCTTAATCAAATTATTGATTACAAAGGATGAGGTAAAGCTAGCAACAACTCTAAGAAATGTAATACTTTTCTCTAATTTTTAATAAAAGTACTCAAATTTCAGGTATAAAAGACAGGAGTAATTGTAATGTTCGGTTTTATCAAAAATTTAATTAGTGGAATTATGAAATTCATCACTGGGCTTTTTCCTGGCAAGAAAAAAGGTAATGGTTATTATCTGGAATTGAAGGAAGAAGCTGAAAATACACCACCAATCGCAGCGGCCAAAGCTGCTGCTGACAAAGTAGCTACTGCTGCTAAGAGTGCAGTCGATAAAGTCGCTGAGATGACCCAGAGTGAAGCAGATAAGGCCGTTGCTGAGACTAATAATGGTGCAACAAAATCACCAGTACCAGTTGCAGCTGCTCCAGAAACATCTAATGGAGCATCTAACGGAGCAAAAGAAGTTAAGAAGCCTTCTCGTAAAACCTCAGTTAAATCAGCCAAAAAAGCTAAAACAGAAGCTAAACCTGAGCCTGCGAAGGTTGAGCTAGTACAAACTGCTGAGGGCGTGACAGTCGAGCCAAAAGAAGACAAGGCACCCGCACTTAAAGCACAGCCAACAGAAACAACCTTCGCACCTAAGTACTTGATACCTACTAATACAAATGGTCGTCGTCGTCCTGGAGCGAATATGAATTCCTTCCTAGAGATGGCGCGTCAGGTAAAAACCCCTCCTAGCAAATCAAAATAGCAAATTAAAATAAGTAGGTTGTCATCATTGATACTCCTCATGCCCTACGGTGTGGGGATTTTTGGCTTATCAATACTTCTTGATTTTTGCAGATCTTTCGACCAACAGAAGTAGCACAAGCGTCTTCCGAAGCTTTATCAATATAGCAAAATCTTTGGCTCTCAGTTAAGTAGGTGGGCGTTAAAAATTGTCGCTATGACAAGGTAGAAGGCAAAGGCCAGAAGGGAAAAGGTTTTTAGGCAACTTTACTTTTCGTTACATACTACTCTCCAAGAAGCCGCTCCGCGTCTACGGTTTTTTTGCGCCTCTGTGCTTAAGCCCAAAATTCTTTGTAGAGTAGAGATCGTTAATTTACGGCCTTTACAGATCAATTTTTTGTATCAAAAATCCTTAACACCAAGCGTATTGAGTTATCAGTCTCCGTGTACTTTGCGTACTTTGCAGGCGATCAAAAAAAGCACCCTCCGAAGTGGAGGGCGCTTTTTCATCTATTTATTCGACTATCTGTTGATTAACCGTTGATCGCAGGAGCGCTGATTGCAACTCTTTCAGATTCAGCAGCAGCCAAGTCGAGAGGGAAGTTATGAGCATTACGCTCGTGCATGACTTCCATACCCAAGTTAGCGCGGTTGATGATGTCTGCCCAAGTATTGATGACGCGACCTTGTGAGTCAATCACTGATTGGTTGAAGTTGAAACCATTCAGGTTGAACGCCATGGTGCTGATTCCCAGTGCGGTGAACCAGATTCCCACTACAGGCCAAGCAGCTAAGAAGAAGTGCAAGCTACGAGAGTTGTTGAAGG
>JAHHHW010000135.1 GCA_019359115.1 Pelatocladus maniniholoensis HA4357-MV3
CTACTAACTTTTCACTCGATTGGTTTCGCGTCATGTGTCATATTCTACGACGCTATGTGTTCCTCGCTCGTTTTTTTTATTTTTCTTGGCTACCCCTGTTTATTGAGCCGATACATGATTTTTATTATCAACTGTACGCCATCGCAGCCAGTGGTTATGATCTCTAGTTCTTAACATAATTGCTTTTTGAGCAATTATGGAACCATTTTCTATACCAGATTTAACTGAATTAATTTCTGAACGCACGGTGTTAGCTGTGTTTTGAGCAGTTTGTGATTCCGAACGAGCCGTATTTGCGGTGTTTTGAGCAGTTTGTGCTTCAGAACGAGCTGTATTTGCAGTGGTTTGAGCGTTTTTCGCTTCAGAACGAGCAGTTTGTGCTTCTGAGTAAGCAGTCTTTACTGTTTTTGCAGTATCTTGAATCAGATTTGTTGTATTTGTGAGGAGAGTTTTTGTGGTTTCAAGTTCCGTTTTTGTCGCCTGAAGTTCTGATTTTAGTTGCTCTATTTCTTTAGTTTTCTTTTGTAATTCTGTTTGGATAGATTGCACTTGCGCTTGGATTTGCGATTTTATTGTTTCAAATCTAGCTGTTTCATTTTCTAATTCCTTGCGTGTGTCTTCTATTCTTTTAATTGCTTCTTCATAGGCTTGTAATGGTGTTAATGCCATGTTTTTTCCTTTAAAATTACAAATTGATTTGTTAGTGTTCTATCTTTAGTAGATAAATGTTAACTGAGCTAAAGCCAATTCTTCCAAAATCTATATAGTTGACCATACTTCAACCAATCCCTGATAAAAATATCTTTAAAGTCAGGTGCGCTTCTTGCAACATAGTTCATTCTGGCTGCATTATATTGCAGTTGCCCGTATACATCTAGTATTTTACTAATAGATGATTTCTCATTAATTCTGGTTAAGAGTTCACACTCTTTTAATCTATAAATATCAATATTTTCTAAATCTAGTCCCAACTTCCATTGTAAATCTAGCTTGCGTCTGCAATCATCAAATGGATTAGGCAGCAAGCGTCTAAATTTTTCTAATTCTTTTTTAAATTCTTCTATTTCTCCGACTGCGATCGCTTCAATTTTATCTATTAACTTATCTACATCTTGAAAAAACTTTGATTCTAAAGCATCTATCCGATCTAGTGTTGGTTCAATTAGTTTTCTCCGAAATTGTTCCGGTGTAAATCTATCACTAATTTCTTTAGCTGTTTTAATAGTATCCATCATTGTGATGGAAATTTGAGTAATTCTGTTTTCTAATGATTTATCAATATCTCCTATTGTTGCTCTTAAACTTAAGATTGCTTCTGCACGAGCCAAATTAATTTCATCAAAGGTGATTTTCAGATTTTCTTTGTAGCCTGTATCAACATCACTAAGCAAATCATCAATATTGCTTTTGATTTCGTTTTTTAACCCAGAAAAGTTATCAACTGTCTGTGTAACTATATCTTTAGCAGCGTCTTCTGTTTGTGCAATTCGCCTTTGGGCGATGTAATCAATTTTTTCTGCAAATGGAGTTAAATTATCATCAAATAAGTTATTCATCGCAGAATCGAATTCTTTTCTAATCGGTTCTGCAAAACTTGTTGATACCCTTCTTACTACTCCTTTTATACCTATATTCAGGATGCTGGCTGGATAGCAATCACCACTTACACATCTGTCTAGTTTTGCGCCTATGTAGCTACCATTATTTTCTAATTTATTTTTTACCTCAGAAGTTAATGTCATATATATCTCGCAGACGAAAGTTTTATAGATGTGCTAGTCAAGTAAAATAAATTAACTGAATATAGTGATTTTGTTTAAGTAAGAAATTTAAATAATGAGCTAAAAAGCACACTCTTTTTATACAAATAAGTTAAAAATAACCAATTTTTTAGGAATTTTTTGGGTTTTTTAATTTTGCATTGTTTAAATTATCACACTTACATCAAGCAGTATAAAATTTTAAGCTTATCTTTACAAAAATATATCTTAGTAATGTTTTATACAATTATTTTCAATATTGTTTGGGGTTTTGCACAAAATCCCCCTCTAAAATCACTAAGGAACGCAAATTTAATAACATGCAATTCTGATGGAACTTAAAACGGTGCGTTACGCTCCGCTAACACAGCCTACTTTTACACTTTATTTAATCCTCATTCCTAACACTAACCCCAACCAAGATCACCAAAAGTTGCGAAGAACCCATGCTGATTGCTCGATGATTTCATTCTAAACAAGGGGAGACCCAAGGATTTGTTATCCGTATCCCCCTTGTCCTGCGTGTCCTTTAAACTAAGCAGGCGAGAAAATCTTGTTTGAGTTTGGCTTCATCTAGGTTACGACCGATGAAGACTAGTTCATTTTTACGGGTTTCGCTGTCTTTCCAAGGGCGATCCGGTTTTCCTTCAAAGATCATATGTACTCCTTGAAAGACAAAGCGATCGCTTTCTCCAGCCATATTTAAAATACCCTTCATCCGAAAGATATCCGGGCCTTGGGTTTGCAGTAACTTGCCTAGCCAATTGTTGAGTTTATCTCCATCCAGGGCGCCTTCGGCAACTAAAGCCACAGAATAGACGGTTTCATCGTGTTGATGAGCATCTTCTCCCAAGAATTCTGGGTCGATTTCCAAAGCACGATCCAAATCAAAGGCTTTCACACCCAAAAGTGCATCCATTCCAACTTGGGAATTGCGGGTACGGTAAATTTTTGCCATTGCATTCATCCCGCGAATTCGCCTTTCTAATTCATCGAGTACATCTGGCGTGACTAAATCAGTTTTATTTAACAAAATAACGTCAGCAAAAGCAATCTGTTCTTGCGCTTCGTCGGCTTCCCAATGTTGCCAAATGTGCTTGGCATCGACTACTGTTACCACAGCATCCAGTTCTAACTGTTCGCGCATATCTTCATCGACAAAAAATGTCTGAATCACTGGCGCAGGATCAGCTAACCCAGTGGTTTCAATCACCAAATGGTCAAATTTGTGACGTCGCTTCATCAAATTACTGATGATGCGAATCAAATCACCCCGCACTGTACAGCAGATACAGCCGTTGTTCATCTCAAAGATTTCTTCATCTGTATCGATCACCAATTGATTATCAATACCGACTTCCCCAAATTCATTGACAATCACAGCCACTTTTTTGCCATGTTCGTGGGTGAGAATACGATTGAGCAGAGTTGTTTTTCCAGATCCCAAATAACCAGTGAGAACTGTTACTGGAACTACGTCTGTTGTCACAGTACTGACCATATCCGAGATACCTTATTTTTTAAATGATAATCGTATTCACTCTAACCAATAGCGATCGCTTTGACCAACTCCTTAAAAATAATTGGCGTTGCTGAATGCGGTATGAATCCGAATATAGAGACACGATATATCGTGGCTCTACAAAGATTTTGGCATTATGCAAAATCATTTTCATACATGAAATCAGCAATGCCAAATAATTTGACTGCTTTAGCTGCAATCTGTGATCGCAAGCAAAAACAGAAGGCGATTTTTTCAAAAAAACACCTTCTGATTGGGAATATACAGCAGTTTTCAAGTAAATGAGGTACATCTCTGATTGAGTGAAAAACTTTCTTATAATTTATGACCGAATAGTCTGTACCTCATAAACCTGCAATACGCTGTATGAGTGCGATCGCGGATTGCAGCTAACTAAACTCAATCGTATCCACGAAGCTGATAATACTCTGCTTCAGATTTTGGGCTTCTTGTTTAACACCAGCTGGAGTTTCACCATCACAAAAGCTGCGCTGACTACTGACTATATACAAAAAGTCTCCATCAATAAATGCTAACAATCCTCGATAAGCATCACATTTAATAGCAGTTCCGTTGTTCCCTGTTTTAGGAACTGTTGAACCTTCGGGCATATTTACTAATGTAAAGTAAGCACCTTCTAATACATCTGACAGATATTCAGTGTAATCCACCGAAGCATCTGGTAAATTAGATGCGATCGCACTAGGCACATACTTATTTAAAAGAATAGACCTTAAATATTCTTCCTGTCCTACAGATTCCATATCATACATTTGTTGAGTAGGCAGGGAACTATAATCGATTCTGAATAAGGAACCAAGATCATCAGAAAAAATCACTATTCCTTCTTGACTATCAATCATCGCGCCTTGTCGCAGGCTGGATGGAACAGGGACTGTAAAATTACCCGCAGGTGACTCATATATTGTCTGGCTAGACATTGATTCTAAGAAGTCTTCTTCATCTTCTTCGTCGTCTAGGAAGTCTTCGTCTTCTGCTTCTTCAAAAGCGGTAATAACTTCTTCTACAATTTCCTTCGCTTCGTCATCTTCTAGTTCTAAGGCTTGTTGTAGCTTCTTAAGTAAAGTTGCTTTTCCCTTGGGAATAAGCAGATCTTCTTCATCTACCAGCATACTCACTCCCGCAGCAAAAGCATCTGGGATTAATTCATCATCCAAACATTCATAAGCAGTGTTGAAAAGTGTTCCGACTCCTTCATCTTCAGCAAAGGCTAAAAGTTTATCGATCATTTCTAATAATTCATCGTCGGAATATTCGTCAAAAATCTCAAATCCCCAGAGAATATCCGTCAATAGTTCTGCGTCTACATCTTCTATGGAAGAGTCAGCAATTGCAGTCACAACTGCGACTGCTGCGATCGCTTCGTTTGGATTGAGTGATTCTTCCAACACCTCTTCCGACTCAAAAAATTTGTCGTACTTACCCATGATTTTCCCTCCGTTGTCTGGTGTGATTGGGTAGTTTCCCAATGGCTGAAGTCATTAGTTTGCAATTGTTAGGCTTAAATAACCAAGAACTTACTAAGTAGTAATGATTGAATTTGTAATTTAATAACCTGTTCTTAATCTTCTTACGAACCACCAAGCACTATATACTATATGGACATCTTATGTGCGGCAAAGCATTTTCATAGGTTATACCATTTCAGGTTTGAGATTTTGGATTGTCGAAGCTTGATCTATTAAGTACCTTGATATTTCATTTGTAGTATTCATTTTTTGTATTTGTGGTCAGTTCGGATTTGAGCATATATTTTTGCATCAAATTGAAAAACCATTTTACATAATGTTATGTCCTTTATGGGATATATTGAGCTACGAGTTACTACTCATTTGTTTTTGAAAGAAAGCGTTGGGCAATATCCTTATAGAAATTGGGATCTGTCCAGTAACCTAAATGCGCCTTTTCCCCCCAAGAAGTTTCATATTCCATCCGCATATTATCTAAGCTGTCGTAATAATCTAAGTGACCACTAATTGGATCTTGTAGATGATAATAATTTACCCAGCGAATTTTTTCTAGTTGGCATTCTACTGGGTTTGTAGTCAAATATGGAGTTAACCGAATATATAAAGGCTTTACACGAAAAGAATTTAAGTGTTCTAATATTCTCTGTCTAATGTACTGATGCTGCTCTGCCATTTCTCTGAAGAAAAAAGCAATCTTATCTAATGGAGATCCGAAAGTGATTAACCCTGTGATTTTATTAACAAGCAAACTTTTGCCCTGATCTTTAGATAGACTTGCTTCTATACATAAAATATTCAAGGTGTCGTAAGCAATACAGCTACCGAGAGAATGTCCTGCTATAATTACTTGATCATAATTTGCGGCTTTATCCCTGAGAATGGCTTTGAGCAGTGTTAATGATTCTGCTAGTATTTGTTCACGAATTTTATGGTAAGGAGATTTTACAGTATTAGTAGTATATATAGCAACATCTCCCACCAAATTCACTAGCAAAGGAGTTATCAGTTTTCTGCTTAAATTCCAAGCTGGTTGTAGAAACTTGCCTTGAAGAAATGGACTTAATAACATTAGAAATAGGTAAACAATTAGTCGTAACCAAGGATATATTATTTTAAATATCCGTAAAAATATAGTTAGCCAGCGTAGGCGATATTTAAAAAAACTCTTCCATTTTTTTTCTTTCAAAATATCATCTAATTTAGATTGATTTTCCTTACGACTATAAAATGCGATTGTCCCTTCTAGTGTCTGATCTGCCCATTGCAATACTTCTGATACACTAATTTTATTTTCCGTATCAGCTCCCCAATAATATTCGTGAATATCTATAAAATCATCTGCTGGAAATTCAGTAGGGCTAAGACGCACAAAGCTTTCTATCCAACGACGACCATTCGATAGTCTTCGTTTAGCAATTAAGTGTTCTAACATGATTGGTAAACTCTGCCCTTCAAAGTGTTTAACTAAGTTTTGGGCAAAATAATCTACTGTTTCATAAGGTATTTGTTCACCGACACCGTGGATAATAATAAATGCTGTACGTCCTTTGGGAAATTTAATATCTTGAGTATTCATAATTCTGTAACAATTTCGGAGTTGTTGTGAGTGATTAATTAGTAGTTATGTATTATGGCAAACAACTACCAACCAAAAATCACCAGCAAATTAAAGGATTATCATAAATCAAAAAAATTAGCTATTTTTGGTAATAACTGGTTACAATCTGTAACTAACGGATTGGTAGCGGGTAATTCAGCAATCGTTGCTTTTAAAATTTTGAGTGCTGTTTTTTTAATAATTTTTTCTAGGAAGCGCTCAAACATACTTTACCCCTTGAGTGAAATCAAAAAAAGCATCTATATAGATTCAGGATTAACAGATATAATTTCGGAAATATAAAATACAGATTTATTCGCTCTACATCACTTTTCATATCCATTATCAAATTAAATAAAAATTTTTCTATAACCTTGGACATAGTGATTCCAAATAAAATATAAAGTAGATTACTAAAATTATAGATATATTAAAGTTAGTCAATAAAGAGACGAACTATTTTAGACTAATAAACTCAACTGCTTATCTTTGCTGAACAATAAAAACTATTATCAGGAGTAAATACTGATGACTAGAGTTATAAAAGAAACTGCTCAACTAACTGCCAAAGAGCGATCGCTCATTCTCTGGTTTAATGAAGTTGGTATTGGTGATATACCGCTAGTTGGTGGCAAAAATGCATCTTTGGGTGAGATGATTCAACAGTTAACACCCAAAGGTATAAATGTACCAATGGGTTTTGCTACCACTGCTTATGCTTATCGCTACTTCATTGAATCTGCTGGATTAGAAGCACAACTGCGGGAATTGTTTACTGACTTGGATGTTGATAATGTTAACAATTTACGCGAACGAGGTAAAAAAGCGCGATCGCTACTGATACATACACCATTTCCACCAGAATTGCGCGATGCGATCGCCCGTGCATATCAAACTTTGTGTGAACAGTATTATCTAGATACAGATGTAGCAGTTCGTTCTAGCGCTACCGCCGAAGATTTACCCGATGCAAGTTTTGCGGGACAGCAAGAAACCTACCTCAACGTGACTACAACTGCGGGAGTTTTAGCAGCTTGTCATAAATGTTTTGCTTCATTATTCACTGATCGCGCTATTTCTTATCGTCATATTAAAGGCTTTGATCACTTTAACATTGCCCTCGCCGTAGGTGTACAGAAAATGGTGCGTTCTGACTTAGCATCTGCTGGAGTCATGTTCACCATAGAAACCGAAACAGGTTTCCAAGATGCAGCACTGATTACAGCAGCCTATGGTTTAGGAGAAAATGTTGTTCAAGGCGCAGTTAATCCTGATGAATATTATGTTTTTAAACCGACATTAAAAGCCGGATTTCGCTCAATTATCGATAAAAAATTGGGCAGCAAAGAATTAAAAATGGTTTATGACGATGGCTCTAAATTTACTAAAAATGTTTTAGTTTCCAGTCCAGAAAAAAATAAATTTGCGATTACAGATGATGAAATTTTACAACTAGGACATTGGGCCTGTTTGATTGAAGACCATTATTCTCAAGTTCACGGCGTCTACACCCCGATGGATATTGAGTGGGCAAAAGATGGTATCACTAATGAATTATTTGTCGTTCAAGCGCGTCCAGAAACAGTCCAATCTCAGAAAAGCCAGAATGTGTTGCGGACTTATAGACTCACAATGGGACAAGGGGAACACGGAGGACACGGAGGACAAGAAAAAATTTCTCTTTTGTCTTCTCCCGTACTCTATGAGAAGCCACTTGCGCGTCTACGCGAAGCGTCTTCTCTGGAGAATCACCAATCCTCAATCCCCGATCCCCTAGTGACAGGACGTGCTGTAGGTTCAGCAATTAGTCAAGGAAAAACACGAGTAATTTCTGAAGTCAGCAAAATTGACCAATTCCAACCTGGGGAAGTTTTGGTAACAGATAGAACTGATCCCGACTGGGAACCAATTATGAAGCGTGCTAGGGCGATTATTACTAATTCTGGAGGACGCACCTGTCACGCCGCAATTATTGCCAGAGAACTAGGTGTACCTGCTATTGTGGGATGTGGGAATGCGACAGAAGTATTAAAAAGTGGTCAAGAAGTAACTGTTTCTTGTGCTGAAGGAGAAGAAGGAAAAGTTTACCCAGGATTACTACCTTTTGATGTGCAAGAAGTTGCTTTGGAAGATTTACCTCGTACCCGCACCCAAATTTTCATGAATGTGGGTAATCCCCAGGAAGCTTTTAGTTTATCTGCAATTCCTAACGATGGAGTTGGTTTGGCGCGGACTGAATTTATTATCGCCAATCACATTCAAACCCATCCCATGGCATTAATTAAATATGACCAACTAGAAGATCAATTTGTCAAAGAAAAAATAGCAGAAATTACTGCGCTTTACGATGATAAACCACAGTATTTTGTTGATAAATTAGCGCAAGGCATTGGCAGAATTGCCGCAGCATTTTATCCTAAACCAGTAATTGTGAGAATGTCAGACTTTAAGAGTAATGAGTATGCAAATCTACTCGGTGGGAGACAATTTGAACCTAAAGAAGAAAACCCCATGCTTGGCTGGCGGGGCGCTGCACGTTATTATGACCAAGGCTATCGCGAAGGTTTTGCTTTAGAGTGTCAGGCGATGAAGCGAGTCCGCGAAGAAATGGGTTTAGTTAACATTATCCCTATGATTCCTTTTTGCCGCACTCCTGATGAAGGACGGTTAGTGTTGGCAGAAATGGCAAAAAATGGTCTACATCAGGGTGAGAATGGTTTGCAAGTTTATGTGATGTGCGAATTGCCTAATAATGTCATAATGGCTGAGGAGTTTGCCGAGGTATTTGATGGATTTTCCATTGGTTCCAATGATTTAACTCAGCTAACACTAGGCATAGACAGAGATTCAGCCTTAGTAGCAGGGTTGTTTGACGAACGCAGTCAGGGAGTAAAGCAAATGGTAAAGATGGCGATCGCTGCGGCGAAAAAACACAATCGCAAAATTGGTATTTGTGGACAAGCACCCAGTGATTATCCGGAATTTGCTCAGTTTTTAGTGGAACAAGGAATTGATTCAATTAGCCTAAATCCTGATTCTGTATTAAAAACCATGCTAGAAGTGGCGAAAGTTGAGGGATAGGGGATCGGAGATAGGGGACAAAGGAGCAGGGAGAAGGGAGTGTGGGGAGTGTGGGGGGAATTATTTAACAAGTCTCTTCCCATCACCAATCACCAATCACAAATCACCAATGACTATTGATCAATGACAAAAAAATGGTTTTGGATAGGCATTGCAGGTATATTTCTTCTATCACTTTTCCTACGATTTTGGGGATTAGGGAGATTTAACACCTTTGTATTTGATGAAGTTTACTATGCTAAATTCGGCAATAACTATCTCACTCACACTCCATTTTTTGATGGTCATCCACCGTTTGGTAAACTGATAATTGCGTTGGGAATGTGGATTAGCGATCGCATTCCTTTTTGGCATGATCCGGTAAATGGTTTAACAGGTACATTACGACCAGCTTGGAGTTATCGTTGGCTTAATGCTCTGTTTGGCTCATTTATTCCCTTAATTATTACAGGAATTGCCTATCAATTAAGTTATAGTCGTAGTTTTGCTTTCCTAGCAGGTTTATTCACCGCTTGTGACGGTATATTTATCGTCGAGTCTCGCTACGCTTTGATCAATATATATATAGTTATCTTTGGGTTATTAGGACAGTTGTTGTTTTTATTAGCCTTAGCAAATCACAGACAACAGCGCAGAGTTTACCTCATACTGGCTGGCGTTGCTTTTGGCGCTTCTGCTGCTACGAAATGGAACGGTCTGTGGTTTTTGTTGGGTGCTTATCTAACCTGGATTTTCGCCTGGGGATGGAAATTTATAGGAAGAATAAGTCAGACAAATATTACCCGAGAAAGCCCTAATTTATGGGAACATGAAAAAAAAACATCTCCATTACAAAACCTGACGCAGCTAAATTTTGTAAGCTTTTTCTTTTATTTAGGAATTATCCCTGCATTAATCTACAGTCTGATTTGGATTCCTCATTTATTAATAAACAGAAAACATAATTTTATTGAAGTTCATAAACAAATTCTACTGTTTCATGAGCGTTTAGGGGGTAATACTCCCACAGTCCACCCTTACTGTGCTGCATGGTATAAATGGCCTTTACTGACTCGACCAATGGCTTATTTATACGAAACAGCAACAAATCTTAAAGAACCCCTTCCTGTAGTGGGACCACCTTTACCTACGGGTACTGGCAAAGTAATTTATGATGTTCATGCAATGGGGAATCCGTTCTTATGGTGGTTTGGTGTCATTGCTCTGTTACTGTTAGTAATAATGTTGGGATGGCAAGCGATAAGTTTTTTAGTCAGGAAAAAGCGTTTTGCGATCGCACCAAGACTTTCTGTTGATACTTGGATTGCTTTATATTTGGTTTTAAATTATGCTGCCAATTTACTACCTTGGGTAGGAGTCAATCGCTGTCTTTTTATCTATCACTACATGACAGCTGTTGTGTTTGCTTTTATGGCGATCGCTTGGTTTGTAGATCAATGTCTTCGCAGTTATTCCAAGGGACTCCGTGCCATTGGCGTCACGATTACGTTTACGATTTTGACAGCTTTTGTTTTCTGGCTACCGCTTTATCTAGCTTTACCTCTCTCACCTCAAGCTTATAAATTGCGGATGTGGTTTCATTCTTGGATTTAGATTGTTGAGAATCTAGCGATCGCCTAACCGAGAAGCGCTACGTGTCTACACACTTACTAAATTAACGTTGATTATAAAAATTCTTTGATCTATAGAAAACATTAAAGCATTTGCAAGAAACATTAGAACATTTCTTATAATGACTCTCTGATCTATAGAAAACATTAAAGCATTTGCAAGAAACATTAGAACATTTCTTATAATAACTCTCTGATCTATAGAAAACATTAAAGCATTTGCAAGAAACATTAGAACATTTCTTATAATAACTCTCTGATCTATAGAAAACATTAAAGCATTTGCAAGAAACATTAGAACGTTTCTTATGAATGAAACAATATTTACATAAATGTGAAAGCGAACGCAAATAACGATTAAATTTATAGCCTCTACAAACCAATTTGTGGGCTTAACACCAAGCGTATTGGATTATATTCACCATTCGCCAGATCCATGCTCTAAGAAGTCGGGAATTTCGTTGTTCACGAATGATTTAGTCTTGTAAACACAGCACGATATACAGGTTCGCCCTTTTTCTGAGTAGCTATTTCCCTTTCTGTAGAGACTGGGAGGGGATTTTCTGCTAACCATTCTCCCGAACCTTGTCTTTGAAAACTAGAATGAGCAGCAAAGCGATCGCACATTTGTGTTGCGACAAATTCTACATCTGATTGTAAAAATACCATTCCCCCTGGAATCAGATAATCTGAGAGTTCTGCAACTAATTCCGGTTGTACTACCCGCCGTTTTGCATGACGATTTTTAAACCAAGGATCAGGAAATTGAATGCTGACACGCTGCAAGCTTCCTGTGGGGAGAGTTGATAAAAGCGATCGCAAAGAATTATTGACGTTACAAAATAAATAGTGCAAATTTTGTAATTCTAACTCATCCCGCACTCTATTCGCTTGATCTACCAAAGGCTCACGAATTTCTAAACCCAAAAAATTCCAACTTGGTTCTATTTGCGCTAATTGTAATAAAAATTGTCCTCTGGCACAGCCAATATCCAAATGCAGTGGTTGATTTGACTGGAAATAGACTTTTTCCCAGTCTAAAGGATTAGCTGGTGCTTGATACTTGTTTGCCAGGGGATTAACGTGCTGACGGACTCGAACGCGTACCAAAAAAAATCTCCTTAATTATTTCTTGCTTGTTGGTAGTTATTAGTTTTTTATAAGATTATTTGTTCTTTTTGTTGGTTTTTGATTTATATCAATATAATGTATTTTAACCATAATAAATTCTTATTTTGACATATTTTTTCCCTTTTTGATAATGCATAATACCAATTCTCTGTGAAGCTGCACACTATTTTTATCCCTCCCAATCTCCCCTTACCAAGAGGAGATGCCGCAGGTGGTGGGGTTCTTTCTATGCGTCTTCATATAGAAATGGTATAAGCTTGAAATAGCCCTAATAATGTAGGCTTTTAGAAATAATTTGCTTTTTTGAGTTAATCCTAATTCTATTTTCCCAATAACAATTTTTAAATATGTACAAATATTAAGTGGGATCATTGCTACGCAAGTCTAGGAGGCAGAGGTTATACTTTATTTTAAAAGGATTTTTAAACGTTGTTTTTAAAATAGTATTTACTTCAATGATTCCCAATTTTCGCTTTGCTATAGTCAGCGACTTACATATTGCTCTTCCTCACACAATCTGGAATCATCCCAGTCGTTTTCATTTGGTGGAAGTCAGTGTTTCAGGGTTTGAAAGTGTATTAGAACATCTAACACAGTTAGATTTAGATTTTATTTTACTTCCTGGAGACTTAACTCAGCACGGTGAACCAGAGAACCATGCTTGGTTAGCACAACGCTTGGCTAAGTTACCTTTTCCTGCCTACGTTGTGCCTGGTAATCACGATGTTCCTGTTTTCAAGGCTAATGAGCAATCAATTGCATTTGCGGATTTCCCCAGTTATTATAGTAAATTTGGTTACACAGATTCCAAACAACCTTACTACACTTGTCAGGTCTTGCCAGGAGTCAGACTAATTGGTCTGAATTCTAATTTGTTCAATGACCAAGAAGAGCAAATAGGACGTTTGGATATTGAACAACTGCGATGGTTAGAAGAAGTTCTAGCTACAACTGGTGATGAATTAGTACTGGTGATGATACACCACAATGTTGTGGAACACTTACCTAATCAATCACGCCACCCTATGGCAAATCGCTATATGTTAGAAAATGCTGGGGAATTATTATCCCTGTTGCAACGCTACGGAGTCAGATTAGTATTTACAGGGCATTTGCATGTTCAGGACGTAGCATACTCTCAGGGTATATATGAAATTACTACTGGTTCTTTAGTCAGCTATCCTCATCCCTACAGAGTATTAGAGTTTCGTCACGATCGCTACGCTAGACAATGGTTGCAGATGTTGTCGTATCGAGTCGAGTCAGTCCCAGATTTCCCGAATTTGCAACACAGTTCGCGTAAATGGATGGGCGATCGCAGCTTTCCCTTTTTAATGAAATTTTTGACCTTACCTCCTTTGAGCCTACCATTAGAGCAAGCTCAAGAATTAGCCCCCACTCTGCGAGACTTTTGGGCTAATGTTGCCAATGGAGACGCATTATTTGACGGTTCCCACTTTCCGCCAGAGGTAGGTCGTTATTTTGAAAAATACGGTGCGATCGCAACTTGTGGCACACCTACACTCATTGATAATCACAGTACTTTGTTGGTGAGTCATTAGTGATTGGTGATTGGTGATTCTCCCTGCTCCCTTGTCCCCCTTGTCCCCCATCACCCATTCTCTAAAGATCGACAAATCCCAAAGACAGAAGTATAACCATGCAAAAACGTCGTGTCACCAACAGGGCCAATTTCGCCAGCACAGAAAAAGCCTGCCAGGGGAATATCGTTGAAGTAACGCTGAAATAGCTGGGAATCAAAATTTGGTTTGCCATATAGCCCTTCGCCTCGCCCCAGACAGGAAAACATTAATGCACCAGCAGCAGCAGGCTGAGATTGTTGTTCTTTTTGATAACGTTCCAGCAGAAATTCCAAGTCCTCCGCCGAAGCTTCAGCGTCTCGTAAGTGGAATTGTAGGCGTTGTCCAGGACGAACGTAATCACCGATTGCGATCGCTCCTCCTGAAGGATCTACCCCCAAAATCTCGCGAATTAAAAAGTCTCCTTGTTGCAAACAAGGCTTAAATGCATCCATTGCTAGACCGACAAACAAGGAATTTTGCGCCAGTGTTCGGTCTTCTTCGCTCAAACTCGCAATTAAATCTCTCAGTATCGAAAGTGGTGCTTGTTCGTCTAACTCTAAAATGATGTTGCGATCGCCTTTTGTAATTTGGTATGGCTGGCCAATAGGTCGGCATCCTTGAGCCACTATTGTTTCTAAAACAATATTGCCACTTAATGCTACCCCAACCGTTCCTTCTTGATACAAACGACCATTACAAAAAAGCGCAATCCGACCACCCATTACGCCACTACTTGCTTGACCTCCAACTTTCATAGAGCCTGGGTACGCATAATCCAACCCCTGTAATAAATCGTTGATCCCAGACGAAAAGGAAGCAGACAGCAAAATGAAATGAGATGTTGGTGAAGATGGTACACCAATCAAATCGATCCAAGGATTTGGTGGTCCATCCAAGTCAGGTAATTGTTCACCAACAACATGAAAAGCTTTGACATCCACTCCAGGCAGATGAGCTAAACTCAGGCTTAAGGCTGGTTCTGCTTCCAATTCTTGGGTGTGTCCAGCCAGACTAGTGCCAATCACACCACCACCACTACAGCCAATCAACACAGGAACTGAAAGTTGTTCTGCTAAAAGAGGTAACAGTCGGGAATATTCACTTGTAAAAGCAGACGAAATGAATACCAGCCCTAAATCCGCAGGTGCTGATAAGGAAGAAGTTGTGCGTTGTACCACATCTGCAACAGCTGCTTCTAAAGAGGGACGGGTTGATTGGGCATTTGCCCACTGCATTTGGTCTGCCATGAATTTTACGCTTTTCTACAATTCGGCTAATAGTTTTTTATTTTTTATCTTGGAAAACATGAAGTTGCATCCCAAAATCAGGTGAATTTAGCTTTTTATTAAATTCTATAAACTAAGAATTGCTATTACTATTACATCTATCTAAAGATAATTGTATAATCTTACAGGTGTATGCTTAGGTAAAATCTTAAAAGAAATAGATTATAAGGCAAGACGTCCTGTTAATTGCTGTACTTTGTTATAAAGTAACAATCGAAAGTACTAAAGTGGTAGCTATATGGCTAGAATAGTGTGGAATAGTGCAAAAAAGCTCTTTCCGTACTTTTTCTATACTGGTATTAATAACACACAGCAAATTAGAACTATGACAGACATCCACAACAGAATCGAACAAGAACTTGAAGAAGCTCGCGCTGTCTGTGATCTTTCAGGTAGCAATTCCGCAGAATGTGCTGCTGCTTGGGATGCAGTCGAAGAATTACAAGCTGAAGCTTCTCACCAAAAGCAATCCAAGCCAAAAACTCCTTTTGAAAAGTACTGTGATGATAACCCCGAAGCAGATGAGTGTCGAATTTATGAGGACTAACAATTAGTTCAGTGAGTTGATCTGAAAATATTGACCAAAAAGTAACAAAGATCTATTGGCTAATATTTTGCACTTTCAGTTTTTTTCGCACAATCTTAATACCTTGCTTGTATCCTAGCTCAAACAATAGGCGTGTACATGCTTAGGTATAACTGATATTTTCTTATTTTCACGGGAAAATACTAAATATTGACAGTTTCTGCGAAGAAAATTGAACAATAATTCCGCCGCGCATCCTTCTTCCATGATTCTCATGGACGGATTTAACGGCGGAATTATTGATTGTTTATACCCGCCTGCGAAAGTCTGCTTAAGCAGACTGTTCTGTTTGATTTATTTGAGTCCTATGAAGACAATTTGTGCTATTAACAAAGGGTTTAAACCCTTTGCGGTATATTGAAAAAATTGGAATGCTCCTGTTAACTATTAGCTGTATATTCTCTAAGTAAAATTATTTATCTTTTGTGGAAATACTATGGAAAAAGAAATTTGGTTTCGCTCTTTTGTCTGGATGGATTACAGACTAGCAGTATTATTTACAGTCATCATTCCTTTGATTTTGCTGATTTGGACATTTGTGCAAAAAGCTGAGGGAATGCAACGCTTGTTAGTTATTTACTGGCGAGTATCTAGTCTTTTGGCTATCACCATTTATTTAATGATTGCTCAATATCCAGTCAGTTTTATCTCTGGATTTTTGGCTCGTATCCTCATACCAATTTCACTGTGGTTTTGGGTAGATCTTAATGATGAAATTGAGTATCAGTCTAGCGGCCCGTTAAAGCTGACTTTTACTTCTTGGCGCTGGGCAACAACTATTTATTGTATTCTAGGTTCACTTGCCTTTATACCTTTCCTGGGTTGTGCTTTTTCGGAAAATATTAGCAATAATCCCAATTGTCATATCTGGTTTGAAGCACCCTTAGTATTCAAAGAATGGTTCCATCCCAAAACTAGTGCTGGCTTTCTCGGCTTTCTTGGTATTATTGGTTTGATATTTTATGTAGGTTATCTGAGCTATTTTGTCTTAATCAAGTTAGGTAAGCAAGGACGTTCGGCTACACAACAGTAATTCGTTTGTATTTGATAATTGCTGGTTGTTGAATCTTGCAAATATAGCTTTTAAATTTACCTATTTCTTTTTAGTGTCTTAGAGGATGTTTGAAAAGTCATGATTGATGTATCAAATATTTTTACCCCACCCTAACCCTCCCCTTGTAAAGGGGAGGGAACCGGATTTCTCTTGTTTCCCCCCTTGCAAAGGAGGGATTAAGGGAGGTAATAATGTAATTAAAATTACAGCCAATCACTTTTCAAACAACTTCTAAAATAGATGAGATTGCTTTCATATATAAATATCAAGATAATTTATCTCCCTATTGGTAGATTTTATTAGGATGAAAATAAAATTAATAACTATCAAATTTTCCTTTGTTTAGAACATATTTTCTTTGCAAAATAGAATCTTCTTTTTAATTAATTACTCTAACTATAGAATTATTTTTTGTAATACAAAATATGTTTTCTAGGCAACAAACTACTCTATTAGAAAGAGGTTTACAGAATTTTTAATTTGTAAATTAGACACAGAATCAAGGGTGAATTACAAACTCTTTAGATTCTTTAAAACTGCATTTTTTGACAAGAATAAAAACAAAGAAAAACGGAGAATTATTATGTCAGATACAAGCAAACGTGGATTTGCATCCATGGATGAAGATAAGCAGCGTGAAATTGCTAGTAAAGGCGGAAAAGCTGCTCACGAAAAAGGAACTGCACACGAATTTACATCAGAAGAGGCTAGAGAAGCTGGTCGTAAAGGTGGAGAAACTACAAGCCAAGACCGAGAATTTATGGCAGAGATTGGTCGAGAAGGTGGTAAGCACTCCCACAGAAGCGATCGCAATGAAAATAATGATAACGAACAAGAACAAGCAAAAGGTACTCAAGGTGGTACCCATGAACAACATGTAAAAGCTGGAAAGCAAAGCCACAAGAACAAATAAAGCCGACTAACTATCTGAGTGGGTTTTAATTTGTAGAGACGCAAAATTTCGCGTCTCTATAATTTTATGTTTTTTTAAGTTTATTTACGTTTAAATAAGAGCGATCGCAACTTTTTCATACAATTGCCACCACGCTTTTATGCTGATTTGTTAGCCTGATTTAAAGTAAACTCAAACTTTGCTGACTTCAGTAAATATTTTTCTGTACCTTAACATGCGTTTGTTCAGTAAGCGGCTTGCATATATTCTTCTTGGCTTGTTCCTCAGTTTTACTCTGAGTGGAGTATTCATAACTAATAACTTCAGTTATGCTGTCACACCAGCCCCTGAAACTTCTCTAACACAAGGGGTGCGTAAAACTGTTCTGGATAATGGCTTAACAGTGCTGACAAAGGAAGTTCATACTGCACCTGTAGTCAGTGTGCAAGTTTGGTATAAAGTTGGTTCACGCAACGAAAAAGCAGGGGAAAATGGCATTTCCCATCAATTAGAACATTTAATGTTCAAAGGTACTAAAGACCGTCCAGTGCAGTTTGGTCGATTATTTAGTGCTTTGGGTAGTCAGTTTAACGCTTTTACCACTTACGATGAAACCGCTTATTTTGGTACGGTAGAGCAGGACAAACTAGAAGCACTGCTGACTCTAGAAGCCGATCGCATGGAAAACTCTTTAATAGGAGCCGAACAATTAAACAGTGAAAAGCGTGTGGTAATTTCTGAGTTACAAGGATACGAAAATTCTCCTGGTTATCGCCTCAACCGCGCTGTCATGCGATCTGCATTTGCGAACCGTCCCTATGGCTTACCTGTAGGAGGGACAAAAGCCGATGTCGAGAAATTTACAGTTGAGCAAGTGCAAAATTATTACCATAATTATTACAGCCCTGACAACGCAACTTTGGTAATTACAGGTGATTTTGCTACCGAACCAACTTTAAAAGTTATACAAAAAACTTTTGGTAAGTTACCGAAAACAAGAAATGAGAACACCGGGACAAGGAGACGCAAAGACGCGGTGACTCAAGAAAAACTCCCCCTGTCTTCTTCTGATACTAAAAAATCTCCTATTGTCTTAAAACAACCAGGAAGTGCAGCACTTTTGCAAGTTGTTTATCCATTACCAAATGTTCATCATCCAGATGTAGCTGCAATTGATGTTATGGATGCAGTTATCACAGGTGGACGTAGTTCTCAGCTTTATCAAGCTTTAGTAGAATCTGGTCTAGCTAGTTCAATTAGTGCTAGTCCGGTAGAATTAATTGAACCAGGTTGGTACGATATTAGTGTGACAGCTGCTCCTGGTCAGGAATTATCAAAAATTAACCAGGTATTGCAAACTTCTCTGACCAAAATACAACAACAACCAGTCACGACAGCAGAGTTAAATCGAGCTAAAACACTGCTAAAGACTTCTTTTATACTTAATAACCAGGATATTACCAGTCAAGCCAATTTACTTGGACTTTACCAAACTGTCGCTGGAGATTATCGCTACGTAGAACGGTATTTGCAGGCGATCGCCAAAGTTACACCACTAGATGTGCAGCGAGTTGCGAAAACTTACCTCAATCCTGGTAAACAAACTATTGGCTTTTTTGAACCCACCCAACCAGACGGTAAATCAGGGACTTCTAATAGCGGTTCTGGTCGGACGGTGGAAAACTTCAGTCCTGGGAAACCTGTAGATCCAGCAGAACTGGCTAAATATCTACCTCCAGCGACATCAACCACGACTTCTCAAAATCAACCTCTACCAGAGGAATTTACTCTTAAGAATGGCTTACGAGTTTTGTTGTTGCGCGATCGCAGTGTCCCCACCGTCAATTTGAGTGGAAATATTGATGGAGGTAGTGAGTTTGATACTAATTCTCAAGCTGGACTCGCAAATCTTGTTGCAGCTAATTTAATGAATGGGACACAGACACAAAATGCTCTTAGCATTGCTCAAAAGTTAGAAGACCGAGGAGTTGGCTTAAACTTTAATGCTAGCCGTGAGGGAGTCAGTATAAATGGGAATGGACTGTCTGCGAATCTACCGATTATGATTCAAACCTTGGCAGATGTTGTTCAAAATGCTACCTTCCCCAGTGATCAGTTGGAATTGAGTCGAGATAGAGCGTTGACAAGTCTGAAAATCCAGTTAGATGATCCTCGTGGACTGGGACGACGGGTATTCCAGCAAGCAATTTATCCAGAAAACCATCCTTTTTATAGTTTTCCCACAGAGAAAAGCTTAAAGAGTATTTCTCGTCAAGACTTGGTGAAGTTTTATAAGGAACACTACCGACCAGATGCTACAACGATCGCTTTGGTTGGAGATTTTGACCCAGCTAGGGTCAAAGCTTTGCTGAATAAAGCTTTCAGTAAATGGCAAGCTCAGGGTAAACCAGTCAACATTAGTCTACCACCAGTATCGTTACCAAAATCTACAAAACGCGTCAACCCAGTGATTCCTGGTAAGGCGGAAGCTGTGACTTATCTTGGTTATAACGGTATTTCCCGTAAAGATCCTCGTTTTTATCCTGCTTTGGTACTCAATCAAATTTTAGGTGGCGATACTTTATCTAGCCGCTTGGGTACAGAAGTACGCGATCGCCAAGGTTTAACCTATGGTATTTACAGCGCTTTTGCTGCTGGTAGTCAGCCAGGGCCATTTTTAATTCAAATGCAGACCGCTCCTAATGATACCCAAAAGGCGATCGCCAGCACCATCGCTTTACTTAAGCAGGTGCGAGAACAGGGTATAACTGAAGCGGAATTAAACACAGCAAAACGCTCAATTACCAACAGTTACCCTGTAGATTTAGCAAATCCCAGTGACGTAGCGGATTTAATTTTGAAAAATTCCGTCTATGGACTATCTTTAGCAGAAATCAAAGAATTTCCTCAGCAAATTGACGCAGTGAATATGGCTCAAGTAAAGCAGGTAATTAAAGATTTGATTCATCCAGAGAATCTTGTAATTGTGACTGCTGGACCAGGGGGAGATCAATAGTACGACAAGGGAAGGGGGACAAGGAGGACACAAACATTAAAACCCACTTAAAGCAAGTGGGTTTTAACTATTAGCCTGCGCTTGAGTCGCGGGCGGGATTTTTAAGTTAAAAAATATGCGGATGGCGAGACTCGAACTCGCAAGGCAAAGCCACACGCCCCTCAAACGTGCGCGTATACCAATTCCGCCACATCCGCAAGGTTGCACTAATGACTAAATATAGCACAACAAAATCACTATAGTGGAGTCATAATTAAATTTTTCACAAATTCAAGACTCTGTATGTACAAGATTTTGACTCTTGACCCATTAGACTGGCAGAAAATAGCATTTTAGGGGAGAGTACTCATGGGACAAAGCCTTTCTCTAGGGTGGAAACGCTCTACGGGAGCTTTTTGCAGGTACAGTGAACAGTTATCAGGCTTATGCTCAGAGGCTTAAACTCAATAAATGAAACAAATAACAGATAACTGATAATTGATAACTGTTAACTCCTGTCATAATTTTAAATCAGGCGAAAGCGTTGTTTTAAACTAGCTGGGAGAAAATGTCAACCAAGGGCTGAATTGTCAACACCTATCCATTACACTTGGTGACTTCTTTAGTCAATTTACTTAACTTATATCGACACTAAAAGATGAAGTTTGACAAAATATTAATTGCTAATCGGGGAGAAATCGCGCTTCGCATTCTCCGGGCCTGTGAAGAAATGGGAATAGCAACTGTGGCGGTACACTCTACTGTTGATCGCAATGCACTCCATGTCCAACTAGCGGATGAAGCTGTTTGCATTGGCGAAGCTGCTAGCAGTAAAAGTTATCTAAATATTCCTAATATTATTGCCGCAGCCTTGACACGCAATGCTACTGCTATTCATCCTGGTTATGGTTTTTTGGCAGAAAATGCTCGGTTTGCAGAAATTTGTGCAGATCACCATATTGCTTTTATTGGCCCTTCTCCAGAAGCAATTCGGTTGATGGGAGATAAATCCACAGCCAAAGAAACCATGCAAAAAGCAGGAGTACCAACAGTACCAGGTAGCGATGGTTTGTTAGAGTCAGACAAAGAAGGATTGGCGATCGCTCAAAAAATGGGCTACCCCGTAATGATTAAAGCCACTGCTGGTGGTGGTGGACGGGGTATGCGTCTAGTACGCTCAGAAAGCGAATTTATCAAGTCTTTTCAAGCAGCCCAAGGCGAAGCAGGAGCCGCTTTTGGTAACTCTGGGGTTTATTTAGAAAAATTTATTGAACGTCCGCGCCACATTGAATTTCAAATTTTGGCGGATAATTACGGAAACGTGATCCATTTAGGTGAACGGGATTGCTCTATTCAACGTCGTAATCAAAAATTACTGGAAGAAGCCCCTAGTCCAGCTCTTGACCCAGAACTACGGGAAAAAATGGGGCAAGCAGCTGTAAAAGCAGCTCAATTTATCAATTATACTGGCGCCGGAACTATCGAATTTCTCTTAGATAGATCTGGTGATTTTTATTTTATGGAAATGAATACCCGCATTCAAGTTGAACATCCTGTTACAGAAATGATTACAGGGGTAGACTTGGTTGTTGAACAGATCCGTGTCGCTCAAGGGGAAAGACTAAAACTTACCCAAGATCAAGTGGTTTTACGAGGTCATGCGATCGAATGTCGGATCAACGCCGAAGATCCCGACCACGATTTTCGTCCTGCTCCTGGTAGAATCAGTGGCTATCTCCCACCCGGAGGCCCTGGTGTCCGCATAGATTCTCACGTCTACACCGACTATCAAATTCCCCCTTATTATGACTCTTTGATCGGTAAACTAATTGTCTGGGGACAAGACCGTCCTACAGCTATCAACCGCATGAAACGAGCGCTGCAAGAGTGTGCAATCACAGGACTACCAACTACAATCAGTTTTCATCAAAAAATTATGGAAAACCCACAATTTTTACAGGGTAACGTTTACACCAGTTTTATACAAGACATGCAAGGCTAGAGGGTGATTCAGTTATCAGTTATCAGTTATCAAATTCTATTATTTACTGTTAACTGTTAACTGATTTATAACCAGCAACATCTATCTAGACATCATAATCAGTAGTCCTTGCTGACCAAGAAGAATTTCTCTAACAAAACTAAAAATACCAACCCAAATAATCGGTGTAATATCCACCCCACCAATGGGTGGAACTAACTTCCGCATTGGTATCAAAAATGGCTCTGTTGGCCAAGCTACTAAGTTAAAAGGCAAGCGATTTAGATCTACTTGGGGATACCAAGTTAGAACTATACGAAAAATAAATAAAAGTGTCATCAATCCCAGTCCTAGACCGAGAATCCAAGCTGTAAGGTTAATACCAGTCATGGTACGAGTTTCTCACTCTCTGCAATAAACAAAAAAAAAACAGGCGGAACTTATCAATTTTGAAACTTTGTTAAGCCTAACCATTATTATTTTAGCTAAATGATGTCTTGTAAATGGGTGTGGGGTGTAGAGGTGTTAAACCCTTACACTCCCATACCTATTTACAAACTAGTCTATGTCCCAATACAGTTCAGTTAAGCCCTTGGACAAATAAGAGCAAAACTGGGCAACCTTATATATTTTGCCCACATTTAATATCTAGGAGTGGAGGTGGCAGCAAGGGGATTTTGTAGTTTGGAATACAATTCATTCTCTAATCAAACCCCCTTGCTGCAAGGTTGCCCAGTTTTGCATACTGAAGAGTGAAACCCCACAATCTTTTGTACCAGACGCGTAGCAAGACCCCACAGGGTAATTTCGCGTCTGGTACACACCAATTTTCTGTACTAAAAATCCTTAACTAAACCGTATTGGTCTATGTCCTATCAACCCAAGGGTGTAATAGACTATTAAAATTAAGGTAAAGTCTGTAGAAAAAGGTTGAAAAGTATGACGCCTTCTTTAGCAAATTTTCTTTGGAGCCTGCTTTGGGGTAGTGTAATTGTCGTTGTCCCTATTACAGTGGGATTGGTTTTTATTAGCCAAAAAGATAAAATCCAACGTTCTTAATAATTACCTACGGGATTTAGTTTGACTTTCAAAACCAGTAGCTTTTTAGCTTTGGGTAGTTTGTAGAGACGCGACTGGCAAAGCGTACGGTTGTAAATAGCACGGCGCAGCCTTTAATGTCGCGTCTCTACAATATATTTAGTGACTTGTTAAAGTAGAGATTTAAATACCAACTCGCTAACATAGATTTGATATTAGGAAAAAAACAATGGTAACTTTTTGGCTGAACTCAGCCAGTGTTCTGGCTCAAGTCAATTTTGGGGCGAACTCAGCCAGTCTTCTAGGAATTTTCCTGGCGATCGCTGGAGCTGCTTTGTACTTTCTCCGCACAGTGCGTCCAGAACTCTCGCGAGATCAAGATATCTTTTTTGCTGCTGTGGGCTTGCTCTGCGGCTTTATTCTTATTTTCCAAGGATGGCGTCTAGACCCGATTCTACAATTTGGTCAGCTACTTTTGGTAGGCTCAACAGTATTTTTTGCGGTGGAAAGTATTCGGCTACGGGGTATTGCAACTCAGCAAGCAAAACGTAACACTCCTATTGTGGATGATGAGCGAGAAGTTAGTAGTCGATATCAGTATCGGAAAAAATCTCCCTACAAAGCTGAGGTGGACGCAGAATTAGATTCCCTACCTTACGATGAAGAGTATGAAGATGAACGTCCACGTCCCCGAATATCAAGTAGCAGAGAGAACCGCTCATCACGTGGTGATTACGGTGATTATTATGAAGATGAACCCCGTCGTTTAGAACGTCGCAGTAATAGTGAGAGATCGGAACCCAGCGACAGAACAAACCGTCGGCGTAGTAGTTCGCGTCCAACTAGTCGTACTAGCGATCGCCTAGACGACGATTGGGGTAATACTACTTCTAAAACAGATGATGATTGGGATACCCCGACAACTAGAGAAAGAAGACCTTCTCGACGGGAAACTAATGGTTCTTTCAGACCTGAAAACCGTGGTGATGATGTTACAGATAGCACACAAAAACCACTCAGAAGACGGCGTCCGCGCAATAACGCAGAATCTCGACCTGAGCGTCAAGATGATGATGTCATCTCTACTGATTATGTAGAATACAAGCCGATGAATCGTTCAGAAAACGAATCAGATAATTCAGTGGATTTCGATGATGTTTAATTGGCACTCTCCTCTTATAAACTAAGGTGGAGGTTGCAAAAAAGATCACGAAAAATAGTTAAGGTGAAAAAAATTACACCTGGATTTTGGCTCCAACGAAATTGTGTTTGGAGTCTGATTTTTGGTTTAACAGGTTTGCTTGTAGCCTGTACTCCTGACAATATTCCCATTGGCTCGACCTCTCTCAACAGTCGCTACACTGAAGAGCAACCGAGCTTGAGTGGAAATGGCCGTATTTTAGCCTTTGTATCAACCCGTAATGGCACTCATCAGATCTTGCTGTATGACTTACAGCAGCAAAGTTTTTTACGTACATCGCGCTTAAATCGACCAGGGACAATAGTTGAAAGTCCTAGTCTCAGCTATAACGGACGCTACATAGCCTACATAACCAGTGACCAGGGTAGGCCTGTTGTGGCACTTTATGATCGCGCTACGCAACAGTCGCAAATCCTCACCCCCACATACAGGGGTTGGGTAAGAAATCCCAATATTAGCCCGGATGGACGCTATGTAGTTTTTGAAACAGCTAGCCGTGGTCAGTGGGACGTGGAAGTACTAGACCGAGGGCCAGAAATTGAGTTAGATATTCCTAATGGTGCGGCTGTGGCTCCTCTACCTTAGAGGATAATGGAGGGACAAAACAATTCAAAATTCACACATTGACAAGGGAGCAGGGACAAAGGAGCAGGCAGAGGCGGAGAATAACCAATGACCAATGACCAATGACCAATGACCAAACACTATATATTTATTCCTATAGTTACATTAACAACTTTATTAACTGGCTGTGTTGGCTATCCCCGTCTTTTGAGTTACCCTTTCGATCCTGGGGGTAGGAGTCTCAATAGTCCTGCTTCGGAATTAACTCCGCAAATTTCTGGAAGATATATTGTCTATACTTCTGACCGACGGGGTAGCCAAGATGTATATATGTTTGATACACTTGCTCGCAATTTGATTGATATACCTGGTTTAAATGCTTTTGATGCGATCGCCTCTCATCCCAGTATTTCTGATGATGGTCGTAGTATAGTTTTTGCTGCTTCTCGTCAAGGTCGAACAGCCATCTTTTTATATGACAGAGAAACAAGACAATCACGCAATTTGACTGCTAACTTGCAAGCAGAAGTCCGCAATCCGACAATCAGTGCCGATGGTACTAGAATTGCCTTTGAATATAGTAATAATGGACAGTGGGATATTTTAGTCTATAACCGTTCTGGACAGCCTTTAAATATACCCCAAGATCCACGCTAGGGAAGGGATTGGGGAGAGACAAGGAAGACAAGGGGAATTATTTACCATATTATTCTTCCCACAATCCCCTTTCCCCTTTCCGCTTTCCCCGATCCTTATTCCTTATTCTCTTCTTCCTGTATCGCCTCAATCAGCGATCGCACTTGTTGAGTCCCTTGGGAAGGTTCAAATGAAAGGGGAAATTTACCCTTAGCAAGCATCCGCAAACCCAGGGGTGCAATACCAAGCAATCCTCTCAAATCCCGAAAATAGTTACCGACTACTTGTAAACTAAACTTTCTTTCGTCAATCCAACCACCTGCTTTGACTAACTCTACTAACACTTTGCGATGGCGAATTGAACGACTGTCGCTTTTTTGTTTGTGGGTGAGAATTTCTTGTTTAATTTTGGTGATTTGATCTAAGGGAGCAACATCCATAGGACATACGCTGTTGCAGTAAAAGCAACGAGTACAACCCCAAACACCTTGGGTATCTTCGTTATATTTTTCTAAGCGGTTTTCTGTTTCAGTATCACGGTTATCGGCTACCATTCGGTAAGCTTTGGCAAGAGCATGAGGGCCAACGAATTTTGAATTGACTTCAAAAGCATTGCATTCAGAAAAGCAAGCTCCACACATAATACAATTGCCAGTTTGATCAAGGCGCGATCGCTCTTCTGGTGTTTGTAAGAACTCTCTTTCTGGTACTTGTCTGCTAGCTGTACTCACATAAGGTGCGATCGCCTCTAGGTTATTCCAAAAATCGTTCATATCCACTACTAAATCTTTAATTACAGGCATATTACCGAGTGGAGCGATCGTAATTTCCGGAATAGCATTTCCCTTACTTGTGTGTGCTGCTAACTCTTGCAATCTAGAAATTTCACTGCCAACATTTTCTTTACAAGCAAGAGCAGAACGTCCGTTGATTCGCATAGCGCAGCTACCACAAATTGTATTGCGACAATTTTTGCGAAATGCTAAAGTTCCGTCTTGTTCCCACTTAATTTTATTGAGGCAATCAAGGATTGTATTACTTGGTTCTACCTGTAAAGAGTAAGTTTGTACGTTAGCAGAAGAATTATGTTGCTGTCGAATTACCTTAAAAATTACTTCCATATCTTACCAACCTAAATCCTGAAATTATCACATTTACATAGGAAAGAGACTTTTACAGAAGTCAAAAAAGGGTATGGACTACACCAATTTGTGTCTACAGCAGTAAACAGTAGAAAGCAAAAGGGGGGTAAGAATGAATCAATCAAATCCCTTTACTATTTAATCTTGAGCCTTTTACCTTATAATTCTTAACTTTTACCCCTAACGAAACGAGGTTGATCCAACAAGCTATGCTCTAACTAGTCCTATTTTAAAGCTAGCTGTTAATATGCTGATCATTAAATTGTTACTCATTATATAGTTCCAGAATAAGCATAAAAATTCTAGTTGTAGAAGCTCAATATGGGATTATAGACACTTTTGTCAACTGCTACACCCCATTACCTATAGAATATAACTTTATATTGACGTTAACAGAAGTCAATCAAACTCTTACGAAAGCAACTTTTGCAAGATTTGGTAAAGGCGAAGACTAAAAGGTTCAAGGAATTTTATTTTCCTTTACCCTTTTACCGCATTTCTACAAGAAGTCAAATAAACAGCTGTACAAATTCCTCCTTTCGTCGCAAAGTGCTGTTTTTTGGTTATCTAGAATTGTTATAGCTGCTGATGAACATGGTGAGATAATTAATAAGCAGCATAGTACTCTGAAAAATTTTATCTAGTCTCAATCAACAAACTCGATCATCTAACTCTCTGGTCAAAACTCCTTGTCTATATTAGATGAATTTTTATAAAATCCATACATCAATACTCACAACGGCAATAAAGCGGGAGGAAAATCCTCACCGCTTTTTGCCTTCCCAAGATAAAGGATATAAGATTTAAAGTCTAGCAATAAGTTTAATTCAAACTTAAACAATTATTTTGCTATTATGATCGCATGTTAGTATTTAATATAAAATTACGAAGTAACAAAACCAGTCCAAATAGCCGATCAAGTGCGGCTGATGCTGCTTTGTTTATTCGTGATGGCCAGAGATGAAATTGATTCGTCTCCATTGGCAGGATAAAAGAGTGTATGCTCAACAACCTTATGACAATACTATGCTGTTCTAAGCTTGAGGTAAGCATAAGGAAATTCTTGCTAATTCTTGAGTCTACGGCTGATTAAGTAGTGGAACTCGACTCGTTTGTAAAGATGGCTTAAAATTACACCGTCGCCATAGCATCAGCAAAGAAAATATTTCGTTTTCGATGGCAAATGATGGTTAAATGTGCCGTAAAATTACCCAAATAAATACCTCCAACAACTGGGACTCTAATAAATTATGGGCAACCATAAAATATGATCTTGGCTGATTAGAAGTAGGAGTTTGACATTTTTCTGGGTTTGTCAGCAACTTTAGTGGAAATCACCAAAAGTCAAATGCTGAAACAGAGAACTACACCTTTGAATAGTTTGGAGAGAGTAAGGAAATTTTGAGCGTAATGACTGAAACTGCAACCGCACCATTAACCGGAAAAGCACTGCTTGCAAAAGTCAAAGAGCTTTCCAATCTACCACGTCGAGAAAGAGCAAAACAGTGTGGCTATTATACTGTTACGAAAAATAATCAGGTTCGTGTAAATCTGACTGATTTTTATGATGCTTTGCTATCCGCTAGAGGAATTCCCTTAAGCCCAGAAGCACCAAAAGATGGTCGTGGTCGTGAACCGACTTATCGAGTTAGTGTTCATCAAAATGGTCAAATTGTCATCGGTGCAACATACACTAAAGCAATGGGTTTAAAGCCAGGTGATGAATTTGAAATTAAGCTAGGATACAAGCACATTCACCTCATTCAAGTAGATAGTGACAAAAAAGAACTCGAATCAGATGAAGACATTGATATAGAGGAAGATGAGATTGAAGAAGAAGAGTAAATTTTCCTAATGGTAGGGATAAAGTGAAGAGTGAAGACTGAATAAGTTTTCCCCTTGGCAAGTCATAAGGAAGCATCCCAAATGTTCAAAAAAACCGCCTGCGATTGAAATCGCTAAAGTCTACTTAAGCAGACTGTTTGATTTATTTGAGTCTTAGTCGTATTCATACGACTTGTGCTATTAGCTAAGGGTTTAAACCCAAGCGCGGGACATTGAAAAATGAAAAAATTGGGATGCTTCCAGCAATAAAAAGTTTGGTAGCGTTTAAATATTTTTTAGATAAAAAATCAACGATTAGACCTCTTGCAGAAGTTACCAAATTTGATAGAAGCTTAATTAAATAGAGAGAAAAGCAAAAAAGCAAGTAGTATTAAGGGGTAAACAAAAGGCGATCGCATCGCTACTCCTAGTTACAAATTGCTCAAAATCGTGAAAGCTTTCTCTCCACAAGTGATAAATTTAGGATTGCGAGAAGTCTGTCGTGTTTTTTTATCCAATTTTGATAGCCTCCTTAAAGTCATCACTCTATAATTTGCAATCATTTTTGGAAAATGCACCAAGCTTGATTGTAGTGATGGCTTTTTTTATTGCTTGGGGTGGATGTTGGTTCCCGATCGCAGCTTTGTTATCTGTGTTCCTCAATTGGAAACCCAACCAACCCTTAAAATCAGAGCAGAAGTTACCTTTATTATTGTCACTTTATTTATTCATACCTTTTGTTTTTTGGCTGATCACTTGGCTGACGAAAACATCTGTCTCAGATTACGGCTTTGTTCTTAACATTTCTATCCTAAATTCCGTTGCCCTGGGTTTTAGTTTAGGTATATTGAGTTTAGCAGTGGTTTTTGCATGTCAATTTTGGCTAGGATGGTGTAATTTTGAATACACTAATATCAAGCAACTTCCATCTATTTTGCTACCTATTTTCTTGATAGCTTTATTTGTAGGTGGTATTGAAGAATTAGTTTTTCGGGGATTTTTATTTACAGAATTAGAGCAAAATTATCCAATTTGGCTTGCAGTAATCATCTCTAGCTTGATATTTGCTGTATTGCATTTAGTTTGGGAACAACAGGAAACAAAACCTCAACTTCCCGGACTATGGCTGATGGGGATGGTGTTGGTGTTGGCGCGGTTTGCTGATCGCGGTAAATTGGGTTTAGCTTGGGGATTACACGCTGCTTGGATATGGGCGATCGCCTGTATAGATACAGCCCAACTTATCAATTACACCGACAAAATCTCAGAATGGGTGACAGGTAAAAACAAAAAACCCCTAGCAGGATTAGCAGGGATAGTGTGTTTACTGCTAACTGGGGTAATTCTCTGGTTTGGTTATCACCTGAATTTTATCTGACTTATTGCTTTTCTTCAGCACGACGCACGAATGGTAACAAATCTTCTAAGATAGTTTCATGGTAATGCTCTTGTGGATAATGTCCAACATTATTTAATTTTACTAATTCTCCATTGGGTACAGATTTAGCAAATTTTTCTGCCATATCAATTTTCAACCACGGATCAATCATTCCCCATTGAATTAATATTGGTTGTTGCCAATCTTTAAAACCAGTTTCGATTTCGGACATGGCTTTTGTGAGTTGCAAATTGCGAATTGTTGCCAGAAGAGCGCGTCCAGCAGCAGACGTTTTCAAAAATGGTTTACGGTAAACATCTAAATCTTTGTCTGTAATAACGTAACGACTACCACCTTCTAATGTTCTGTCTACTAAAAGAGGGTCTTGAGTCATCATGTCACCTGCAAAAGGTAGACCCATTTGTTGAATCTTCCAAGGTAATTTGGCAGTGCTAGAAATTGGTGTATTGAGTATAGCTATATTGGCGATGTGTTCTGGATGACGCAAGGCATATTGCAGCCCCACAGAACCTAAAAAACCTTGGACAACTAAAGAAAAATGTTCTAATTCTAAAGCTTTAATCAATCCTTCTAATGCTGTAATAAATACATCGGGAGTGTAAGCAAAATCTCTTTTTTCGGGTTTAGCAGAAAAGCCAAAACCAATCCAATCGGGTGCGATCGCTTTTGTTCCTTGTTGTGCTAATGCGGGTAAAATGTTACGCCAGCTATAGCTTTGAGAAACTAAACCATGTAGCAATACAACAGGTAATAAATCAGTTCTACCAATTGGTTCTGCTAGTCTGTAAAACCATTCTCGTGAATCTACGGTAATTTTATGTTCTGTTAAAGACATTTTTATTAAAAATGCAAGAGCGTAATTCAAGGACTAAAGTCCTTACTACAAACCTATGTTTTTTTCTAATTAGAAATTATCATCTCACGAATCGCGTCAGCTGTTGCGGGTGCTAGTAAGATACCGTTGCGATAATGTCCGGTGGCAAGCAGGACGTTACTAAAGCCTGATAGTTTTTCTATGATCGGGGCGGGGTGTCCTTCGGGTCGGGGACGTAAACCCGACCAAGTGCGGATAGTGGTGGCTTTTGCTAAATCTCGACAGAAGGCGATCGCTTGTTGTTTGACAGACTCAAGCAATTCTGTGTTGGGTGGTATCTCATGACTACCGTTTGTGGGAAACTCAACCGTTGCGCCTACCCAGTAATCTCCATCACCAACAGGAACAATATGCACATCATTACCAGTGATAACTGGCTGAAAATCGGGATTACCCAAACTATGTCCTAATCTCAGTTGCAAAGCTTGCCCTAATACAGGACGAATGTCAACCATCTGGTTTAATTGTGCTGATAATGCTGATGAACCAAGTCCAGCAGCAACTACAAACCAATCTGCTGTGAAATTTCCTTCTGTTGTCTCGACTTGCTGACAAATATCCCTTTGCTGAGATGGTGGAGTTATGCCTAAAACATTCACACCAAATTTAAAGGTAACACCATTCTTTTGAGCAGCTGCAACTAAAGCCAATGTTAGGGCTGTGGGATCTATTTGACGATCTTGAGGAGAATAAACAGCGCCAATGAGATTTTTATCTTCTATCTGCGGACAGATATTTTGTAATTTAGCAGTATCCCAAATTTCTAGCTGATAACCTTGAGTGTGGCGAATTTCAGTTAGTTTTTGCCATTGTGAGATTTCTTCATCTGCTACAGAAGAATCTGCATTTCTCGTCAACAGCATAAGAATTCCTTGGCGGTTAAAAAGAATCTTGTGATTTGTCAGTTCCTCTAATTCTGGAATCAGGCTTTCGTAGCGTTGAATGCTAGTCTGACGCATCCGCCAAGCTTTTCCTTTGACTTTGTGACTGATGATGCCCATTAAAACACCCAAAGCTGCTCCTGTGGAAGCTTGGGCGGGTGGTTGTTTGTCTATGACTGTGATCTTTAATTGCTTGACTAGACTCAGTTCATAGGCGATCGCAGATCCAACTGCACCACAACCAATAATAATTACATTCATGATTTTCTAAGAAGGGATTGGGGATCGGGGATATGGAGCAATAATGAGGACTGGGAATAGAGAATTAAGGATTAGGAACTAAGCAATATTCTTCCCAATCCCATATCCTTAATCCCCGATCACCTATCCATTAACCAGCTTCTGCTGACGTGCTTGCTTCTGGAAGCAAATCAAGGAATTTGTCAACATCTACAAATGCAGCTTTGGTGTTACTCAAAGCTTTCAAGGAATTAGCAGATTCAGTAGCTTGATCGATTTGAACCAGATGGTTAAACAAATCTCTAGCTGCTTGACGTGCTTTCGGTTGATCTTGAGGCAAAAGGTTAGGAATGATGTAAGTCATGTTTAGCCTTGCTTCTGCCATTGGGCCATGGATAAAATTACCAACGTTTACCCAATTGTTATTTTGGATCAGCCCTTTGAGTTCGTCAGAGCGATCGCGCACAGTTTCGATTTTAGGCAGGTATCCCTGAATTTTCTCAATCTGTGTGGGGGTATAGGTTGGAGGTGCTGTGGCTACAGTCGGGCCACCACAGCTGATCAGAAATGTTGCTAAAAGAACTAGGACTAGTGACAAGAGTGAGCGTTGACGCGCCATAAACTAAACTTATGTATTACCGATTAACAGTGTCACTCTAGTAGTTTCAGTTTGACAATGTCAACTGCTTAAAAAGCAATCTTACTGCGTGTGCAGCTACTCTCATCCTTACTAATTTGATGGGACGACCTGATGCTTTTTCATTTTAGATCGGAGCGCGTAACATCTTATTCTGATTGACAAGGGATTTTGATGAAATTATTTTTTATCTTAAAACCTTGAGTATAATTACTTAAATAACTATGCTATCTCAAACTGAAATCTATATAAACTATATAAACATGTCACGAAGATGTAATTTGGAATTTGCCAAAAATATAAGGATATTGATAAGCTGAAATTCAAATTTCAAGAGCCTTCTGGCGGTTTTGATTTTGTCGCATCGTCCATTAACAAACAGAATTTGGAGGTGGGTGTTTCCGTGAATGCAGCAGAAATGGGAACTAACTTAGAATTCGCCAGCAAGATTGCAACAGTTGTTAATTTATTTAAATTTGAGTTTCCCGATGCTAGATCTGATCTTAAGCCGTGGACAAATGATCCACAAACCAGAGAGTTAATTGATCCAGATTCCATAGATATTGGCTTTCACTTTCCTGGAGTCAGCAAATCATGGCGTAGCCGCAGTATCTTGATTCAAATCCGTTTTTATCAAGATCCCGTAAATAGTGTACGTCGGGCAATTGGTGTGGAAGCAGCAGGATTTAGCCACTTGGGTGAACAGTGGCGAATGTCAACGGTAGAAAATTGGAATTTTGTTGGTGCAACTCAGCCTTCTGAAGAAGTATGTGAAAAGCTGAAGCATTTTTGCAGGCAGGTTTTAGAGTTGTTTAACAAACAAAGTGATGTCTAAATCCTTCTGTTGTAAATGATATTGCAAAAGCTTAAGCTAGCTCTGCCTAGCGTATCGTCCCATTAACTCGACAGCTTCGAGAACATGACCTTCTATCGCTGCTAGGACATCTGCTTTGCTAGCTCCGGGTGACAAATCTAACATTTGATCCAGCGCATAGAGTTTGAAGAAGTAACGATGAGTGCCACTAGGTGGACAAGGGCCGCCAAATCCCAATTGACCAAAATCATTTTTCCCTTGCATACCACCGTCAGGTAATGTGGGATGATTGACAACACCTTCAGATAAATACTCAATATCAGCTGGTAAATTATAAATAATCCAATGGGTAAAGGTTTCCTTCGGTGCATCAGGGTCTTCAACAATTAGAGCATAACTGACAGTAGCATTTGGTGGACTATCCCAACTGAGGGGAGGAGAAACATTGTCACCATCGCAGGTGTATTGGAACGGAATGGAGTTTCCAGTAAAAAACGCAGGACTTTGAAGATGCATAGATTTAACTCCACTAAAAAACACAGGGAAATGCTAAATACAGGTTAACTACTAACCATTGACTGTTGATTGTTATCGCTGGCTCGTTTGAGTAAATCACGAACCTCTACATCGCTTGTCTGTGGAAAGTCTTGATACCAAAGACCAACACTGTAAAAGGGATCGGGTGTTTCTAGGCACACAACTTCATCTACCAATGCTTGGATTTCCTGACAAGCTTCAGGTGATGAAACTGGTACGGCAACTACAAGGCTAGCAGGTTGCTGTTGTAGCAATGCCATCACCGCAGCCCGCATTGTTGTACCTGTAGCTAGACCGTCATCGACTAAAATCACAGTGTGTTCACGCAGAATAGGAAAAGGGCGATCATCTCGATAAAGATGCTCCCGTCTTTGTAGTTCGCGCTGTTCTTTAGTAGCAACCTGGTCAATTACATCTTGGGACAGATCAAACATTTGGACTACTCCATCATTGAGTACTCGCAACCCACCAGAAGCAATTGCTCCCATCGCCAATTCTTCATGTCCAGGTACACCCAATTTGCGGACAACAAAAACGTCCAGTGGAGCATTGATTCTACGAGCAACTTCAAAAGCAACAGGTACGCCACCACGTGGTAATGCCAATACAATTACATTTTTTCGAGTAGCATAGGCTGCTAGCGGTGCAGATAACAGTCGCCCTGCTGTAGTTCGGTCTTTAAATACCATAGTTTTTTCACCCCCTCCTGACCGACAACAAATATACGGTTTCGCTGTTGCCGTAGGCTAGAATAGGGAACTCGCTTTAGCTTTATATTTAAGTCTGCGATACCATTTTTTGATAGTTTTATAGCGTTTACCGGTCTAATGAAGTACATTTATTAAGATAAAGCTGTGCATCTCCTCAAGGAGAAAAATGAAACCATATTCCCTCGACTTTCGTCAAAAAATACTTGATACATATTTAGAAGGTG
>JAHHHW010000136.1 GCA_019359115.1 Pelatocladus maniniholoensis HA4357-MV3
CGTAAATTGGCTTAGTGACAGATTCCGAAGCATTTTTTGAACAAAAGTAAGCGCGATTTTGACACCTGAATTGGTAGTTGTTTTGAGCGTTTAGGCGACGTTTGACGGTCGCAGCGAGAGTTTTACTGTGTCCGCAGAATCTCAGTTGGCTTTAGCCCTGAGAGTGTCAAAACAGAAATTGCATGAAGTTTTTCCGGCGATTTCCCCACAAAGTCAATACTCTACCCTAATCCCCCTTAAAAAGGGGAATTTAGGGGAATCTTAAACTCTTTGATACATCACTAAGGACTTTTAAAACATCCTCTAAGAGTATTTTTAACTTTTGATTAATTCAGAGACGTAATAAACAGCACGTATCTACAACTATAAACCACTAATCATCAACGATTAACTAGATTTAAAATGCATTGCTATTCGAACCAGCTACTTTTTTCTTATGAGCTTTGGGAATAGCTTGGGGATTGCGAACTTCTGGCAAATGTTCTATAAAAACAATCATACCAGTTCGACCAGTTGTTAAATTTGTGTGGGTAATTAGGTCTAAAACGGGTTTACCAATCACTTCCTCAATCAAATCTTGAATCTGCGGAATGATAATTCTGTTTATATCGATTCTTACTTGTTCAGCCAGGATATCAGAACCACATTTAATCAAAACTTGCTCAATTTTACTCACAGCATTTTCTAGGGTAATTGCTAATTCTCCATGAAAAAAATGACAATTAATTTTACTTGGACGTAACCCAAGTTCAACATTATACAGAGAACGAATACGGTTGGAAATTTCTCTCTCTAATTGTCCAATAGTAGGTACTGACATCTTAATTTCCTATATTAGAAAAGCCTAAACATCAAACATAACTACCAAAATCTGGATACAGATATTGCCTGATAATATTACTTTTGTTCTAGACTGTTGGTAGATGTCATAAAAAAGGCAACTCATACTTAACTACATTAATTTTGAGGGATTATAGATCCCCAACTTCTTTAAAGAAATTGGGGATCTTAACACCCGCAACTCATCAAAATTAATGTGTTGAAGTACTAGTACTGTATCAAGTTTAAATTGATGGATAAGAAAATTCGTAGTAAGGACTTAATACCATTTCTTTATGAAGACGCATATAAAGAACCCCACCGCCTGCGGAAAAACCCACCTCTGAGGGGGATCGGAGGTTGGGAGGGGTCAAAATAATGTGCAGCTTCACAGAAAATTGGTATAAGTCCTTATTTTTTAAGCACGCGCATTGCTTACTACAAACGCTTAATTCAAACTTGACATTGTAATAAGGAAAACATTCAGCCGATTTTCATATTGAAATAGATAATAAGTATTAATAGTTTTGGTGAATACGAAGACCTATGGATTCTTAGTTACACAACACTTAATACCGTAGCATTTGTTATAAATAAAGTGCTATGGTATCTAAATATTCATCACAAAAACCATTAAATCAGCAAAATTGCAGAGTATAGGTATAAAAATAAATATATAAAAGCAGCAATTTCCCGTGAATTTGGAAGCAGATAGAATACATCATAGTCTTTTTCTCTGCGTATAATTTTATGAAAGCAGGTATTATAAAGTACAAAAAAATACTATTGATTTTTTCCTTTTGCCTTCACAAAAAAAGTAAATATTACCAATTGTTAGTGACTAATCTACTTGGTTCCAAATAATCTATCTCCGGCATCTCCTAATCCAGGAATAATGTAGCCATGATTATCCAACTTTTCATCTATAGCCGCAGTATATATAGGGACATCAGGGTGTACTTCGGTGAAATGTTCGATTCCTTCAGGTGCAGCAAGCAAGCAAACAAACTTGAGCGATCGCGGATTGGTTGATTTGAGTCTTTCTACTGCTGCGACAGCAGAATTACCAGTAGCCAGCATCGGATCGACTATCAGTACATCTCGCTTTTCTATGTCGTGGGGAACTTTGAAATAATACTCTACAGGAATCAAGGTCTTGGGATCACGGTATAAACCAATATGTCCCACTCGTGCGGATGGTATCAGTTCTAGCATTCCGTCTAAAATTCCTTGTCCTGCCCGTTGAATAGAAATGATCACCAGCTTTTTATCTGATGCAAGCACAGGTGCATTCATCTGGCCTAGAGGTGTTTGAATTAGTTCATAGTTGAGCTTTAAGTCTCGCGTTACCTCATATACCAACAACATACTAATTTCTTTCAATAGAAAGCGAAATTGCGCCGTACTAGTTTCAACCTTACGCATCAGCGTTAGTTTGTGGTGAATTAATGGATGCTCAATTAGTATTACTTGATTTCCCATATTAGTGATTGGGGATTGGGGATTAGGCATGAATGAGTTAACAGTGATCAGTTTAATTTGATAACTGATAACTGATAACTGATAACTGATAACTGAATTTTGGGGATTGAGAAACAACCACCAACTAATGACTAATGACTAATGACTAATGACAGCTAAAATACTGTGCCATCACTTTCTATCTGTATAGGAGGAATACCACCTGTGCGGAGTTGAGCAGCTATTTTTCGTCCAGCTGTCCAGGTTCCTCCTTGCAAAATTTTTACCAATGGTAATTCCTCATTACTCATGCCTAACTTTGCTCGCACTGTGGTAGCAATTTGATCTAGGAGAATGACAGTCAAAGCACGCCATTCAACGATAACTTCAGACGCCACAGATTGAGGTTCACAAAAAATGTCTAGATGTTTACCCTTGATCAGTCCCAAGTCTAGACATAAGCCGCCATTGCGATATTCTGGTAATCCAGTCAGAGCATCTAAATTTATTATTTCTATACCCAATTCTTGGAGAGGCTCAAGTAGAGAATAACTCAGCCACTGAGATAGTTTGTGAAAAGGTATCAAACCATCATCAGTAACGGCTGGATGAAACCAAACATCTCCCAGATTTGACCCATAAATTTCTAAGCGTCCGGGCCAAATGTCACTTAGTCCTTGCAAAACAGCATTTAATACAGTTGCGGCTGCTAGCTGGTGATTTTTTACTTTTGTCAAAAGATAATTTACTAGATTGCCTGGGCGGGGATTTTGTTCCCCAAACATCTGAGGCGAAGCTAGCAGCACTTGACCTAATTTTTGTAATAATTGCGATCGCCCTGCAATTCCCAACAAAGGATTATCTGCGGTGACACCAAATCCATCAGCTAGTTTTTGTTCTGTTAATTGTTGCAATATGAGGGCATCTGCTTGTAAAGGTTGATGGCGATCGCTCGCAAAAAGCCCTTGACAAAACATTTGGTAACTAGCAACTGCCAAACCTTCAGAACGCCTAAAACTCAACTGAGTTTCTTCTTCATAAAAATGCCAGCGATTGCCAGCACCAGCATCCAATAACACACTAATTATTGCTAAATCAAACTTAGCAGCAGCTTTCTCGATAGGCGCCATTTGAGCTAACTTCTCATCCAACTTAGCCAACCGTGGTACGCCACCAACTTCAAAATGTCGCCAACGACTATGAAACGGGATTTGTAAATCAGGATATTGCTCCGGTATCACTTCAATCACATAATCTGCTACTCGTTCCAACTGATCTAAATCGCAAGCAAAATGATGAGACTCGCCTGCAACAACCATTGTAAATATTTCTTGACAACGCTCTCGAATCGCAATCGGCGATCGCAAATAAGCAACCACCTCAGTTTCTGTCCTTAACGTTGGACTCTTACCCTGAATCGCTTGCGCCTCTATAGCGTCCTTGGCGGTTTCTATTTCCATGTTTCCAACTTTCTCCAACCGACACACCCCAAATTTTGGTATTGGATAATTGGTAATTGGTAACAGTTTTTCCCATTACCCATTAGCCATCACCAATTACCATTGACTTAATCTGTTAAAGAACGCCCTTTTACCTCCGCTAAATCATCTATTTCCAACACTTTGCCTGTGGTATAATAGCCAGCAGCTTTTTTAGCTTCAATTTCGACACGGGCATCTTGGGGAACTAACTCTTCGGGAATTGGTATGCGTTCCCCAATTTCGATCCCAGCAGTCGTGATGGCATTGTATTTCATGTTACTCATCGATACCATGCGATCTATGCGCGTAACTCCCAACCAATGTAAAACATCTGGCATTAACTCCTGAAAACGCATGTCTTGCACACCCGCGACACATTCAGTACGAGCAAAATAGGCATCAGCGCGATCGCCTCCTTCTTGTCGCTTGCGGGCGTTGTAAACCAAGAATTTCGTTACCTCTCCCAAAGCGCGTCCTTCTTTGCGACAGTAAATAATTATCCCAACACCGCCTTCTTGTGCGGTTTGCACACAAACTTCTATGCCATGTACCAGATAGGGGCGACAGGTGCAGATATCGGACCCAAAAACATCAGAACCATTGCACTCATCATGTACTCGTACTGCTAAAGGTTTACTAGGGTCGTTAATTGCTGCTACATCCCCAACAATATAAACCGTGACACCCCCAATTGGCGGTAAAAATACCTCCAAATCAGTTCGCGTCACTAGTTCCGGGAACATACCTCCAGTTTGTTCAAACAAAGCACGCCGTAATTCACCCTCACTAATTTGAAAACGTTTGGCAACTCCTGGTAAATACCAAACTGGCTCAATCGCAGCTTTGGTAACAACCAAATCGCCGCCTGGTTTCATAATCTTGCCATCGATCGCCAAGCGTCCTTTAGTCACAGCCTCTAACAATTCGGGCATATTGATGTGGGCTTTGGTAATCGCAATCGTGGGGCGAATATCATACCCTTGTCCGTAGTAAGGTGCGAATACTTCACCCACAATAGCCCCAAAAGGATCGAGGGAGACAATTTTCTCAGGATCAAACCAACCCAGATGTGGTCCGATATGTTCAATTGGAGAAGTATTAGTGAGATCTGCTCTGTGATCTGACTGTAATGCACCACTTGCCACTGCTAAGGCACGATAAATCGCATAACTGCCAGAATGAGTACCAATCACATTACGATGTGCTTGCTTTGTCAAAGTGGCAATCACCGGACCCCGTTCCATCGGGTCGCTTGCTCCCCATTTGATAGGAATTGGTTTGGGACCAAAGCGACTGGGATGAGAAGTTAGAACTATATGCCTGGAAACACTGTTTTGGTTTGGCATAGTCATTTATTTTTTCTTGGGATACTTCTTATTAGTCACTAGCCAGCAGTCAAACGTCAATAGTTGATGGCTACATGTTCTTTGACAATTCTTCTCATGCTTCATACTCCGGATTGTTATATATCGTATTACAGGCTACAACAAATCACACATTGATTGCTTTAACTTGCAATTTATAAGGTGAATTTTAAAAGGTCGATTAAGAAGTTACTTTTGAGAACATTTTGTGCGAAATTTGATCCAAAGATACTATACTCTCACGTCAAATTCATGGATTCTTTATTTGTCAATTCCTTACTTGAAGACTTGAAAAATTCTGATGAAAAAGTCCGCGAACAAGCGACAAAAAAGCTTTGGCGCATCTGGTATCAACAAAAGGGAATATATGGCTTAGAAATCATTGAACGCAGCCAGAAATTACTAGATTTAGGGCAAACTAGCAAAGCTGAAGCAGTCTTGACTGAGTTAATTAATGAACAACCAGACTTTGCTGAAGCTTGGAATCGTCGTGCTTTTCTTTACTACACTACTAGCCAGTATGAAAAATCTTTGGCTGATTGCCTAATGACTATTCAGATTAATCCAGTTCATTTTGGCGCACTCCATGGGATGGGCTTAAGTTATGCAGCTTTAGGAGAATACGTAAAAGCGATCGCAGCTTTTAAACGCGCCCTAGAAATTCAACCTTACTCTGTGATCAATCAAAAATTAATTCTCGAATGTTCATTTCGTTTAAGTTAAAACACAAAAAATAAAGAATAATATTTTGTATTAAATTTGACCAAAGACTAAAAAATAATATTTAAAGTCTCAATTGGTGCAAATAATCATCCAGCATGGCTTATTTGTTATTGATACCAGTAATAACTTTACTTGTGTCAATAACAACCAGTAGCCAGGAATAAATTTTTTGAGCCAGTTCTTAACATTAGAAAGCTGGAAGGATGTGACAATTGACATCAATGTAAACTTTTTTTGCTAGCTTTATAAAAGCTAATTAATTTGGATAAAAACTTTTGATTGCTTGTACTGTAGTTTTTTAGACAACCAGAATTTGTGCGATCGCATCGCTAATCCTATCATACTCATGACAACATATAAAAAACTCTACAGTTTAGAAACCCTAATTAATTCTCTACCAGGAATCGAAATCATCACCGATTCCTCTCAAGTAGCAAAATTATCCCAGGATTATCATACCTTCAGCCCAGTTCTGGTTCCCAAACTAGCGGGAAAAGTCGGGGATATAGTTATACGCCCTGCGAATGAACAAGAAGTATTAAAAATTGCAGGTACTTGCGTCAAACATCGAGTTCCTGTGACAGTACGGGGTGCAGGAACCGGAAATTATGGGCAATGTGTACCTTTGCATGGTGGCGTCATACTTGATATGACGCGGATGCAGGAGATTTGCTGGATCAAACCAGGAGTAGCGCGAACAGAAGCAGGGGTGAAACTAGCGGCACTAGATAAAAAAACACGGGAAATTGGTTGGGAAATACGGATGGCACCCTCTACCTACCGCACAGCAACAATTGCTGGCTTTGTGGCTGGTGGTAGTGGGGGAATTGGCTCAATACAGTACGGATTTTTAGGCGATCGCGGTAATCTTTTGGCACTAAAAGTCGTCACCTTAGAAGATGAACCACGTGTAATTGAACTACGCGGCGACGACGTTCAAAAAGTTAACCATGCTTGGGGAATTAACGGTATTATCACTGAAGTAGAACTTCCTCTCAGTCCTTCCTATCCTTGGGCAGAAGTAATTATTACCTTCCCAGAATTTATGGCAGCAGCCAGATTTGGACAAGCGATCGCGGATGCTGATGGCATGATCAAAAAAGAAATTGCCGTCTTTGCATCCCCCATCCCCCAATACTTTACGCCATTGCGGCAATATATTCCCGATGGTACTCACGCTGCTTTGTTGTTAATTGCGGAATCAAGTTTAGAGTTTTTGCCTGGATTGGTGCAGCAACATGGTGGCAATATTACATATCAAAAAACAGTACAAGAAGCTGGCAAAGGTGCAAACTTATTAGAATTCACTTGGAATCACACCACTCTCCACGCCCGCAGTCTTGATACTTCGATCACCTATTTACAAAGTCTCTTCCCAGCAGATAAAAACCTCAAATTATTAGAGCAGATGTATCATTACTACGGGGATGAAGTCATGATGCATGTAGAATTCGTTCGTGCCAATGGTGCAACAACTCCCGCCGCCTTACAACTTGTACGCTACACCACCGAGGAGCGCCTGAACGAGATCATCCGCCATCACGAAGAACAGGGTATATTTATTGCCAATCCTCACACTTACATTATTGAAGATGGTGGCAGAAAAGTTATCGATCCAGAACAGTTGCGATTTAAGGAAATGGTAGATCCCTATGGGTTGATGAATCCTGGTAAGAGTAGAGAAATTGGGGGAGTTTGAGGAGATGGGAAGTGTGGGGAGTGTGGGGAGATGAGGAGACAACCAACTACCTTATTAAGTACCATTACAAAATTAATTACACGTTCTCTATGACATACATTGAACAAGTATATCTGCCCATACTCAAACAGATGGGTGTGGAAGTAGATGTGAAATTGGGTGCTTGGGGTTGGTATCCCCAAGGCGGAGGTGTGGTGAATTTTCTAGTAAGTGGTGGTAGAAGACTTGCTGGAATAAATTTGGTAAAACGTGGTGATTTGCAACAGGTGCGGGGGTTAGCGATCGCCACAGAATTAGCTGCTCATATTCCCCAACGCATAGCCAATCGTACCGAGAATTTATTACGAGAAGCAGGATTGAAACATACAATCAAGCTTGTACGAGAAAAAGGTGTTGCACCGGGGGCTGCTTGATTTATAACTGCTGAATATGAAAATAGCCTCGCTGGGTTTAGTAGCTTAGGACGTTTGAGCTTACCAGCAGAAAAAGTTGCCCAGATCGCTTGTGAGGAACTACTGAAATTTCATCAAACTGGTGCAGCAGTGGATGAACATTTAGCAGATCAATTATTATTACCTGCTGCTTTGGTGTCAAATCAAAGTGAGTATCAGGTAGCGGAAGTTAGTACACACTTAACAACGAATGCTTGGGTTCTTGAACAATTTGGATTAGCAAAGATCAAAATCAATGCAGATCAAAAAATAGTAAAAGTGGAACCTTTGAGTTGGTGATTAGGAATTTTAACGTACTTTAGCTATGAGCAATCAATTTATTGTAGGGTGCTAATGTGTTTTTGAGGTAAAAACACTCGTTAGCGGAGCTCAAAGACTCGTTGACGAAGTTCAAAATTAGCCTAGCAAATTGATGATTAAAGCTAGTAAAGATAATATCTTCCTTCTCAAGCTCACAATCTTTCACACAGCATCATTAGGTGAACTGGCTATTTAGAATCGCTCTGCAATAAGAGTAAGTGCTGGGCGTTCGCTCCTGCTTGAAACTCTAAGTTGAATTAAAGCCTTAATTCAAAAGGAAAAAGGCTATTTTTAAATAAACAGTCAATTCTAAGTAATATTTACTACCTTTGTATCAGATTCCCAGAAGCGTCTATTTAAGGCGTAGGGAAGTACAAATCATAAAAATGGCTAAAACCTTGTACGAGCCAAAAATGCCTGAATTGACTGAATAGCCTAGATTACAAGCCCTGTCAGGCTTAATTAAATTTTCGGTTCAAAAATGAGCAAACGGACAGTAAGTGATAGGAAGGCGATCATTTAACCTTATCCTCGTTACAAATACATTTGACACAGCAAGCTTCGTGTATATAGCTATTGACAGTATATTTGATTGAATGTCAAAAGTAATATAAAGGCAAACCATACTCCACAACACTATTTTATGAGTAGTAATACTCCCATTAAAAAAATATTGGTTCTGGCAGCAAATCCTCAAAATACTCAAAAACTACGTTTAGATGAGGAAGTTCGTGAAATTGCTGAAGGCTTAAGGCGAGCAAAAAAGCGTGATCAGTTTGCCATAGAGTCAAGATGGGCGATACGTCCAGACGATCTTCGTCGATCCATATTGGACTTTGAGCCACAAATTGTCCATTTTTGTGGACATGGTGAAGTTGATGGTGGATTAATACTTGAGGATGTCACTGGGCAAACAAAATCAGTCAAGCCAGAAGCACTTGCTGGACTGTTTGAGTTATTTGCAGATCAGGTGGAATGTGTATTGCTTAATGCTTGCTATTCAGAGAGACAAGCCGATGCAATTGTTCAACATATTAATTATGTAATTGGGATGAAGCAGACAATTGGAGATAAAGCTGCTATTAAATTTGCCGTTGGTTTTTACGATGCTTTAGGGGCTGGACGAAGCATTGAAGTAGCCCATAGATTTGGAGTTAATGCTATTCATTTAGAAGGTATTGCAGGAGAGTTAACTCCAACAATTAAAAAAAAGCCTAATTTAGACAGTACAGTTGTTGATCTAAGTTTTTCAAAGAATTTGCATCCAGTTAAAAACAAAATTATGTCTGTACCACAAAATCAAGCTATCGAAGTGTTTTTCTCTTATGCACAAGAAGATGAAAAAGCACGAGAGCAATTAGAAAAGCACCTAAGCCTTTTGAAAAGACAAGGAATAATAAGAGGTTGGCACAATCATAAAATTGAAGCAGGAAAAGAATGGAATCATGAGATAAATACGCACCTAAATACAGCCCAGATAATTTTATTGCTGGTGAGCGCAAACTTTATAAATTCAGATTATTGTTGGGACGTTGAAGTTCAAAGAGCGATGGAAAAGCATGAAGCCAATGAAGCTCGAGTTATTCCCATAATTATCGACTATGTTGATTGGAAAGGCGCACCGTTTAGCAGGCTTCAACCTCTGCCCAAAAGTGGTAAGCCAGTAACAAAGTGGGGAAATCGTAATGAAGCATTTGAAAATATTGCTAAAGGTATCCGGTTAGTAGCAGAAGAACTAACTGAAAACCAATAATATACTGTATTCCTCAGACTGTAATTAAAGTTTAATTCGCTTAAAAAGCTATTGAAGTTAAATAATACTTTTTTTAAATTAATGGGTGAATAAATTAATGCCATCTACCAAAGTGATCGAAGTTTTGTATTGCTGCTCTGACTCTGAAAAAGACGAACAAATGCGGCAAAAATTAGATGAACACCTAAGTCCTTTGAAGTCCCAAGTTGGGATTATTAGCTGGCATCAAGGTATGATCAGCCCAGGAAGAGAATGGGAAAAAGAGATAAATACCCGTTTAGAGACAGCTGATATAATTTTGCTGCTAATTAGTTCAGAGTTTACAGCTTCAGAATATCACTGGAATGTTGTAGTAAAACAGGCAATGCAACGGCATAAGAACAGAACAGCCCGTGTTATTCCTGTTCTCCTTCGTCGAGTAGATAATTGGAAAATACCATTTGGAAAGATTAAAGCCTTACCCAAAGGTGAAAAACCTGTAACTGATTGGAAGCCTCATGATAATGCTTTTGCGAATATTGCAGAAGGAATTCGCGAGGTAGTTGAGGAACTTACCGATTCTAACTTCCTTGTTAAAAAAACTTATCGACGGATAAGAAAAGAATTTATATCTATTGGCAATATTATTGTCAATTTAGTAAGATTAACTTTTTATTTTTTATTGCAGCCTTCAAGACATTGTTGGAGGAATCAGACTAATTTAATAAATTTGTCAAAGCAAATTATTATGGTAGCTCTTGCTATATATGTAATAGTTCATGTATCTAAATATGTAATGCCCCAAAAATCCGATGTATTAGAAACTAATTCTTCCAAACCAAATCAAAGTATGAGTTCTAAACAAAATTTTGCTCATGTTGGTTGGATAAGGATAGGAACAATTAACGATAGTTCACATAATTTTTCTAATAAATCTCGATTTATTGAAACTCCTAATATTAATTCGCGTTTTATTCCATTAAAAGGAACAGTAGTAACAATTACAAATCTAGTTTCTCTGAAAAAATATAAACCAGAACCATATGACTCTAAGTTACCTCCAGAAGTGGATAAACTTCAACCAGGAGTTAAAGTAGTAATTCTTGAAGTAGATAGTTTAGTAAAGCCTAAATCTAAATCTCCTCGTATGCAAATCTGGGCACAAATTGGTAAATGTCATCGAACATGTAATCAGTAATAATATTATTAACTACTATATGTTGATTATAAATTTAGATAAGTAAATCGGCACAAATAAAGCTAACTCGTTGAGGTCGTCTTTTTGTTCTTATTTAGCGACAAGCCTATTATGAGGACGTTTGAACTTTATTTTAAATTAGTAATTTATTTTAAGATAATAAGAAACAATGTTTCAATGTTACAACTAAGTAGCGCAAGGTTACGGTTGAGAAGAATTTTAAATTGCTTATCATGGAACTGGACGAATCTAAATTGTCCGGAGATACCATGCCCAAACGCCTGATTACAGGGTTAAATTCTTGGTTTGAGCGAGATAGAATTGTAGGTAACTTAGAGATTTTTCAAGACTTTATTGTCATCTCTCTTTGTCTTGGTTTATTTTGCGTGATGTTAATCCGATTGGGAGATATGTTTTTCTCTCTTTTACATCCCTTAGATTTACAAAGAAAGGCAGAGGGTCGAGGGCAGAAGGCAGAAGGTAAGAAGTATCAATTAAAACTTTAGTTGTGGGTATAAAGCCCACTAAGGAAGAAAATGTATTTCGAGATGCGTAGCGCGATGAAATACGGCATCCTTGTTTCAATCCCACGTTTTTAGACGTGGGTTCCCTTCTGCCTTCTGCCTCCTGCCTTCTGCCTTCATGAAGGCAAGTTACATCTGATATCTTGTTTATTTTGATTCTGGTAGAGTTGTTTCGATTGTTAATTGATTACCTACAACAACAACGGATATCAGTAATCGCAGCAGTGGAAATTACTATCGTTTCTGCCTTACGAGAAGTAATTTTACGTGGTGTACTAGAAATTCCTCGTGATCAAATTATAGCAATTTCAGTATTTTTAGTAGTATTAGGTGTAATTCTCATCGCCATGCCTTGGATGTCTCACTTGTTTGAAAATATGAAAATTCATGAAATTGAAGCAACAGAAATAAATACAGAATTGCTGACTAAAAATTCTGTAACTTCAGATTAATTGTAACTGCAAATACAGCAATTTTAATTTTAAGATTCTATCTTGATATCTTTAAACATACCTGATTTTTTAATATCAAGATAGCTTGAAAAATTAGGTTATTTTAACATTTTAAATCGCCAGTTCGTTGGCGATATGCTATCCTGACTTTAGGGGAATCAAAATTGATGTGTTGCGATCGCACTTTATTAGAAACGATATCGCACTTTATTAGAAACGATAAAGATAGCGTTAAACATGTATCGCCTCACCTAGCAAAAAAGACGCTGCAAATAACCAGATAAAATAGGTGATAATACCTGATTTATGCAGTCAATATTAAGAGTCAATAGAGATATTTAGCGTAAATTTTAAAATCTTGACTCACTTCATAATTCACAACTCCTAACTTCAGGAGAGGATCATTAGAATGAAAATAGCCTTCACAACCAGTGATAGAGTTCATGTTAATGCTCACTTTGGATGGGCGCAAGAAGCAGATGTTTATGAAATCTCAGATACTGGTTATAAGTTTATAGAAACTCTGAAGTTTCCTGGTAGTTCTAATCAAGATAAAAATGCCGATAGCGATGATAAAACAGCATCAAAACTTGAAGCACTAGCTGACTGTGCGATTGTTTATGTGGCATCAATTGGTGGTATTCCTGCTGCTAAGTTAATTAAAAGAGGTGTCATGCCAGTCAGACCACAATCAGAGGAAGAAGAGATTGATAGTATTCTAAATAAGCTAGTTAAAACTCTCAAGGGCAATCCTCCACCGTGGTTGCGTAAAGCTCTACAAAAAAGTTAATTTTTGTTACTTTTATTTCCTAAAGATTTGTAGTAAGGCTAAATCACTACTGCAAATACCATTAAAATCAACCATAGGTGATCTAATCGCACATACCACAGCAAAGGTTTGTCTCTAGATCGCCCATTTTTCTTTAACGCTTCGTGGAAGTCTCTATTCTCAATCCTTGGCGTTCTTAGCACGTCGCCTCAACGGGGAGAACCCCCGCACGTCATAGCTCGTTGTGATAAGTAAAAATACGTTTGTAGTGAGGATTTTAGTCCTTTTTGATCGCTAAAGCACTCACTACGAAACCCTTAAAGTATATGTTACAAGGTTGTAGTGTTGCTGAATCGAGATATTGTTTGTCGTTTTGTAGACGCTTCACTAAATTCAGCATGACAAACTTGACTTTATACATCAAAATATAGCAATGCCTTATTTTTGCCACCATCTTTTACACTAACAGCACAAACAAGTGAGTTGGTGTTTGATTGTGCTACTAATGTAAAGGGAGTCAATCACGGCAAGCAAATTATCAGTAGCAAATTAGTCAAGGGTGGGAAAATTAAAATAATGTTTTCCTTTTATTAGGAGAACATCCAAAAGATTTTTTATAAAATCAACGGTTGGTAGGATACTACCAAAATCACCAAAAAATACCAACTGATTTGGTAAAACTATGCCAAGAAAAGAACAAGGATGGATTACATTTCAAACCTCTGAGGAAGAGCGAAAAATGCTGGAGGAGTTTTGTCAGCAATCTCAACGCACAAAGACAGAGGTTTTGCGGGAATTTGTACGTAGTCTCAACAAAGAGTCTTCAGTATCTTCTCCAGTATCTTCAGTTTCCCTAGTCTCATTACCAACTATTCCTAAAGCAGAAGATACTAGCACTCAATTAACAGAAGTTGCTATCCAAAAGAAACCATTAAAAGTTAGTTCTCGCAATGTTCTTAAAGGAGTTGTCACACAAATCGTGAAGGGGCCAGTCAATAGTGAAGTCACACTAGAGATTGTTCATAAAGTTCAGCTAACTTCTGTAATTACCAAAGTTTCAAGCGAAGAATTAGAACTGATAGTGGGAGAAGAGGCCTATGCTGTCATTAAATCTACAGATATAGTCATTGCCAAGGAATAGAGTATAAAAGTATAATTAGACACTCTTGTTTTAATTTTTATCTTGGAAAAACCAAATGCTTAAGTATTATTACTTGTAGGATAGGATTTATTAGGCGATCGCTCATCCATCTCCAAGTAATAATTTTTGTGTATTTTAGCCTGATAACAGAAAATGAAGCCATCAATGGTAAATTTTTAAATCTTTTATATTTAAATCAATAGACTTAGATTTAACCACCTTTTCGCTGTCAAGTGCTATGTGCATTTGACTGTGCAAGGATGAATTTACCATTTGATTGTGAATATCTTGGATACTCTAGTACAAATATCGGATTTCTGGCATTTGCAAGCGAAAAACTTAAAACATAGAAAAAAATTACTGAATCTTCACAACATAGTTAGTACTTTTACATCTTCTTCACCAGAAGCATCGCTCAGGAAAACCAGAATTTAATCTGTCTTTGGAGGTATGTAGGAAGGGTAGGAGAGTGTGAAAGTGGGATTGTGGGACGGGGAAGGGAGACAAGACAGACAAGGGGGAAATTTCTCCCAATAACTAATGACCAATGACTAATGACCAAAAACTATGTTTATACCATTAGGATTTGAACAACGCTCTGTGACTACTTCATTAGGCAGGATGGTTTACTATACTGCTGCGGGTCTACCTTGGCAAGAGAACAAAGTTGCTACCGAAGAATTAGAGACTCTGGTATTCTTGCACGGATTTGGTGGAGGTTCTTCTGCATATGAGTGGTCAAAAGTTTATCCAGCATTTGCTAGTGAGTATCGCATTTTGGCGCCAGACTTAATCGGTTGGGGTCGATCTGAGCATCCCGCACGAAATTATACAATAGAAGACTACTTAATGACAATTCGGGAGTTTTTGCAGCAGACTTGCACTAGTCCAGTAAGAGTGATTGCTTCATCTTTGACAGCAGCGTTTACGATTCGAGTTGCGATCGCTCACCCAGAATTATTTAAGTCTTTAATTGTGACTATACCTTCTGGAATTTCTGACTTTGGACAAGATTACTCCCGCACTTTCTTTGCTCAACTCGTCAGTGTTCCTGTGATTGACAGAATTATCTACACGACTGGAGTAGCAACAGAAAATGGTATTCGTAGCTTTCTCGAACAGCGACAATTTGCTCGTCCTAACCGAATATATGATGAAATTGTCCAAGCTTATTTAGAATCTGCAAAGCAATCAAATGCTGAATACGGCGCTTTATCTTTCGTACGCGGTGATTTGAGTTTTGATCTCTCACTCTACATTCAACAATTAACTATTCCTACCGCAATTATTTGGGGCCAAAAAGCAGAATTTACTAGCCCAGAAATTGGGCGTCGTCTGGCTCAAATGAATCCGCAAGCAATAAAATTTTTCCAAGCGTTGGAAGATGTGGGATTGACACCACAATTAGAATTGCCAGCAGTTACAATTGGTTTAATTAGAAAATTCTTACCTCTGTTAACTGAATTATCAACATCCGTAACCTATTAAGCTTCTAAGAAGCTTCCATTTTTTCAATTAGTATTGTGCTTCTACAACGACAATAACAATGGATACATTAGAAAACTATCAGTTGATTTTGAACACAGGTAAAACTACGAGAGAAGGAGCTTTACAATTGTTTGACGCTCTTGAACCCGTAAATTTAGACTTTATGTTTGGTCGTTGGCAAGGGTCTGGACTGCATACAGATCATCCAATGGATGGTTTATTAGAAACTTCTAATTGGTATGGCAAGGAATTTGTAGATCCTGAAAATGTTCACCCGTTGTTATTTTTAGATAGTCAGGAAAAAATCTTTAAGGTTGCGCCTAATCCCACTTTAATGAACTGGGTTTTGAAATTGCCGATACCCAAAAATAATTCGCTCAAACCGTTGCTGATGTTGATTAATTCTTTACTCAAAACCGAGAAAAGTCAAGCCAGACTGCGAATGATGGAGTACAGAGGAAAAGTCACAGCTACGATGATTTATGATTATTTGCCGATCAATGACTCTTTTAGGAAAGTAGATGAGAATACTGTGTTAGGAATTATGGATTATAAAAACTTAACTCAACCTTTCTTTTTTGTTCTCAAGCGATACCTTTAGCCTTTTAATTCGCTTGTCTTTGCATCTTCTTCTGACCCACATACTGGAAGGTAATAACCCAGTACCGCCAACAATTGTGGCAGATAAAAACTACACGAGAGAAATAAGCTACCGTTGTGGGTATTAAGTATAAGGTTGAAGCCATAAAATCTATCCTCCAGCGTTGGAGCGAGGAACAGTGGTGGTCTGCGGTGCTGTTATTAGAGAAAATTGCTGAAATATCCGCTCATAAACTCATCTCAAGTATAAATTTTCTTGCGTTTACTCTGTCTAATTTAATTGCATTTGATTTTTCCTGAAATACATTGGAAGGAGACTGTAATTATATTTACAGTCTCAAAATATTCTTTTCAGGTAATAATATTCTTATATGGAATTGCAATTTGAATCAACAGATATATTCGCTGACATCGACCCTCGACTACAAAGACTTCTCGAACGCAAAAGCCGAGGAATAGCCATAGCTGCGACGACATCAACCGAAAAAGAAGAAGTAGCAGTGATTGCTAAAGTAAATAATCTCAGCGAATGGCTATCTATGAATGAAGTCTATCCGGGTGCTGAGTTGGGTAGTACACTCGATGGTGAGCAGATTGTCACAGGTAGAATTCCAGTTTCCAGAATTAAACATATAAAAAAATCCAGTTGTGTTGTCAGCTTGAAACCAGCACAAGCACTAAAAGCAACTCTAGATATTAATATTAAAGAAACTGCTATTCAACAAGACCTCTGGGCGCAAAGTTTTTTAGGACAACAGGGAAGTGGTGTTGTCGTTGGTATTATTGATGTTGGTTGTGATTTTGCCCACAAAAATTTTCGTCATGCTGATGGTTCTACAAGATTGCTAGCTTTTTGGAACCAGGATGGTTATTCTAATCGTAAAAGTCCCTATGGTTATGGTCAAGAATATAAGCGGGATGAAATAAATCAAGCTCTTGGGGCAAGTGATCCTTATGCTGCTTTAGGATATAAATTAGAAGATAGGGCCCACGGAACCCACGTTATGGATATTGCCGTGGGTAACGGACAAGGAAGTGGTTTTGCAGGTGTAGCTCCGGCCGCAGATATCGTGTTTGTCCAACTCTCTCAAAATGAATTTACTCCCTTGATTGAGAATGGTGAAAAAGCCGTAGAAAGCTGTTTTGGCGATACAGTGGCGTTACTAGAAGCAATGAAATATATCTTTAATATTGCTGGCGATCGCCCTTGTGTAATTAATATTAGCCTGGGATTGTTCGGTGGTCCTCATGACGGTTCAACTTTGGTTGAACAGAGTATTGATGCTTTAGTTTCCGAAAAGCCAAACCGAGCGATAGTAATTGCTGCTGGAAACAGCTACGATACAGGTATTCATGCATCGGGAATGGTGTTGCAGAATCATCACTTTGACCTCCAGTGGAAAATCCCACACCGAAATCCCAGACAGAAAGAGATTGAAATATGGTATGGGGGAGGCGATCGCTTCCAACTAGAAATTATTGCTCCTGATGGTACTAGCCTGGGTCGGGTGGATTTGGGAGAAAATGGAGAAGTGGTAGATATTGAAGACAACACGATCATCTTCTTTACCAACCGCCAGTCCGATCCCAACAACGGCGATAACGTCATTTGCGTATTTATGGAACCTGATTTACCAGGAGGAATTTGGACACTACGTCTCCACGGTGTTCAAGTCACCAATGGTAAATTTCACGCTTGGATCGAGCGTGAAGATTACAGTCAAACTCGTTTTCTTCCTCCTCACGATAATAGCCATACCCTCAACACGATCGCTTGCGGATATAAAAGCATTGTGGTTGGTTCCTACGATGATAGTAAAATCAATAAGCCTCTATCATTTTTTTCTAGTTGCGGTCCCACCCGCGATGGACGACAAAAACCAGATTTGATTGCTCCTGGTCATCATATCTGGGCAGCTGCTTCACGGACAGCTACTCAAGTCATACGTATGTCTGGTACTAGTATGGCTGCTCCTGTTGTCACTGGTGCGATCGCCTTAATGTTGGCTGAAGCCCTTTCTTACAACAAGTCACTCACCATTGATGAAATTCGTGATATTCTAATGGCTAGTACTCAAAAGAATTTTCCTATCATCGACCAGCCAGAACGCTACGGTTATGGAGCGATCGATATTAATGGAGCATTGTTAACTGTGCGAGACAAGGCCAGTTAGCTATGGTATTATGATTTCAGGCATATTCTAACTAAATTTCCCTGTAATGTTATAATAGGTGATTTGGTTTTAAACAAATGATGAAAAAACACTTACGCTTGATTAAATGTCCAGGCGATAAACTCAAAAAAATAGAACCGAACACAGGAGATTGGACTCGACAAAGTGAGAGTCCTCAAGATCCAATTGCAATTACGGTGAAAGTTACTGAAGATGGTTATATACCAAATTTTGTTAACCTCCGCGCCCAAATATCGCCTAAACTATTCACGGCAACAATCACAGAAACGGATTTACATAGATTAGAAGCAGACCCACGGGTTATATCTTTAGGTACACCCAGACGTTTACATGCAACAATTTAGTTTCAGTTTGGCTAGTTTTATGTAGAAGAGGATAAAAACTGAAGGCACTGGCTTTTATGACGTCTATTATTAAGTCATGGTTCCTTGTCTGTTTTAAGATCAATCTTTACAATACTTTACAAAAGGGTGGGCGATAAGCTCATCCTTTTAATTTTGGGGATTGTGGGCTTTGGGTTATTGATATAGTTTTTTGATGTGTAGAGACGTTGCAATGCAACATATCTACTATTTTTTCTCTATAAATAAAACAACCCGCGCAGGCGGGTAAAGTCTGGTGTAGTCGCAATTTATAATCGTCAGGGCTGAATAAATTTTTACCGAGTATAAGTAGCGGACATAAGATTAGGCTACTTGATACTCCCCATACTTAAAAGGTAAAAGATTCTTGCGAGCTAGCATCACCTATATTATTAGAAAGATACGCACGAACCCTCATCAACACGCAACACGGACTCTTGTTGAAACATATTTATATATGCTTGTCGGATTTGTGTAATTTTTGTGTTACTTTCGCTGTCAAAAGGATACAGCAATATTAAGAGCTTCGACCCCTCTTTGACGACTGTTCCGCTTGAGTTCTTGAATTGACCTATACCAGTTAATAAGGTCAGTCCATCAGGAAAAAGAGGTGTAACTTCATTGTCTATGAACCGACTAAATTCTTCTTCACTCACCATTGAACCGTCTGGTTTTGATAACCCAAAAAATAACTCGGTTCTGGTAAAACGCTCCCCATTCAACTGATTCTTACAAAAATCATTCTTGGTAATAGCTTCTATTTTAGGACGTTGAGCTGAGACATCTATTGCCAATGCATAGTTCAAGACTAGCCCAGTGGCTAAAGAAATACCTAATATAGTGCGACGCATTTTTAATTTCATGTTTGTTACGAAACGTAAATATCCTTAGTGACTACCGTGAAAAACGTTAGACCGTTTGGTAGTTCAGTGAACTACCTACTAAACTGAAATAAGTGATGCAAAATGTAAGTAGAAAATCGCTCTACCTTTGTTTGAATCCTGTTTACTTATCTAAAGTGAGTTAGAGATTTACGCAGCTATTAGATAAATTTGTATTCCTTGAAGCCTAACCATAGATCATTCATGATTTATTAAAAGTGAGTACATTTTGTCAATAGACATCTGGTGAAAAATAATGTAGAGACGCGTAGCAAGATCCCACAGGGTAATTTCGCGTCTCTACAAGGATTGTGGGTAACGCATAATTAATTTTTGGAAATGTTTAATACGTCCACGTAAAGAAATAATTTAGAAAAATTTAAATATGCAATCCTGTGTACCTCAGCTTTGATACAGTAATTCAAAAGCTATGAAAATTTAGAGGCTTCGAGTTATGAAAGTCCTTCATGGTACTTGGATACCGAACGCTGAGAGTGGTTTTATACAATCTAGTCAATTTTATTTGTGGGTGGAAACCCCTATTGTCAAAAAGCGACAAAGCAGTAAGAAAAATATTCACCCTGGACATTTACCAAAGGAAGAATTAGTCAAATTTTTAACGGCAGAATTAGGAATCAAAGAAGTAGCAGCAGTACTGACACAACGGATATCTCCCAAATATTTTGTTTTGCCAAGTATTAATGATCAGCCTTTACCTTCACCAGAATTAAGCAAGTATCTCGAAGCCGAAACCCCGGAAGACTATGAGGAGTTTCAATACTGGCAGGTAGACTGTTATGAAACACTCACTTCTGCACAAGCAATTAACACTATCAAATTACTCAACGATATCCACTTTTTAGCACTTTATAATTCCAGTGAAATTCAACTGGGTTCGGATCTCCTATTTTGGTATCACTACACCCAAGCTTTTAAAGAAGTAATTTTAAAAGACCAGTATATTCCAGCACTCAAATATCGGCATTTAAATAATACTACTGAGAAAAAAACTAAACAAAAGTCCGCTAAAAAACCTGCATTTGAAATCTATGCAACTTGGGAGATTATTTCCGAGCAATACGAAGCGAATATCAAAAAATACATTGAATACATGCCACTAATTTGTGTGGCGGGTGCAACAGAACCAACAGATGCAGTTGAATTTTACGACAAAGAAACACTGTTACGCCACTTTTCTGAGTTTCTGTTGCATGATTTGCTGACTCATACTCCTTCTACTGCTACCTTTGACAAGCAAATAGTTGATTCTCTAGTTTACTATTGCTTGTATCCCAATCGTCATAACCCTCTGACAAGTGATGCAGCTTTAGCAGAATATCAGCAATGGCTGGCGTGGAAAACTAAAATTACTCGCACTCAAAGCGATTCTTTGTTTCACCTCTGCTTGCAGTTGTCTGATCCTACCCCAGAAAATATTGATAACTGGCAAATGCAGTTTTTAGTAGCCAGCAAACAAGATCCTTCCCTGAAGCTAGCACTAGCTGATTATTGGCCTATGAATCAAAAAAATAAAGCTGGGGTAGAGAAAGAATTTGGTAAGAACTTTGAAACTAATTTACTGCTGAAACTGGGGTATGCAGCGCGGATGTATCCCAAATTATGGCAGGGTTTGGAGAGCGATCGCCCCATAGGAATGCAATTGAGTTTAGAAGAAGCTTTTGACTTCCTCAAAGAAAGTGCTTGGGTATTGGAAGACTCTGATTTTAAAGTCATCGTACCAGCTTGGTACACTCCCGCAGGTCGCCGTCGTGCCAAAATTCGCCTGAAAGCATCAAGTGGGAAGTCTGCAACCAAGAGCGAAAATAAAAGCTATTTTGGTCTAGATTCATTAGTACAGTATCAGTATGAATTGGCAATTGGCGATCAAGTCGTCACCCCCAAAGAATGGGAACAGTTAATTAACGCCAAATCCCCCTTGGTGCATTTTCGTGGTCAGTGGATGGAACTAGATCGCGATAAAATGCAACAATTACTCGAATTTTGGCAATCTCACGGTAACGAACAACCAGAAATGACTTTGTTAGAGTTCATGCAACGTAGTGCAGAAGCTGGTGAAGAGTGGGAAGTTGAACATGATGAAGCTTTGTCAGCAATGATGGCGAAGTTGCAAGATAAAACCAGACTAGAACCAATTGCAGAACTAGCAAACTTGCAAGGAACTTTACGAGAATACCAAAAACGCGGCGTGTCCTGGCTCGAATATATCGAAAGATTGGGATTAAATGGCTGTCTGGCAGACGATATGGGTTTAGGTAAATCGGTGCAGGTAATTGCTCGATTAATTCAGGAGAGGGAGGTGCAGGGATCAGGAAAAGAGCAAGGGGACAAGGGAGACAAGGGAGACAAGGGGGTAAATTCTGGCTCATCTTTGTTGTTACCTACGTTATTAATTGCGCCGACATCGGTGGTGGGAAATTGGCAAAAAGAGATAGCTAAGTTTGCACCGCATCTGAAAACGATGGTGCATCATGGTGGCGATCGCATCTCATCTCTTGCTGATTTCAAAGCTGCAAGTCTGCAACATGATGTTGTGATTACCTCCTTTACCCTCGCTCGTAAAGATGAAAAACTCTTCACTAGCGCCGATTGGCAAAGGATAGTACTAGATGAAGCGCAAAATATCAAAAATCCCAAAGCAGCACAAACTAAAGCTATTTTAAAACTATCGGCAAAACACCGATTAGCATTAACCGGAACTCCTGTAGAAAACCGCTTGCTTGATCTTTGGTCAATTTTTAACTTTCTCAATCCTGGTTATTTGGGAAAAGAAGCTCAATTCCGCAAATTTTTTGAGATTCCAATTCAAAAAGACAATAACAAAATCAAATCAACTACCCTCAAAAAATTAGTCGAACCTCTGATTTTGCGGAGAGTCAAAACCGACAAATCTATTATTAATGATTTACCAGATAAAGTAGAGCAAAAACTATATACTAACCTTACCAAAGAACAAGCATCGCTCTACGAAGTTGTTGTTAAAGACGTAGAGGAAAAACTCCAAGAAGCAGAAGGAATTCAACGCAAAGGTTTAATTCTTTCCACGCTGATGAAATTAAAACAGATTTGTAACCATCCAGCCCAGTTTTTGCAAGACAACAGTGAATTTTCCTCTGAGCGATCGCACAAACTCAGTCGTTTAGCAGAGATGGTAGAAGAGGCAATTTCTGAAGGAGAAAGCTTACTAATTTTCAGTCAATTTACTGAAATATGTGAGGGCTTAGAAAAACATATCAAACATACATTTCATTGCAACACTTACTATCTACATGGTGGTACTAGTCGTAAACGTCGGGAACAGATGATTACTGAATTTCAAGACCCAGAAACAGAACCCTCTGTTTTTATACTTTCTCTCAAAGCTGGTGGTGTTGGTATTACTTTAACCAAAGCTAATCACGTCTTCCACTTTGATCGATGGTGGAATCCAGCCGTCGAAAACCAAGCAACTGATCGCGCTTTTCGGATTGGTCAAAAAAAGAATGTTTTCGTGCATAAATTTGTGGCGATCGGCACACTGGAAGAAAAAATTGACCAGATGATTGAAGATAAGAAAAAACTCTCTGCGACTGTAGTTGGTAGTGATGAATCGTGGTTAACAGAATTAGATAACGAAGCATTTAAACAACTTATTTCATTAAACAAAAGTGCTATTTTGGAATAATGGCGTTGCTGAATCACAGAGCCATTGTTGCGTGAATTTTCCAAGGCTACAGAATTAACCCTGACGGTTCATCGCTGAAAAAAGAGAATATATAGGTATCGTTTATGACTAAATTTTCTCGTACTTGGTGGGGCGATCGCTTTATTAAAGCCCTAGAACAATTTACCGATGAAGGTAGACTCCAACGCGGACGTTCTTATGCACGTGGCGGTAAAGTCAAAAGCTTTGAGATTGAACAAAATCATATTACTGCTCAAGTTAGAGGTTCAGTCAATCCTTATTTTGGTGTCTACAAAGAGCCTACCTACCACATAGAAATCGAAATCAAAGCTATTACTAAAACAAATTGGAAACAAGCCATAGAAAAACTTTCATCAAAAGCGAGTATTGTTTCTCGATTGTTGCTCAATGAAGTTCCAGAAAACATAGAAGATAATTTTGCTGAATTAGGACTACATTTATTGCCACACAGTCGTAAGGATTTTACAACAAGTTGTTCTTGTCCAGATTATGCTAATCCTTGCAAACACATCGCTGGGGTTTATTATTTAGTCGCATCCCAACTGGATAATAATCCTTTTTTATTATTTGAATTGCGGGGATTATCGAAAGCAGAACTACAAGTAAAATTGGCTGATTCACCTTTAGGTAAAGCCTTATCTGCGGAACTGAATAATCAAGATATTCCCATAGAAATTTCCACTTCACTCTATACAAAAGTGGAAAAACAAACTGTTACTCAAAAGCCAACTGCTAGAGAATTTTGGTTAAGCACAAAAAGGCTGCCGCAAACAATAGAAGTTCCGACAAAAAGTAGTGTTTCAGCAATTTTGATTAAAAAGCAGGGTGATTTTCCCGCATTTTGGCAAAAAGATAATTCGTTTATTTTGGCGATGGAAGAATTATATGGGCGAGTGAAGAGCAAAAATCAGAATTTGATTTAAATTTTACTATTTCAAACACTCGACGACGGAGATTATAAATACTCTGACACAATTAATTACACAGATTTTTTTCTGTTAAGAGTTAAGAGTTCCCTATCTCCACGAATGAATTTAATTTTGTCCAATTACTTATTTTTCGACTTGTGTGTATACTATAGGCTTGCGCTTAGGGTGCGCGTAGCGTGGGTGGGGTTCTTCTGTATCTCACGCTTGTTGAAATCTGCTGTATTTGTATGCATCTGAGGTTCTGGTGAAAATTGTCAAAGTTACTCAGGATGACTTTAATGAGTGGCTAGAGCTTACTTTAAAACTATGGCCAGATGAATCACGCGAAGAAAGACAGATTAGTCTGACAAAGATTCTCCAATCTCCTCGTGAGGCTGGATTTATAGTCAGATCCTCAGATGGAGGTGCGATCGCATTTATGAATCTTTCTCTTCGCTATGACTATGTTCCGGGTGCTACTCAGAGTCCCGTTGCGTATGTGGAAGGGATTTATGTAAAAGATGAGTATCGAAAACAAGGTGTGGGTACATCTTTAATCCAGTATGCCCAAAAATGGGGACTTGAAAATGGATGTGTGGAACTTGCTTCAGATGCTTTACTGGAAAACACAGCAAGTTATGATTTTCATACAAAAGTAGGGTTCCAAGAAGTGGAACGAGTTGTAACTTTTATCAAACAAATAACTTCTTCTGACTAATGCTGCTACTACAAATGTGTGATTTGTAATCTTTTGTCTTGCATCTTGAATATGAAAACTATCTTGCGAAAAATCTCTAAAGTTCATTTTAAGGCTATTGTAGCTAGTGCAGTTTTGCTTGTAGTTGGTAGCCAAATTATGGGCAAAACAGTACAAAAGTGGCAAAGATGGGACGAGTTGCAGCGCACTCAAGTCAAGACTGAGGCTAAAATTCTTAGCTACCAAGTATTAGTAAAACAGTCAGGAGGGATTCAGAGTTATCAAATTACGTACGAGTTTGACGCACCAGGTAAAGGTGGTTCACTTAGTTCATCATCTGAACTGCAAAAAAAGTTGCAGGAAAAGTTTTTTAGTGGTTCTGACTATCGTCTTAACAAGTCTGAAATACCTAAACCAAAAAATGATGATAAACAGTACTTTTCCAAGACTCAAGTTGTTGAACCAAATTTTAATGCTAGTCCTAATGACTCAACTATTGCAGTCATCTATGCTGCAAACAATCCTCAAAATTCTCTGATCGAAGGTACAGGTAGATATCCCATTCCTGAAGCTTTTATGATTTCATTATTGCTAGCTTTGGGAAGCTATCTTGGATTTATTGGAGTTTCTCCATGCTTTCGAGCAGATAACATCAAAAGTTAATTATAGTTTAACTTTTTGATACTTCCTTACCAAACAATGTCCGGTAAATCAACTTATAAATATCTGTATTATCAACCGTATTTGGTAGTAACTCAGAATTAAACCCATGTGCTTTTGCTACAATAGAGCCAGTGAAATCACCCAAGCCAGCCCAAGCGATCGCAAACGGAAAGCTTTTACCTTGTTTGTCTGGTGCAGATACAAAGGGTAAAGTTGCAGTTCCTTCTTTTCCATCCCAGGGTGAACCGTTTTCGCCTTTTTCTGGTAAAGGCTGATTGAGAGGGAAATCTTTTTCTGTGACTCCTACTACTTCTAACCCACCTGCATCACTATCTGCGGCTGTCACCAACAAAGTATTTGGGTTTTTCTCAATAAATTTCATCGCCACACCCACAGCATCATCGGCGCGTTTGACTGCTTGAATACAACCAGCTGCATGATTAAAATTGCAGAAATTATCACTACCCTCTTCTTCTAAAACCACAAAGAAACCCTTCGAGTTCCGGGACACTATTTTTAAAGTTGCATCCAACATTTCCGCAACTGTCGGCGCTGTGGGGACATATAAAGGCAAGTTTTGCTGTTTTAATTCTTCTTCTGGTGCATCGTTATAAGTATCATCGGCGGCAAAAATACCTAACACCTTCTGAGTATTTGCTGGTAATTGCAAGAGTTCATCGCGGGTATAAACCACCGTGTAACCCTTTTGTTTGGCTTCTGCGATCAAATTGATTCCGTCTTGGCGCTGACTTTGTTCGGCGGTGGTGTGTCTTCCGGCTGTACCCTTGGGTAGATACCACATCTCGCCACCACCCATAATCACATCGACTCCAGATAGAACAATTTGCTTAGTGATTTCGGCAAATTCACGGCGATTTGCAGCCTTAGCAACAAATGCACCCGTCCCCGGTTCATGGATCATCCCAGAGTTGATAATTGCGGTTCCCTTACCTATAGCGATCGCTTCTTCCATAATTGTTTGAGGTTGACCAGAAAAAGCAACTACAGGTTGAAAAGCTTCATTCAAACCAAAAGAATCAGCATTTACTTTCATTCCTGTGGCGTGAGTCACTGCACCAGCGTTAGACGTAGCAGTGAGTTGGTTTTTCATGTGTCCCAAGTATACAGCCAGATGTGACATCTGATCCCAATTGAGCCTACCATCAGGGCCAAGGTAAAGCATCCGCGCCGCTCCCCAATGAGATGCACTTGTACCATCTGGATGAATAAAGATCACATTCCCTGGGTGGGAGAAATTCTGGGAAGTGCAGGCTACTAATATAGCTACTAAGACAGTGGTAGCTAAGACGATTATTTTGTTACTAAATAACTTGAGCATATGTTTCATAGAGACGTGATGGTATGAGGTGTAGGAAGCGTTAGCGGTATATTGAAAAAATTGAGATGCTCCCTCAGATGTAGGGGTATAGGACACCCTTATACCCTTAACCCCTTACACCCTTTCTTTGGTCAATTTTCTATGCCTTTAATTAAAGACAAGTTAAGAAAAAAAGCTTGGGCTGGTGCAGTAGCACAACCAGCCCAAGAATTTCCTCTCACCCCCTTACCTGTAATTTCTGGCACAATCCCATCTGGTTTACGCGGTACACTTTACCGCAACGGATCTGCACGGATGGAGCGGGGTGGTATGCCTGTGGGACACTGGTTTGATGGAGATGGTGCAATTCTAGGCATACATTTTACTGATGCAAGTGCTACGGGGGTTTATCGCTACGTCAAAACTGTTGGCTACCAAGAAGAAGCAGCAGCAGATAAACTACTTTACAGTAACTACGGAATGACAGCACCGGGGCCAATTTGGAATAAATGGTTTAAACCAGTCAAGAATGTTGCCAATACTAGCGTGCTAGCACTCCCAGATAAACTATTAGCATTGTGGGAAGGCGGTAAACCCTACACCCTCGATTTACAAAACTTGGAAACTTATGGCGAGGATGATTTAGGTGGGTTAACTAAAGGTCTTACTTATTCCGCACACTACAAACGTAATCCGCAGACAGGGGAAATTTTTAACTTTGGTATCACTCCTGGGTTAAACTCCACTTTGCATATTTATAAAAGCGATGCTAGTGGCAAAATTTTCCAGAAAGTAGCCCATGACCTTGATGGTATTCCTGTGGTGCATGATTTTGTTTTCGCAGGACAATACCTGATATTTTGCATTCCACCAGTGCAGCTGAATCTGCTTCCTGCTTTAACTGGGTTGAGCAATTTTAGCGATGCTTTACAATGGCAACCTAGTAAGGGAACACAAATTTTAGTCATTGACCGCGAAACCTTAAAAATTATCAGTCGTAGTGAAGCGGAACCTTGGTATCAGTGGCATTTTGCTAATGGTTATGTAGATGATAGCGGTACGATAATTGTAGATATTGCTCGCTATAAAGACTTTCAAACCAACGAATACCTTAAAGAAGTTCCCACAGGCGAAACTCACACCCAAGCTAAGAGTACACTATCGCGAATTTGCATTCATCCGCAAACAGGTAAAGTTACTAATACTCAACAAATATTAGATCGTCATTGTGAGTTTCCTGGTGTACCACCCCAAAATGTGGGACAAAACTCCAGATATACATACTTATCGACTTTCCAAGATGGGACAGATATTACCCAAGAAATAGTGAATGCGATCGCCTGCTATGATCACAAAACCGAAACTCTTAGCGAAGCAAACTGTGGTGAAAATCGCTATCCCAGCGAACCTATCTATGCAAAAGACGCTGACAATCCAGAACAAGCTTGGATTTTAACGGTTGTCTATGATGGGAATTGCGATCGCAGTGAAGTTTGGATATTTGACGCCCATCGGTTAAACGAAGAACCCGTGTGTAAGCTGGAATTACCAAGTGTGATTCCTCATAGTTTCCACGGTACTTGGAAAGCGAAAGATTAGGAAGGTAAGGGGTGTAGGAGTGTGGGGGTGTAAGGAGATAAGGGAAGGGAGAAAATAGAAAACCAACCATTGATATCAGGTTCGCTTGATTAGTTAATAATTCCCTTTGAACCCCACCCCCAACCCCTCCCCGCGTGCGGGGAGGGGTGGCGAAGCCGCTTTCAAGGGTAGGGGTTTTAAAATCTCGAAAATAGTTGATAAAATTCTCAATTGCTTAACGTGGTTTGGTTGTTTCAGGATTTTTAAATCGGCTGAAATAGTCAAAAAATGACCGAATACAAAATCCCTACCCTTGAAAGCCCCCAACCCCTCCCCGCGTGCGGGGAGGGGTGGCGAAGCCGGGGTGGGGTTCAATGAAAATGAGTACAGACGCGATTAATCGCATCTATAAATTTGTTGGTATGCTTGGATGGTTTGACGAGCGATCGCATCCCAACTATAGTTTTGCAATGCATATTCTTTAGCGTTTAATCCCCGTCGTTGACATTCCGCAGGATTTTGCAAAGCGGTACGCAGTGACTCAGTGAGTGCTTGCACATCTGTTGTAGTTACCCATCCCGACTGGCTTTCTTGGACTTGTTGACAAATATGCACTTGATCGGAAATGACTACAGGTGTTCCTGCTACCATTGCTTCAGCGACAGCAATACCAAAGTTTTCGTAGTAGGAAGGTAAAACAAATAAATCAGCTGCTTGTAGCAGACTAGATTTTAATTCCCCTGTGACAAAACCAGTAATTGTAGTGTGCGATCGCAAAGTAGAATGATCTATCTGTGATGTAATTTTGTTCTCATAATCTGGCTCTTGCGGGTTTGTTCCAGCTAAAACAAAGTGAAAATTTAACCCTGCAACTAAAAGGTTTTCCAAAGCTGGAATCAACAAATTCAAACCTTTTTTTTTATCAATTCGCGACATAAACAGCACTAACGGGATATCATCATCAATACCCAATTGATTACGTATGCTTTCGTGATTTTCTTGGGAAGGAATCACACCCAATTGCATCACCAAATCTCGTGTTTTCACTCCGAATCTTTCGGAAATTTGCGCTTCTTGAACACTAGTAAAATGAAGTGCAGCAGCACCAGCGATATTATCACGCTCTAATATTGCAGCATAAATTTGTTTCAGATATCTTTTTTTTTGTAAATCGGCTGGGTCAAGAGTACCTAAAGGACGCAAAATATAAGGCAGTTTTCGATAACGACAAATTGCCGCAGCAACACTACTTATAGGAGAGAATAAAGCATGAATGTGTGCTAAATCAAATTCTTGAGCATAGCGATTTAACCACTTGCATAAATCAAGAGAAAATTTGTAGCGACGAAAAGGGGCGCAACGAAAATAAATTATTTCATAACCATCTTTTTGAATGGGAGTATTTAAATTAACATCTAAAGGTTTTTGACCATGATCACCATTACTATTAGTTGTCAAAATAGTAACTTTCACACCTTCTTTTGCTAAAGCTGGGGCTAATCCTAGTACCATTTGACTTGGACCGCCGTAAATTAGGGAAATAGAGGGAACTATTTGGAGAATATGCATTTTGTTAGTTAAAGGGTATTTATAAAATAAAGATAAAATTACTGTAGGGTGCATTAGGCGCATTTTTTGATCTAAATTTTTCGCGATAAATATAATAAAAGCGCCTAACGCACGCCGATAACATAGTGCTTAAGATTTACTAGTCTACTCTTTCCACAAATCAGAGCATTGTAAATCAAAAAAGGCTGTCATTGACTTTTGCAATTGTGGAAGCCATACCCATTTCATTTTTTGGCGCTGTTCATCTAAAACACACCATTGTGTAGCAACATAGATACTTTGAACAGCAGCAAGTTTATAATTATAAATTAGTTGTTCCCATGCATATCCTGTCACGCCAAAAGATATTAAATTATCGTGATATTCGTGCAGAATTGGTATTTCAAAACTACGCCTCAAATTAGTTTCCCACCAATGCACCATCATATATGCAATATCGCTTACTCCCAGCCAAGTTGTAAGCGACCAATCAAATGGTTGGCGGTCAATTAAATAAGTTTTACCATTACTATTTATTGGTGAAAGAATATTACCTGGATTGACATCACCATGAATCAAAGTAAAACCAGAACTATTATTTGTACGCTCAATCATTTTCGCAGGGTGATACTTAAAAATATCCATGAGCGCACGTTTCCATAAAATATCAATTTCAGCTTCAATATCTCCAAGCATCGGTAACAAACCTGCTTGAGAATGAGCAACATATCGTTCAATAGCAATCTGATTTGGAATAATGCTTCCTATAGTAGATAATTTTTCTGCTCCCCACCAATGAGCATGTATTGCTGCTAAAGCTCTAGCAACAGTACATCCATAATTAAGTGTTGGTTTGGTTCGCCAATTGTTGCGATGAGTTACAGAAAGATCATCCATCAAAATGTGATACATATATGGGTTATCTGAGTACCGTGCATGATAACAAGTGGGTATCGGTGAATCGGCAAGACTGATATAATCCCTCGTGTAGTAATTTACTTCAGAGTAATTTGTGAAGTTGCTATCTCCTGCACACGTTTTTAGGAGTAGAAATTCTGGTAACTTTCCTGTTGCTCCATTTTCATAATCAATTTTGATTTTTGCGATTTGTGCATTATCGCTATCTAAAAGTTTGATGTCAAAGTCATTTATCCTACCAGTGAGCAGCGCACCACTTTGAGTAAGAACAGAGTTGAGCCAGTCAAGATTGACTTGCTGTACATTTGTGATGACCTTGTTTATATCCATTTTGAATTTTTAAGAAGCTGGTGATTTTTCACTCATAACTATAGTAAAGATCAATGAGGATAAAATTTTTATTTGTAATTATTAGGGATTATAGCTCCCCTGCTTCTTTAAGAAGTTGGGGATATGAACACACATGATTCATCAAAACTAGAATAAATTCATAAATCAATAATTTCTCTATAAAACTCTAATTGTTGTTTTGCTAAAGCTTTATTTGTATATTGTGATCTTACTCTTTGATAGCCCATTTCACCTAAAGCTTGAGCAAAATCTGGTTTTTCTATTAATTTGAGAATGCAATCAGCAAGGATTTGGGCGTTTCCTTCAGGAAATATTAAACCAGCATCACCAATTACGTGAGGAATTTCACCAGAATCAGAACCAATCACAGGTACTTTACAAGCCATTGCTTCAATCAGAACATGACCAAATTGTTCTTTCCAACCAATAGCAGTTAATGTTTTAAATTTGTATGTTGTTTCCGATGGTAGTACCAGGGTATTCATTAAGTTGATATATTTATGAACTTCATCATGAGGAACACTTTCTACTATAATTATTCGGTTTTGAATTTTGTTTTCTGCGGCTTTATTCATTAACTCTGTTCGCAAGTCACCACGTCCCAGCAGCAATAGTTTCCAAGGTTTATCTTTTGGCAAAAGAGTTAAAGCTTCTATCAGAGTTAACAACCCTTTTTCTTTCACAAATCGCCCTACAAATCCAATAATAAATTCATCTGTTTCAATACCTAATTGCTGGGCTAACTCTGGTTGTGGTTGAGGTGTAAATACACGTTCATCTACACCTAGTTGAGGCATAACTTTAATTGGTCTTTTGTATCCACGTTGACGTAAGATTTCAGCACCGTCTTGATTACCAGATATAATACCGTGGCTATTTTGGAGATTATATTTTTCTAATAAAGAAACTGGAAAGTTTAATTTGTATGGTAAATTCCACCAGGTGAAAAATAAATTTTTTGCTTGTAATCTCAAAAGTTTATTCAAGGTAATCATTTGAGCATAAGCTAGACTTCTGGAAGCTTGTTCTACTTGAATGATTTGGGGGCGGAATTGTCGCATTAAAGATATTAAATCAGTACCAAATGTCAATAATCCTTGATGATTTTGACTAAAGTTAGAAATAGGAACAACCTGAAATCTACCTTCTTGGCGATATTCAGTTTCAATAATTTTGTTTTGTACTCCTCCAGGTTGCCATTTTTTTGGCACTACAACTGTTACTTCAATTTTTGATTCTAGCTGGGATAGAGCTAATAATTTCTCACAGTTAATATCTACAATATAGCTATGACTAGCAATTAGAATTTTCATAAAAAAATAATAATTAATATATGAAGTTCGTAGTAAGGACTTGAGTCCTTATTTTTTAAGCACTAAAGTGCTTACTACAAACTCTTATCTAAGCGAGTATAAATTTGACCATCATTCCAAAGAGATTCGATGATGGTTCCTAAAGCTTTAGCAAAACCTAAAATGTAGAAAATTGCACGAGTAAAAATTTTGATGGGGGAACCACTTTTGTGACAAGGGGGACGTCCTAAAACATGACAGTCAAACAAACGGATGTAAAAGCGTAAAGCTTGACTAACAGTCAGGTTTTTTAAACCCAATAGAAAATGATTGTGATAAAAAGTTAGTTGATATTTGAGCGATCGCATACTAATATCATGACAACCACCCGTCTCTTCTCCCAAATGCACTAAACTAGCTTCTGGGTCGTACCAAATCTTATAACCAGTTTGTCGTAACCGCAAACAGAAATCAGATTCTTCTCGGACTGCACTACCACGAAATCTCTCATCAAAATGCAGTCTATGCTGAGTAAAAATCTCACGACGAAACGACATATTACAACCCCTCACTGTCAACACTTCTTGAGGTTTGATTGTATGCACTAAATCTATATAATACCAAGCAATACCAGGGTTCATTGCTTGAGGAGGTAGATATTCAATACTCTTATAAGGTGCATCTCCCTGCGTTTTTCCTTGGACAGTATCAGCTATTTTCATCCTGTCGAAAACTCGCCCAGCAACAGCGCCTATCTCTGGTTTGTCTAAATAATTTTTCGCATGGGCTGATAAAAATCCAGGGTTTAATTTCACATCATCATCAATAAATAAAATTATATCTCCTTGAGCGCGTCGCACTGCATAATTACGCGCCCCTGGTAAACTAGCCCAGTTTAAACGGAACCATTGAATTTTATTTGCTGTAGCTTGTTCCGATAAAAAAGCTTCGATTTCTACTTCATGTTTTGGAGTTTGATCTACTACTAAAACTTCAAAATTTGCGTAATCTTGCTTTAATACATCAATCAAACTATCTCGCAGCGCTTCTTCTCGACCATAAGTAGGAATAATCACAGAAATCAAAGGTAAATTCATAATAGTTGTCAATGGTCATTTGTCATTGGTTATTTGTCATTTGTTAGTTGTTAGTTGTTAGTTGTTGTTAATTTTATGTTTTCTCCCTTGTCCCTCTTGTCCCCCTTGTCCCCTAATTGTTGCTGTCTTTCCATTTTGTCTATGACTGGTAGTTTTAAAAGAATTCCAGCAGAAAACCAATAATAAACAGCTACAGGATCAACATCTAAAGGATAGTAATAGGTGTTGTAACTAATAAACAATATAAACACCCACATAGCAGCACCGTAACTGCGGAAATTACGGTTTTTTACCAAACGATATTGTCGAAAACAAATAATTGTTAAGGTTGTCACCAAACCAATAAATCCTAATAGTCCAAAAATTCCTACCTCATACATAACTTTTGGATAATAGGTTTCGACTAGCTTTGTTGGTCCCATCGCACGTGCAGAATTCGTCGCACGACCTAAACCACTTCCAAATAGTCCGTCTACACTTTTCCAATTTTCCTCAAATTGTTGAACTATAAATTCATAGGGAGGAGAAGCATTCCAACGGGCGATAAAACTGTCCATTCTTTCTTGGACAACAGTCGGATTACTAACTATTGCAATTCCCAAAAGAATAGCTAGTCCAACAAATATAGGAATAAATCTTTTTAAATTACCAATTTGACCAGTCAGCACAAGTAACATTACAAAACAAACTGGTACTAAAGCTAAAGCTATTCTTTGTCCAGAAATAACTGCATTAATAAATACAGACGTCATTGAAGCTAAACTGATAATTCGCCAAATAATAGCAGGGTCACTAAAGCCCGTTGCAAAAGTAAAAAACGTGCTAGAAATTAAAAACCATGCCCATTGCCAAGGTGCAACAAAAGTTCCTGGTAAGCGAATCATTCCTTGACTAGGACTATAGACTAATGAACCCCCAAAAAAACATCTTGCTTCTAGCGAAGCTTTAAATAAAGCAGCACCTTCTGCATTTCTCGTACCTTCGCATATTCCAGTTAATAATAATAGATATTGAATAAATCCCAGCACACAGGCAACAAGTATTAAAACAATCTGTAACCGAGAAACAAATAGAAAATCTCGTTTACTACGAATCAAATAATAAACACAACCAATCAAAGGTACATAACCTAAAAATACTTTTAGTCCCAAAATTCCCATGCCAATTGGAAATTCTTTTGGTGGTGTTTTAAAAAGTGCAACTGGAGGAGGGTTAAACTGCTGTCCAGCATTAACAAATAATAGTGTTATTATGCATGAGCCTAATAGAATATATAGCGGAGTTTTAATTCCCTCTGGAATAATCACGGGTAATCTCTGTTTACGACAATTCTGCCAAAGTGCAATCAATGCAGGAACATAGAAAGAGTCTTTTGCTAATTGCAGTATGGGACTATTGCCGATGTAGTAAGTGATAAGCTGTTCAGCATTTAAATTGGGTATAATAAAAAGCCGAATTCAGTAAAAAAATGGAATAATGCCAGCAAAAAATCATTTAACTTCCCAGCAAATAGAGAAACTACAAAAGGCTTTAAAACAGG
>JAHHHW010000137.1 GCA_019359115.1 Pelatocladus maniniholoensis HA4357-MV3
TCGTCACACAGGTTTATTTCTAAATGCGGGTTTACTGAATATTTATGTGTATTATTATTTACTTCTACTCAGGAATCACCATGTAATCTCTTGCGCTACATTTTGAAGTGCGGAATGTGGGTTTAAAATCAAGCTTTATTGTCATGGTTTTAGCTGATACAGCTTTCGGCAGCAAAGAATTCATTCATGGCATACGTAAGTTAAAGTATCAAGCCATTATAGGTGTCGCTATTACCCGTAAGCTTAATGATGGAAGAGTTTTAAAGCATTTACATCAACAAGGACAACAAGTACGTTTAGTTGGTTTAAAATTTCCAACTGTAGCATGGTATTACCTGAAACGCTCTAACGGTAAGCTCGAAAAAAGATTTGTTATATCAACTAGACCCCTAAAAGCTAGCACTATTAAATGGTGGGGAAAGCGCAGGTGGCAGATTGAGGGATGGTTTAAAACTGCGAAACATCGTTTTGGGCTACACCGTTTCGGACAAAAAACTCTGCTTGGCATGTATCGGTGGCTAATTCTCTGTTTTACTGCTTATCTCATTGCCCATTGGACTTATCTATCAACTCAGTCGTCAAGCATACCTGACTGGGGGGAGGCTTCAAAAACTGCACGAGAATCTATTTTCCCTCAAATAGTAGTGTCTCTTCTTTTACTTGAAATTGAGCGTTTAATTCCACTCGTACGTAGTTGTGGTTTTGACATCTATTTTTTCAGGTGCAAGATGTGAGAAGTGTATATTTTATTTTTTGGAAGTCCCTAAATGTACATTAGGAACAAGTCACACATGCGTTTGCCCTGCTCACAACCTTAATTTGTGACTAATGCATCAAGGCAACGTTTCAATTCTTCTGCAAGAATCCGAACATGAGGTTCAATAAACATTGAATAATGATTACCAGGAACAACATGAAGCTCTGGAACCTTTTGAAACAGATTACTCCAATTCTTCTTGGATAGGAAGGGACTGCTAGAGATTCCATTAGTTATTTGTATAACTTCACTTGTTTCAAACAAAGTAATGCGCTTTGGATAGTCCTTGAAAATATAATCTTTTGCTCGTTTCCAAGAAGTGTGAATGCCTACTTTGTAAGATTGAAAAAGATGGGAAACTTCAGTAAAACTAGTATTGTTAGGTAAAAGTTTTAGCTCTACTGCTTCTTTCAAGAGGTAATTTAATTGATGAGCAAAATCAAGTTTTTTTAAAACATCGTATTTGAGTACAAGTTCTTTATTATGACGTGCTCCTAAATAATTAGCAAACAAGAATACCAAAACCCAATCTTCGTTGAAAGGTAGATTCATGATATTGACAACATCTAATAATGCCAGGAAAGCTACTTCCTTTCCTTGTTCACATAACTGCTGTGCCATTTCTAAGGCTACACAGCCTCCTAAAGACCAACCTCCCAATAGATAAGAGCCCTGTGGTTGAATACTATGCAAAGCTTTGAGACATTTAGATGCTATCTCTTCTATGAGAATTGAAGATAGGAACTCATTGTTACAATTTTGAAAATTATTAAGCTCAGATGGTTGTAGTATATAAAAAGGTTGATCATTGCTTAAATAATGTACTAAATTTTCGTAGCATAAAGGATCTAAACCACCAGGATGCACACAAACAAAAGGTAATCTAGAACCTTTAGGCTGAATACATAAAAGTAAATCCGAGGATAAATCAGAATCTCCCATTTTAGCCTTCACTACTAAATTTTTAGTAGCTTCGTATTTAGAATTAGAAACATCTACTAGATGTTCACATAAATTAATTACAAGTTGATTTAAGCTAAACTCTTGAAAAAAGTTTTCTGTTTGTAAAGTTATTTCAAGGTTGGTTTCAACCCAGTTTTTTAAAACCAATGCCATGAGCGAATCCAACCCCATATCCTGAAGTGGCCGCTCTCTATCGAGCATTGATATAGGTATTTCCATTATCCTTACTACTTGTTCTTCTAAATAAGAATTGAGTAACTTTTGTCTATTTTCCAAATCTGCTGCTAAAAGTTGCTCACGAATTAAATTGGGTTGAAATTCTTTTATAACAGAAAATGAATTGGTTGATTTTTCTGACTGGGAAACCAACTCGTCGTTTTTCTGAGGAGAGCCGTTAAAGTTAAAAAGTTCATCTTTCTTTCCATTATTCTTCTCTGTTTGAGAACTTTGAGAATCTTTTACCCAATAACGTTGACGTTGGAAAGGATAGGTGGGTAATGGCAAACGCAGACGGAAATAGTCTTTGTCAAAACCAGACCAGTCCACTGGATACCCATGAAGATATAAACTTAATAGGCTCTCAAGTAAGACTTGCCAATCAGACTGAGTGGGACGTAAGCTGGGTAAAAACATACCCATCTCTGAAGCGAAACAATCACTTGCCATAGGTAGTAAGCTGGGTCTAGGACCAATCTCCAGAAATATTTCCACCCCTTGGCGTTCGAGTGCTTCCATCCCTGCAAGAAATTGCACTGGTTGCCAACAATGCTGACACCAGTAATCAGCACAAGAGATTTCAGTGGTGATAGACTTACCAGTCACAGTAGAAACAAAACTGATTTTGGCTGGAGCATAATTGACACTAGCAACAAGCTGAGAAAATGGCTCTAGGATCGGCTTGAGCAGAGGGGAATGAAAACCACGAGAGACACTCAAGCGCTCAGTATAAATTCCTTGTGCTGACAAAGATGAGACCACAGTTTCAATAGCAGCAGGTAAACCAACAATCACTGTATTGTTGGGTGCGTTAATCGCAGCAATAGTAATCTGCTCAGTATAGGGTTGAATGGCAGCACTCACGAGTTTTGCATTCGCCAATACAGAAACCATTTCTGCAATTGGAGTCAAAGTCTGCATTAAACGACCACGTTCAGCTACCAATTTTAAAGCTTCTTCTAGACTAAAAACACCAGCAATCGTAGCAGCAACATATTCGCCAAGACTGTAACCCATCACTACATCCGGTTCTACGCCCCAACTGCGCCATAATTCCGCTAAAGCATATTCGATTGCAAATATGGCAGGTTGAGCATATGCTGTATTCTCCAGCAATAACTCTTGCTGATGGTCAGCATACAAAACTTGCACTAGAGGCTTATCTAGAAATGGTTGCAGAATTTGCTGACAATAGTCGAGGGTACGGCGGAAAGTTGGTTGTGTTTCATACAGTTGTCGTCCCATACCCAGGTACTGACAACCCTGACCAGTGAATAAAAAGGCAATTTTAGAGCGTTTTGTTGCTGATACTGGTGGAGCGAGTGTGGCTAATTTCTGTGCCAGTTCAGCAGTGGATGAAGCAACTACACCAATTCGCTCAGAGAAATGCTCTCGTCCAGTATTAGCTGTGAAGCAGATATCTGGCAGATTTTGCTCAGGGTGTTTGGCTAAATGATGTTGATAACGAGCCAGCAATTGTTGCACTGCTGATTGTGATTTAGCCGAGAGAGTCAACAGATGCAAGGGTCGGTCTATTTGGGGTGGCAGTGGCTCTGGTGGCAGTGCTTGTTCTAATATTACATGAGCATTAGTACCACTAAAGCCAAAAGAGCTAACCCCTGCTATTCTGGTGTTGTTTATTGTCTGCCATGGAACGGTCTGTGTTGGCACTTTTACTGGCAGTTCATCCCAGTTGATGTGAGGATTAGGTTGTTGAAAATGCAGGTGTGGAGGAATTTGTTGATGTTGGAGTGATAGTACTACTTTGATCAAGCCAGCCACCCCTGCTGCTGCTTCTAGGTGACCAATATTGGTTTTCACAGAGCCGATGAGTAACGGTTGTGATGGTGATCTGCCTTCTGCTAAAACTGTGCCTAATGCTCTGACTTCTATTGGGTCGCCTAGAGGTGTGCCTGTGCCATGAGCTTCTACATAACTTACTTCATTTGCTGCTAGTTTCGCATTTTTTAAGGCTTGACGAATAACAGCTTGTTGTGATGAACGATTAGGCACTGTCAAGCCGCTACTACGACCATCATGGTTAACTGCTGAACCACGAATTAAGGCTAGGATGTTGTCTTGATCAGCAAGGGCATCTGAAAGACGCTTGAGAATGATCACTCCACAGCCTTCAGAACGGACAATGCCGTCAGCTTGATGGTCAAAAGTTTTGCAACAATTATCAGAAGTTAGCATATGAGCTTTTGAGAAATTGATACTAACTTCTGGTAATAAGAGTACATTTACACCACCAGTTATGGCTAAATTACACTCTTTATTTCGTAAGCTTTGGCAAGCCAAATGAATTGCCACCAACGAAGAGGAACAAGCTGTATCAACTGCAAAACTTGGGCCTTGCAAACCAAGAAAATAAGATAAGCGACCTGCTGCTACAGAATGAGAATTGCCTGTAGCCATATATGCATCAATCTCTGCAGGTTCTCTATTTAGCAGTTTTTGCAAATAGTCATTGTGACAAATGCCGATAAATACTCCTGTTAGACTATCAACAAGTTGCTTCGGTGCAATACCTGCATTTTCTAATGCTTCCCAAGTTACTTCTTGCAATAGACGCTGTTGTGGATCTAGACTAACTGCCTCACGAGGAGAAATGCCAAAAAATTTGGCATCAAACTCTTGTAAATGATCCACAAACCCTCCATAACGAGTACATATTTTCCCAAGAGCATCAGGATCTGGATCATAGTAAGTCTCTATATTCCATCGCTCTAATGGCACTTCACCAATAGCTATTTCCCCATGAGATAATAGTTGCCAAAAAGTTTCTGGGTTATTAGCGCCTCCTGGAAATCGACAACCCATACCAATAATAGCTATTGGTTCGGTCATAGCCTTTTCTAAAGCGTTGAGCTTGCTTTTCGTTTCTCTGATCTCAATCAGTGCTTTCCTAATCAAAGACTGATAATCTATGTCAGTTAAGTTTTGGCTCATTATTTTTACTCTTTCTCAGTAGTTTCTAGTTCTTTAACCAGCAGATGAGCAACTTCTTGTAAAGATATATCTGTTAAATCAGCTAATGAATCATTCTTGCCATTTTCTTGAGGCTGTACATCAAGCTCAGAGGTAGAAAATTCTATTGGCAGCACTTCATAAGCTAAATAGTTAACTAACGTTTCTAAAGTAGGATATTCCAGCGCTATTGTGGAAGGCAAAGAACATTCCAAATTGTTGCGGAGCAGATTTCTTAACTCTACAGAAGTTAAGGAATCCATTCCTAGTTGAAAAAATCCTTGTTGTTGATCTAGCTGTTCTGATGAATTTAGCCGTAAAACTTTGGCAACTAACGAATTGACATGGGCTAACAAATGGGCATGACGTTGGTTTACAGGAATTGCTTCTAGCTGTTTGAGAAAACTAGTTATTTGCTGCTGATCTTGTCTATGTATCTGTGTGAAATCGCTGAAGAATGGGGATACTGAAGCTTGATCAAACTGTGTCCAGTTTATAGGCACAACTCCTATTTGAGCAGGAGAGTTTGACCATAATTTTTCTAGGATCTGCAATCCAGTTTCTGGGGTGATAGAACCGACTCCCTTCATGCTCATCTGTTGATTTAAGTGTCGTTGAGCAGCTGCGCCAACTTCAGTCCATGGGCCCCAATTGATACTTAAGCCTGTTAACCCTTGTGTTCGTCGATAAGTAGCCAAAGCATCTAGAAAAGCATTAGCAGAGGCGTGGTTAGCTTGACCAGAAGAACCCAACAAAGAAGCTGCAGAAGAAAATAGGACAAAGAAATCTAGTGGCAATTTCTGAGTTAAAGTATGCAAATGCCAGGCTCCGTAAACTTTAGGAGCTAAAACTTTTGCAAAACGTTCCCAAGTTTGTTGTAGTAGTATACCATCATCTAATAAACCTGCTGCATGGATAATGCCCCGCAAAGGTGGTAAAAATTTTTCGATTGTTGCTAGTACATAGTTCACTTGTTCTAGCTGGGAGATATCTGCTGATAGGACAACAACTTGAGATCCTGCTTGTTCCAACTGTTTTAACTGATTACCAACAACTGGGTTAGGGGTACTACGACCTACTAATACTAGATGTTTTGCACCATGCTGGACTAGCCAATTAGCTGTAAGTACACCCAAACCACCCAAGCCACCTGTTATTAGGTACGTCCCATCCTCAGACAAACTGACAGGCTCTTGAGATATTGTACGTGTACCTGACTGTTGAGAAATCACGATTTTGCCAATATGTTTGGCCTGTTGCATATAGCGGAAGGCATCAAGCACATCCGTAAAAGCAAATATTGTTTGTGGTAAAGGTTTGAGGTTCCCATCTCGGAATTTTTGCATCAGTTCATCAAACATTGACTGTACTAATGCAGGTTGTTCGTAACAATCTTTTACTAAATCAACTAAAAAGTAGGAAATATCTGGTCTTACCTGCTTTGCTTGCTCAATTTTCCAAACTCCATTCTTACCAATTTCTAAAAAGCAGCCTTTTTCACGTAAGATCGATAGACTCTTGGAAATAAAATCTCCATTTAGGGAATTGATCACAACATCCACTCCCTCTCCATTGGTTTTTTCCATGATTTCATTAGCGAAATCAAGAGTTCGAGAGTTCATAATGTGTTTAATCCCCAGGGATTGAAGAAATTCCCATTTTTGAGGACTGGCAGTGGCAAAGATTTCTGCTCCAGCTAGCTTTAATAGTTGTATGGCTGCTAACCCGACGCCTCCAGAGGCAGCATGTACCAGTACCCGGTCTCCTGGAGATATTTCAACGTTAAGCAAGCTACTACACACTGTTAAAAACGCGACTGGAATTGTAGCTGCTTCTTCAAAGCTCATATCCTCTGGTTTGTGTATAACTAAAGTAGTCTTAGCAGTGACATACTGACCGAAACTGCCTTGGACTAAAGCAATAACTGGATCTCCTATCTTAAAGCCTTCAACTCCTTCCCCAATTCTTACTATTCGACCAGAACATTCCAAACCCAAAGGACCAGGATCTCCAGGATACAAACCCAATACATTAAGAACGTCTCTAAAGTTCATTCCTGTAGCACAGACCTCAATTTCTACTTCATCAGCATTGGGTTGACGGTGAGTGACTGGTTGTAGCTGTAGATTGTCTAAGGTTCCTCGACTAGATACTCCTAAACGGATAAATTCAGATTGTGGTATATTAATTTGTTTTTCTCTATTATTTTGACCAAGTTTACTACGTACCAATCTAGCTACATAACGAACTTGATCTCGATAAGCAACTTGGTCTTCTTTTGTACTCTTTGACCAAATTTCTGTAAATAGGTGTTCTACTTCGTTCTTTTGAGGTTCTGGATTTAAATCAACCCGTACACAATTTAGTTCTGGATGCTCTAAAGTAATAACCTTACCCATGCCCCACAAGGGAGATTGAGGCAATCCCAAAATATTTTGCTCTGATTTTACCGATACAACACCTCGGGTTACCAACCATAGGGAAGGAGATGAAGCAAGTTGAGCTTTAACCAATGATTGTACCAGCTGCAATGTGCTGCCACATACATCATTTAAAGCTGCTTGAATATTTGTAATTGTCAATGCTTCTGTTGTTGTATTTAAACCCCACAGATGCACAACACCATACAAAGAAGATGTATGCGCTGTAATTTCTGTAAATAGCTGCTCAAAGTCTTCAGGGTTAGCTGGGTTAATTTTGAATTCTCTTTCTGTTAACTGTTCATATGTATTACCTGGGAGGACAACAGTACATACTTCCCCCTGTGCTTCTAATTGCGCTGTTAAATGCTGACCAATACCAAATTCATCAGCTAAAATCAGCCAATTTTTTGCTTCAGAATTGCTGGTTTGCACCTCCTTTGGTGACATAGACCCTGACAGCGTTTGCGGCCACCACTCTATTTCATAGAGCCAGTCGTCTAAAGATTGTTGCAGAGAGTTCAAGAAGGTATAACTATGAGCTTTTCTAGCTTTAAAGCCCATCACCTCAGCAAGGATTTGACCTTCTTGATCTAACAATCGAATGTTGCCTACTACTTCTTCTTTAGATTTCTCCATTGGCAGGGAGTAGGCATGACACCATAATTGAGAATAATTACTAGGCTTTTGGTAAAAATATAATTTCTCGATGCTAAATGGCACAAAAGTTTCATCGTCCTGAAGAACTACAGTTGCCATTAGCAATTGAAAACAAGAGTCAATTAGACTTGGGTGCAATTGGTATTCCTCAACATTATCTAGTGTTTGAGGAAGTTGCATATGACATATAGCCTCTCTATCTCCCTTCCATATGGACTTGATCCATTGGAAGCTTGTACCTAAATGAATATGGCGTAGTTGTAAAAACTGATAAAAGTCAGCGCTAGATATTTCTTGTTTGCATTTGTCTTGTAAATTTTGAATGGAGACTTTGTTCAAAGTTGGTGTAGCAGTTAAATATTTCCCTTGAATAGAAATTTTTCCGTTGACATGGTTGCTCCATGAATTGCTTGCATTTGCTGCTTCACTTTCTAAACTAATGAGTTTAAAGGAAGCTGTGCCACTGTCTTCTGGGGTAATAAGCAATTGAATGTTGCGTAATTCTTCTGAGGAAATTACCAGCGCTTTGGTAAAAACAACATCTTCTAAAATACAGTGTTGCTCACCCAAAGTTAGCTTGATCGCTCCCAAAAGCAAGGATATGTGAAATGCTCCCGCGACAACAATTTCTCCATAAACCTGATGATCATTGAGATAAGGAAAATCATTGATGCTAATCTCAGATGTAAATAAAGTTTCTTTAAGTAAAGGAGATTGAAGTTTAGCACTGAGTAAGGGGTGAAGAGATGTTTTTCTTTGAGATAGAGATAGTAGTCCACGAGCTTGCTTTGTAGTTTCTACCCAATAACGTTGACGTTGGAAAGGATAGGTGGGTAATGGCAAACGCAGACGGAAATAGTCTTTGTCAAAACCAGACCAGTCCACTGGATACCCATGAAGATATAAACTTAATAGGCTCTCAAGTAAGACTTGCCAATCAGACTGAGTGGGACGTAAGCTGGGTAAAAACATACCCATCTCTGAAGCGAAACAATCACTTGCCATAGGTAGTAAGCTGGGTCTAGGACCAATCTCCAGAAATATTTCCACCCCTTGGCGTTCGAGTGCTTCCATCCCTGCAAGAAATTGCACTGGTTGCCAACAATGCTGACACCAGTAATCAGCACAAGAGATTTCAGTGGTGATAGACTTACCAGTCACAGTAGAAACAAAACTGATTTTGGCTGGAGCATAATTGACACTAGCAACAAGCTGAGAAAATGGCTCTAGGATCGGCTTGAGCAGAGGGGAATGAAAACCACGAGAGACACTCAAGCGCTCAGTATAAATTCCTTGTGCTGACAAAGATGAGACCACAGTTTCAATAGCAGCAGGTAAACCAACAATCACTGTATTGTTGGGTGCGTTAATCGCAGCAATAGTAATCTGCTCAGTATAGGGTTGAATGGCAGCACTCACGAGTTTTGCATTCGCCAATACAGAAACCATTTCTGCAATTGGAGTCAAAGTCTGCATTAAACGACCACGTTCAGCTACCAATTTTAAAGCTTCTTCTAGACTAAAAACACCAGCAATCGTAGCAGCAACATATTCGCCAAGACTGTAACCCATCACTACATCCGGTTCTACGCCCCAACTGCGCCATAATTCCGCTAAAGCATATTCGATTGCAAATATGGCAGGTTGAGCATATGCTGTATTCTCCAGCAATAACTCTTGCTGATGGTCAGCATACAAAACTTGCACTAGAGGCTTATCTAGAAATGGTTGCAGAATTTGCTGACAATAGTCGAGGGTACGGCGGAAAGTTGGTTGTGTTTCATACAGTTGTCGTCCCATACCCAGGTACTGACAACCCTGACCAGTGAATAAAAAGGCAATTTTAGAGCGTTTTGTTGCTGATACTGGTGGAGCGAGTGTGGCTAATTTCTGTGCCAGTTCAGCAGTGGATGAAGCAACTACACCAATTCGCTCAGAGAAATGCTCTCGTCCAGTATTAGCTGTGAAGCAGATATCTGGCAGATTTTGCTCAGGGTGTTTGGCTAAATGATGTTGATAACGAGCCAGCAATTGTTGCACTGCTGATTGTGATTTAGCCGAGAGAGTCAACAGATGCAAGGGTCGGTCTATTTGGGGTGGCAGTGGCTCTGGTGGCAGTGCTTGTTCTAATATTACATGAGCATTAGTACCACTAAAGCCAAAAGAGCTAACCCCTGCTATTCTGGTGTTGTTTATTGTCTGCCATGGAACGGTCTGTGTTGGCACTTTTACTGGCAGTTCATCCCAGTTGATGTGAGGATTAGGTTGTTGAAAATGCAGGTGTGGAGGAATTTGTTGATGTTGGAGTGATAGTACTACTTTGATCAAGCCAGCCACCCCTGCTGCTGCTTCTAGGTGACCAATATTGGTTTTCACAGAGCCGATGAGTAACGGTTGTGATGGTGATCTGCCTTCTGCTAAAACTGTGCCTAATGCTCTGACTTCTATTGGGTCGCCTAGAGGTGTGCCTGTGCCATGAGCTTCTACATAATTTACTTCATTTGCTGCTAGTTTCGCATTTTTTAAGGCATCTTGAATTAATGTCTGTTGGGCTACCACATTAGGAATTGTTAAACCACCACTAGCACCATCATGGTTAACTGCTGAACCACGAATTAAGGCTAGGATGTTGTCTTGATCAGCAAGGGCATCTGAAAGACGCTTGAGAATGATCACTCCACAGCCTTCACCCCTTCCAGTACCATTGGCAGCAGCATCAAAGGTTTTGCAACGTCCATCTTGAGAGAGAGTCTGAGAAACAGATAGAAAAACAGTAACTTCAGGGGAGAGGACAAGATGGACGCCACCAGCGATCGCCATATTGCATTCACGAACACGTAGACTTTGGCAAGCCAAGTGAATCGCCGTTAACGAAGAAGAGCAAGCTGTATCAACTGCTATACTAGGGCCATTGAGTCCCAAAATATAGGACAATCGACCTGGTGCAAAACTAAAGCCATTGCCAGTTCCTTCATAAAGACCAATTTTAGTCAGATCCCCAGAATAAAACTGTAGTTGTGCGTAGTCATTCTGACCAATGCCCACAAAAACACCTGTTTGGCTGCCACTAAGCTGTCTAGGAGAAAAACCTGCATTTTCCAATGCTTCCCAGCTGACTTCTAAAAGTAATCGTTGTTGAGGGTCTAGACTGATTGCTTCCCGAGGAGAGATGCCAAAAAACTGGGGATCAAATTGGTCTACCTGCTGTAAAAACCCACCAAAGCGGGTGCATATTTTTCCGGGAATGCTAGTGTCTGGATTATAATGCTCATCAGCATTCCAACGATCCGCAGGAATCTGGGTAATTGCATCTGTACCATTTTGTAACAGTTGCCAAAATGCTTCTGGGTTATTAGCACCTCCTGGAAACCGACAACCCATACCAACAATTGCGATCGGTTCAGTTTTTGTACGCTCAACGGTTTCAAGTTTTGTGACCGCTTCATCCAAAGCAAGAAGAATTCGCTGTGATTCAGAGATACTCATATTTTATAATCTTCTTTGAGTAAAGTTTCCAGTCTATTAAGTCTTTCAGCAATTAGGGTTTCAATATTATTTGAGGAAAGATTTTCAACTTCTAATTTCGGTTGATCTTTACCTTGGTTACCATCTTGGGATTTAGTCCCAACTTTGCTTGTTGTTTGCCATTTAAGGATTTTTTCAATAATGTACTTACTTAAATCTTGAATATTTGGTGCTTCAAAAGCCAAGGTTGAAGGTAAGAAAACTCCTAGAACAATTTCTAAACGATTTTTCATTTCTACAACCATCAAAGAATCCATTCCCATATCAAATAAACCCTTCGTTGGATCTATAGAATGAGAAGATTCAAGTTTCATAATATGGGCAACTTCATCCTGAAGATGACTTACTAAAAATTCTTCACGTTGGTTAATTGGAGTTTCTTTTAATCTCTGCAACAGGTCTTTATATGGTACGGGAATCAAGTCATCTTTATCTGTTGATTCGTTTTTACCTAGAACATTAAATAGTAAGGGTGACTGTACTTGAGTACTAAATTGTTGCTGGAAAACCACCCAATCAATGGGTAGAATAGCAATTTGTGGGAAAGCTTGTCCTAATACTAGATCAAATGCTGATAATCCTTGCTTTAAAGTGAGAGGACTCAATCCCATTTCAGCAATACGAGATTGAAAATGGTTATCTAACTTTGCTGTCATTCCTATATTTGCCCATGCTCCCCAGTTAATACTCAAAGCTGGTAAACCTAATTGCTGACGATAATGACACAAATTATCTAAAAAAGCATTAGCTGCGGCATAACTACTCTGCCCCAGAGAGCCAATAAGCGAAGCAATAGAAGAAAAACAAACAAAAAAATCTAATGGGCAATCTTGGGTTAAGACATGTAAATTCCATGCTCCTTTGACTTTTGGGGACATCACTTGCTTGAAGCGTTCCCAATTCTGATGTAATAAAATACCATCGTCTAAGACTCCAGCGGCATGAATAATACCTCGCAAAGGTGGCAAAGATGCTTTAACCTGTTCCAGTATCCTAACCATGTCTTCTGTGCGAGACACATCAGCCTGAGCAACGAGAAGCTTAACTCCTTTTTGTTGTAATTGATCTAAAATTTCCTGGACAGCACTGGTAGGATGATGACGTCCAATTAACACCATATGTCGTATGCCTTGGTCTACCATCGACTGAGCTAGTTTTAATGCCAAATCACCCAAACCCCCCGAAATCAAATAAGTAGCATCTGCCCGTAACTGTGCTTTGGAAAATTTTGATACATGAGTTGGTACTAAACGAGCAACATAACACTGCGCATTACGCAAAGCAATTTGATCTTCTCGTTCTTGACTCAAAACTTCTGCGAGTGCTAACTCTAGTTCATTGGTGGTTACTTCAGGTGATAAATCGAGCATCCCTCCCCAAATCCTTTGATGCTCTAGAGCAATCACTTTACCCAATCCCCATAAAGAAGTTTGATGAAATGTAATGGGCTTTTGTGCTATTGGTACTGCACCTTGGGTTACTAACCACAGTTTAGGAGTTGACATATTTTCTTGAACCAACGCCTGCACTAGATGCAATACACTGCCACAAGTCAATTGTTGGGTTTGTTCCAAAATAGGAATTGTCAGCTCTTCTGCCTTAATTGCTTCTAAACTCCATAGGTGGATGATTCTTTTCAAAGGCAATGCGCTAGAGTTCCTGACTTCTTGCAAGATATGCTTAATATCTTCTAGGCGATTTGGGTCGATAGTCCAAGTTGTAGATGCTATTTGCTGATATTTATCCCCAGGATAGACCAGAATACAGTTGTGACCGTACTGTTGCAATAAATCGGCTATGGCTTGTCCTAAAGTATTAGGTTTCGCAAAAATTAACCAACTAATTGGTTGAGATAATTGACTGAGCTGGAGAGAAGCTGAACGCTGGGGTTGAGGCTGCCACTCAATGTGATACAACCAGTTTTTTACGCTATCAGCTTGTGTTTCTATTTGGTGTTGTTGAACCAAAACTTCTAGCAGCTGAGGCAATAATTTCGCTTCATCTTCTGAGAGATTTTTAGCTGCTTGCAAATACTGTGTTAATTTTACAGTATCTCCTTGTTGTAAAAGATTAATGATTGATGATTGATGATTTTCTTGTGTTAAATGTTGTGGTTTTTGAGGCTGATTGATGTTGTCAAACCAATAACTTTGACGTTCAAAGGGATAAGTGGGCAACATTATACGTTGTCGATTGTAATCCCGATCTAGTGCCAACCAGTCTATTGATAACCCCCGTGTATACAATTGACCCAAGCTATTGAGTAGAATGCTCCAATCTTCATATCCAGGACGCAAACTAGGAAGCCATAACCCTTGAAAATTTGGTAGACAATTGCGTCCGTTAGCCAATAGGGTAGGTTTTGGCCCGACCTCCACAAATACATCAATTTCACAAGCGTGTAATGTCTGTAAACTAGTAATAAACTTTACAGAAGAACGTAAATGAGAACACCAATAATCTGGATCAGTGACTGCTGTAAGTTCTTCTCCCGTTAAATTGGAGATTATACTTATTTTGGGAGCATTGTAGTTGACAGTGGCAGCTATCTGATGAAATTCAGACAGAATCGGTTCCATCAAAGGTGAATGGAAAGCGTGAGAAGTCTGTAATTTTTTAGTTTGAATACCTGCAGTTTTTAAAGCAACACAAATTTCTTGAACTGCTTGGCGCTCACCAGAAATAACTGTATTCTTTGGCCCATTGTAACTAGCAAATCCTACCTTTTGATCATCTATCTCTACAATTGCTCGTATGGTTTCTTCGCCTGCAAGCACTGCCACCATCTCCCCCACTTGGGGTAGACTCTGCATAAGGCGTGCTCTTGAAGCAACAAGTTTTAATCCATCTTCTAAACTGAAAATACCAGCTACGACTGCTGCAACGTATTCCCCTACACTATGACCCATCACTGCAGATGGTTTTATTCCCCAAGATTGCCATAATTGTGCTAAGGAATACTCCAGAGCAAACAGAGCAGGTTGAGTATAGAGTGTCTGATCTATTAATGAGGTCTCTCCAGATGTTGGGTAAAGTACTGAAAGTAAAGGAATGTCGAGGTAAGATCGCAGAACCTCATCACAATAATCGAGGCTAGTACGAAAGATGGGCGATGTTTCGTAAAGCTGTTGTCCCATCTTTGCGTATTGAGAACCTTGACCCGTAAATAAAAACGCTATCTTGGGTTGATTTTTTGCATTAATTGATTGACTTACTGAGTCAGTACACAACTCACCTGTAATCAAGTCGCGGAGTTTATCTTGTAATTGTGCATGTGATAAAGCAACAAATGCTGTACGGTAATCAAAGTGCGATCGCCCTGTATTGGCAGTAAAACATATATCTGCAATAGGTATCCTTGGATTTGCTTCTATAAATTTTGTGTAAAGCTGTGCCAAGTCTCTCAAGGCTGTTTTGCTTTTTCCTGAAATAGTCAATAGATGTTGAGGACGTTCAATATTTGAATCTGACTTTATTGGTGTTGTTATTGGCCCTTCTTCTAGAATTAAATGGGCATTAGTCCCACCAAAGCCAAATGAAGACACACCAGCAAATCGCCTGTTTACTCCTCTAGCCCATTTCTGGTTTTCAGTAGCAATTAATAAGGAACTACCCGCCAGAGAAATATGAGGATTTATTTGATGAAAATGTAAGTGACGGGGAATCTCCTCATGTTGCAAAGACAACACCACTCTAATCAAACCTGCAATACCAGCAGCAGCTTCCAAATGACCAATATTAGTTTTTACTGAGCCAATCCAGCAAGGCTGTTCTAGAGAACGTCCTTCCATCAGCACTTCTTTTAAAGAATTTACCTCAATAGGGTCTCCTAACGAAGTTCCAGTACCGTGAGCTTCTACATAACTAATTTGAGCTGGTGCAACTTCAGCATTAGCTAATGCTTGACGAATAACTGCCTGTTGGGCAAGCCCATTGGGAGCTGTGAGTCCATTACTGCGACCATCTTGATTGATTGCTGATCCTCTAATTAAAGCTAAGATGTTGTCCCCATCCCTTTCGGCTTCAGAAAGGCGTTTTAAAACTATAACTCCACAACCTTCTGAACGCACATAACCATCTGCTTTTGCATCAAAGGTTTTACAGCGACCATCTGCTGCCATCATTTTGGCTTGGGAAAAAACCACAGTCAATTGGGGAGCCAGAATTAAGTTCACTCCTCCAACAATGGCCATCTGACATTCTCCATTGGCTAAACTCTGGCAAGCTTGATGAGCTGCTACCAATGAAGAAGAACAAGCGGTGTCTACCGCCCAACTGGGCCCGTGCAAATCTAGTGTATATGATAGGCGATTCGCCGCAATGCTCAAAGCATTCCCTGTACCAAAGTATGCATTTAATAAACTTGGGCAGTTGAATTGCAATTGAGAATAATCATAGTTGCAAATACCAACAAATACCCCTGTTTGACTTCCAGCCAGCCTTTCTGGTGCAATACCTGCATTCTCTAGAGCTTCCCAAGTCACTTCCAATAACAATCGTTGTTGGGGATCTATACTTTCAGCTTCCCGAGGAGAAATGCCAAAAAATTGAGAGTCAAAATAATCTACCTGCTCTATAAAACCACCCCAACGGGTATTCATCTTGCCTGAATCGGCTTTAGAATTATAAAAATTGGTTATATCCCAACGAGATGAAGGTACTTCCTGAATAGCATCCATTTCTTCATGCAATAATTGCCAAAAAGCTTCTGGGTTATTAGCTCCAGGAAATCGGCAGCCAATACCAACAATAGCAATTGGTTCTGTTGTTTGAGGCTTGGTAGCAATGGTATGATTAATTGATTTGGTCGATTTATTAGTTAAATATTCAACTAAGGCTTTGATCGTTGGATACTCCCACAGTAGAGTAGGAGAAAGATGGCACTGCAACCATTGTTCCAATTCTCCAACCAAACTCACTGCCTCTCTTGATGGCAAACCATAACGCACAAATGGTTCGCGAATATCTATAGTTGTCGCGTCAATATTTAATCTTGCAGATAGTTGAGTTAATAACCAATTGAGGATTGCTTTTTCAGAGTACTGAAGGACTGATTTTTCTTGCACAGTGGTTGATTTCTGTGCCTCTCTACAAGGTTTTCTCCACTCACTAACAACTTCTAAACTGCCTTCAATAAAAGCTTTACGACAACCACTGCGTTGAATTTTTCCACTAGAAGTTTTAAGAATTCCCCCTTTTTTTAATAGTGAAATCGTAAAAACTTCTAAACCATGAGTTTCTAAAATTGCTTGAGAAATATTTTTGATTAATTCCTTAAACTTTTCAATATTACGTTCCACTTCTGCAGTAATCACTAATCGTTCTTCACCTTCTACTTCCACTGAAAATGCTGCACAATGATTAGAACGAATTAAAGAGTCACACTGTTCTACAGTCCATTCAATATCTTGAGGATAGTAATTTGCTCCCCCAATAATAATCAAATCTTTGAGACGACCAGTGATAAACAATTCTCCATATTTCAAAAATCCTAAATCTCCAGTTCGCAGAAACGGACCTTCTTTAGTGTCTGTTAAATAAGCTTGAAATGTCTCTTTTGTGGTCTCTACTCTATTCCAATATCCCAGAGCTACGCTGGGATCTGAAATCCAGATTTCTCCTATCTCATTTGGCTGGCAACGGCTTAGTTTATCCGGATGAGCTATCACTACCTGCATATTACAAATAGGAACACCACAGCTAACTATACTCAATCCTGCCTTGTGTCCTGGAGGAACTTCCACAATTTGGTTCTTTTCTAAGGCAGTGGGTGAAACTGTACAACTGGTTGGTTTCTCTGTATGCCGTTTGGTTGTGACTAACAAAGTAGCTTCTGCTAATCCGTAAGATGGATAAAAAGCTTCTGGACGGAATCCACAAGCACTAAATTTCTCGATAAAACGTTCTACAGTAGTTTTACGAACTGTTTCTGCACCGTTACTAGCTGTTCGTAAGCTAGTCAAATCCAGAGTCTTAAGTTGTTCTTCTGTAATTTTCTCTAAACAGTAATCGTAAGCAAAATTAGGAGCTTGTGTATGAGTGGCTTTATATCGAGAAATGGCTTGTAACCAACGAATGGGACGCTTGAGAAAAGCCATAGATGACATAATATAGCAAGGAATTCCTGTATATAAAGGTTGTATCAAACCATCAATCAGTCCATAATCATGAAAATAAGGCATCCATGTGACAGCAACACTATCTGAAGTGTATTCCCATGCTTTTTGGATATATGCAGAGTGATGAATTACGTTCCCATGGCTGATTATGGTTCCTTTAGGTGTGGAAGTAGAGCCAGAAGTGTACTGGAGATAGGCGACATCATTACTACTGATTGTTGGAGATTTCCATTTCTGAGCTAACTGTTCATCAATAATCTCTTCACTGGCTACCCAACGTATATTTTGGAATAGTTCTGATATCTGCTCTTGTGCCCCTGTCACTTGGGATATGATTTTGTGAGTGGTAAATACCAAAGATGCTTGAGCATCCTCAGCAATAGCTTTTAGTCTCGGTAAAGCACGTTTTAATCTTGCTGGATCAGGTGGTGGTGCAGGAATAGCAATAACTTTTGCATACAAGCAGCCAAAGAAAGCAGTAAGAAACTCTAAACCTTGTGGATATAATAAAAGTGCCCTTTGTCCAACCAAGTTTTGGGATTGAAGGTAAGAGGCAATCGCACGGGCTTGTTTATCTAGTTCCGCATAAGTCAACTGACCTGCTTCTTTGTCTCCATCCATCAGGAATGCATATGCTAGCTGATCCGGTTGATGAAGTGCTCTATAATTCAACAAATCAACTAAAGTCGTAAAGTCGAAGGAAGATAATTCGTAAAGCATTTTAATGAAATTTCCAGTTTAGTTTGTCATCAAAGTGCAAAATAAGATACTGTTATAATCTATCAGTGGTTTAATCTAAGGTCATAACAGGAATTATTTTCTTCTACATGACAAAGAATTTATCTTGAATCATCTCTTGCAAACTTTGTTCAAATGCTTGACAAATAGTTTCTAAATCTTGCTGTGTATGGCTAGCGTTCAACATCAGGGTATGTAACTCTGGCATATACACGCCATGTTTACGCATGTAGTATGCAAGGGCTAAATTAGCTTTAAAGTTACTCCCAGCTTGTTTTTCTCGATAAAACTTAATATCTTTATGGGTGAACGACAGCGAAAAGATAGACCGATTAGCCTTGACTTTAAACTGAATGTTGTATTTTTGAGCAATCTTCAGCAGTTCCTGAGCTAACCAATTGGTTTGCTGCTCTAACCGTGTATAAATTTCTGGGTGATCCCGTAAATAAGTTAAAGCAGCCAGACCAGCACTACAGGTAAGAGAGTTACCTGTCATTGTGCCACCTATAAAAGCTTTGCTTTCGTAGTCAACAAAAGGATCTCGTGAACTTTTAGCAATATCAATCAATTCTGCCTTGCCAGCCACAGCTCCACAAGGAAGACCTCCACCAATAATCTTGCCTAAACAAGTCAAATCAGGAGAAATACCTGCCAGAGTTTGAATTCCTCCGTAAGCAACTCGGAATCCTGTAACTACTTCATCAAAAATGAGTGGTAAACCCAATTGAGTGCAAACATTCCGCAGTTCTCGTAAAAATTCTGTGTCATAGGTAGCCATCAAAGAAGACATGGGTTCACAAATTACACAGGCAAGTTGATCTGCAGCTTTTCGCAGACGTTCTAAGCTTTTGGGGTGACCATATTGTAAGACAAGAGTTTCTCGAACTACATTTTGATTGCAACCTTGAGTACCATTCATCGGTTGAGGTTCATCCTTTTCACCCGTAAAACGAAACCATGAACTTACCATGCCTTGGTCAGAAAAACCGTGGAAGTGGCCTTCAAATTTAGCTATGCGATCGCGTTTGCGATAAGCTCTACATAGCCTAATTGCATGTAAGACTGACTCTGTACCAGAATTGGAAAATATAACCTTGTCTGCACTTGAGAAAGCTTTTACAATAGTTTCTGCTAATTGAACCTCTGGTAAATTACCCATAACGTTAACACCTCCCATTTGCACTGCTTCTATAAGTGCAGTGGTAATAGCAGGATGGGCGTAACCTAAAAAATGAGGTCCATAACCACAAGAAATATCTAAGTATTCATTCCCGTCTACATCCTCTAATTTGCAACCATTCGCTTTTTTAATAAAGAGGGGATAGGTACTAGGAAAAAAATAGCGATCAATGTGAGTTGGTGCAACGAGATAATTTCGAGCGTAGTCACGTAGTTCTATTGAATGAGGGCTGTGCTGTGAAAAATAATTATCGAATATCTCCTTAACTGTTGCATTCATATAAGGGGAGAAACGATCAATAAATTTGCGTACATTCTCCCAAATATCAATATCAGGATCAATTTGGTTTAAAAATCCCTCAAATGATAATAGTAATAGATCTATTTTGGTGAAAGTTGTTGTGTATTGCGCTTTGTATTTTTTGAGAATTTTGTTGATATCTTGAAAGTAAGCAATTGTTGACCAACGATTTTTACGAACATCGAAATGTAGTTTTAAAACGTCTGCAACTTCCTGCTTATATTGTGACCATTCACGTAAAATATTGTCTTTATTAACTACAAAATCTTTAGTAAAACGCTCAACAGCTAAATCCCATTCTTGGCGATTGCAGGCAAAATAGAAAGATGATAATCCCCATTTTTCATCTTCACTGAGATTGACTGTGATACCAAAATCTATAAAAACGACTTGCCCATCTTTAGTAAAGATTATATTGCCAGGATGAGGATCACCGTGGCTATAACCATCAAAGTAAAGCATACTCCAAATAGCTTCCTGGAAACGTCGTGCCACTAATGGAGCAGGTAACTCTACTTGATGAGCATTCTGACCCTTAATTCCTTCTATAAATTCCATAACCAATATGCTAGAAGTACATAATTCTGGAATTAAAGTTGGAATGCGGACATAGGGATGATTTTTAAAATTATTATATATATCCTGTTGACATCTTGATTCCTGTTTCATATCAGTTTGAGCAATCAACAAAATATATAGCTCCTGAAATCTAGCAGGTAGGTTCAATTGTCTAACACTAGGCAACATAAAATGTACAATTTTGACAATAATTTGTACTATTTCTAAATTTTGTTTTAGTTGCTGCTTAACATTATTTTTTACTATTTTGACTGCTACTTTTTGACCAGTGTGTAAAATTCCTTCGTGAACTTGAGCAATTGACGCACTAGCGATAGGTTGAAAATTGAACTGCTCAAAAATACTCTCGATGGGTTGATCTATCTCATTCGAGAATACACTCCTGACATAGTCTGAACTAGAAGGGATGGTATTATCTTGTAACTCGCGTAAACGATGAGCAATCTCTTCACCAATCAAATCTGAGCGAGTAGCTAAAATTTGCCCAATTTTAATATATAAGGGACCCATTCGTAGCATATATTTATAAACCCATTCGCTACGAATGACATCTATTTCTTGCTGCTTTCTACCCAAAATAGAAAAGAAATAACCGCACAAGTGTAAGACCGTCAAATATAACAATCTAAAGAACTGAAAAATAATCATTATATTTTCCTCAATCAAGATTTATAGTGATTCGTATCTTAGTTATAAAAATCAAGATGCGTTTGTTTTGCTGTTTCTCTTCCTTCTAGGGGTATAGTTCTAATACGGTTCAAATAAGAAATTTCTCTGTGAAGGCAAGAGGGGCAGAGGGAAAAAGCACTAAGTGCCAATAATTATTTCTCTCCATCTCCCCTACTTCCTCAGTTTCCTCAGATCATTTGTATTAGCCCTAGAGTTAAATGGTATTAGTTGAGTCCCATTCCCATAAGGTAGTGATCTAAAGCAGGTGAGATACTAAATCTTGAGGGCGGATGAAATGCGAGCGCATGAGCAGAGGCAAATAAACAAGAAACTTCAGGTGAACTGATAAAGGACATACCACCCAATAGTTCCACAGCAGCCTTGGTAGTGCGTTCAATTGCACCTTGTGTAGCAAAACGTATAAACAACGACTTTGCTAGCAGTTCTTCCTCACTGTATTTATCTAGCATGATTGAGTATGCCAATCCCTCGAGTGCTGCCATAGAATTTTCAAGATCAATACCTAGAGATGCTCTCTCAATTGGTGTACCCCTCTGAGCCATGATGACGCGTTCTACCAAAGCACTAGCAATGCCAAGATAAGCAGCTGACATTATGACTTCGAACCAAAGTAGACCTTTAGCTTGAATTGTGTTGATATATCTTGGATCGCCTGCCCGATATAGGCTTTCTTCTGGCAGAAAAACATCCTTAAAAAGGACTTCATCACTTTCTGCACCAGACAAAACCCAATTACCCCAAAATTTTTGCCGTTCTATTCCTGGAGTGTCAGCGGGTAATATAGCCAAAGCCAGCTCTTCTTCTCCTTCAACACTTCCCGGTATCATGATACCAAAAGTGATTAGATCCATTGAGTAAGTTAAGCTGCATGGTTTCTTGCTACCACTGAGTTTATAACCACCAGGAGTTTTAGTTACTTTCATGGTCATGGCAAACATATGTGCATTTGCTTGCCCTTCTGCAAAAGCAGAAGATACATACAGTCTGCGTTGTGCTATATCTTCTATGACTTTGAGTTCAGACTCAGTGCTAGCTAAGTCAGTCAAAACTAAAACTGTACCATGATGCATAGTTGTAGCAACTGCAAGCGAGGGAGAACGGCTAGCGATAGCTCGTTGCATTTGTACAGCTTCGACTAAAGACGCACCTAACCCACCATACTGTGATGGTATCAGTATATTTGTACCACCGTGTTTACGAAATTCTTTTATTGCTGGGTTACCGGGCTTCTCCATTTCTAGTAGCGGGATTTCTGCTAGGGTTTGATCTAGTCCAGGTAAAAATTTTGCCAGTGTTTTCCGTTCTTGTTCTAAGAAGCACATTTAGTTTTCTTCACAAATTGTATCTATGCAAGCTTAATTTTCTCCCGAAACTTTTTAATGCTGTTCTGTACTAGCTAGTAGTTTTGATCACGTAGCCCTAGAACACCGATTCAGTAATCGGGATCATGACGAAAAAACCAAGTTTCGTTGGGTTACAACAAGGAATATTTGGTTGTAAAAGACGTTAAAACAGGGTTTATCAGTCTTGTGTTTTATTAGTGAATCGGTGTTCTAGTAAACAAAGTTAAGAAGTAGGTTCAAGAATTAGTTAAGGTTTATACCCACAAACACAAAAGCCTGTGATAGCGCTGAAGAAATACCCAGTCTGACTGGCTTTCTCTAGGTAAGCCAGCCATTCTCCTGCTTCTTCTGCTGAGATGATTTCTTTCTCTCGTGCATAGTTTGCAGATTTAGCCAAATCAAAAGAATGGCTAGCCATGTTGAAGTCCTTGACAATATATGTCTCCGGATGAACAGATATATCCTTTAACCCCAAATCTTTGAAAATATTAGGTAGTTGATGTGCTAACCAACCGTTGGGAATATTGTCACAGCTAATATTTAGAATTTTTCGAGTCAATTCTCGATGGGGCATATCAACCACTAGTGTTCCCATATCAGGTTCGCTGATATCAATACGTGCGCCTGAACGCGCCACACGTACCATCTCTGCGATCATTTTGACGGGTTCCGATACATAAATCAGCACTCGGTCAGATCGGCAAACATCAAAACTATTATTTGGAAAGTCAAGAGTGTGGGCATCACTTACATAAAATTCCAATGGTAAATCCAAATTTTGAGTTCGTTTACGAGCCTCAGTGATCATAGTTTCACTACTATCAATTCCTACAACTCGACCAGATTTACCAACTTTCTCGGCTAACGCCTGGGCATCGTTACCAACTCCACAACCAACATCCAAAATATGATTGGATTCTTGAATTTTTAATCTAGCAAAGCCTCGATTTTTATAACCTTGAAACCATTCAACTTGGTTTAGGTTATTCAGGTAATTAATATAGTAGTTAGGATCATCAGAATGATCAACTTCTCTAAAACCAAGCAGACCAAGCTTTTCCATGACTATCTTTGCTAAAACGTACAGTAATCAACAAAAGTCTACCGATTGAAACTTGCAGATGAAAAAGGCAAGTGTTCAAAAGCAGAGAACTATTTCATTTGAAAAACTTATGCTTTTCTTACTGATTTGGGCTATGAAAATGAAATTTAATACTTTGTTAATTTTTCCTATTTACATACTACACTAATTTCCTTCAACTTTTAATAAAATTTTTACGATTTATAGTTTTATTTTAAATATATTTTTTATATGAATAATAAATACAAGCAATAAATAAGAGCAGCGATCGCAAAATATAGATATTGTGAACGTTACTCTTTGACAAGTTACATGTGGAACTTACATTATTATCAATAGTAACAACCAAAACCGTTATTGTTATGTATAAAATGGTCAAGTTTGCTATTAGCGTTTGCTATTAAAAATCAGCTAGAGATCGGTCTTCGTATTTTTCAGATGTGTCTATTGGTGATGATAAGTAGTTGAACAAAATTCTTATTTTTTTACTTCGCATGTTACCAAACAATTATTCTGTTCAGAGTCATCAAATTCTTCTGTCTCAGACTGTTCATCTGGTGATCTCGAACCTTTACCTACAAAGCGATCGCTCCACTGACGAGCCACCTTGTACCACAAAGGAGCATTTAATTCTAAATTGATACTATGTCCTGCATTTGGTAGGACGTATATTTGTAACTTTGCTTCTGGTGAAAAATATGGTGCTTCAAATGCTGCTACACTCTCAGCACTATCGCAGATATTTTGAGTACAGAAAGGATTATCTTGTTGTCCAATAACAAGCAGAACTGGAACTTTGATATTTTTTGATGTATTAGATAAAACGGCATCTATCTGTGAGTATATTTCGCTGCCTGTCGTTGTATCCTTAAGTTGTTCATCCAATGCGATAACTTGGGGATCGACGTTTAGCTGATTGTAAAAAAGTTCTGCTCTTGTTTCTGGTATGGTTGTCAAGTAATCATCTGGTATGTTTTGACCACTGAAGTTTGGATCAAGCTGCGCTGAGTAGAACGAATTCAGCGCAAATTGAGCGTACTCTATGTTTAAGTTGTGTAAAAATCCAGTGAGAATAATCCCATCAACACCACCATATTGACTCGCTACATTAACAACTGGACCCAATGAACCAAAGGAATGTCCCACATTGATAATCCGATCAAAACGCACTCCTTCTATTGATCCATTCCGCAGAGCTTGATTGATTTGAGCTAGTACGTAGGTGTTGGATTGCAAATTTACCTGGTCAACAGGTGGACGGGAACTTTTACCAAGTCCTATCCTATCAATATTGAAAGTGGCATAACCAGCTCGCGTCATAGCATTCACATAAGAATAACGCTTTTGTTGATATGGAAAGTCCCAATAATTATGGTTATATGTAAGACCCGAAACCAGAACTTGAACAGTACGCCCCTCAATCGGCAGCTTACTGCATAACTCACCATAAATTTTGTATTGTGGCAATTCATTTGGTGATAATGCTACAGGCAAGTATGTGTCGGAGCACTTTACAGAGGAGGGTGTTGTCGATTTAGCAGCTGCAACTGTAAATGTTTGCAAAGCTATTGCAGATACACTGAATAGAGGCAATAAATTTTGATACAAAAATTGTTTCACTTCTGTTCCTCAATTCAGTAAATTTTTTTGGGAAATGCGATTAAGCAATTTAAGCATGGTTATTTTTTTGGGTGAGTAACATCTTTAGAATTAGAAATTTCTTAGCGGGACTTAGACAAAAAACAACGAGAAAAAAGCCTACTTGAGCTAAATTTACGTTCTATTTTAATAGAGTAATTACAGCATAATAAATGCAGGCTGTACTCCCAAGAATATATACAAACCATGTCAAGAAAAATCCGGTCGCTCTTCCTGGAGAAGGTCCATAGGTTTTGATTAAACCCCATGCGTGGGCAATCCGAGCCACACTTAGGGAACTTCCAAGACACCATAAAAGCCAAGTTTGTGCGTGCATCAACTCTAGAACCAACACGAATAGTAATGCATGGGGTACATATTCAGCAAAATTACCATGAGCGCGAATCTTCCGTTGTAACAATCCATAATCTTGAGGCTGTCCTTTGAAAAATTTCTGAGATGATTGCTCAACCAAAGATGCCCAAGGATTTGGATTTACCAATGGATCGGGTTGTGCAGCTACATCTTCTTTAGATTCACCATGCCAAACTCTTGTTTTTGTTCGTTCAACTGATGCAATATATGATAAAGAAAAAGCTATAAGACCATTAATTCCAATAAAAAGAGTTGAGATAGGCACAGCATTTTCAATCATTATGGTATCCTTACAAAATCTGAGTAGTTTGTAATATTTAATATTACACTATAGTTTATTTTCATACTCAAAAATATTTAGTTTTTTATATAAGGTTCAAAAATTTTACTTTCGTTCAATTGATGAAGCTTAAATTACTCCATCTGTAGACCTTCTAACCATATCTGACCGAGAGTATTAAGCAGAAATGCAACATCAGATTCCTTCTCATATGGATGACGTAATGAAGAGAGTATGGCATGTCCAGAGGTACGTTTTGGATGTTGCGTTGCTATAGCACTTAAAGTGCGTCCGGGTCCAACTTCTAGCAAAATCGGATTTGGCTGTTGAAAAATTTCTTCTAAGCCTTGTGAAAAGCGTACAGTTTGGCGCATATGTCTAGCCCAATAGTTAGAATCTGTAAGTTGTGTTGCACTAATCCAAGTACCACTGACATTAGAGATATAAGGTATATGCGGTGGCTTGAGAGTTATTGTTTCTACATGACTTGTGAATGGGCTTAAGATAGAATCCATTTCGGATGAGTGAGGAGCATGGGAGGTATCTAAACACAGACAAACGACTCCTTTATCGCTTAATTGGTTATCTAATTCCTCTAACCTATTCTTAGGGCCAGAAATCACACATAGATTTGGACCATTGATTGAAGCCAAAGAAAGTTGGTCTCCTAAAAATGGTAAAACTTCCTTTTCTGAAAGCTGGACAGCAAGCATAGTACCACCAGGAAGCTTTTGCATGAGTTGACCACGAGTAGCTACCAACTTTAGCGCATCCTCTAAAGAAAAAACTTCAGCCAGGCAGGCAGCAACGTATTCACCAATACTATGACCTATCATTGCTTGAGGATGTATACCCCATTGTTCCCATAACCTAGCCAAGGAATACTCTATTGTGAACAGGGCACATTGTGCAATTAAAGTTTGCTTGAGTTTTTGAATAGCTTCTTTAAGCTGATTTTGATTAGGGTATATTATTTGGCGAATATCAACTTCCAAATGAGCTTTTAAGAATTCTGAGCATATATCAACTTGTTCTCTGAATGTTTTCTCGATTTGATAAAGTTCCAAACCCATGTTGATGTATTGTGAACCTTGACCAGGAAACATAAAAACAATAAATCTTTTCTTAACTTCTTGAAAACTAGTAAATACATGCTTGTTATCCAAATTCTCCAAGGCATTTATTGCACTATTACGATCATTAAAAACAATCATTCGGCGATATTTGGGATCTCCTTGACTCAAGGAGTTGTCAGTAATCTTATCTAAGCCATCATCAGTAGATTGCTTTAAGCATTCAATTATTTTTTTAGTCGTTGTATCTAACTCAGAACTGGTTGCAGCAGAAATCACTAATAAATTCCAAATATAAAGTTTTTTTAAAATTTTATACATTCATCTCTCCTGTCACTTATTTATGAAAATACATATTTCAAAACCCTTATTAAATCGGGATTTTACAAATGATGCAACATATCACTATATCCAACAATTCCTACATCATCAAATTACGAACAGCATAAACGTTGTGGATATTTGTAGCTGCATATAAATTATCTTGTTCTATCAGGACATCATATCCCTTAGCTTTCAATAAAAAATTTACTTGAGCTAAACGATTTGATTCATCATGTACTTCAATCACAATTTGTCTAATTTTTGGCCAATCATGCTCATTGATTCCTAAAAGCACATCAAATTCACTTTTTTGTACATCAATCTTAAGCATATCTATACGTTTAACATTATTTTCCTCAATGATTCCAGAAATAGTTCTTACCGAACAATTAAAGCTTTGACTTTTAAATCGTTCCTCTAAAAGTTCATCTGTATATTGCAAAACCTGTTCCATTTCAAGCATTCCTGCTTGCTTTTTATTTAGGATAATTGCTTTTAAAACTTGCTTTTCTTCTTCCTCATTGGGATAAAAGGATGACATGCCAGAGCTGTTAGGATAAAAGGTCAGTGTGATTGTCTTATCTACATTAGATAAACCACAGTTAAAAAGCTTTATATTACCCCTACACTTTGATGTATTAGCTTTTAAAATGTTAAAAGTAGGAGGCGAAGGCTCAAAAGTATATATTGTTGCATTATCACATTCTTGATCAGCAAAAAGTGTAAATAAACCAATATTGGCACCTACGTCAAAAATATAATCTCCTGGATTGAATGTAATACCATTCTTGGCATAAACTCTATTTTCATAGATATCTTCATAAAAATGTTCTGTTTCAGCTTTATTTTGGTGAAAAATTTCCAGACCATTTATTAGCTTATAATTTAACCAGTTGACAACTTGTTTATCAGTATCTATCTGATGAGAAATAGCAGATAAAGCCTCTAAATCCTCCTGCTGCGAAGTGTTGTTCTCTATTAATAATTCCTTTGCAACAAAAGTAGCTAAATCAGCCACATTTAAATTTGTAAAAATAGTACCCAAAGAAATTTCTAATTTAAGGTTTTGCCTTATTTTATTAATCATTTGAATAGCTATTAAAGAATGTCCACCCAAATTAAAGAAGTTATCATAAACCCCTATTTGCTTTAAATTAAAAATCTGTTGCCAAATTTCAACTATTTTCCGTTCTATATTATTTCTAGGTGCAACATAGGAATTTTGTAAATTTAAGCGTAGACGTTCATGTTGTGTTACTTCGGAAAAATCTTGCTCCTTTAAAAATAACCTATCAGACGATGATTCTTCTTGCTTAGGTTCTACCTCTTTTTGTTGAGCTTCAAATAAATCAGCAGGTAGAGCAAGTGTACGACAATGCTGCTGATTATAAAAATCAAACCAATTGATTGATAGCCCTGTCAACCAAAGTTTACCTAGTGTATTAAGTACAAAAGCAAATTCTGACTGATTACTGTAATAATTTGGTAATGAAGAGAGTACTAAAGGTTGATTGATTTTGGTATTTGCTGGATGTTGTAGAGTTATACTACCTAGCGTTTGACCTGGCCCAACCTCTAAAAGAATATGTCCAGGGACTTCCAATAGAGTTTCAAGACCATCAGCAAAACGTACTGGTTGACATAAATGCTGCCCCCAGTAATTAGGATCTGTCGCTTCTTCTGCTGTAATCCACTTACCTGTAACATTAGATATGTACGGAATTTTAGGAGATTTAAGGTTAAAGGTTTTAACCAACTCAATAAAAGGTTCTAAAATTTCCTCCATAGTAGGTGAGTGAAAAGCATGACTAGTCTGAATCTGCCTACAAGCTATTCCATCACTTATTAGCTGCTGTTCTAACTTTGCCACCGCTTCTACAGAACCTGCAATGACAGACAATGTAGGACCATTGAGAGCAGAGAGGTAAATACCCTCTGTAAGTATTGGCTGGATTTCTAATTCTGAGAGGGCTACTGCCAGCATCGCCCCAGTGGGTAATGACTGAATAAGTTGACTTCTTTTGACAACTAAAGTCAAAGCATCCTCAAGAGATAAAACACCAGCTAAACAAGCTGCAACATATTCACCTAAGCTGTAACCAATGAGCATTTGAGGCTTGACACCCCATACCATCCACATTTGAGCTAGTGCATACTCAATGACAAACAGTGCTGGTTGAGCAATATCTGTTTGATTCAGCTTTTGAGCATTTGTGTCTACCTCTACTTGAGTTCGGCGTAGCATTTGCCGCAAATTGAAAGTAGAAGATATATCTGCAATTAAACTGTTTGCCTGTGAATTTGGCTCAATTTTTGTTCCTTTTGGATAAAGTATTTCCCGCACATCCACGCCCAAAAGAGGTTTCAGTATTTCTGAACAATGAATGATATGCTGACGAAAGGTTGGCTCAAATTGATAAAGCTGTTGAGCCATGTTAATATATTGTTCTCCTAACCCAGGAAACATGAAAACTACAGTGTTAGGAGAGCCTTGAGTACTCTGACTAAATACACGCTCAGAGTCTCTATTTGTTAATAGATGGATTGCATCTTTTATATCTCTACATACCAACATCCGACGATAATCAAACTCTTGCTGATTTGTTTGTAGACTATAAGCTAAATCAGCAATGTTAATCTGAGAATTTTCTTTGATAAATTTTGCTACGTTATCACTTAATTTATCTAATATAAATTCAGTTTTGGCAGATAACAACAATAAATGTGATTGATTATAAGACTCACAAGAATCAGTCAAAAGAGATTTTGTGTTATTCATGTATGTTGTACTATTTGTATTTTGAATGACCACTATTACCTGATTGAGAATGAGGATCTTTTCTACATAATTTTAGTACTTAATCTAATATTTCTATTTTTACATAATTAGGGAAACTAGGTATGTTTTGAGATTTATGCTGAAAAATAATTACATCATTATCATTATAGTTACTAAATTCTTGAAAATTACTAAATTTATATGTCATATACATAAAACGATTACGCTCATTAGAAAGGAATTCAGCTTGTAAGTTAACATTTTGATTTTTAGCCATACGTATAATATGGTTGAGCATAATCCCACCTACACCCCTAGACATAACACGACAGGACATTAGTAGTAGTTTGATAGTCCATAAACTTTCTTGACATTCTATAAGTGATAGTCCAATTTTGCCATAACTACCATACTTATCATCTAAACTAGCAATCAGTAGTTTGTAATTATCCAATAGTCTAAATTGATTAAGTTCTTCATAGGAATAGGTATATCCAGTTGTATTCAATTGATTAGTACGTAATGTTAATTCCTCTGCTCTTTGTAAATCGTCTTCTTTAGCAGAAGAAATTGTCATGTGCATATTTAGGGTTGCCAAAAATTCTTCTTTAGAACCTACAAACTCTTCTTCATACTTTTTACGTTTAATTTCACTGAAATACATCAGTCTTCTATTTTTGGAATCTTCTGTGATAAACATAGGATGCATTTCTGGCATCTCTAGCATTTGATTTATATTAGCTGCATTAATACACAAAACTTTAGGAAGTGAAAATTTAACGTCTTCTAGTTCAAATTGCTGATCATCTATGAAAGCTACTGTATCTATGCCGATATTGATTGCTTTAGCAATTTCTTCAATAGAATAAACCTTAGAATTCCAATTTATATGCGGATACAAAAAATATTCTTTTAATCCTAGCTCTTCAAGTTTTTCCATTGCTTTAGTATATTCATTTTTACTAGCAATAGATTGCAAAATACCTCTAATATCTAAAGTTTTAATAATATCAATTATATTTTCTTTTAACTGAACGCATTCATCTTCTAGTAAGATACCATTCCATATGGTATTATCAAGATCCCAAATTACACACTTAATTGATTTTTGAATAGATTTTTGGTTTTTTCCTAGTTGATAAGTGGCAATGTTCATAATTTCAAACCTCTCTTACTTAATTAAATTAAGAAAATACACAGGCGTTAGATAAATTTTCTTGATAAGCATAATCAGCAATAGTAATTTGTTGCATCTGAGTACTGCCTTCAATAATTTCCATAACTTTAGCGTCTCGAAAATATCTTTGAACAGAGTAGTCACTACTACAACCATTACCACCATGAATTTGTACAGCATCATTTGCTGCTTTATTGGCTATTATAGAAGCAAAGTATTTAGCAATTGAAGTTTCCATAATTGATCTTGGATTACTTACATCTTTTAGATAACCAGCTTGATAACACAAGAGCCTAGCCGCTTTTACATTAGTTAGCATTTCTGTGATCATTTGCCGTATTAACGCGTGACTTTTAAGATAAGCATCAAACTGCTTTCTTTGATTTGTATATTGAACGCAAGCTTCTAAACAAGCTTGGGCAATACCCACACTACCCCAAGCTACACTATATCTGCCATAATCTAATGCTAGAGAAGCTACATGAGAAAAACCAAAGCCTTGTTTACCAACAATATTGTTCTTTGATATCTTGCAATTCTCTAAATTTAATTCTGCTAACATTGAGGCTCTAGTTCCTAAGATACCTACAATCGGTTTAACCGACAATCCTGGCGTATCCCTCTCAACTATAAAAGCAGTGGATTGACCTTCACATTTAGCAAAAATTAAAAATATCTCAGCAATTTGACCGTAGGTAATCCATTTTTTTTTGCCATTTAATAGATAACAATCTCCTGCAAATTTTGCTGTAGTTTCTACTTTATTGGCATCACTACCAACATTAGGTTCACTTAAGCAAAAAGCACCAATAGCTTCACCAGATGCTAATTTTGGAATCCAATATTCTTTTTGTAACTTACTGCCCCATTTGACAATAGCATGGGAAACCATAGAATGAACAGTCAGCAGACTTCGTAATGAAGAACATCCTCTTCCTATCTCTTCATTTAACATTCCATAGGTAATCATATCCATACCAATGCCAAAATTATTTTTAGGCAAAATAGCACTTAGATAACCTTGCTGAGCTAACTTATCAATTAAAATTTTTGGAGTGTGTTCTTCTCTATCAGCTTTATCAGCATAAGGAATAATTTCTTCATCCACAAATTTTCGGAATGTAATTTTACTGTCTTTTTGCTGAGGAGTTAATTCTATATGCATTGTGACACTAAATATGTATTGTTGAGCATTACTCGCCTTGCTTAGAGCTTTAGAGAGACAAAGAAGGTATTGTAAACCTTCTGTCTTTGCTATAAATTGACATCCTATACCTAAGTCAAAAACTGGATTTTTTACTAATCCATTAGAAAAGCTTTAATATTTTCGTTGAAAAACCCGTGTTTTTGGCTTTGTTGAGAATGACAAAATATTTAAGTCTGTACAGATATAACCATTTTTTTCTGCAATAAATTGTAAATAGAATTTATGCTTTTGAAGTTATCAAACTCCAAGTCTTCATTCTCTACAGTAAATTGAAACTCTTTCTCGATAAAGAGAACTAGTTGTATAGCAAACATTGAGTTGACAAAACTAAGAGAAAAAATATTGTCATCGTCTTGCAGATCATAATCACCAGAGTACTGAGCAATAAATTGTCTGATTTTTAACTTGATGTCTTCCATGATGAGTTAGTTCAATAGTTTTAATGTGATAGATGTCAAAAAATTGGTAGAAAATTCAATGACAAAATCAAGTATTATAGGTGTAGAAACCTTGACCATTTTTACGACCATATAAGCCGGCATCTACCATTTTTTTGAGTAGAGGAGATGGTCTATATTTACTATCATTGAAACTTTCATACAAAATTTCAATTGAAAAGAGAATAGTATCCAAGCCGATCAAATCAGCAGTTTCTAATGGTCCCATCTTATGACCAAAACACGTTTTAAAGATTCTATCTATTTCTTCTGCTGTAGCTACTTGGTCTTGAAGAAGAAAGACAGCTTCATTAATAGTTAACATCAAAACCCGATTAGATACAAAACCTGGAGAATCATTGACTAAAATACATTCTTTACCCATCTGAGCTAGTAGTTTTTTAGCAATTTGAATGGTTGCTTCAGAAGTATGATAACCTCGAATTGTTTCAACTACAGGTTTCAGAGGTACAGGATTCATAAAATGCATTCCAATGATCTGGGCGGGGCGTTGTGTAGCTGAGGCAATACGAGTAATAGGTATAGCAGATGTATTAGCCGCAAATACTGTATCCTTTGGGCAAATAGTGTCTATCTTCTCATAAATCTCTTTTTTGATGAGCCATTTTTCTGTAGCGTTTTCTATGATAAATTCTGCATCTGCTAGTAAATGATAGTTCGTAGAAAAAGTAATTCTACTAATAATCTTTTCAGATTTATCTCCTTTTTCGTTTTTTGTAAAGAAGTTTTGAAATCGTATGTTGTTCTTTATTTCTTGTCTTGCATGTTCCAAAACCTTTTCTGAAATGTCCAGAAGAATTACTTGATGACTGTTTTGGGCTAGACTTTGTGATACGCCTATTCCCATAACACCAGCTCCTACAACACCTACTGTTTTAATATCCATAACTTAGTGTGAATGGTAAAGTTTTAGGGATCTCCAGAAAATAAAATGTCCCGCCCTATCAAATATATTTCGGCTCAACCCAAGGACTGGTAGGCGTTGCGCTCCCAGGCGCAACGCGAGGGCGGGACATTTTATTACTTGGAAAGGCCTTACTGAACGAAGCTCTCTATCCCCTAAGCTCGACTTTATCCAAAATTAAGAACTTGGTTCTCCTTAGGGGAGAGCGCAAAAAAAAGATACCAGCCGTGTTTTGAGTTTATTCGTTGTGCGGCGAGGGATCTGGATGTGACGGCTGGTATCTTTTTTCAGGGCAAGTGCCTTATAGGACAAAAACCATAGCAATAAGAGCAACAACTTTTTCCATGTCACTAATTCACGCTGAAATCGAAAAAGTAAAACTGTCAACCCACATAGGTTTCAGCCTTAGCGATCACATTGCTAGAAAATGGATAAAGTCGAGCTAAGAGTTTTTTTTGAAAAGTACACTCAACCATATATACAAGAAAACAAATGGTTTTGCCTGGCTTTCACTTGTAAATTAAGGACTCTAGCTTTAATACCCATATAAGCTCCATAACTATTGCTATATCTGTAGGTCAGCTAAAAAAGTGGGGGTCAACACCTCAAGTTCGCTACGCAAGCATCTTTGGCAATTTGTACCCTGTACAAAGTATTCAAAAAAAACTTGAAACTTGCTTTGGTATAGAGTTAGCTCTTGTTACTTGAGGCAAAGTTCAGGAGAAAAAACTTGACAACTACCCGTTGATACATAAACTCAACTTAGCCCTTGTAGACAATAAACAGCAAGTCTTAGTTTCTTTGCCGTAAAGTAACCCTATATTTATGGAATAAAAAAAAGTACTTTGAGTCTATCTATCTAAAGATAGAGATAATCGGGGTCATCGTGCTAATTTCAGTAGACCTAAAACATCGGTGATAGGTTAGGATAAAGCGCCTTTTGTCAATCAGTTAAAATACTCAAAATATTTTTAATAAGGGGTAGTGTTACGGAAGCTGCGGCCAGGGGCAAACTAAACAGTTTAGTTTAGAAGCAGAGCATGAAAATAGTACATAGGTATTACACAGGGAACTTTCCGATCACAGAGTCGTATTCTTTTTGGG
>JAHHHW010000138.1 GCA_019359115.1 Pelatocladus maniniholoensis HA4357-MV3
ATTGAAGAGCTAGAATATTTATTACATCAGCTTTTAAATGAAGGAGAGTTAATTATTAAATGGGGGCGAAAACTCAAAAATAAAGGCGACGCTGTCATCACAATTTAAATGCATAACAGCTTAGCCAATATCCATCAGGACTTGACCACGATTGTCAACGTATATGCCAGTGACGCAATCTTTTTCAGGAACGCCGTTAAATTCAATAAAGAACGGTTCCGAATGGTAAAGCGGTTCCCGTCCGTCTAAGGGGCCGTAGTTATAGACCTGACGGTACCGCATATTATCGAAATTGAAATAGTTTAGTTGCCCACTATTACGGCAGAGTGACTTACCACCTTGTTCACCAAAGCCAATATACTTGGCTGGTGCAGGTTTTTTCACACCCTGAATAATGGCATAATCGTCATTTCCGTTCGGAGTATATAAAATGCCAGGTAGTGATGTCTCCCAAACTTTAAAGTTGCTGCCGTCAGGTTCGCAATTGATCACTTCGATCTTAAACGGATCTGTGGTGAGAATTACTTGCATGACAGCTTCGTCATTCTGCTGCTTTTTCGTAGTTAGTATGCAGCCATGACCACTTTTGTCTTCATAGACTATGTAGAATTTTTCATCTCCCTGCTGGGCTGCGTCTTTTAACTGAGCGAAGGTATTTTGGACTACCGCACGAGTATTTTGATCGCTGTAATCTTCCCTGGTTTTTTTGGGGTTGAAACGAATCCGGAAGGTATCATTTTGGACAAATTGAAGTAGCATAGCACAGGTATTACCATGGCTGTTTTGGAACTCAAGTACTAGCGTTTGTTCTGTGTCTATATATTGATAAGAAGAGACTTTCTTAAGGGTTTGCCAGCTTTTGATGTCTTTGAAATATTCTTCGACTTTGACGAACTTGTAGACATTGGATAAAGTTGGTCCTGACATTAATAAACCTCTCGTGATATGAGAATAAAACTGTACGCAAAACTGAACTGAATTAAAGCTACTTTAATTTCTACGTCCAAGCTCCCAAGATTATGCAATGTAATCTGTTGAAGCTAGAGACAAAAATGTCATTTATATTGGTGATCGCAATGTCAAATTCTCAGTAAGTCCAGAGGCTAAAACTATCGGCGATAGTCATCATTTGTAACTTGTAAAGGTGTGAATGATGTTTACGTTTGGTAAATTGTATTTTATTTACAGCGCTTTGCATTTAAATGGAGTACACCCTGCCTGCCCCTAATCCCCAAAGCAGGGTGGTTTCATACAAGCAGAGAAAAATTAAAATCTTCTTTTAAAGCCTCTCCCCTTAATAAGGGGAGAGGTTTGGAGAGGGGTAAAAATCTATGCTTCAAAACGAGAAATACAGACTTCCATATTTTTCTTTTTTCGTATGAAACCACCCTGCTGCCCCTAATCCCCAAAGGAGGCCCCGAGTTCCCCAACCCTAAGCGCAAGCGAGGAGGGTACGCGTAGCGTGGGTGGGGTCTTTCTGTGCCTCATGCTTGTTGAAATCTGCTGTATTCTCACCGACTTATATTAAGTTTGCGACTTCCTCTATCTCTATATAAAAGTTGCTTAATTTAAGCTTTCGCTAACGGGTGATACTCTATTGCTATCCAAATGCAATCTGTATCTGCGTAATATTGATGCCACGGATAAATGTATTTGCTGTTTTCTTCTACCTGACAAAATGGAACACAAGTTGTGAAGCCAGGACTCATTAACATGTCTTCGTAGAGAGTGCCATAATCTTGAGTTTTAAACTTCTGCATTCTACCAGTACCGAATATCTGTGTATGGATTTCGATAAAGTCATGCTTGTTGTGTATGAAACAATTGGTGTATGAAGGTGCAAACCATAAGTTGAGTTTAACGACAAAGCTTTGCTTTTCACTTGGTGTATTTGCTTGCCTTGTCATGTAATACGGATCAATCTCTACAATTCCCGCCTCATCTTGTGGTGATTTCCATAGAGGAGTATTCTTAGGATACGGGAGTTCACTGGTGTCGCCACCACTGGGAGTATCTTCAATAGTATTGCCTAATAGAAACCAACCCTCTTCCAAAATAATGTTCCCGATGTTGGTGAAGTCTTTGACCTCGATCAATATCAGTACTTCAGCCTTCTCAATAGTTATATCTTTGAGGATAGTTGAGGAGAAAGCAGGAATAATATTTCTCACGGGCTTGCCAACGGAAACATCCCACATATGTGGGTTGACTACAATGGTTGCTTTGTTGATTTCATAATCTCTGACATTTTCAACGTATTTCGCATCTATGTGCGAACCGCAAAAGTTTAATTGCTTTTCCACGTTATGGGCTAGCGTGCTTATCATGGTTCACTTCTCCTCTGCTCGATAAAATCTACTCACAACGAACAAAGCAGTCTAAAGCATTCACTTCGTGGCTGATTACAAACTATTGGTGGCACTTACTCTACTTCATCTAATTGATACACGCCCTCACGATCATTACTTGAAATTTATTCCAACTCCAACACGCTATTACATTCTTAGTTGAAATGCAAGGACAGTTAAGACAGTTAAGTAAACGCCTATTAGATACTCAGTAATTATCTAATAAATGCCTAGTTGCTGTTGCTGCTAACTACTTCCAAAAATTCTGCCGGGTTCATAAACTCATAATGCTCAAACGGTTGATGAATCCAAGGATTATCACAGAGATAATCAACGTAGTAATCAGGTTTGATTACTGAACAAGCTTTATACCAAATTACCGCAGAGCGAATTTCTTCTATCGGAGCATCAGAATACTTCTTTAACCAAGATGTAGTTTCCTTGAGAGTCACTCCAGAATCTACCAAATCATCTACTAAAAGAATACGCGAACCTAACTTTTCTGTAGTCATTGTCAAATGGCGAGAAAAGCTTAAACATCCTCTTTCTTGCTTGCCTGAGCCACTGTAAGATGATGTTGCTAAAATTGCCAATGGCTGTTTATATATACGGGAGAGAATGTCTCCCACCCGTAGTCCTCCTCTAGCAAGACAAATAATCTGATTGAACTCCCAACCGGATTGATAGATTTGGGCAGCTAGTTGTTCAATTTTACGATGATAATCTGACCAAGAAATGTAAAGGTCTGGCATAGTTGGGAAGGTTATTTGTAGCTATTAATAAATGGCAAACCAAACTTTCTATCTTAATATGAGCGTAGTGTAATATGAGCGATTCTGCCCCTGATGGTGATTTCCAGCAAAGCGCTGAAAATGAAAAACTAGACCTTAGTACTAAGCTGGCCTTTGGTGCTGGAGATTTGGGTACAGCGATTACTGCCATGATTGGGATTTCTTATTTGTCACCCTTCCTGACAGATGTAGCTGGCTTGAATCCTCAACTAGCAGGACAGACTCAACTAGTCGGTAAAGTCTGGGATGCAGTCAACGATCCAATGGTGGGGGTATTGAGCGATCGCACTCAAAGCAGTCAGGGGAGACGCTATCCTTGGATGATTTGGGGAGCAATTCCCTTTGGAATTTTCTTTTTTTTGCAGTGGATTGTACCTCACTTTAGTAACAACGAAAATGCAAATCAGTGGGGTTTATTTTGGTATTACACTGCGATTTCAATTTTGTTTAATGCCTTCTATACTGTTGTTAATTTACCATATACAGCTCTCACCGCAGAACTAACCCAAGACTACGATGAACGTACCAGCCTCAACAGCTTTCGTTTTACTTTTTCAATTGGTGGGAGCATTCTGGCTTTAATTATTGGATTAATAATTTCTCTCATCATTCCTAATAATCGCAGTTTACAATTTTTATTAATAGGATTAATCTGTGCGATTATTTCTGTTTTTCCCATATATTGGTGTGTCTGGGGAACGAAAAAACGCGCTCAATCTGTGGCAAATTTACACCCACAGACAGAACAAACAGCTTCTATCCCTTTTTTGCAACAACTCAAAATAGCTTTTACTAATCGCCCTTTTTTATTTGTAATCGGCATATATCTTTGTTCGTGGTTAGCAGTCCAACTAACAGCTGGGATTATTCCTTATTTCGTTATTAGTTGGATGCGTCTTCCCCAATGGCACATTAGCTTAGTATTGCTGGCAGTGCAAGGAACTGCAATGAGTATGCTGTTTGTCTGGAGTGCGATTAGTCAGCGTGTCGGCAAAAAAGCTGTATACTACATGGGCATGACTATATGGATTATTGCTCAGGCTGGACTGTTTTTCGTCAAGCCAGATCAAATCGTCTTGATGTATTGTTTAGCAGTTTTAGCCGGCTTTGGAGTATCCACAGCTTATTTAGTTCCCTGGTCAATGCTACCAGACGTGATCGAACTAGATGAATTACAAACAGGACAACGTCGGGAAGGTATTTTTTATAGTTTCATAGTTTTTTTGCAAAAAATTTGTTTAGGGTTAGCTGTGAACTTAGTTTTGCAAAGACTAGGCGCAGCTGGATATATTAAACCCACACCACAAATTCCTGTGCCAATCCAACCAGATACAGTATTAGAAGTGATTCGCGTTTCAATTGGCCCCTTACCAGCTGTAGCTTTGATTTGTGGCTTAATTTTGGCGTACTTTTACCCCATTACTCGCGAAATGCATGCTGAAATCTTACTCCAACTTGAGGAAAGAAGGAAGAGATCACGGACATAGGGGATCGGGGATTGGGCGAGTGTGGGGAGTGTGGGCAGGGTGGTTTCATACGAAAAAAGAAAAATATGGAAGTCTGTATTTCTCGTTTTGAAGCATAGATTTTTACCCCTCTCCAAACCTCTCCCCTTAATAAGGGGAGAGGCTTTAAAAAAAGATTTTAATTTTTCTCTGCTTGTATGAAACCACCCTGGGGAGTGTGGGAAGTGTGGGGAGTCAACAACCAACAATCCACCTAAAGATGGTGAATTTGTGTAAAAAAACGTAATAATACTTAATATGTATGAAGTAGAAAAAGCCAATTAATTAAACCAAATGGCAGTTCCAAGCTTAGAGGAAATTTCCACTCAGTTAGACAGTCCGAATCTACGCGATCGCATGGTAGCCCTTGCTTCGTTGAAAGACGTACCAGCAGAGGACGCTGTACCTTTAATTAAAAAAGTGTTGGACGATGAGTCTCTGCAATTACGATCAATGGCAATATTTGCCTTGGGGATTAAACCAACTTCCGAGTGCTACTCTCTTTTGGTAAAAATTCTGGAAACTGATCCAGACTATAGCATCCGTGCTGGTGCTGCTGGTGCGCTGGGATACTTGGGTGATGGCAGGGCCTTTGAGCCTCTGTCAAGGGCATTTTACGAAGATACTGACTGGTTAGTCCGTTTTAGTGCAGCCGTTTCACTGGGTAATCTCAAAGACTCCCGCGCCCGTGAACTCCTTTACCAAGCCCTAGACGGAGAAGAAATCGTACTACAACAAGCCGCGATCGCAGCACTGGGAGAAATAAAAGATATCGACGCAGTAGATCGAGTTTTACGTTTTGCTCAATCAGATGACTGGTTGGTACGACAACGTTTAGCCGAAACTCTCGGCCAGCTTCCTACTACTAAAAGTGTTTCCGCATTAAAATATCTAGAAAAAGACAGTCACAAAAACGTCGCTGAAGCTGCAAAAATATCTCTCAAGAGATTAGAGGAAGCAGGCTATCAAGCGTGAGGACACAAATAGATAAATCACAAATACGCAAATATGTCAATACAAGGGAGAGATTTCATTTACATTCTCCCTTGTCTCCCTTGTCCTCCTTGTCTCCCTTGTCCCCTATCTCCCCCTTCCTGCTACCTTGTAATAAGTGGGATCATCAAGATTTTGACGCAAGGTAATTTGATTCATGAATATTAAAGAATTTTTTGAGTTAAGTGCTGGTAAATGGTTTTCCCATCGTACTAGTCACCACTTAGCTTTTAAGCAATCAGAGTCTGGCAAATCAGATATTATTATAGAAATGCTGGCAGTAGATCACCCGGAGGTGATCAAACTATGCGAACAATATGAAATTAACCCCAAACATGCTTCCTGTGGTGCGAGAGTCACTTGGAAAGGCACAATGGAATGGGATGAAGAAGATCACAAAGGTTCGACGGTATTAGTACCAGTGCCGAATGCAGATAACCCAAATGAAGGCAAGTTATTGCGAGAAATGGGCTATGCTGAGAAAATGCCTGTTGCTGGCAGTTACAAGATGGGTGATGATGAGGCGTTGACCTTAATTACAGAATACGAAACAATGTGGTCTGAAGAGCGCCTCTGGTTTGCTAGCCCCAATTTACGGATGCGAGTTGGTGTCCTGAAGCGCTTCGGTGGCTTTAGTATGGCTTCGTTCACTTCTGAAATTCGCATGGGTGGTGCTGGACCAGCGAAAGAATCTGAAGCAGCTAATTCAGTATCAACTTAGTCAAAGCAATATCGAACCGCAAAGACGCATTAAAATACAACTTTTTTCAAGTGTCTTTGCGTTATTCAATTTGAGATGTAATTGAGGCGATCGCTTTTTGTAACTGCTTCACGAGATTACGATCCAGGTTTAAAATAATCGAGGAGGCGATCGCCTGAATCGGCTCGAATTAATGCCACAATTACATCAGGTAAAGCTGTCAAACTAGGATAAACAAGATAACGGGGTTGCCAAATTGGGTGAAACTTATCTTTATAAGCGTGCAAACCTTGAAAATTATAGAATCGCTCAAGATGCTGATAAAGATAGTGTAATGCCTTCTCCAAACGTCGTGACTCGTGGGTTTCACCAACTCCAGCCAAAGCAGACAGACCCATATTAAAACTATCGTAGCCTTGTTCCTTGTAGTGTTGAAACATAGAGATAAATAAGAAGTCCATCGTACCGTTTTCTATTGACTTGCGGTGTCGCATCAAGTCGTTCGTGATTTCGTTGAGTTGATACTCTGAGACAATGTTAGCAAAAGCAATTATTTCACCATGAGAAGACTGTACGACAGAAATTTCAGATTCCTTGAGATAAGCTTCGTCAAACCAACCCAAAGAAAAACGCTTTTCTGAACCTTGCACCATTTGCAGCCACTCGTCACTGACGGTTTTTAACTGGCGCAATAAGTGATCAGCAATCGGTGGTTGATAGAATTTGATCTCGTACCCTAGCTTAGTCATGCGATTTAGTGCGGTACGCAGATTTTTGCCTGGTTTTCCTTGCAAGGTAAAGGTTTTGAGGTCAACAATCGCTTCTTCTCCAATTTTTAAAACCTGAAATCCCAAAGATTTATAGAGGTCAATGTCATCAGGTAAAGTTTGATAAAAAGCAGGATACCAATCGTTGCGTTGACAAAATTGCTGAAAAGCAACAATAACCTCTTTGCGGTCTGGAATAGGCCCGATGGGATCTCCTAAAGCGATCGCGCCCCTGCCTTTGGCAACATAAGCAATTACACTCTGATTAGTGGGACTAAAAAAGTAACTTTTATCACTTAATAAAGCAAATGCTGCTAAAGAGGAATTTCCGTGATTTTCGACGATTTCTTTTGCCCGTTGTCGTTCAGTGAGGGTAATTACATTGCGTAAAAATACTGGACGCAATAGCATGACCAATGCATACATAAATGTACTGGCTGCAATAATATATATAGAATTGGCAAAGAATTGACCAAACCTAGTCCTTGGTTGCAGTCCAGCATTATCTTCTGTGAAGAACATTGCTAGAGTTTGAAATATAGCATCTCTCAAACTAAAATTCACTGAAAATTTGTTGTCTAATAAATAAAATCCAATAGTTCCATATGCCAAAGTAAACAGCAAAGCACCAATTAATACCCACACTCCTTTCGCAATTGAAGGACGGTCTGACTGGGCTGTAAAAACATGACGCATCATCATTAATTGCACCAGCAGTAAGCCAGACAGCAGACTTTCTTCGTAGTCCAGACCCTTGATTAAATGGCTGACTATAGAAATAACCAACAAGCCAATGGTCAGTAACCAAGCAACACGTTTACGACGCAACAAATTAGTAGCAAGTGTTAATAAAACAAATCCAGTCAAAGCTGCAAATATATGACCACCAGCACGAATTTCAAAAGGTAAAAATTCTTTCAATAAAAAATTCCGACCGTAGAGATTGGGTGTCACTGCTGACAGTAAATTCACCACTGCAACCAAACTCGTAAGAAGTGCTGCACTCCATAGTCCAATTCGAGTTTTTAAGTTATTGGTCATTGGTCATTCGTAAATTTTTTATTTATTGGTTGTTTAGTTTATTACTAACTCCCTATCTCCCTCATCTCTTTCTGAAACTGTTGTCCTACGTATGTCAGCGAATCTTTGAGATGCTTATGAAAATAATTCCAACCCACATTTGGCCCAGATAAACCATGTCCTCCGGGAAACGCATAAAATACATTCTTTATACCCAAATTATTTAAGGTTTGGTGGAATGTTTGAGTAGAAGCGAGGAAATCCGTATCATTTTTCCCAGCATCTAAATATACACGCAGTCGCTTTCTATCTTCGACAGATAAGTGTTGCACAATTTGTTGGGGACTATTTTGTGAACCACTGCTATCAATAAAATAACCACTGTGGCTAAACAAAATATTAAAGTTTTGTAAGTATAGTAATCCAATATTAAAAGCCCCCCATCCCCCAGAAGATATACCGCCCATCGCCCAAAACTGCGGTTTCTCCAAAGTCCGGTAGCGCGATTTCACAAGTTGGACTAATTCGGAACCTATCAAAGTTCCGATTTTCCCATTCAGTCCATCATAATAATCAGGGTCGTACAAAGGACTAGAACCACGATTATCGTTACCATCAGGTGTAATTACAATTGCTGGTGGCAATTTACCACTTTGATAAAGTTCATGCAATATGCCCAAAATGGCGTATTTGTCAACATAAGCACGGGCATCATCATGACCGCCGTGTAATAGAAAGATGACTGGATAGCGTTGGCGAGGATTTTTTTCATAGCCTGGAGGTAAAATAATTCCGTATTGACGAACTTTACCCATTGCTTGGCTGTTGAATGTCTCTAGTTGAAACTTTAGCTCAGTATTGGTTTGTTGTTGGGGTGGGTCTAGCTGTGGCGCACCCAAAATGAATACATACCAGTAGCCACCTATAGCAAGAATTGCGATCGCGCTGATTATACCGATAACAATCTTGGATAATTTCATTTTTTTAGAGTTAAATTATCAGCAGCATGTGCTGTTTGTTCTATGCGAAATTGTTCTCCTACAAAAGTCAACGAATCTGCCAAATGTTCGTGCCAATAGTTCCACGTGTGGCTACCAGGGAACTCACGAAAAATATGATAAATTTTCAGTTGGCTTAAGACTTTAGTAAATTGTTTAGCTTGTTCCATCTCTTCTATATCTGATTTTCCAGTATCTAGATAGATTCGCAATTTTTTTTGTGCTTGAGGAGGAATATTTTTGATATAGATAATTGGGCTATTTTTTTGACCGCTTTTATCTTTAAAATAACCGCTATGACTAAATAAAATTGAAAAATTCTTCACATTATGTAATCCGACATTGATTGCACCCCATCCACCAGAAGATAAGTATTTCATAAATTACTTTTTACTTTTTAAGCAAGGAATATTTATTCACGATTATTAGGAATTGAAATCATCCACTGAGCGATCGCACTATTTACCAAATCTGCCTGTTCTGCTATCACTAAATGTCCCGCATTCGCAAAATGTAGATGAGTACTATTAACAAAGTGTCTTGCTAAATCATCTCCCATTTGGCGTGTAAACATTGGGTCTTTGCCTGCGGTAATCACCAAAACAGGGATATGTAGATTTTTTGGCCAGGGGTGACGGGCAAAAAAGTTATAATCCCAAAAGATTTCTAAGGCTTTGTAGGAAGCAAAATCTTTGGGAACTGGATTTTCCGCAAAAAACACTTCCATAACGCGATCGCGGTAAGAGGTAGAGAAAAAATTGCTTATTTGCTGCACACCAGGCAGATAGTAAAGATACCTTCCCCCAAAAGCCATCAACTTCATTAAGGGAATTTCCCACCAAGGTGCTAAGTTATGAGTACCACCAGCGATCGCTATCAAACCACTAACCGGATGGTGCTGGGTAAACTCTAAACCAATGGGAACTCCATAGCTGTGGCAACACAGTATCGGCGAATCAATGCCAAAATACTGCAATAATCGCCATAAGTCACGACAATGACGTCCTATAGAGTAGCACTTGTAAGAACTAGATTGGCCGTGTCCTGCTAAGTCGTAAGCCAGAACTTGCCAACCTTGATTTTGGACAAACTCATATTGAGATCGAAAGTTGAAGCGGTTTCCTGTACCTCCGTGGAGAAATACTACAGCAGGAGTTACACCCAGACTATGGCAGACTTGCAAATTTACCCTTTGTCGTAGATGAATTGTTGAACCGTCTAAGGCATCTTGAATCATAGTCATCAGACTACTAACCTAACCACTTGCTTTTTTGGTAAATATTTCTTGCAATTCAAAGCTTACGCAAATGATGTGTCAATAGCATGTCAATGCAATGGAAAATTTGCGACTGGTTGTAAGGTAAAAGGCAGAAGATAGAAGCACTAGTTTCCCTATCTCCCTCCTCACTGTCCTTAATTTATGTCCAAAAAACCTAAACTCAACCTCAGTTCTCTACTTGGCTTGTTGCTGCTTGTGTTTTCTTTATGGGCTATTAATAAAGAACTGCACGAGTACAATTACCGTGATGTGTTGAATAATTTAGCAGCAATTCCTAAAAATCTCTTAATTGCGAGCATTGGGTTGACGAGCCTTGGATATTCTGCGATCGCGTTTTACGACATTTTGGGGTTTCGATATATTGGTTTTTCCCTAAGTTGGAAAAAGATTGTATTTACTAACTTTATAAGTTCTGTATTCAGTAATACGATAGGCTTTGCCTTACTAACTGGTAGTGCGATCCGTTATCGTTTTTACTCGACTTGGGGAATATCATCGTTGGCGATCGCTCAAATCATTGCTTTTGTCAATTTTACTTTCTGGTTGGGAATGTTTACTTTAGCTGGGTTCATGTTCCTTCTTAATCCTTTAACCATTCCCCCTCAATTACATCTACCTTTGACCTCTGTGCGATCTATTGGTGTGATTTTTCTGCTACTAATTATTACTTATTTATTAGGAAGTCTTATTATTAAACAACCGTTAATAATTCGCTCTCACGAGTTTAAATTTCCTAGCTTTAAGATATCCCTTGCTCAAATAGCTGTTTCTAGCTGTGACTGGATGTTTGCAGCAGCTGTACTTTATGTTCTATTGCCTGCAAATATATCCTTATCTTATCTTGATTTTTTGGGAATCTATTTACTGGCGATGTTTGCTGGTGTTGTCAGCAGTGTCCCTGGAGGATTAGGAGTATTTGAAACTGTAGTTTTGCTGATTCTTTCCTCTCAAGTTCCTCAAGTTTCTGCGGTGGCAATTTTGGGGTCATTACTAGCCTATAGGGGAGTTTACTACTTTTTACCTTTCATAATTGCAGCAGCTTTACTAGGAGTGTACGAACTACCTCAACTAAGAAGGATTAAAAAGTAAAAAGTAAATCCCCATAAATAAATTGAGGGGATTGAATAAGGACGCATTTTTTACCGCGCTGTGCGTCTCTAAAAAAAAACTTTTACTTTTTTCATAAAGAAATTTAGGGGCTTTAAACTCAACATTCATGATTGAAATGAGTTGAATTACAAAAAATGAATTTTAAATCTGTAACCAACTAGCGATCGCCTGTGGTAATGGTAGGATAATCATCACTAACAAAGCCATCGCGAACAATCCCCAAACATCACGTTGATTATCCAGGTCAGTGACGTCATTCAAAGCAGGTTCATCCATTAACGGTATGAACAACAAAATTAACGCCCACAAGAAAAATCCTGGCTGAACTAAAGACAACAACAACAACAACAGACGAGCAACTTGACCAATTACAATAGCATTTCTTTGTCCAAACATTGCATGGACAATATGTCCTCCATCCAATTGTCCCACTGGCATTAAATTTAACGCAGTCACTATTAATCCCAAACAAGCAGCTACCGCTACTGGATGTAAATCAATCGCAGATTGTGGTGTTAATTGACTACCCAAAGCCAGTTTTGACAGTAGTGCTAATAAAATAGAATATTTAGGATTAAGCGCATCCGGATTTAATAGTCCTGTTTTTTCGTCTGGCAAACTTACAATCGTAGAGTGAGCTAATCCCCAAAATAATAAGGGTAATGTCACCACAAAACCTGCCAAAGGTCCAGCAATACTGACATCAAATAAAGCTTTACGATTAGGTACGGGACTACGCATCCTAATAAATGCACCAAAAGTTCCCAAGAAAAATGGCATGGGAATAAAGTAAGGTGGAGTTGAGCGAATTTTATAGCGTCCGGTCGCCATTAAATAGTGACCAAGTTCGTGGATACCCAAAATTAACATTAAAGCTAGGGCGTAGGGTAATCCTTGCAAAATCAGACTTGGATTAGATTGAAATCGGCGGATTGTCAATTCAATACCAGCAATTCCAACTCCTACTTTGGTAGTTGTTACCAAGGTTGCTAATAATAACAAAAATGCCCAAGCAAATTGTTTTAATTGTTCTTCTTTTCTCGGTACATTACCTTGGGTAGCTTGAGTATTAGGAATTAGCACAAAGAAGGGTTTCCCATTGACACCTTCTTGAAAGAACACCAAAAATCGACCCGCAAATTTTGTTTCTATATTTTCTTTAATCTTTTGGTACGCTTCGTTTGGTTTGCTTCTTAACTGACCTCGGCAAATTACAGCTTGAGGTCTATATTCTATATTTTGAATGTAATATACAGACCAAGGAAAACAATCTCGCAGTATTTGTTCTTCGTTGGGCTGAATCGGGCGCACGGAATTTGGTTCTGTTGGGGGTGTAGGGGATTCAGTTTGTGCTGCTTGAGCTTCAGTTGGTTTGTCTTTTTGCGGTTGGCGTCCCGACTGAAATAGCACCCAGTATAAAATAGGACAAATTACTAATGGCCAGATCATTAGCGATCGCGGTAGTGGTTGTTTGTCTCCATACATTACCGTCCATCCCGTCCATAACATTGCTGGAGTCATTAATACTAACCATAATAACCAGACAGGTGTCCGGGTGAGGCGAGCCACACTACGCTGCACCATTAGATAAGTAATTAGTCCCAGTAAAATTAGAAACCAAACTGTCATGTGATTTTAGTTTATTTTGAAACGTCAGTCCTAACTTGTGGTCAACCGCACCACTATTATTGCCACAAGATAGACACTATTCCGCTTTTTGCTTCCGAGAAGTTTTATACTTAAACCGGGTTTGTCAAAACTCCTCAAGGAAGTTGTTTTTCTCATGTGTCCCTTGTCTCAAGAATCAAATCATTTAGCCAAGCCACCACAAGAAGTTCTCGATACTATTTTTGCATTTCCACCAAATCGGGACACACTAGGGGGAACCGCTTATTTTATTGTCAGAAATGAAGGTAACATCCTAATTGATTGTCCAGCTTTTGATCAAACTTACCAGGATTTCATGCGATCGCATGGTGGTGTACGTTGGTTATTTCTCACCCACAGAGGTGCTATTGGCAAGACAGTAGAATATCAGCAAATCTTCAGTTGTGAAGTTTTGATTCAAGAGCAAGAAGCATATCTCTTACCTGAATTACCTGTAACTACTTTTAGTCAAGAATTTGTCCTTGATTCCATCACAAAAGTGATTTGGACGTGTGGACATTCTCCCGGTTCGTCTTGCCTTTATTATAGTGAGTCTGGAGGCGTGCTGTTTTCTGGACGTCACTTACTTCCCAACCAACAAGGCGATCCAGTTCCACAAAAAACAGCCAAGACTTTCCACTGGCATAGGCAAATAAAGAGCATCAAAATGCTTCTAGAATACTTTACTCCAGAAACATTAAAATATATTTGTCCTGGAGCAAATACGGGTTTTCTCAGAGGCAAGCGTGTAATAGATGATGCATATCAACGCCTAGCAATGGAGAATTGGTGATCGGGGAAAGGGGACGAGGAGGACAGGGTAGACAAGGGAAAGAATAAATACCAATACCCTATCCCCGCTCCCCAATTAAGCCGTCCCACCTGCGATCACTGAATGTTCTGTTAGCACTTTCATTGCTGCTTGATATTGCTGATCGGCTTCTGTACCAATTTGTTCGCGGGTGATTGGTGCAGAAGAAATTATTTTGTCTGGTTTTATACCTAATTTATTAATATCTTTATGGTTTGGGGTTTCGTATTTGGCAATTGTCACTGCTAAACCAGAACCATCTGACAATTCAAACAAGGATTGGATTAAGCCTTTACCAAAGGTGGTTTCCCCTACTAGTGTGGCACGACCGTTATCTTGCAATGCACCAGCGAGAATTTCACTAGCACTCGCTGTTCCTTCATTGACTAGAACAACTAACGGATCGTTTGTGAGTGCTGGACCAAATGATTCAAAGCTACCTTGAATTCCTTGGCGATTGGCTGTATAAACTATGGTGCCAGAGTTTAACCACAGACGTGCAACTTCAATTCCTGCTTGTAGCAAACCGCCTGGATTATTTCGTAAGTCCAGAATATATGCGGATGCACCTTTTTTTTCTAAGCTATTAATGGCGTGTGCCAACTCCATAGCAGCATTGGCGTTAAATTGAGTGAGGCGAATATATCCAATAGGCTGTTGAGAAGGAGTATTATGTAACTCTGCCACTACAGGGTTAAGGGAAATGCGATCGCGCATAACTCGATACTCTTTTTGCCCTTCTCCATCTCTTTCGATAAGCAAGGTGACTAAACTGCCAATTGAACCACGCATTCTAGCAGCAGCTTCATCGAGGGTCAGGTTTTGTGTCGCCATCCCTTCTATTTTGATGATGCGATCGCGTGGTCGAATTCCTGCTTTTTCTGCTGGTGAGCCTGCAATGGGAGTCACTACCTCCAAACCACCAGTCTTTTGATTCAGAGCAATTTGCAAGCCTACCCCAGTTAGTTCTCCAGACGTATTTACCTGTAAACTGCGGTATTGCTCTGGATCTAAAAAACGGGTAAAGGGGTCATCAAGGCTTTTGAGCATTTTCTGAATTGCTGTGTAGGCTGATTTTTGATCCGAGAGGGATGTGGAAAGAATTTTCTGCCTAACAGATGCCCAATTTTGATGATTAAACGTGTCGTCTAAATAAGTACGGTTAACAATTCGCCATACTTCTGATATCAGCCTTTGTTCCTGAGTCAAAGCCATTGCTGGTTGACAAAAGTTGCAAAATCCTAGCCAAAACGCTACGAACAGTGATAATCCAACCTGAAAAACCCGTTTATGCATTAACCCCATGTTTAATCCCATTTTTTAGCCAAAATTGTCTAGTTTGACGCAGTTACATTAATTTAGACTTCTTTTTTATAGAAGTCTTTTAAGAGGGAAAAGAGCTTTCAGGGGAAAGGGAGAAACAGAAAGAATTTTTACCCTTTAACCTTTACTTTTTGCCCTCTACCACCAATTACAAAAGTAATTTTTGTAATTGGTATATGAAATCTATCTCTCGACTATGTTACTTTTTTTATAGAAGTGGTGGATTTTGAAATCAAGAGGTTTAATCTCCTGATTCGGTGCAAAAGCCCCTCCACAAACGATAAAATCTACTTTGTGTCCAATATTTTTTGATTGGGTGCAAAGATAATGCAATATATTCTATCTTTGCAGAGTGTTAAGTTTTTTTTAAATTATTAACACTCATGAGGCTCATCAACAAACGAGCTTCTGGGGACTAGGGATCGGGGACAGGGGATTGGGTAATGGAAGGGGAACAATGGGGAGATAGCAGATCACAAACATAAATGCTTAATGCCCAATTCCCAATCCCCAATCCTCAATCCCCGACCCCTGACCCCAATCACTAATCCCCGGTAAGTCGGAGATTTATCAACCGCGATCGATTTCTAGGAACTTGAGATTGTATGGCCAACGTTTATGACTGGTTCGAGGAACGCTTGGAGATTCAAGCGATCGCAGAAGACGTCACCAGCAAGTACGTCCCTCCCCACGTCAATATCTTCTACTGCCTGGGTGGAATTACCCTCACTTGCTTTTTAATCCAGTTTGCCACTGGATTTGCCATGACCTTCTACTACAAGCCAACTGTCACGGAAGCTTATGCCTCTGTGCAGCACATCATGAATGATGTGAGCTTTGGTTGGCTAATTCGCTCTGTCCACAAATGGTCTGCCAGCATGATGGTGCTGATGATGGTTCTGCACGTCTTCCGGATTTACCTGACTGGCGGTTTTAAAAAGCCCCGCGAGTTAACCTGGGTGAGTGGAGTCATCCTAGCGGTGATCACCGTTTCTTTCGGAGTAACTGGCTATTCTCTGCCTTGGGACCAAGTAGGCTACTGGGCGGTGAAAATTGTTAGCGGCGTACCAGAAGCGATTCCCGTAGTTGGCACGTTGATTTCTGAACTACTGCGTGGTGGTTCCAGCGTTGGACAAGGAACACTAACTCGTTACTACAGCGCCCATACCTTTGTGTTACCTTGGCTAATTGCCGTGTTCATGCTGTTCCACTTCTTGATGATTCGCAAGCAAGGAATTTCCGGCCCATTGTAATTGACATGAGGGTGAGGCATTTTTTGTGGCAGTTAGTCCACCAGCCGCAGAGCTTAAAAGCATGAATGCTTCTCCCAAAGAGTTATCAGGCACTGACTTTCGGTTTCCAGATTCAGCTGTTTGTTTTAAACTGAATAAAAAATAACAAAGTTATTGACAAATAGAAGACAAAAAAACAAACAGTTACATCTTAAGCTGAAAGCTAGTGCCTGAAGCTCGAGGCTTAAACAAACGCTTTAACTCGACCTCAGCAGGAGAACACATTAAAAAATGGCAACAGTAAAGAAACCAGATCTAAGCGATCCAGCCTTAAGAGCCAAACTGGCTAAAGGAATGGGTCATAACTACTATGGCGAACCCGCTTGGCCCAATGACCTACTCTACGTCTTCCCAGTTGTAATTATGGGAAGTTTCGCTTGCATTGTGGCCCTAGCTGTATTAGACCCGGCTTTAGTCGGAGAACCAGCAAATCCCTTTGCAACACCACTAGAAATTTTGCCAGAGTGGTATTTGTATCCTGTATTCCAAATTTTGCGCTCAGTTCCCAACAAACTCTTAGGAGTATTACTGATGAGCGCTGTACCCGTGGGTCTGATTCTTGTTCCCTTTATTGAGAACGTCAACAAGTTTCAAAATCCCTTCCGCCGTCCTGTAGCAACAGCAGTTTTTCTGTTGGGTACTTTAATTACCCTCTACTTAGGTATTGGTGCTACCTTCCCATTGGATAAATCTTTGACTTTGGGATTGTTCTAAATACACGTCAACATAAAACTATTTGACGCCTGTAGGTTTCTCAACAAGTGCAAATGTACTTTTTTTGAGAACTCTACAGGCGTTAATTTTATAATTTAGTTTGGGTTTGAAATCTTAAGTTTTTATTATTTCAATTTTAGATTAAAATATTATTTCAAAATCTATAATCAACGAAATCCATAATCAAAAAATGACATAGATAAGTAAGTTAGCGCAAATCCACAAAACTATGTAAAGAAAAGTAAAACTTGAAAATTAGCTCCTAGTAAGTTCTGAAGCGCTGTAGACGCAAAGCGGCTTCTCGCAGAGTAACGCTTACTACAAACACAGAATTTACGACGCCGACTTACTTGTTATAAATAAGTGGATCTAAATAAATATAAGCCTGAAGGCTATTGATAGGAGCGGGTTTCAAGTTATATCCTGTCACTAGGTAAAGTAATATCATGGTAAAACCTGCTCTTATAGTATTTAGTAGTTGGTGAGTACTCCAAACAAAACATAACAACCAATTTTGTTGGTGATTGGCGGTTATTTCCAAAAACAAACAACAAAACATGTTTATGCTGATCTACTTACAAACATTTTTTATCCATACACCTACATGTCAAGGTCAATGTTTAGCATAATGCAGCAAGACCATCTGACTGTGAAAAGCGAACTCAAGCTTCTAAACCGAGTGCAACAGTGGTTTGAGCAATTCTGTCTGCAACATTTATCTAAACTTGATTGGTCAGAAGGTCAACTTTATCGCCTGAACCTGGCGTTAGCAGAAGGTTTTACTAATGCTGTTCGCCATGCTCATCATACTCTGCCCCCAGAAACAGCGATTGATATAGACGTTTCTCTATGGATGGATCGACTAGAGATTAGAATCTGGGATCATGGTAAACCTTTTAATCCTGATGCGATCGCCGAACCAGAACCAGGTACTCTACAAGTAGGTGGGTATGGATGGTTTCTCCTGCGACGCCTAGTTGATCATGTCGTCTACGAACGTGGTGCAGATGGGAGAAATTGTTTAGTGATCGTCAAGTATGGTTTACAAAGACAACATTGATTTGGCAAAACAATGATTTTTGACCAACTTGTCCCCCTTATCCTTGGTTTCTCAACACCCAATTAATACCAAAGCTGCGCTAGTCTAGAGGGTGGATCAAAAAAAACACTATGACACCTTCAGAAATTGCAGCTACGCTGACAGAATTATTTGGTGAAGCAGATGTTAAGGCGATCGCATCCGATTCTTGGCAAGTAGAAACTTCTACCTTTCGTGTACTAGTACTGCTCTCAGATGATAAAAGCTGGTTGCGAGTGATGATACCAATCGTACCAGCACAACAAGCTCAACCTTTTTTTGAACAGTTTTTAGAAGCAAATTTTGATGATACTCAACAAGTACGCTACGCCTTACAGCAAGGTGTAGTCTGGGGTGTATTTCAACATAGCTGTAACAGTTTGGTTGTAGAAGATTTTCGAGATGCGATCGCTAGACTGATTGCTTTACACGCAGCTGGTTTAGATGATGTCTTTAATCGGTTAGTGGAAAGTCGCATTCGCCAAGTTATCATAGCAGCGAAACTACAAGGTCAGTCCCTCCAATCCACAATGCAAAATCTGGAACGCTTCTACGCCGAAGGATTAATGGGGGATGAAAACCAAACTCCACAAGCAAGAGAAGAAACTTTAGATGCTTGGCGACGCCAGTTAGAACGACTTTGGCCAGAAATAGATGTGAATAGCTGATGCTAAATTAATAATTCCGAATTCATATTGATATACCAACCCGTGAAGATTTCTTCTAAAAATCAAATTAGCTGGAGTTCTTCCTAATGCTGTCAGTTAGCGAAGCAGAAGAAATTATTTTCAATTTAGTATCACTTCTGAACAATCACTACGATGCAGAAATTGTCGATTTGTTCGCAGCAGATAGTCGTATTCTTGCTTCTGTGGTTACGAGTCAGTTGGACTTTCCCCATTGGGATAATTCAGCAATGGATGGTTATGCAGTACGTTACGCTGATGTCCAGCAAGCTACTCAAAAACAGCCAGCTATTTTAGAAATTGTTGAAGAAATAACTGCTGGATATCAACCCCAATCTACCATCCAACAAGGGCAAGCAGCCCGGATTTTCACAGGTGCAGTCATGCCAGCAGGTGCTGATACAGTGGTGATGCAGGAATGTACACAGCGAGAGGAAAATCGTGTATTCATCCTGACAGCACCCACAAAACCGCAAGAATTTGTCAGACAGCGTGCAGCTTACTATCAAGCCGGGACACAATTGTTACCACCAGGAATTATGTTACATGGATCAGAAATTGCTGTATTAGCAACTGCCCAGTGTACTCAAGTCAGTGTTTACCGCCGTCCAAGGGTAGCAATATTTTCTACAGGTAATGAACTTGTATCTCCAGATCAATCCCTGCAACCAGGGCAAATCGTTGATTCTAATCAGTATGCTTTAGCAGCTTTAGTTAGGCAGAGTGGGGGAGAACCGCTAATTTTAGGCATAGTCCCAGATGAACCAGGTGCTTTAGCAAAAGCGATCGCCTATGCAGTATCCAACGCCGATATAGTCATTTCTTCTGGTGGTGTTTCTGTGGGAGATTATGACTATGTTGAGCAAATTGTCAAGTCTTTAGAGGGGAAAATTCACATTCAAGCAGTGGCGATGAAACCCGGTAAACCTCTCACCGTTGCGACATTTAGAAATCAAGTGATTTACTTCGGTTTACCAGGAAATCCAGCTTCAGCATTGGTAACATTCTGGCGATTTGTGCAACCAACTATCAAAAAACTTTCTGGACTAATAGAAGGTTGGCAACCAAACTTTATCAAAGCCTTTACTCATCAGGAATTGCGATCTAATGGGAAGTGGGAAACTTATGTTTGGGGTAAATTAGATTTACAAAACGGAATTTACGAGTTTCAAGTGGCTGGTGGAAGTCAAAGTTCTGGCAATTTAATTAATCTCGCCCAAACTAATGCTTTAGCTGTGCTATCAGTAGGGCAAACATTAGTTTCTCCAGGGGAAGAAGTGCAAGTTTTACTCTATTAAATAAACTGTACAGACGGCTGCATTAACAATCTAGGTCGATACATTCGCAATGCAGGTCGATACATTCGCAATGCAGGTCGATACATTCGCAATGCAGGTCGATACATTCGCAATGCAGGTCGATACATTCGCAATGCAGGTCGATACATTAACAATGCAGGTCGATACATTCGCAATGCAGGTCGATACATTAATAATGCAGGTCGATACATTAATAATGCAGGGAGAGCATCCCAAATGTTTAAAATCTCCGCGACTTCTAGTCGCCAGGTAAGTTTGAAAAATTGGGATGCTCCCGATTTTTTGAACATTTGGAATTATCTCAGTACACGAGTACTTGCTGAGACTTCGTTGAGAAAGTGGTAGTATGCAAGTATCAGTGATTTTGCAGGTGCATTGGAGAAAAAGAGTGGACTTTACTAGTCGCGAGTACTCGTATAAAGGCTTAAGATTTCGAGCTTACTGTAATAAAAATGGAAAAAATGGAAGGCTAGTTTTAGAGGATATTGTTAGTATCCTACTAGAATTATCAAATGATAGTAGAAATCCTCAAGAAGTTACCCGTGAGAAATTGCAGCAAATTAAAATTGAAACCACTGAATATGATGGGTTTCATTTAGTTAGTGCAGATTCCATGCTCGATTTCTACTTGGAGTGTGATGATATTTCTAATCCTAATGACTCTACAGAATTTGGAGAGTTAGCTGAGTTGTTAGCTGGTCGAATGACAGAGATATTAGAAAAAGACCTGGTGATCTTAGGTAAAACCGCGTTTCTCATCCCTGAATGGAGAAAAGCAGCTATCCAGATTACCAACGAGTACTGGAATGAAATTGTAGACAAATCTGGCAAAATAAACCTAAGAACTTGGTTAGAGCGTACGTATAAGTTAGAGGTATATTTTGTTCTTAATTGGGTAGTGATTAAATTCAGAAATGTAATAAGCCCTACTTTCAGAGCAACCAGTGGGACAAGACCAGTAAAAGACGAATCCAAGAATATTTTTGAACCTCATGAGTTTGCAATAATTGAACCCTTGATCACAGATTATCTGTCTAACACTAATGAAGAGTGGCGGAATGATATTAAGAAAAAAGTTGATAGTGAAAAATCAGAATCTTTTAATAAAATTAAGCAAGATATAGGAAGACTAAAAGCCCAAGGAGACGCTACTGAGAAAATTATTTACGAGTTGTTTAATGTTACCCAAGACTCTCATATAGTCGAAAAGTATAGGAGAAATTATCTCTAAGCTGATGTGCATTTAAACTAGGATTTTTGAGAGCTATACTGCTTACTGTGTCGAGATTGCTCGCTCGATTTAAATGCTGAACAGCTTATGAGTCGCTAGATATTTATATTAACTGTGTTCCTAAAAGCAAGTAAGCTCAACCCATGATTACAATAGATGAGATTGTTAGCTTACTCCAAAGTCGTAACTTTACAGTAGATCCTAAAGAGTTACAACTTTTCAAGACTCCCAGAGTGAAGCTACCAAATGATTATTACCTGAAATTTTATCCTGACCCTGGTTCTGGTGAATACGAAGCTTGCATTACTCACAAATCAATTTGTCAAACAACATGGCGCAATATTGATGTACATTCATTAACGCTTGCTCTAGACTATGTTGAAAACATTTTAGCTATTGCACCAAAAACCTCAATTGAGCAGACACCAACATCTGTTATCGAACCAGTGCAACAATCTGTTGCCGAACATAGTTCAAGTAAAGACCCTATGCCTTTAATAGCAACAGCTTTTGCTATTGCTTGCGTGAGCGTAATAGCGTCTATTGGGATTGTATCTGTCAACTTGAAATCATGCAATTCTAATATTACACAACCAGTCCAATTACCTGTCAAAAAAAGATAAGTTTATTAAAAACTAAAAAAATACTAGGTGAAATATCAATACTGCTCGGTTAATGATTTTTCGTCAGAATTTTGTCATGTAGAGACGTTGCAGTGCAACGTCTCTACAGGGTTTAAATGTCAATAGATTTATCTTCTCGAAGCAGTATTGGAACACATTCTACTTAAATTTGATGAAAATAAGAGATTTGCAAGATTTAATTCGGATTTTTGAGTTAAAAATCTGTTTTATGACTTGTGAAGCTAATTTCAAACTCAAAAACTTGATTTACGCCAAAACTTGATTTACTTCAAGATAACAAGGGAATACTTGCTAAAATACCTGCTCTCCACTAGAATCAAATGTTTTTGATCTTAAACGAAATGCTTTATCCCCCTTGTCTCCCCAATCCCCAAAATTAATCCTGCACTTGCCAAATCTTAATAATATTCTCCGCACTACCCCCACTAGCAAGAGTCTGCCCATCTGGGCTAATAGCAATAGAATAGATATAACCAGAATCTTTTTTGAGAGTACGAATTGCTTTTCCTGTTTTCAGATTCCACAGTTTAATCGTATTGTCACTACTACCACTGACAAGACTGATTGAATCTAAAGATTTATTGTTAGCAGTATTAGATATAAAAGCAACGGAATTAACTTTATCAGTATGGGCTTTTAAAGTCAGAGTAGCTTTTCCCGTTGCCAGATTCCACAGTTTAATAGTTTTGTCTTTACTGCCACTAGCTAGGCTAGCACCATCGGGACTAAAAGCTACAGAAACAATCAAATCAGAATGTCCTTTTAAGGTACGGATATTCTTGGCAGTATTGACATTCCACAGTTTAATAGTTTTATCCCAGCTACCGCTAGCAACAGTTTGTCCATCGGGACTAAAAGCTACAGAAGCGATCGCCCCAGAATGTCCAACAAGAGTGCAAATTTCTTTTCCGGTTTTGACATTCCACAGTTTGATCGTCTTATCTAAACTAGCACTAGCAAGAGTTTGTCCATCAGGACTAAAAGCTACAGAAGTGACACCTGCTTTGTGTCCCTTGAGAGTGAAAATGTCGCTTCCGGTTGCTAAATCCCATAATTTAACTGTTTCGTCTGCACTTGCACTCGCAAGAGTTCGTCCATCGGGACTAAAGACGACACTCCAAACCCATTGAGAATGTCCCCGCAAAGTCTGAATTTCTTTTTGAGTTACTAAATCCCAAATTTTAATAGTTTTGTCGTCACTACCACTAGCCAGCTTTTGTCCATCAAAGTCAAAAGCGACAGAATTAACATCGCTAGCATGTCCTTTTAAAGTGCTAGGCTCGTCAGATTTTTGAGTTACAGTCACAGTCTCTTGCGGTGGTTCAGGATCAGCAGACTGAGTTACCTGTGGGCGAGACTGAAAATACCAAACTCCTACTAATGCCAATATGACAATTACAGCATTAATGAATAATTTATTTTTAAGCTTTTGAGTTGATTGTGCAAAAAATCCGCCTCTACTTTTTGACGAACCTGACAGTACAGTTTCATCAAGTTCTGGTAATGGTGATGGTTGACGTGATAAATCTCTAATTACATCATCGGCTGATTGATAGCGTTCTTGAATCTCTATCTTTAGCAGCTTGTCCAAAACCCTACCTAATTCCATTGAAAGGGCGAGTCCACCTCTACTAGGAGTACTAAAATATTGCCACCAAGATGACACCCAACCATAGCCTTGTTGCATCCACAATTTTGATGGAGAAGTTCCAGTTAGCAGATAAAAACAAGTGGCGCCCAAACTAAATAAATCACTAGCTGGATAAGCTTCTCCATCCTGCATTTGTTCAACAGGAGTATACCCATGTGAACCAATAGTTGTTCCCATCTTCGGCTGTACTGTTGTTGTCAGCAGCTTTGAGGCTCCAAAATCAATTAATACTAGCTCTCCTTTTGAATCTCTTTCTCTAGAAGGATGCAAAGTTTTACGACGAATAATGTTTTGAGGTTTGATATCTCGGTGAACTACACCATGGTCATGAATAAATTTCAGAACTGGCAATAAATCTAATAAAAGTTCTCGAATTTTCCTCTCACTAAATCTACCTTGCTCCTGCAATTCTTTTAATAAATTTTGTCCATCTATATATTGTTGTACTAAATATAAATAGTTATCTTGCTCAAAGTAAGCTAGCAGGTGGGGAATTTGTGGATGTTCTCCCAACTCTTCTAGCCTTTGGGCTTCCTGTTCAAAAAGCTGGACAGCTTTTTTTAATGCCCCTGTGTCTTTGACTTTTGGGGCGAGTTGCTTAACAACGCATTTAACATTTAGTTTGTCGATATCTTCCGCTAGATAGGTGATACTAAATCCACCTTCTACAGACAATCTGTCAATAACACGATAGTGACCTCTAAGCAGAGGTACTAGTGGGGTTCCACAATTCTGACAATATTGGCTATCATCAGGATTTAAAGGATGTTGGCAATCAGGATTCAGGCAGCAAATCATACTAGCAAGAAATTTGCAGCTTGAGTATATATTAATTCATGACGTATCATTTTGCTATTAATTTGCCAAAATAAACTTTCTGACTCCAGAATCAATCTACTGGTAACTAAGCAATTTAAAATTAAAGTATAGGATATTTTTCTATAATCGTGGTTGCCAGTAGTACAGACGCTGGTATTAGTACATCTATGTTCACATTTTATATATTACCAAATAAGCACGGAAACAACATTTTTTAACAGACTTGTACAGTTATAAATCAAAAAAGCATGAATAATACTTATATTCAGTAAATACTACGCAAAGCAGATAAAATATTTTTTCAGTAGTGAATATATCAAACTTTTAATAAAAACAACTATCTAAAGTAATATAAAAGTAACCTTTTACTACAATAAACATCTAATTTATAAAATATGCCATAAGTTAAAAACAACTAAACTTATTTTTACTGGAATTTCCATCACAATCAAGATGATTTTTCAGGTAGATTTAGAATTTTTAAAACTATTTTTTTCGTATTTCATATATTATCCATGTATCAGAATTATGAGGAGTGACATGTTCGTAGTAAAAAATAACAAAAATTTTTGGAATAAATTTGATTTAGCCGTAATTATTTCTTTGAGTAGTAGTTTGTTAATCACAAATTATGCTTTGCCTATAGCTGCGTTGGAAATTCCTAAACAGTCGGAAGAATTCACAATTGCTAAAACACCAGATGAGAGACAACCAGAAGCAGTCCAACAGGCGATCGAGCAAATTCCTGTTACGCAACCATCTCCAGCCGCTCAAACTAATCAACCGATAGAATCTCCCATCCCTTCGACACCCGCACCATCTCCAACTCCTACACCTACTCCAAAACCTCAACCTTCTGGTACTGGTTCTACTCCAACTCCAACTCCAGCATCTACTCCAAAACCTCAACCTTCTGGTACTGGTTCTACTCCAACTCCAACTCCAACTCCAGCATCTACTCCAAAACCTCAACCTTCTGGTACTGGTTCTACTCCCAGTACCCAACCAGCACCACAGCCAAAGCCTCGTCCTTCTACACCAACTACACCAAAACCGACTAATACCCAACCAGCACTACAACCAAAGCCTCGTCCTTCTAAACCAACTACACCAAAACCGACTAATACCCAACCAGCACCACAACCAAATCCTCGTCCTTCTACACCAACTACACCAAAACCGACTAATACCCAACCAGCACCACAACCAAATCCTCGTCCTGTTAATTCTTCACCCTCTAGGATTAAGCCTACAAATAATAATAGAAATCCTGGTGGCTCACCTGTTTCTGGTAGTAAAATACCTAACGCTAAACCAATTAACTTTGTAGACATTCAATTGGGTGTCTTAGCCCCAGGTGATTTTAAATCTCAAGGTAGGTATTTTCACTTTTATCAGTTTGAGGGCAGGGAAAATCAATTAATTCAAATCAGACTGATTGGTAGTGCTGATCAACGCCGTTCTAACAATCTGAATCTAAATCCATTCATGATTTTGCTTGACCCCAATAATAACGTTCTTGCTAAAAGAAGTAGTGGAGAAGCAGGTAGTAACGGGGAAGTCAAAGATGCATTTCTATTTATCAGACTACCTGCTAGAGGTGTTTATACGATCGCAGTCACTAGCCGCAATCCTGGAGAAATAGGTCGTTATAGTTTAGCTTTAAGGAACGATAGAGCTAGTTACACTCTCGATGAATCAGACCAATTGGCAGCAAACGGCTCTAAACTCAAAAATAATGGCAGTCCTTACAATGTTTCTAGGTTTGAGGGTAAAAAAGACCAACTTGTGAGCATACGTGTAGATAGTGTCCTAGAACAGTTTTCTCCCTATATCGTTCTGCTCAATTCCAAAGGTCAAGTCATTGCTGCGGATAATGATAAAGATGGTAGATATACTGCTTTGATTGATCGAGCTAAGTTACCTGAAGATGGAACTTACTATGTTGTGGTGATTTCCTCTGCTCCTCAACGAACAGGTACATATCGATTGACTATTTTTTAGCCTTATCTGCCAACTATTAGGATTCGTGAATCATTCTTGAACAACAAAATCCCCGATTTCTTCAATAAATCGGGGATTTGGGTGTCTTAATTTCCACAACTGTTAGACAGATTGCTATACCAACAATCTTTACTGCGATACCCGCCAAATCTTGATCGTTTTGTCCAGACTACTACTTGCAACAGAATTACCATCAGCACTAAAGACTACAGACCAAACTTTGTCGTCATGTCCTTCAAGGGTGCGAATTTCTTCTCCTGTTTTCATATTCCAAAGTTTGATGGTCTTGTCCCAACTACCACTAGCCAAAGTCTTCCCATCTGGACTAAAGCTGACAGACCAAACCTTGTTGGTATGACCTGTAAATGTGTAACTTTCTTTACCAGTTTTTAAATTCCACAGTTTGATCGTGTTGTCCCAGCTACCACTTGCTAAAGTATTGCTATCAGGTGTAAAAGCAAGAGAATGAACTGCCTCTGTGTGACCTCTCAAGACGCGAATTTGTTTTCCTGTATGTAAATTCCACAGTTTTACGCTGTTGTCAAAGTAACTGCTACTAGCAATTATATTTCTATCAGGGCTAATAGCGATCGCATCTACTACGTCACAATCTCCTTTGAGTGTGCGAATTTGTTTGCCTGTGGTTACATCCCATAATTTAATACTCTGATCCCAACTGCCACTAACTAAAGTTTGGTTATCTGAACTGAAGGCAATAGACTGAACTGAGGCTAGATGTCCTTTTAAAGTCCGAATTAATTTTCCTGTTTGCAAATCCCAAATTTTGATGGTATTATCTGCACTGGCAGACGCAAGAATTTTGCCATCAGGACTAATAGCAACAGAATTGATCCATTCAGAATGCCCCTTCAAGGTGTGTAATTCTGTTCTTGTTGCCAGATCCCAAATTTTGATAGTTTTGTCTGTGCTTGCAGAAGCAAGTTTCTTACCATCTGGACTAATTGCCACAGACCAAACGGGGTAGGCATGTCCTTTGAGGGTGAGAGCGTCGCCGACCCCAAGATTAGCCCATGCCGCTTTATTCGGCTGACTAAAGCTTTCAGGAGACAAGCTGGTGGCAGCTGGGGCAGATTGCCACAGCCAAGTTCCTCCAGATCCTAAAACTATGATCGCCGCACCCGTTATAATTTTGATTTTTGAGTAGCTCATTTGTACAGATATTGCAAATTCAGCAGTTGCTTAGGTCTCATGCTGTGAAATTCACAAACCAGAGATTTGATATACTTTCCTGGGGATAAATTTATTTACCCATTGGATGAACGACTTTTCAGATTTATTGGTCAATATTTAACATTACTTTTTATATGTAAAAAAATGATTAAGTTGAGACTCGCCAAATTTTGATGATGTTGTCAAAACCACAACTAACTAAAATGTTGCCATTTTGACTAAAAGCTAGAGACTGAACTCCGTCGCCGTGTCCTGCTAGGGTGCGAATTAGTTCACCTGTTTTTATATTCCACAATTTAATAGTCTTATCGCTACTACCGCTAGCAATAGTTTGACCATCTGGACTCAGGGCAACAGACCGAACTCCTCCAGAATGGCCTGTAAGGGTACGAATTTCTTTTCCGGTTGTCAAATCCCAAATTTTAATGGTCTGATCATCACTACCACTGATCAGAGTTTTTCCATCTGGTGTCATCGTGATGGATGTTACAGCTTGGGTATGTCCTGTCAGAGTACGAATTTCGTTTCCGGTTGTCACATCCCAAATTTTGATAGTTTGATCACGACTACCACTGATCAAAGTTTTTTGATCGGGACTGAAGACGATAGATCGCACCCAAGAGGTATGGCCATTAAAAGTGCGAATTTCCTGACCAGTTGCCAAATCCCATAATTTAATCGTGTTATCGTCGCTACCGTTGGCTACAAGATTACCATCTGGGCTAATGGCCAGAGTATGAACTGAGTTTGTATGTCCCTCAAAAGTTCGGATTTCCTGTCCTCTGGCTAGGTTCCAGAGTTTGATAGTTTTGTCCTCACTACCACTAACCAAGGTTTGTCCGTCTGGGGTGATGCTAACAACATTAACGCGATCGCTATGCCCTTTTAAAGTAATGATTTCCTGTCCTGTTGTTAAACTCCAAAGTTTAATCGTGTCCCCACTGTTGCTGACAATTGTCTTACCATCTGGGCTAATCGCAACAGACAAAACCGATTTTGAAGGCGATTTGAAAGTGTGCGCTAAATAAAAATTCCCCATAGGCAATTTAGAGGATTGAGGAATAATTGCTTCGGTATTAGTTGCTGTATTATCCGATTGACCAAAACGAGAAGAAACAGAGATGTCAAAATGATGGGATTGGCGATAGAAGAATTCACCCAATACGATCAACATGACGAAAGAACTCAGCAAGAATAAATTTCTTACTAATGTGTATTTTTTCGGTACAAATGGCGGCTGAGTAGGTGGTAATATTACCGACGAGTTAGCTATTTCGGTTTTTCGTTCCGATAGCTGCTTAGGCTTAGGCATCAAAGCTTTCAGAACTTGTTCAGCTGATTGATAGCGCTGTTGAGTATCTTTTGCTAATAGCTTGTCAATAACTTCAGCCAGTTCAGTGGCGATCGGACTCTTTAAATAGTGTTGCCAATCTTGCACCCAAGCATAGCCATGTTCTGTCCACAGTTTAAAAGGAGAAACTCCAGTCAACAAATGAAAGCAAGTAGCTCCTAAACTGAATAAATCGCTGGCTGGGTAGGCTTTTCCATCTCTGATTTGTTCGATCGCTGAATAGCCATGTGAACCAATCGAAGTACCCATTTGTATGTGTACTTTCGCTGTTAATTGCTTTGAAGAACCAAAATCAATCAAGCATAGACGTCCATCATTTTTACGTCGGATAATATTCTGTGGCTTGATATCTCTATGAATAACTCCTCTTTCATGAATAAATCTTAAAACAGGTAATAAATCTAACAAAATATCTCGAATTTCTTTAGCACTATACCCTCTTTTTTGTTGCAACTCCTTTAACAAATTCTGTCCATCTATAAACTGCTGCACCAAATAAAGGTATGTGTTTTCTTCAAAATAAGCTAATAAAGTTGGTATTTGCGGATGTTCTCCGAGTTGTTGCAAACGCTGCGCCTCTCTTTGGAATAAATCCATCGCTTTAGAAAGGGCCCAGCTTTCTTGGAATTTAGGCGCTAACTGCTTGATAACGCAGCGTTCGTTAAGTTTATCGATATCTTCTGCCAAGTAAGTTCTACCAAATCCACCCTCATCTGACAGCACACGGATGACACGAAAACGCTTCCGTAACAGTTGTACGAGGGGACTGTTACAAGTTTGGCAGAACTCCTTTCCATCAGGATTGAGGGGATGTGGGCAATCAGGATTTAAGCAGCAGATCATTGATTACAAAAGGTACGACCGCGTGACAAATGACGCTAAGGATGCCCCGAAAACATTTTCTATATCATTAATAATCTCTTGTATTATACTAAATCTCTATGAAAATTTTTGTAAGTCTTTTGAGTACAAGCTAGTAAATGAATTAATCGGTAAATATCAAGCTATATCATTTTGAATTGTAAAATTTTGATGTATTGGATACACCACAACTTCATTGCTCGAATTAGTTATTGAAACTGAATAGTAGTAAGTATCAAGATAAATTTATCTAATCACTATAGACTCCTCAAACACCAAGAATGCCTAGAGTATGTGTAAGTTAAATCTTGCATACTTGAATATAGGCCTCCTATTTGATTTTTGTGAAGCTAGATACACTTCCTGTTCCCTGTTGAGAGTTCCCTGTTAAGAGTCCTCACAAGTAAATATGAGTTTTTGAAACGGGAGGCTACGCCAACAAAAATCAAATATAATTACTCTAAGTATAAGATTTTGAATTGCTCTTAAACTGTCTATTGATTTGTTTTAGCTAATGTCAATAGATTAAATTATACTTAAGTACTTCTCAAATTTTTTAGCATTGAGGAAGCTTTGTATGTTTGCACTTAGAATTACAAAGTAAAAAATTTTTCTCTGCCTCATCTAGCGCTATTGTATCTAAAATATCAGCTTGAGCTTTTGTTTTAGCTATTACAATCTTGATAATTGTGATAAATGTACAATGCTAACAAAATTAACTATTGTTGAAGATTAGCATTGACCAAAGTCAATTTTTAGTACAATATAATATCAATTTTAATAAAATAATTTTAAGGTTTTGCGGTTTTCCTGTTTTGACTGATGACGCAGGAAGTTATTATTTGTAGAGAAACCCAATTCGTAAGAGAGATTACTGTAGTCAAAGATTAAGTTTGTCAGGTTACTTTAATCAAGCCGAGTGAACGATAACAACTATGTCATACGTTTCCGTATTCAAAAGCATACCAGAAATTATTAGTCAGCCAACAGGGATAGCAGTATTAGCTTCTGTTGGTATCCACGGTGTAATCGCATTATTTCTGCCGTGGATGCAGATGGAAACTCAACCAAAACAGATAAAATCACCAAAAACTGGTGTCGGACTTGTTGAATTAAACCAGGCTGATCAAAGTCGTTTGCCACAGACAACTACATCTGCGCTTCCCAAGCAACCAGGGATTCCTTTACAAGGAAAACTTCCCCAAGCTGGACAAGTTCCTCTACAAGCGCAAGTTCCCCCATTTCCCAAGTTTGCGTTTAAATCAACACCCTTACCCACACAGCAACCGACAACTTCTCTGGTTGAGCCGCCATTAACCTCTATTCCCGTATCTCCTAATCGAGTTAGTATCCTACCTCTACCGAAGAAGAGCCAATTGCAAATAGAACAAAAGCAAAACTATACAACAACTGTTCCGCGTGTAAACGATAGGAAAATTGCTCGTTTGCAAGATGAAATTGACTTAGGAAAACCGCAACCACTACCTTCTTCTGTCAATACTTCTAACTCCTCATACCCCACAAACTTACCGGATTTACAAGCTGCTAACATCCCCACTAATTTACCTAACACGCCGACTTCCGTTTCTTCCAATAACTCTAGTAGTCCTAACTCTGGTACTTCGAGTGGGTTGCAAAATCAGGAATTTCCAGTTGCGACAAGTACTCCGCAACCAGGAAGTAACCTAGCAATGGGAGGTACAAATTTACCACAATGGCAATCACAACAATCCACGCCTCAAACAGCCAATTTGCCATCAACAGCGACAACATCCCAGACGACAGCACAGCAAATCGCGAAAATAAATTCTTTAAATGATCAATTGCGAAAAGTAAGAGATCAATACCCCAACATTGAAACCAAAAAACTCATCTCCGAAACCGTTAGTGGTCAAAGAGGTCAGGAAGGTAAAATAGAGGGTGGTTTGGTATACACCGATGGTAAGGTTGAATCTATAGAATTTTTTGACAGTTCAGTTTCATCTAGCCTCAAAGTAGCAGCACGGGAATATTTTAGAGAGTATTTCCAGAAAAATCCTGTGCAGGCTAATGGCAAACCCCAGTATTATCCATTTCGACTTTCTTTCTTACCAAATAATAATATTGCTCCCGCAGCAGCTACTCCATCAAAATTACCTGCACTAGCTCCTCAAAAATTGCCTATTTTGCAAACACCCCAAGCACAGTCATCCCCCAATGAACAACAGGATTTAAAACAGCGTTTGCGATCGCTTCCACAAAATCAATCATCACCGCAACAGCAGCAACAGCAGCAACCCGTACAATCAACTGTCAAACCCACACCACAATCAGTGCAAGCGGGGACAAATCAAGCTCAACCCATACCAAAACTATCCCAGCCACAAGTTAATAACAACAGTCAAAATACCAACCAAAAACTGCTAGAACAGCTGCGCCAAGTTAAACAGGAAAGGCAAAACTAAAATTAACAAGTAACAGTTATCAGTTAGTTTTTTACTGATAACTGATTTATACTACCAACCCCGTTCTGCTTTTTCAAAAATGTAGGTAGCTACTTCGATAATTTCATCTTCGCTTAACTTGCTTTTAAAAGCAGGCATAGCATTTTTGCCGTTTTGCACCTGGTGAATAATTGCTGCAAGTGAGTCAGCGTTATAATTTTCCAGATACTTTTGTAAGGCTTCCTTTCTCAATGTTTTCTCAGCGATGAGGACATTCCCACCACCAATATGACAAGAAGCACAATTAGAAGCAAATATTTTGGCAGCACCAGATATTTCGGCCGCCTGTGCTGGACTGGTAAATATAAAAATAAACAGAGCGATCGCAAATAGCAGAAATAATAATAGTAGTCTCAAAGTCTTGACCTCGCAATAAGCTTCCAGCCACCGAAAAATAAATCCTTTCAGTAATATTCTATGGCTGTTCAAAGCTTTCAAGGCCTAGGCAACAGGTAGGACTTTAATAAGTGAACTACCCAACACCAACCCTACTGGGTATGGTGTGGGCTTCCAACTTCACGGAGGAATGCCTCATCTTGGATTTACGTCCGCGAATTGGTCTTACATCCTCTCCATTGGCGTTAGCCTCCCCCGTCCCAGAGGAGGACAGCATTCTGATACCTTCTGCTCTAATATTCATAGCAGCATTACCATCTCTGTCGTGATGTGTCCCGCAACTTGGACAAGTCCAAGTCCTGATATCTAGCGGTAACTCGTTGATTTGATAATGGCAATCAGAGCAAAGCTTGGAACTAGGAAACCATCGATTTATTTCTATCAACTTCCCGCCACTACGCTCTAATTTGCAGCTCAAGAAGTTGACGAAGGCTCCCCATCCAGTATCAGATATAGATGCAGCTAGTTTGTGGTTACGTACCATGCCCTTGACGTTTAAGTTTTCGACTACAACTACTTGATTGTTATCAACTATCTTTCTAGACAGTTTGTGTAGGTAGTCTTGACGGACATTGCTAACCTGTTCGTATACCCTAGCTACAATCTTTGTTGCTTTTCTACGACGATTACTGCCTTTGTTTTTTCGTGCAGCAATACGTTGTTTTACGGCTAGTTTCTTTTCATATTTAGATAGGTGTCTTGGGTTGGGATAATTGGAGACTTTATCGCCATCATAGGTAATTGCAAAATCCTTGATTCCTAAATCAATCCCAACAACTTTACCCTGATTACTTGTTGCTGGATAATCCCCCTCATATTCCATCAGAACTGATGCGTAGTATTTGCCAGATGGACATTTACTAACAGTTACTGTTTTGATTACCCCGTCAAGTGGTCGATGGATTTTAGCTTTGACGATTCCCAATTTACCGGGAAATTTCAAAGTTTCATCAACTTGTTTTACTTTTTGGGGATACTGGATTGATTGACGATGGTGCTTTGATTTGAATCTTGGATATTTTGCTCTACCTTCAAAAAAGTTTTGATACGCACGACTAAGATTGAGACTTACAGATTGCAAAACCTGAGAATAACAATCCCCTAACCATTCAGTTTCTTGTTCTTTTTTTAGCTTTGGTAATAAAGAATTGAGTCCAGATTGAGACAAGCCTTTACCAGTCGCTTTATAGGTTTCAATACACTGATTCAACCCAT
>JAHHHW010000139.1 GCA_019359115.1 Pelatocladus maniniholoensis HA4357-MV3
TATTAATCGCTTGGTTTCTTGAGGATTCTCCTCTATGTGATTTAGTACGTTACTCATATTTTGGTGTCAAAAAACTTCTATTGACGTTCTTTTACCACAAAATATACTATTTTGGAGATGTTTAATGGTTAGGGGATTGTTATTCTCAGGTTTTGCAATCTGTAAGTCTCAATCTTAGTCGTGCGTATCAAAACTTTTTTGAAGGTAGAGCAAAATATCCAAGATTCAAATCAAAGCACCATCGTCAATCAATCCAGTATCCCCAAAAAGTAAAACAAGTTGATGAAACTTTGAAATTTCCCGGTAAATTGGGAATCGTCAAAGCTAAAATCCATCGACCACTTGACGGGGTAATCAAAACAGTAACTGTTAGTAAATGTCCATCTGGCAAATACTACGCATCAGTTCTGATGGAATATGAGGGGGATTATCCAGCAACAAGTAATCAGGGTAAAGTTGTTGGGATTGATTTAGGAATCAAGGATTTTGCAATTACCTATGATGGCGATAAAGTCTCCAAGTATCCCAACCCAAGACACCTATCTAAATATGAAAAGAAACTAGCCGTAAAACAACGTATTGCTGCACGAAAAAACAAAGGCAGTAATCGTCGTAGAAAAGCAAACAAGATTGTCGCTAGGGTATACGAACAAGTTAGCAATGTCCGCCAAGACTACCTACACAAACTGTCTAGAAAGATAGTTGATAACAATCAGGTAGTAGTAGTCGAAAACCTTTTTGTCTTGGGCATGGTACCCTTCGGGAACGCCAAGGGCGAACGTAACCACAAACTAGCAAAGGCAATATCTGATACTGGATGGGGAACCTTTGTAAACTTCCTTGGCTACAAATTAGAACGTAGTGGCGGGAAATTGATAGAGATAAACCGATGGTTCCCCAGTTCCAAAGTTTGCTCTAATTGTCATTACCAAATATCTGAGTTGCCGTTAGATGTGAGAACTTGGACAAGTCCAAGTTGTGGCACTCATCAAGATCGAGATGGTAATGCAGCAGTAAATATTAGAGCCGAAGGTATCAGAATGCTGTCCTCCTCTGGGACGGGGGAGGCTAACGCCAATGGAGAGGATGTAAGACCAATTCGCGGACGCAAATCCAAGATGAGGCAGTCTTCTGTGAGATTGGAAGCCCACACTGACCTGACGGTACAGTGTGGGTAGTTCACTATCAACATAAGCCGTTCACTCAAATTAATATGAACCCCAAAATTGCCTGTCAACTATGGGAACTTCTTTGGCGAGATTATAGCAGCAGGGTAAGGTATGCCCACACTTATGCACAAATGATTATTAAAGCGGGTGGTACTGTTGCTAATGATCACATTGCTTTTCGGTCTTTACGTATGGTTGTAGATAGTCCACAGGGTAAAGTCAACTTAGGGATTGAGTATTTGGGGAAATTCGCCGAAGCTTTAGGTTATGAGGCCGCTGGAGAGTATATATTTACTGAAACTCATCTCTATGCCCGGCATTATCGTCATCCTCAAGAAGCAGAATTCAATTTACCCAAGTTGTTTATTAGTGAGTTGATTGTGGATAACTTACCACCGGAAACTATTCAACTCATTCAACAAACGGTAAGTGGTGTCAATTTACTAAGTTATTCAGCAATTATTAATAGCTTTAACTATGATACCGAACGTCTTGCCAAGGAACTCCTGAAAATTTTTACCTGCCCTTGGCAACCTCCTCGACGTTCTATAGTCGAAGAAGTTAATAAAGTTAGTCAATACGGTGCTTGGGTATTACTACATGGTTATGCAGTCAACCACTTTACAGGCTATGTTAACCGCCAAAATACCCCAGAGTATCCAGATATTGATGCTACAGCTCGTGGTTTAGCAAAGTTAGGCGTACCAATGAAATCAGAAATTGAAGGAGATGTTAGCTGTGGCTTAAGACAAACAGCAACGCAAGCAGTAACAGAGATAGTAACAGTATTAGATGAGTTGACTGACACAGAAATTCAGATTCCTTGGACTTACGCTTACTACGAAATTGCCCAACGCTATATGGTGGAAGAAGAGTCAGGAAAGAGAGTTTTGTTTGATGCTTTCTTAGGAAGAAATGCTCAACAGTTGTTTGAAATGACTCGAATACAGAATTAGTTTGTTAGTTGTTGATTATTGCTTGTTGTTTGGAAAAACCACTAACTAACAACCATCAACAATTAACGACTTTTATCTGTATTTTCATCTGTTGATAATTGATACGACTCCAAAATACCACTGCGAATCATTAATGAGGGCCAAATTAATAAGAAAAAACCCATCCATGTGAGTACAGGAATCGCAATCAGAACTGTTAGCCAGACAATTTTCAATATTATCCAACTACCACTAATCAAGGTTACGCCTGTAAGCAGTATAGACCAAGGCTGACACCACCAAGGCTTGAATTTCCAAGGACTAATAGGTTTTGATTGAGACATTTACTTCAGTTATCAGTTATCATGGTTCCGTGTTCCTGATTTAATTTTGTTTCCATGCTTCTAAAGATACGTATTCATTCTTGATAATATCTAGAACTTGGATATCACCACTCGGATTCAAGACGCGAAACCAATAAATTGTATCCATGTAATCTATATGATTTTCATATATTTGCACTGTGTAGTAAGGTGCTTCTGGAGTTGGAGAACTATCAACCTTCGCTGCAACACGTATTTTTCCATTGGAGAGTTTTTCAATTTCTCTGGCTTTACGTTGTACTTGTGGTAGTTTCCAAACTAAGTTGAGGGCTGTTTTTTCATCAAGTGCTTGGGTAGCCTGAGTAATCTTGACAGTTTTAGAGGATTTTTGCTCAATCTGAACATGTTTAGTCTGAAAATATTTACTGTGACTTTGAGCAATAGTTGAGTGACACGTTAACCCAATGAGTAAAGAAGCGGTGAAAGGATAACATAGCGATCGCTTGATGAAGCTACCCATAAGCACAATTGTTTGCTCTTGTTAAAATTCGGTTTTAATTCGTAACATAAATATTTTCCTCTATTTTTCCACCATTTCTCGGACTAAATGCGCCAATTTCTCTGCACTATCAGCAGGTGCAATAGTTTTAGCTTTTTCCCCCATCACTTTTAACTGTTGTGGTGACTGTAAGAGGTGCAAAACTTCTGTTTGCAATTTCTCAAGTGTCAATTCTGTTTGCTGAAACATCAATGCTGCACCGATTGAGTTAAATACTTTGGCGTTGTAGGTTTGATGATCTTCAGCTGCAAACGGATAAGGAATTAAAATTGCAGGCGTACCACACACTGCTAATTCTGTTAGACTACCTGCACCAGAACGACTGATGGCTAAATTTGCGCGTTGCAGTAAGGCTGCCATGTTGTTATAAAAAGGCAAAGATATATACTGCGGATGTTTTAAACTTTCCGCTTCAGGATCTTTATCGCCTGTCAAATGTACAATCCAAGCACCAACATCAAACCAAGCTGTTGCACACTCACGCACTAACTTGTTAATGGCGACTGCACCTTGACTACCACCAAAGACAACGATGACAGGTACATTTTCAGGAATACATAAATCTAGTGATGCGGCGATCCCTAGTTTTAAAAATTCCGAGCGTACTGGAGTACTAGTGTAAATCGTCTTGGCACGGGGTAAATACTTGGCAGCAACTTCAAATCCTAATGCGACAGCATTACACCAAGGCCCGAAAAATCGCGTGACTTTTCCTGGTAAAGCATTTGATTCATGGAGTATTACGGGCATATTTAGCGATCGCGCCGCAATTACTGCTGGTCCAGCAATATATCCTCCTGTGGTGAATACTCCCTGAAATTGACCATTTTGTAAAATTTTCCTAACTTTAAGAATGGAACTGATCAGTTTACTTACAGTCAGTAGCGATGAGATGCCAAAACCTTTTTGAAATCCTTCAACAGAAATAGTATTCAATCTATACTGTTGGGGGACAAGCTGAGTTTCTAGACGATTGGGTACACCCAACCATTCGATTTGATAATCTGGCAATTCTTGCGCTAATGCGATCGCTGGAAATAAGTGTCCGCCAGTTCCACTTGCTGCTATCAATAATTTTATTGGTGCGTCTGCCATCTACCCACTACCATGTCAACGCTTAGTTTCACTAAGATAAAACAATTTTCCTACCTTGTTGTAAACTGTTTCGGAATTTAATCTACAACAGCTTTAAGGCAAGAATCTCTTTTGTAGTCAAACTACCAATTTAATCCCAATGCGTAGACTGATTATCCTACTCTTTAAACGCCAATCACGCTTCCCATCCAGCCGTTGGATACTTTTGCTACTACTTACTATTGGTTTTACGACTGGTTGGAAATGCGCTCAAGCTAGCACGTCACCGAACGCACCCCCTGAACTCAATAACCTATTGACGCAAATTGATACAGCAGCAAACCAGCGTAATGTCAAAGGAGTAATGCAGTTCTACAGTCCCAACTTCAGGCATGGGGATGGATTAAACTATCAAAGCATGGAACAAGCTTTGAATACATTGTGGAAACAATACCCCCAACTCAAATACAGTACGCAGTTGCAATCTTGGAAACCTCAAGGTAATGTGATCGTCGCTGATACGGTGACGAAAATAACTGGCTTACCTTCCCCAAACAATAATAATATGGCTTTATCAGCCACAATTACATCACGTCAGCAAATTTCTGGGGGAAAAGTCATTCGCCAAGATATTTTGTCAGAACGTACTCAAGTTACTGCTGGTAGTCAACCACCACAAATTGATTTTAAATTGCCACAACAGGTTAAAGTTGGTCAGCAATACAGTTTTGATGCGATCGTCCAAGAACCTCTAGGCGAAGATTACATTTTGGGAACAGCTTTGGAAGAACCAATCAAAGCAAACAAATATCTCAGTCCTACACCTGTAGACTTAGAGTTACTTTCATCTGGTGGTATTTTCAAAGTTGGTAAAGCACCCATGACTCCTGGTAGTCAATGGGTTTCGGCGGTGATCATGCGCGGAGATGGTATGACAATGATCACTCAACGAATGCAAGTAGTGAAAAAATAATTAGTCATTAGTCTTTTGGGAGCATCCCAATTTTTAAATATACCGCGCTTGGGTTTAAACCCTTAGCTAGTAGCAAAAGTCGTCTAAAGACGACTTAAATAAATCAAACAGAACAGTCTGCTTCAACAGATTTTAGCTATCAGACTGCAATTTAAATCGCAGGTGAGTTTTTTGAACATTTGAGATTCCCTTGACCCTTGACCAAAAAATGCTTTCTCTACAAAATCGAATTGTTTTAATTACTGGTGCGAGTAGCGGTATTGGTGCTGCTTGTGCCAAAGTGTTTGCTAGTGCTGGCGCAAAATTGATTTTAGCGGCGCGACGTCAAGAACGTTTGCAGGAATTAGCAGATAGTCTTGTAGAAACTTATCATGGCAAGTCTGGTCAGATACATTTATTACAGTTAGATGTACGCGATCGCTCTGCTGTTGAATCTGCTATATCTAGTCTTCCTAGCGCTTGGTCAGAAATTGATATTCTGATCAATAATGCAGGTTTAAGTCGCGGTTTAGACAAACTCTATAAGGGTAAATTTGAGGATTGGGAAGAAATGATTGATACCAATATCAAAGGTTTACTCTACCTCAGTCGCTATGTTGTACCTGGAATGGTGAGTCGCGATCGCGGTCATGTAATAAATATTGGTTCGATCGCTGCTTATCAAACTTATCCCGGTGGTAACGTTTATTGTGGTACAAAAGCAGCAGTCAGAGCAATTTCTGAAGGCTTAAAACAAGATTTATTGGGAACTTTGGTAAAAATCACTTCTGTTGACCCCGGTATGGTAGAAACAGAATTTAGCGAAGTGCGGTTTCACGGGGACACAGAACGCGCTGACAAGGTTTACCAAGGACTCACCCCCCTGACTGGTGAAGATGTTGCTGATGTGGTCTTTTTTTGCGCCACCCGACCAGCCCATGTCAATATTAATCAAGTAATCCTGATGCCTGTTGATCAAGCTAGCACCACACTCGTAAATCGTCGCAGTTAAAATAAGCTCTTGCGCCGAGTTTGTGTGATTATTTTAATTTACCGCAGTGGTGAACTGGGGGCAGATATATTTTGCTTTAATGTTTAAGTATGATGGCAGTAAAAAGCTATAGCAAGCACGACCCCAGAATTTATTGTAGGTAATCAAAGTAAGATAAAAGCAATGCAACAGGAGTATTGTTGATGGCTGGACCTATTGTCCCACCAAAACAACATCGCAAACGACTCGTTAGCTGGTTACTCAAAGAAGATCGTAACGACAAAGGTGAGGATTCTCAACATCCTTGGTGGCAGGTGATGTGCCTGACGGGGGTCGATTATTTTTCCACACTTGGTTATCAGCCTGGTATTGCTGCCTTAGCCGCAGGGGTTTTATCTCCTCTGGCTACCTTAATTCTAATTTTGCTGACACTGTTTGGTGCATTACCTATATATCGCCGAGTTGCTGCGACTAGTCCTCATGGAGAGGGATCGATCGCTATGCTGGAAAATCTCCTTCCTTGGTGGCAAGGCAAGCTATTTGTTTTATGTTTGCTTGGCTTTGCAGGAACTGATTTTATCATCACGATCACTCTTTCCGCAGCCGATGCCACAGCCCACATTATTGAAAATCCTCTCATCCCAGAGTTTTTACACGGACAATCAATCAGTATTACGCTTATTCTAATTGCGTTGCTTGGTGGCGTATTTTTGAGAGGCTTTAAAGAAGCGATCGGTCTTGCTGTGTTTTTAGTCGCTGCATATTTGTTGCTGAACTTAATTACGATTGGTGTTGGTGCATACCAGGTTTTACAACAGCCAATCGTGATTTCTAATTGGCAAACTCACTTGTTTACCAGTTATTCAAATCCTTTCATGATGATTGGTGCAGCCGCCCTGCTATTTCCGAAGTTAGCATTAGGATTATCTGGGTTTGAGACTGGTGTGGCGGTGATGCCGTTGGTGAAAGGAAATGAGCATGAAACCGAAGCAAACCCCAGAGGACGCATTCGTAACACCTACAATCTGCTGACAACTGCGGCGGTAATTATGAGCTTCTTCTTATTTACCAGCAGTTTGGTGACTATTCTACTCATTCCTAGTGCAGAATTTCAAACAGGGGGCAAAGCAAGTGGACGCGCCCTCGCATACCTAGCTCATCGTTATTTGGGGGATGGCTTTGGAACTATTTATGATTTAAGTACAATTTCTATCTTATGGTTTGCTGGTGCATCTGCAATGGCAGGGCTATTGAATATTGTCCCTCGCTACCTACCACGCTATGGTATGGCACCAGATTGGACACGGATGATTCGACCTCTGGTGTTGGTATATACAGCGATCGCTTTTGTAGTAACGATTCTCTTTAAAGCAGATGTAGAAGCTCAAGGTGGAGCCTACGCAACAGGGGTATTGGTATTAATGACTTCTGCTGCTTTGGCTGTAACTCTAGCTGCTCGGCGTCGGCGATCAACACGAGGAATATTGTCCTTTGGTTTGATTACACTATTGTTTGTTTATACCACCATTGTTAACATCATTGAAAGACCAGAAGGTATCCAAATTGCTGCCTTTTTTATAGGTGTAATTATTATTACCTCTCTAGTTTCACGAGTCTGGCGTTCCACCGAACTGCGAGTAGAGCAAATAAAAATGGACGAAACAGCTCGTCGCTTTATTCTTGAAGAAGAAGAGCATCAGGGTACAATCCGATTAATTGCCAATCGCTTGAATGAAGGGGATGAACGAGAATACTTCTTAAAAGAGAAGGAAGTGCGTGAAGACAACCATATTCCTCAGACAGATTCTGTTTTGTTTATGGAAATTCAAGTATCCGACGCCTCAGTTTTTTCCGAAATCATTCAGGTAACAGGAGTACAAGTTGGAAACTATCGCATTTTACGAGCTAGGGGTGCTGCTGTACCAAATACAATTGCAGCTATCCTCTTGTATATCCGAGATCAAACCGGGAAACTACCACACGCCTATTTCGGTTGGATAGAAGGTAATCCCATTCAATATTTGTTACGTTTCATCCTTTTTGGTGAAGGGGATATAGCTATAGTTACTCGTGAAGTTCTTCGTAAAGCCGAGAAAAATCCCGAACACCGTCCCGTTATTCATGTGGGGGGATAGTTATCAGTTATCAGTTAACAGTTATCAAATTAAACTGTTAACTGATAACTGATTCATGTCCGATCCCTTATCCCTAATCTTGTAACTGACAGAGTAATAAACCAAACAACTGGTTTTCGTCAGTCCATACTTTCTGCGGTACTAAACCTTTGGCTTTTAGTTCTTGTTGGATGCGGTTGAGATCGAATTTGCGAGAAATTTCGGTATGGATGGTTTCACCTGCTTCAAAATCAATATTGAATTTGAGAGTGCGTAATTCAACAGTTTGCGATCGCTTACTTTTGAGATGCATCTCAATTTGATGTTCAAGTTCGTTATAAAATGCCCAGTGTTCAAATTGCCTAGTATCAAAGTTACCCTGAAAACGCCAGTTGAGATGCTCTAACATATTCAAGTTAAACGCTGCTGTTACTCCTTGATTGTCGTTATAAGCAGCTTCCAAAATATGTTTTGGTTTTTGTAAGTCTACCCCCAATAAAAAATACTCTCCTACTTGCAGAGCAGCCTTGACTTGTGATAAAAACACATCATACTCTCGTGGATTCAAATTACCCAAAGTGCTACCAATAAAACAAATCATCCGATTGGGTAATTCTTTAGGCTCAATTTCAGAAAGAGCTAATTCGTAGGTTCCTGCCAATGCATAAACTTGTAGTGAGGGATAATCTGCTAGTAGCGACAGCGCACTACTTTCGAGCATACCTGCGCTGACATCAATTGGTAGATAATGCAGAGGTAATCCTTGTTTGTAGTAAGCATCTAGTAATATCCTAGTCTTTGTAGAACTGCCACTACCTAGTTCAACTATTTCACAAGCACCTGTGATTTCCGCAATTTCACTAGCACAAATTTGCAAAATTTTTGTCTCTGTACGTGTGAGGTAATACTCTGGTAACTCACAGATCTGCTCAAATAATTCCGAACCACGATCATCATAGAAATATCGCGGTGGCAGAGTTTTTGGTCTTTGAGTTAATCCCTTAATGACATCATTTCCAGCATTAGTAGAAATAACCAAACTTGGTTCTAGTAAACGCTGTATTTGTAAGCGTTCTTCAATGTTATTTTGAGAACTAGGATTACTACTGGCAGATTTGAATACTGTCATTGTTCCTCCATTGCTTGGTTTGATCGGACGCTTTTAGTTGCGAACCCAAAACCTTTGTTAGTGAAACATGAAGAGATACCTAATGACATCAAGCCTTAGCTAGATTGACTGAGTTTAGTTCGCGTGTTGGCTACTGTGCGTTCGCTCAATTTTGCTCCGATAATTTAATTAAGCCTTTGTTCAAAAATAAACATTAGAGACGCAATGAATTGTGTCTCTAATAAATTTATGTACTAAATTATACAAACCTGTTAAGCATTTTAGCTTACATACGCAACAGTTACACCAGTACCACCATCTGATTGTTCTGCTGGTTCGTAACGACTAACTCTGGGGTGTTGCTGCAAAAAGACGTGAACACCTTGGCGCAGTTTACCAGTACCGTGTCCATGAATAATCCAGATTGGTCCTGTTGCTTCAGAAATTGCTTTGTCTAAAATAGGTTCCGCATCTGCAACCCTACGTCCGCGTATATCTACCGTATTTTTGGATGTACGAATTGCTGGGGTTGGTTGGATTGGAGTAACTGGTGTTGCTACTGGGGCTGGTTTTGCTTTCGTTAATGGTTCAGCTTTTTTACCATCCAGAGATTCCACATCTTCAAGTTTGACTGTCATTTTCATAATTCCAAAGCGGACGGTTAACTCACCATCGTCATTGGGTGGAGTCAAGACTTCTGCTGTTTGCCCTAATTTGGGAATACGGATGCGATCGCCTTCTTTGGGAATATATCTTTGTTTCGGTTTTGGTGGTGGTTGGGGTATAAATTTTTCGGCTATTTGATGCAAAGTCTTTGTGGCTTGCTGGGCGTCTTGGGCAGTGGGTGTACCTTGCTGCAAGCGGCGAATTACTTGAGCAATTTCACTTTTAGCTTGAGCGATCGCCTGCTGGACTGCAACTTCTTGAGAAGCACGCAAACTTTGTTCTCTTTCCTGTAAATTTGCGGCTTTTGCGGAGACCTCTTTGTATAAACGTTCAGCTTGCTGCAACAAATCTTGTGCTTGTGCTGCTTTGGTTTCTTGACGGCGACGTTGTGCTTCTAATCCGGCAATTACCTGGTTAACTTCGTCTGTTGAACCTCCTAGATTAGTTTTTGCCTGTTCGACAACTTCTGCTTTTAGCCCCAAGCGTTGGGCAATTGCCAAAGCATTAGAACGCCCAGGAATTCCCCATAATAGACGATAAGTAGGCGAAAGGGTGGCTTCATCAAACTCTACTGAGGCATTTTCAAAGCGTTCATCTTGGTATTTCAAGGCTTTAAGTTCGCCAAAGTGAGTAGTTGCCATAGTTAATTGTGCATGATCTGCCAGATAGCGTAATAAGGCGATCGCTAAGGCACTACCTTCTACTGGATCTGTACCTGCACCAACTTCATCGAGGAGGATTAGGGATTGGGGATGAGGAATCCCAATCTCCGTTTTCCGATCTCCGTTTTCCGTTTTCCGTTCCCCAATCTCTGATCCCCGTACTCTGTGAGAAGCCGCTTGCGCGTCTACGCGTAGCGTCTCCTCTGGAGAATCCCTAATCCCCAATTCTCCCAAAATCCTACTAATGCGGCGAATATGCCCAGAAAAAGTAGATAAATTCTGTTGTAGAGATTGTTCGTCGCCAATATCTGCTAATATCTGGTCAAACCAAGGTAATTCTACTGGTTCACGGGCAGGAACAAATAAACCAACTTTTGCCATCAAGGCTGCTAAACCCAAAGTTTTTAAAGTAACTGTTTTACCACCTGTATTTGGTCCGGTAATTGTTACTACTTTAATTTCTGGCTGAATCAGTAAATCTACAGGAACTACTGTTGATCCTTGTTCGTGTTGTTGTTGCCATATCAACAATGGATGACGTAATTGTCGTAAGGTGATGTACTCATTTTCTTGCCGATTGATAAAACGGGGTGGGTTAGCTTGTAGCCATAAACTATAGCGTGCCTTGGCAGTTGCTAAATCTAATGTAGTGGCGATCGCAAGTAATTTTTCCAAATCAGGTTTTACTTCTGCCACTTGTTGTGTTAAAGCACGACGAATAGCTTCTTCTTCCGCCTGTTCTCTTCTAACTAACTGTCGCAGTTGATTACCCAAGGGAACAATGGAATTTGGCTCTATATATAGCGTTGCTCCGCTAGCAGAGGTATCGTGAACTATGCCAGGAATCGCATCTTTTTGAGGCGCCTTTACAGGAATCACATAGCGATCGCTCCGTTGAGTAATTAGCTGTTCCTGAACTGCGTTAGACTTTACTTGTATAATATTTTGTAGTTTTTGAGTAATCTGGTTACGTAACTTACGTAATTCTATACGGATGTCAGCAAGTTTTTGACTAGCGCGATCGCTTACTTGTCCACGTTCGTCAATACAACGATGAATTTCCTGTTCTAGTTCTGGATAAGTTCTTAAATCAGCAACCAATTCGATGAGAATGGGCAAATCTGGCTGATTATCGATCACACGACGTAGATTTCTACTTCCCGCAAGTGTGGTAGCAATAGCCAGCAGTTCATCACCTGCTAGAACTCCTTGTAATTCTGCCCTTTCGAGAGAATCACCAATATCTTGAATTCCTTCAAATGAAAGTCCTGTAGTGAGGCGACTTTCGAGTTGATAGACTTCTTTAGTTTGGGTCAACAAATACTCACTTTCAACTTGAGAGTCAGGTGGCGTCAAATCACGCGCTGCGATCGCCCCAAGTTTCGTAGCCGCAAAAGTGGATAGATGCTGGCAGAGGCGATGCCATTCGAGTAGTTCTAGAGTTTCAGATTGAATCAAGGCTTTATATATTTAGTGTCTTGAAAATGGGTGTGGGGGTGTAAGGGTGTAGGGGTGTAGGAGGAGTCATATTTTCATCCCCTGGTTGTGTGATTTATCATCTGATTGTCTAATTTCTATATTTGATTAATATCTGATTTGAATAATGTGAAATTTATCGTAGCAATATCAATCCCTTCATGGGTCACTCTCAATGGGTGAAATTTCCGTATTGGTCAAAAGTCAATAAATACAGGTGTAGGAAGATTTTGTAGCTATGGGGTAAAATTTCCTGGGTATTTCAAAGATATGAATGTAAGAAAAATTTTTGTTTTTTCTTACACTCTCACACCCTTACATCCTTACAATCTTACACCCTCATATCCTTACACCCTTACACGCTCATTAACTAACACCAACCTTAAGTAAAAAAAGATGCAGAAACTGATTTATTCAGCCTTGTTGTTTATTTGGATTCTTGTTGGCACTTTTTGTAACATTGGATAGTTTCTTAAAAAAAATCGCTGCAAATCTTCTCACAATTTGATACCCTAGCTTAAACAGATTTGGGAACATTAATAGCGTGGAAACTCAAATTGGGCGGGGGAAAACAGCTCGTAGGGCTTACGGCATAGATGAAATAGCTTTAGTACCTGGCAACAGGACGCTAGATCCGAGTTTAGCAGACACCAAATGGCGTATTGGTAATATTGAGCGAGAAATCCCAATTATTGCCAGCGCCATGGATAGTGTGGTAGACGTTCGCATGGCCGTACTTCTGTCAAATTTAGGAGCATTGGGTGTGTTGAATTTAGAAGGAATTCAAACCCGTTATGCTGATCCAGAACCGATTTTAGACAAAATAGCTTCGGTAGGCAAAGAAGAATTTGTTTCCTTGATGCAACAACTTTATGCTGAATCCATTAAACCAGAATTAATTGAACAAAGAATTAAAGAAATTAAACAACAAGGCGGTATTGCAGCAGTTAGTGCGACTCCCGCAGGAGCTAGTAAATATGGTGCAGTAGTAGCAAAAGCAGGGGCAGATTTATTTTTTGTGCAAGCAACAGTTGTTTCCACATCACATCTGTCCCCAGAATCTATAGTACCTCTTGACTTGGCTCAATTTTGTCGAGAAATGCCCATACCTGTGATTTTGGGTAATTGTGTGACTTATGAAGTAACACTGGACTTAATGAAAGCAGGGGCCGCTGCGGTTCTTGTCGGTATTGGTCCTGGTGCTGCTTGTACTTCCCGTGGTGTGTTGGGAGTGGGTATACCACAAGCAACCGCGATCGCAGACTGTGCAGCCGCTCGTGAAGAATATTATCAACAAACAGGTAAATATATTCCAGTAATTGCCGATGGTGGTTTAATCACTGGGGGTGACATCTGTAAGTGCATTGCTTGTGGCGCGGATGGAGTCATGATTGGTTCTCCTTTTGCAAGGGCTGCTGAAGCACCAGGAGGTGGTTATCACTGGGGTATGGCAACTCCCAGCCCTGTTTTACCTCGTGGAACACGGATTCGTGTAGCGACAACTGGTACTTTAGAACAAATTCTTGTTGGTCCAGCTCAGCTAGATGATGGTACTCATAATCTTTTGGGAGCCTTAAAAACTAGTATGGGAACATTAGGAGCCAAAAATCTCAAAGAAATGCAGCAAGTCGAAGTTGTGATTGCTCCTTCTTTATTAACTGAAGGTAAAGTATATCAAAAAGCTCAACAATTAGGTATGGGCAAATAAGACAAGTTAAGTAGTTAGTTGTTAGTTGGGGATGTGCTTGGAGTTTGGTGAGTAACTATAAAAAATAACTACTTACCACTAACTGCTAACAAACAACCAACTGACTATAAAAAAATTTTTCCAGACTCTTAAACATTTCCTGGAAAAATCACATATGTCGCCTACAATAGAAATAGCGGAGACGCATGTTTCCGTTCACTCCTCACACCACACTCCGCCCGGACTACTGTTCGGGCGGTTCCTTTTGTTTATGAAAAAAGCAAAAACCATATACTTTTTATCAAAACCAGAGATCCGATTACAGAGAAACGGGTAAGAGAAAATAAAAATCCTTTAATCTTTCCCTAATTCTTAGAAAAATAACTTTTGCAAAAGATATCATATACAAATCTATCTGTGTCAACTCCAAGCAGTGCTTTTTGCTATGGTAGAATTTCAGCACGATCAAAAATATATAGACAAAGGTTTGTAGCCATGTCAGCAGCCGCACAAGTTACCGACTCCACTTTTAAGCAGGAAGTATTAGACAGCGAAGTTCCTGTTTTGGTTGACTTTTGGGCACCCTGGTGCGGTCCTTGCCGGATGGTAGCCCCAGTAGTAGAAGAAATAGCAGCTCAATATGAAGGTCAACTCAAGGTAGTTAAGGTCAATACCGATGAGAATCCTAATGTTGCTAGTCAGTACGGTATCCGCAGCATTCCCACATTGATGATTTTTAAGGGTGGACAAAAAGTTGATATGGTAGTAGGCGCTGTACCAAAAACTACACTAGCTAATACTTTGGAAAAATATCTTTAAAGTTTTTGTTCCTGCAAATACGTTTGGAGTGAAAAACACTCCAAAAATATCTTAAAATATTTGCCAGTGAAAATAAAGGAATACTGACCTTGGTTTCCTAAGTCTAATATTTTTCCAACTATGTAGTTTGTACTGTGTTTGACTACTAAACACACAATAGCAATAAAGCCTACCCTAAAAAAGTCATCTGTGATTCATTTTTCACCCTTTGTTTGTCCCTTCCTCAGTGAAAAAAGCTAGTGCAAAAAGTAAAAACCAAAGCTGTAAAGCATTTATAGCAATGTTTTAGCTTATTTTTACTGTTGTAGCTCTTTTTGGCACGCTGCACTAGATTCTGTTGTTGCAAAGCAATTTTTGGTTGGCAAGGAAGTAGTAGCGCCTTAGTTTTTATAAACTAGAGGTGCTTTTTTATTTCAATGAAAGGGTTTTCCAGATAATTTTGGTAGACTTAACCTAATTCAACAATTCGTAAAAAAGGAGAATCACAACAAATGGGCGGCGAAATGTTCAATGCAGCTTTACTATCCTTCAGTTTAATTTTTGTCGGCTGGGCTTTAGGTGCGTTGTTGCTAAAAGTCCAGGGTGCAGAAGAAGAATAATTCTTTTCGGTGAAATCCTTACCAGACCGAGAGGCTTTGCTGTAGTCTCTCGCTCCTGTCATAATGTTAAAAAAAATGTAAACTTTTGTTTGCTCATCTAATTCTGTTAAGATTTTATTCATAAAAGTTTAAGTTTTGTAAAAAACCCTCATGACATTATTAATTGTCGGTGCCACTGGCACCTTGGGAAGACAAGTGGCTCGTCGTGCCATCGATGAGGGGTATAAAGTACGTTGTCTTGTCCGGAGTGCTAAGAAAGCCGCATTTCTCAAAGAGTGGGGTGCGGAACTTGTACCGGGAGACCTGTGCTACCCCCAGACATTAAAAGCTGCACTAGAAGGTGTTACCGCCGTAATTGATGCGGCTACATCCCGTCCGACCGATTCATCGAGTATTAAACAAGTGGACTGGGAGGGCAAGGTATCCTTAATTCAAGCGTGTTTAGCAGCAGGTATAGAGCGTTTTATATTCTTTTCCATACTGGATGCCGACAAATACGCAGAAGTCCCACTCATGGAAATTAAGCGGTGTACAGAAATTTATTTGGCAGAATCGGGCTTAAATTATACCACCTTGCAACTAGCCGGCTTTATGCAGGGCTTGATTGGTCAATATGGAATTCCCATTTTAGAAAATCAGCCAGTTTGGGTAACAGGTGAATCTTCGCCCATAGCCTACATGGATACTCAAGATATAGCTAAATTTGCTATTCGGGCATTAAGTGTATCAGAAACCGAAAAGCGAACTTTCCCAGTTGTGGGTACTCGTGCTTGGAGTGCAGAAGAAATAATTAGCTTGTGCGAACGCCTATCAGGCAGAGAAGCTAGAGTAACACGAATGCCAATTAATTTACTGCGTACTGTCCGCAAAATTCTCCGTTTTTTCCAATGGGGATGGAATGTAGCAGACAGGCTGGCATTTACAGAAGTACTAGCCAGTGGTAGACCTCTCAATGCTTCGATGGATGAAGCATACCAAGTTTTTGGCTTTGATTCCAAAGACACCACAACCCTCGAAAGCTACTTGCAAGAGTACTTCAATCGTATTATGAAGAAGCTTAAAGAGCTAGATTACGAAAAAAATAAAAAGAAAAAAGACAAAAAGACTCCTTTTAAAAAAGTTAATAGTCAATAGTTAAAAGTCAACACTCAAGAGTCATTCGATTTTAGATTTTGGATTACTCTTCCTTGAAGCCGCTTATCTTCGGTAGGCGCGTAGCAACTTCACAGAAGTAGCCACTCCGCATCTACGCGTCTGTGGATTTTGGATTAGCTCCACAGATAAATCTGCTTGCTCTGTAACATCTTAATAAGTATCAGTCAAAAGCTATTAACAAAGAACCAATGACCAATAACCAATGACTAATGACCAATGACCAATGACTAATGACTAAATTGACCAAAGTATGTCACGATTAACATAATAAAGAGCAGCGCCTAAAGATTGGATATTTGAGTGTGCCGAAAGTAGGCATTATCTACAACGACGTTAAACCGATAGCGGGTCGCGTCGCTATTGAACTTAAAGAAAAGTTCACCACCCACGGTTGGGATGTCTGCATCACAACTGGCATCGGTGGCATGTTGGGCTACTCTACCCCAGAAAGTCCTATATGTCACACACCTATTGAGGGTTTGACACCTCCTGGTTTCGACCCGGAAACAAAATTTGCTGTCGTGCTAGGGGGAGATGGCACAGTCTTGGCAGCATCCCGTTTAGTTGCTTCTTGTGGTATCCCCATGCTCACTGTAAATACAGGTCACATGGGATTTTTGACGGAAACTTACCTCAATCAACTGCCTCAAGCAGTAGATCAATTAATCGCGGATCAGTATGAAATTGAAGAGCGAGCAATGCTCACCGTCAGAGTATTTCGAGGAGATTCAATTCTGTGGGAAGCCCTCTGCTTGAACGAAATGGTGCTACATCGAGAACCATTAACCTCGATGTGCCATTTTGAAATTGCAGTAGGTCGTCACGCACCAGTTGATATTGCTGCCGATGGCGTCATTATTTCTACGCCAACAGGTTCTACAGCTTATTCATTGAGTGCTGGTGGCCCGGTTGTAATTCCAGGTGTACCAGCATTACAGCTAGTGCCTATTTGTCCCCATTCTTTGGCATCAAGGGCATTGGTATTTCCTGATACAGAACCAGTCAACATTTACCCAGTCAATACTCCTCGATTGGTAATGGTAGTTGATGGCAATGGTGGGTGTTATGTTTTGCCAGACGATCGCGTGAATGTAGAGCGATCGCAATACTGTGCTAGATTTGTTCGCCTGCAATCGCCAGAATTCTTCCGAGTTCTCAGGGAAAAACTAGGTTGGGGTCTGCCACATATTGCCAAACCGACCTCAGTAGAGTTGCCTTAGATTGGGGATTGGAGATCGGGGACAAGGGGGACAAGGGGGACAAGGGAGACTAGGGAGAAAATAAACACCAATTACCCATGACCTAAATCTTAAATAAGAGATTAAATTTTCTGCGTATAGAGTTTTTTATTACTAAAGCTATACTTTGACGTGCTACAACATTTTAGATAGCGTGTCAACTCAGGATAATATCTATCTGTAAACTTGTAAATTACGCTTATATCCTGATCTACAAGCGTTCATTAGAACATTTGTATAAATCTAAAATCTCAAATCCAAAATCCAACATCCATATGACGCTTGCTCACAACCCCTGTGTTTTGGTGATTGAAAGCGACGAGAGTTTGGCTCATCAGATCGCTTTTGATTTAAAAGAATCTGGCTATGATTCTGTTGTGGCTCATGATGGGGTGAACGGTTTGCAACAAAGCCGTGATCGCCAACCAGCTCTAGTTGTGATCGACCGGATGCTAGCAGGAGAGTCTGGGCTGTCTTTGTGTAAAAATCTGAGAACTACCGGAGTGCGATCGCCTGTGCTAGTCTTAATGGCACGGGATACAGTTGATGATCGCATAGCTTGTCTAGAAGCAGGAGCTGATGATTATTTTCTTAAGCCTTACCGTTCGGAAGATTTTTTAAACTTAATTCGCCTTTACTTAAAACCTGATGTAGACACCACAGAACAGTTACGTTTTGCCGATTTGGTTCTAGATCTCGCCACCCGCCGTGCTATTTATAACGGACGGGCGATCGACTTGACAATGAAAGAATTTGAATTACTAAAATATCTGATGGAACATCCCCGCGAAGTCCTAACCCGCGAACAGATTTTGGAAAATGTTTGGGGTTATGACTTCATGGGTGAATCAAATGTGATAGAAGTATATATTCGTTACCTACGTTTAAAAATAGAAGACGAAGGGCAAAAGCGCCTAATTCAAACAGTGCGCGGTGTCGGTTATGTGTTGAGAGAATCTTAGTTCAGTTATCAGTTATCAGTTAGCAAATTCTATAACTTACTGTTAATTGTTGACTTAATTCTTAAACAATGACCAATGACCAATGACCAATGACCAATGACCAATGACCAATGACCAATGACCAATGACCAATGACTAAAACTATCCTTTCTATCCTATTAGGTGTACTGTTAATAGGCTGTTCATCTCCTACACCAGCAAAATCTTCCACTGATACACCTAGTTCTCAAATTCAACCAGTGAAAACTGAGCAATTATCACTTGATACAAGTAAGGGTCAGCAGCTACCTATTTCTGCTCAGGCTGTTGTTCCTAATGGCACCAAAATAGATTTGGAAGTAGCACAAACACCAGAACAACAAGCAATGGGATTAATGTATCGACCCGCTTTAGGTGCAAATCGAGGAATGTTGTTTCGATTTTCTACGCCGATCACAGCCAGTTTTTGGATGAAAAATGTACCTGTACCTCTAGATATGGTTTTTCTCCGAAAAGGAGTTGTGCAGGCGATCGCTGCTGCTGTTCCACCTTGTACTGCTGATCCTTGCCCTACCTATGGCCCCAAAACCCAAGTAGATCAAGTCATTGAACTGCGTTCTGGACGAACTAACGAACTAGGATTAAAAAAAGGAGATATTGTTAAAATTGATTACTTGGAATCAGGTAAATTACGGAGACAATAATTAGAATTACGATGCTAAAACGCATATATAACAAGATATGAGAAAATTTTGATAAAAAAACGATTAAGTTCCTGGTAAAAAAGTTAATAGTAAAGCTAATATCTAATACAGTATCAAACAGATAGGCCCCGCCGTCTTTAAGTTGGGGCCTATGTTTTGGCTTTTTGTAACTAAAATCTATCTTTTGGCGTACGTGTAAAGATTCGCCGATGAGCGATTATTTAGCTAAGGAATCCTTCTCACTACAGGTGTATTTAGCTAAACAACTGAGGTAAAAAGGATAAACCTAATTTAGCTAGGTTAGCTACTCGATATTTAAAAGTAAAAGTAGCGCTACAATTGATAACTTCAACAGTGCTTTTCTTCAAGAACACAAGAGACACAAGCATCATTTACGGGTTGATTGTGTTGGCTCAGTGACTGATATAAGCCTTGTTCTCAGCCCTGTTAACTGCTGCATAACAGTAGTCTGAAGAAAAAGCATAAACAACATAAGGGGGTGAACTACAAAATGCTACCATCTAACTACACACAACTAATTCGTTTTTTACAAGAGGACTTGGCAATTTCTGCGGCTTCTATCAACGTTGCACTTCGCCACAGCAAACAAGATCCTGGACCTTTGCCGATGATACTTTTGCAATATGGGTTGATAACTCTCGAACAGTTGGAACAAATCTATGACTGGATGGAAAGTGCGGCATAGATTAGGGATAGCTCATTGAAGGGAACAAAAAATGTGTAATCAAGTGTGCTTCCTACGAAGACTCGCAAGAAGGAAAGTTAGCTTAAGTCATTTATACTGTTTCACTTATAACAAGTTACAAGAGCGGGTTAATAATTCAGCCCGCTCTTTAAATTTGTTAACAATTAGTCATTATTCATCAGTCTTACTCTACAAGAAGCCGCTTGCGCGTCTATGTCATTGTGATGAATTTGTAGGTAGTTCACTTTTCACCACTGACTTATCCTTATAGAAAGAGGTCAAGGCGATCGCACCTCCGCTAAAACCTAAATAGAAGGAATATTATTGAAGGTGCGAAGCAATGGCAGATAAATCTCAGAAAAATAGAGAAAATAAAAAAACAGATCATATACCCGCTACCGATATCAAAGAAGACAAGCATTCTTTATTAGAATCTTTTGCCGAAACATTAGGCTGTGCAGCTGGAACTGCTGTGGGAGTAGGAACAGTAGCTGGTAGCACTGCTATCGAAGCTAGTAAAGCAGTTGCACAAACAGCTGCTGAGGTAGGAGAAGCAGCAGCCAAGCAAGCACGCCACTTAATTGAGCAAGCAACTCATACAGCAGGACATGTAACAGAACGCTTGGGTGAGAATTGGCTAATCCGCAGTGTAGCTGGCGTGTTAAATCTCAATTGGTTAGTTGGTGCTAGTGACAATGTTGATTTAGAAAAATCCGCAGCTACGGTGAAAAAGCTTCAGCAGGAAAATCCTCATGAATCACCTAGCCAAATTGCTCACCGGATCATGGTAGAGAAAGCAGCGAAAGCAGGTGGAATAGGCTTCGCAAGCAGTATATTACCAGGATTTGCGGCAGCGCTACTGGCAGTAGATTTAGCGGCTACAACCCAGTTGCAGTCAGAAATGATTTATCAAATTGCTGCTGCCTATGGGTTAGATTTAAAAGATCAGAGCCGTAGAGGTGAGGTGTTGGCAATTTTCGGTTTAGCTTTCGGTGGTGGTCGTTTGTTGAGAACAGCAGGTTTAGGTTTGTTGCGAAATGTGCCTTTTGCTGGAGCGGTGATTGGTGCTAGCTCAAATGCGACGATGGTTTATTCTTTAGGATATGCGGCTTGTCGATTTTACGAAGCCAAGCTAGATGAATCCAAGTCTATGACTTCCGAAGAAACTTTAGCAAAACTCAAGCAAGAAAGCGAAAATTATTTAGAAACTGCGATCGCTCAACAAACAGTGATGGATCAAATCTTAGTTCATATGATCCTCGCCAGACATCCAGACAAGACTTGGGAAGAAATTTTGCCAGAGTTACAAGCCTTAAATCTCAGTCCAAGTTCTTTAGAAGCAATAGCTCAAAACATCAAATCACCTCAGCCATTTGAGGAACTACTTAATCAACTTAACCGAGATTTTGCCATACCACTTTTAGCTCAGGCTTACAGAATTGCCAAAGTAGATGGTGAGATTAAACCAGCAGAACAAAAAGTTATTGATGCGATCGCCACTAAATTTAATATTAGTCCAGAATCAATAGTCAAAAATTAGTCAGTGGTTAGTGGTTGTTGGGTAAATGTGATATTCACATATATCCAATAGAGTTAAAATCCGGAATCTAAAGATTTTGTTTTGTATTTGCAGTTATAGATGTACAAAATTGAGGTGTTTTTCCAGTAAAAGCGTTTTTTGTTTGAAAACTTACAAAACTCATGAGTATTTGAGTTTTCTATGACAATCATACTATTGAATTAGTCTGTTAGGGGAAACTGCAATAGCCCAACCAATGGTAGTTTAAGATCAAATATCAGTTCAAACTTAAAGAAAAAATTTATTTGTTGACAGAGTTTTTATCGGACAATATAAATCAACCCTTTGACGGAGTTTTGCTCCTTTGGTACTTAGTTAAATTTGAACCGAAAGCCCAAATAAGTATTTTTGAATACAGGAGAAATAGGGTGCTTGAACACATCAACAAATTCCTTCCGCCCCGTCAGTACAGACTTCCTTTAATTGGATTACTACTTATTCTTGGTGTTGTTGGCGAGAGGAGTAAACCTGTGTTAAGTAACCAACTTGCTAGATTACATATGCCTACAAGTCAGGAATTTGATAATCAAACAGCTACTTATAATTGGTTACAGCGCAAGCCTAGTGCTTCTTTGAAATCAACTTCTACCGATAAAGAAATACGTCTACGGAGAGCGCTTGTAGGATCAAGCTCTACACCAAATCAATTGGATGTAGAAGATAAAACAGCACCTACACAATTACTTGAGAATCCAGCACAAACTTATACTTGGTTACAAGGAAATAATACCCCTAGTTCAGAAGCATCAACATCCTTAAGTAGCAAAATAGCAGTAGCAGATAAGACCAAAAATCTCCAAGAAAGTGCATCTAAAGCATCCACAAAAACAACACAAGTTTCCTCAAAATCCAAATTTCCTAGACAAGATGGTGTTTATCTTTACGGACAGTCACCCAAACCAGGACAGTTAGGACAAGGCTATATTGTATTTGAAAAGCGCCAGAATAAAATAATCGGTGCTTTGTATATGCCTAGTTCTGAGTATAGTTGTTTCAATGGGACACTCAATTCCTCTGGAGAATTGGCAATGACTGTTAGAGGTTATGTTGGGGAAATGAGTCCATCCGAAATTGCTACCAGTAGTGGTTTACCTCAAAGGAGTGACGAAGAACCTGATATTTATGGTCATTCGGTGGAATTGCAAGATTACTATCAATTGAACTCAATCACTGGTAGCGATCGCCAAATTTTAAAGACGTGCAAAACTAATTAATAAAGCTAGGGGTATTACATATTTTGAGCCTCTAGCTAGTGGTAAATGTCCAAATCTTTAAAAAAATTATACAAAAATTATGAATATGAATGCTGAAAATTTCATAATTCATAATTCATAATTTATGAATCACCATTTTTATTTGCTGAGGTTATTCACCTGCTCAAGAAGTGCGAGTACATCACTACGACTGAGTTTTTCTTTACCATTAGCGATCGCATTGAGAGTCCCATAAGCCAAACTAAGAGGAATTTGGCAAAAATCCAAAGTTGGACCAACACTAAGAGCTTTGGTATAGGCTTCTGCTAAGACTAGATTGCGACGAGCATATATTTGCATATTTTCTGCACTCCAGCCGATGGGAAAAAAATTAACGTCACGAGCTAAATCTTCTTTGTGGTTACGGAGAATGTTAACTGCTTGTAAACCTCTACCAAATCCTACAGCATAAGTACGATTGGTTTGTGTGCCATCATACCAAGTCCACAAATCAGAAAGTAACAAGCCAACTGCACCTGCAACTCCAAAAGTATAGCGATCTAAATCAGACTCTGTATGAATTTTCCAATTTTTTTCTGCCCAATATGCCATCCTATCTGCCATCGCCCCAGTTGCATCCCAAATTCGTGGAGCGATAGTCTCAGGTGCTAGTAGGGCCCATTCCCTAATTCTAACGCTTACTTCTGCTAATAATTTTTCGTGAGAACCAAATCCCCCAGAGAAAGCATCAATAGCAAAACCATCAACTGCTGCCTGTAATGTTAAGCTGATTGATCTCAAAATATCTGCTTTGGTCTGGTTATCGAGTTCTGGATGGTCTTCAATTTCATCAATGGCTCGCATACACAGATATGCTGATGCTACGGCTTCTTGTAATCCTCTTGGCAAACGGCTAATTGGAATATAAAACGTCCGACTTGTCTGTTTTAAAATCTCCAAAGCCTCTGTCATTAAATCCATTTCCACATACCTGTGATCGTGTTTGAGCATACTAAAAGTTGTAAATCTTTTGTGATTTGACTGAAATCGTTTTCACTAACAACTTAATAACTTTATTTGCAACTGTTTATTTTGAAAAGTTGATTAAAATTGTGTAATTTTTTGTTCATACTTAAAACAAAAAAGTTTTGATTGGAATTAATAGTAGGCGTATTACCTACGCCATAGAAGTTTCTGTAGCGTAGCATTTGGAAGACAATTGTTTCATTAAATCGAATAATTGTCATCCAAACGCTTTATTTCAAATAAGTCAAGCAAATAATTTTTGATATTGACCTAGAGCTATTAAAGGAAAGTATTGTTGATAGAGGTGATACTTGAGATAAAAATGACTTGGAAAGCCAGTACCGGTAAAATCGGCTTCATCCCAACTACCATTTGGCAGTTGAGTTACGAGTAAATAGTCAATTCCCCGCTCAATTGCTAGTTTGGCAAAATTGCTAGTTGCTCTAAGTGCTACCATCAGTCCAATTAAAGCCCAAGCTGTCTGAGATGCAGTGCTGCGTCCTTTCCCCTTCAAGCTGGGATCATCATAACTACGACAAGTCTCACCCCAACCACCATCTGAGTTTTGACAACTAATCAACCAAGCCGCACCCTGTTCTATATTGTGGCGATGAGTTTGAGGACTAACCAAAGATAAAGCAGCCAATGCGCCACTTGTTCCGTAAATATAATTAACTCCCCAACGACCAAACCAGCAACCTTCAGACTCTTGCTCATTTAAAAGATATTTAATAGCACGTTGTTGCTTATTTTTATCAATTGCTAGCTGACAACTACCCAACATTTCTAAAACTCTGGCGGTGACATCGGCTGTATTGGGGTCGATCATAGCTTTCAAGTCACCATAGGGGACTTGATTTAGCCAATCTTGATCATTGTCGAGATCAAAAGCAGCCCAACCGCCGGGTTTACACTGCATCGAAGCTATCCAATCTACAGCCCGAACCATAGCTTGATGTTTGAGTTTTTCGTTCGGAAGTTCAACCTGATTTAGCGCCATGACTACGACCGCCGTATCATCTACATCAGGATAAAAGCGATTGTCAAATTCAAATGCCCATGCACCTGGTTTACCTTGGCGATTTTTTACTGTCCAATCACCGTAGTCGAGAATTTGCTTATCTAACAACCATTCGGCCGCCTGCACTAAAGCAGGATGATTTGGCGATAAACCAGAATCAACAAGCGCTCTAATTGCCCAAGCTGTATCCCAAACTGGAGAAACACAAGGCTGGACTCGGTAGGTATCTGCTGTTTCAAGGGCAAAGTTATCGACAGCTTGTAATCCTCGCTCCACAATTGGATCGGCTGCGTCGTAATCCAAGCATCGCAAAGCCAGCAGCGAATTGAGCATCGCAGGAATAATACCGCCCCAGTCACCTGTAGCTTCTTGGCGCTCTAATATCCATTTTTCGGCAGCTTTGATACCTTCTGCACGAAAAGGAACTAAATTCAAGTTTTCAGCTAGTTTGAAACCAGAGTCAAGGGTAAGAAATATATCTGTCCAGTTACCACTACGGGGTAATTCATACTTGACTTTTTCTATACTTTCTGCATACAGTTCATTCAAGTTGATCGCTGAATCAATTTGAAAAACTGGTTTGCGATCGCACACAATCAACAATGGCACTGTGCTTGATCTTGCCCAACTGGACATTTCGTAGATGTTGAAGAAAAATTTCTCACTCAGCAACATTACCCAGGGTGGTAACGAAGGAATACCCTGCCAGCTGTAGCAACCAATCAGCGCTAGGTGTAACTTTGTAAAAATGCGAGTCCGACTAATGCCGCCTCGCTCTAGAATAAATCTTCTGGCTTTGATCATGGCTGGGTCGGTTGGAGGTACACCCAAGAGCCTCAATGCCATGTAAGCTTCCACCGATGTACTTAATTCTCCGCCATCATCGTAAAAAAGCTCCCAGCCACCATGTTCTCGTTGTTGAGAACGCAGATATGCTTCTATTTTGTGCAGGGGTCTAGATTTATCTGTTCCCCAAATTTTATGAAGGAGAACAACCTCCGCAGTGATGGTAACGTTAGATTCTAATTCAGCCCACCAATAGCCTTGAGGGTTTTGAATCGAAAGTAAATATTTCTGGCTAGCAGCGATCGCATCTGACAGTTTTGATGCGGTCACTCTGTCTTGAATTTGCATGAAACACTTCTCACACTACACTAAAAAAATCGAGTCTTGTTAAATCTATGGTAATGATTGTTGTTAAGTACAAGTTTTTTGTCTTTTTAACAACTGTGTTTGAATCTATACTAAAATCATTTTGATTTTCCTTATATTTACAAAATTTACTTAATACATATTCATTTGCTTGTGTCTATTTTTCTCAGTATTCATATCTGACTAGCGATTTGCCACATTAATTTCGAGTATTTCGTAGTCAAGACTTCAGTCCTCACTACAAACTGAGCAAAATTAATCAAATAGACAGCAATTTATACTTTCCAGTAGAAAGATAGTAAATAAATACCAAGTAAATATGGTCATTATTATCATTGGTAAAGACTCAATTTAAAAGTAAAAAATGTATCATTAAAATTTGCCATCAACATATTACGGTTTTAAAGGTTGTTTGTAAATGATTATCGAGTCATTTCAACAGTAAATAAAGCGTGACGACGTAAATTCTAGATTTCCTCACGCAATTGTGGTAGGTTTTTAACTTTGGTTGTACGCACACAGATATGTAACAAGTTCCGATGAGAGTAGCGTTAACCAGGAAAAATTTTGGACTGAAAATCTCTGTGAAAAGTAAAAGCTGACGCTTACAAGCAACTTGTTTAGAGTTTCGTAAAGTGTATTTTTTATCGTTGAGACACTTCAAACAGCGCTTCTCTATATTAGACCTCTTGCATGAATAGTGTAAGCATGAAAAAATACAGGTCAAAAAACAAAGAGCAATGAGCTACGAACAGATAAAAGACCTGCCACCACCAGAATTTAAACGGTTATGTGGAGTGCATATTGCAACATTTGGGAGAATGGTAGAAGTCAATACCGCCAGAACTGGTGAGAACTGGTAACAAAGGCGGTCACAGTTTTCTCCTCTTAAAAATGGGGCAAAAAAACAGCGTCGGTATTATAGCGGCAAGAAAAAACTTCACACCTTGAAAGCCCAATTGGTAGTTGACCAGGTTAGTGGCAAAATCATCTGTACTGCTTATGGAATCGGTCGCATTCATGACTTCCGGTTACTGAAAAATACGAAGGTAAGATTTCATGATTCTCAGTTGTGTTTAGCCGATAAAGGCTATCAAGGAATTGCGAAAATCCATGCTATTAGCTGTATTCCGGCTAAAAAACCTCGTGGTGCTAATTTATCCCCTGCTAATCGCCAGCACAATCGTAATTTAGCTCAACTACGTATTGTTGGCGAACATATCAATCGTCGATTGAAAATTTTTCGCATCCTCAAAGAACAATATCGTAATCGCAGAAAACGCTTTGGCTTACGATGCAACTTAATTGCTGGACTTCTTAATTATGAACTTGCTCTGTTTTCTTGATTCGTGTAAGAGGTCTAGTAAAAACCGGTTGTGACAGTTGAGGGTACGGAATGTAGGTTTTAAACATCCTCTTACTATTGTTGTTCGTTATGAACATAACTATAGCTGAAGTTAATGTTACATATTAATAAACGTTGAACTAGATGTTAATAAATTATTACTTGAGAATTTAAGAATTATAAGAATGTTGATTTCATTGGCTGTTTTTGCGAAAACAGTGAAACCATTATGTCAAATTATACAGTTGAAGCTCTCAAAAATTACTACTGAAGAAAGATGCTTATCTGATTATAAAATGAGCAAGCTTAAGTGATAACAGCAATTTAAAAATATGGATAATATCTACCTGCTGTTTAACAAAGTGGAACTTTTATTTCTGTAACTGCTATGACTAGCAATATTTCACAAAAGAATGTCTGTAATTATACTAGTAACCATCAAACTGTAGAAATTTCTCTGTTATTTGCAAACTTCAAAAATAATATTTGGTATTGGGGTATTTTTTCTTGGATGTTCGGAATTACTGATAGAGGTTTTGCTGCGTTTGCTGATGGTTATTTATCTCCAATAGAGATTCTACAGATATGCGCCACCTCTTTCTTATTCTTGAGTTGGCTGTTTTTGAAGCCAGATGAAAACTTGAATAATGAAGGCGTATCCCCAAGCGAACAAACTGACTTAAGTCATTATCGCCAGCAAGCAATATCTACAGTTAGAAGTAGAATGGTTGAGTTACAAGATCAGCATATGATCAGTCAAGCGTATACTCTGCCTTTTCCTTATCTGTGTCAAATTTATCATTTATTAAATTTAAAACACTTGGAAACAGTTCACAGTTTTAGTCTGAATAATTTAAAAGTTGTTGATGTTAATTATATTCAGGCTACAAACTACGGCGGTAAGATCAAATTTCAAACAATATTAGCGGTATCGGCTGTTAATATTTTAAGAATTTGGAGACAACCAATAGTCGAAGTAGATTTAATATTGCATACACCTTTTACTGTTGAATTAAGTATTCCAGTCTATAACAACAAAAAGATTATTGTCATATTTAATGCTCTTCCTTTAAGCAGTAAAACTCATAAATTCTTTGTAGATATTTACAGCAATCTAGACTGGCCAAAGCCAATAATGCAAATTATCTTGCATTTTGCTTCTTGTTTAACACTGTATGAAGATATACCCTATTTACGCACACTTGCTAAAAAAAACCTAGAGCGCTTAATCAACTTAAATAGAGTTTCAAATCACGAAACAATGTGGCTATTTAGAAGGTTTGTTGAATTATATGGTTCGAGTATAGAACCTGCTCAAGAATTAAGATTATTGAGTAGTCAAGAAGATAAATGAGTTGGCACAAATTAAAGATTTAGCAATTCTACGAGATCCCCGACAACTTCTGCGAAGTCGAAGATCAGAAGACAACCATCAACAACTTATAGATACAATCGGAATGCAAGCAGAAATAGAAAAAGTTCTGCATTCTGGGAGCGATCGCCAATGAAATTCATTTCCGAACCATCGATACCTGTAAAAATTCAAAAGATGAAAGAACGGGTGCGCTGGGGTAATGCAAGTATTATCCAGCGTGGGATTGATCAAACTAGCATGGTGATCGACGATCGCAACTCGGATAATCCAGAATTTTCTTTTATGGTCATCGGTGATAGTGGGACGAAATCATACTATAAACATCATCCCCAGCGCCAAGTTGCTGAACTGATGCTTCCGCATCAAGAGGAATCTAGTTTTGTTTTGCATACGGGGGATGTAATTTATGTTGTCGGTTCGCGCGAGTATTATCCTCGAAATTTTATTGAACCTTATCGCGAATTCATCGAAGGCGGAGAAAACTACAAACGCATTCCCTATGATCGCATGGTGTTTAAAACCCCAATTTTGCCAGTGCTTGGTAATCACGATTACTATGATGTACCGTTGATGTATCGACTTTTGGCGGGAACCACGCTACCACTGCGTCGCCTGTTACGCTATAAAGATATTGAAGTTGGTTGGCATGGCTCTGATCAAGGTGATGCGTACGCACGAGCGTTTATTGATTATCTTAAGGTGTTCCACAGCAAAGAACAGTTAGAATTTCATCTCGATGAACACTACATCGCCAAAACAGACACAGGACGCTGTTTGCGCTACGAACCTGGACGTTTTACCCGCCTACCCAATCGTTATTACACTTTTCGTTACGGCGGAATTGACTTTTTTGCCCTCGACTCGAATACTTTTAACGAACCATCTCCCCTACCCGCAACCAAAGAAGGAGAAAGCAGTCGCCGTCAACTGGAAAAACGTCGCCACGAAATCGAAGATGAAGAGATGGAAATTTTAGAAGTGTGCGATCGCCTCAACCCAGATAATCCAGAAGATGCGGAAAAACTCGACGCTCTCAAAGCCAAGTTATACCAAATCGACGAAGTTAAAATTGACATCGAAAAACAACTCACATCCCACGATGAACCAGCTACCGACTTTGAACAATTGGAATGGTTTAAGCAAAGGCTGATTGAATCTTGGCATACCGAAGAAGTACGGGGAAGGGTAGTTTATTTTCATCATCCCCCCTACGTTACCGAAGCAAGTAAATGGAATCAAGCTCAAACTTTAGCAGTGCGTCGGCGTTTACGTTGGGTATTTGATAGCACCGCACAAACTCTTGGTTATTTAACTCACGGGCGTCCAATTGTTGATTTGATTTTAAACGGTCATGCTCACTGCTTGGAATATCTCCGCACTACCAACACCGGATATGCTGACTCTCATCTCAATTGTATAATCTGCGGTGGTAGCGGTCGTCGTCCCCGTCGTCAACGAGATGAAGGGACTGAGTTAATGGAGACTTTCGAGTATATAGAAGGAAAACCTACTCGTAAAATTGCTGATTCGCTTTTATTTATTGGTCGCAATGGTTACGATAATTTCAAGCGGTTGCCATATTCATGTGTGCGAATTGATGTTACAGGGGGTACTATACCGAAGTTTGTTGTTAAACCACTTGTTGCTGAACGCTTTCAAGGAGAGTGGTTTAACAAAGAATTAGAAGCATTTGAGATTTGAAAGCTTTAACCCTCTTGTGTCACTCTCCGAAAACTTTTGCCATTTCTGAATTCTAGAGCTTTTTTATAGGAAGCGTTCACGTAGTGTGTCGTATGGCGTATCGCCAGATTTTTTTTCTAATAACAAATACAAGCAGCAAGTTTTTTAATCGGATAGCTTGTATTGATTGACTGGTAAAGCTTCTAGAGATTGATCTCTCGGAAAATGACAGAAGAGGCTTATATCACTGAATCTTCATGCTCAAATCCAACCACTTCGACTGCGTAATTGGCGCACTACTCGAAATGTAGTCTACACCTGTCTCTGCTACAGCACGAATAGTCCCTAATGTAATATTGCCAGAAGCCTCTATTTTCACTCTAGTATTTTCTAAGCGAATAATTTGCACCGCATCCTGCATCATATCTAGAGGCATATTGTCCAACATAATAATGTCAGCTTTATTATTTAGAGCTTCTTGTACTTGTTCCAAACTTTCTGTCTCTACCTCAATCGTCAATGGATAAGGTATCCGTTCTCGAATCCGAATAATAGCTTCTTCTATTCCTCCAGCGGCTGCAATATGATTATCTTTGATCATTACCGCATCGTCCAGTCCAATACGATGATTGATCGCCCCTCCTACTTGAGTTGCATACTTTTCCAAAATTCTTAAACCTGGGGTAGTTTTACGAGTATCCACAAGTTTAGTAGGTAAATCTGAGATTTTATCTGTATATTGACGAGTGAGTGTGCTGATTCCACTTAAGCGCATTGCTAAATTCAGTGCTACTCGTTCCCCCATCAACAGTGCATCCAACGATCCATGCATCTGCGCTACTACCTGTCCTTGCTGACAGCATTCACCTTCAACTGCATGTGTGGTAAACTCTATCTTCTCATTTAAAAGCTGAAAAATTCTTGCCGCTATTGGTAAACCAGCAATTACTCCAGATGCTTTAGCTATCCAATGAGCTTGTCCTTGAATTGTATTGTCATTTAAAAGAGATTGAGTTGTGCGATCTCCTCTACCAATATCTTCTAATAACCAGTTTTGCAAGAGTTGATCTAGCACGATAAATGGAGGTAGTACAGCAGTTGAAGTTACCATATTCGTCTTGAACTCAAAAAGCCGACACTGTATTAGACCTTTCCAAGTAATAAAATGTCCCCCCCTCGCGTTGCGTCTGGGGGCGCAACGCCCACCAATCCTTGGGTTGAGCCGAAATATATTTGATAGGGCGGGACATTTTATTTTCTGGAGATCCGTTAAACAGTAGTGTATGAGGGAGCATCAAAAGTAAATTTACAGTTATCTTAACTATTTGTACTATTTAATCACTATATAGCGTTTCCTAAGCTACTGAGGTAAACCTAATCTTTTTTAATCTTTATCCAAAAATATAACCAAATTTAAAACCGTACCTCACTAGGTCGGGAAACGCTATAAAGGAATATGAAACATTAGGTAACCTGAGTTCGGGATAAGGAAAGGGACAGGTAGTAAGCTGAAAATAACATCAAATCCAGCACCTGTCCTATGTTTAGTTTAGAAGCTTTATTTTGCCACGTAGATGATTTCTGTAAAACTTTTGAAGCTCAATGGCATAAAACCCACCTTCCGCACCCCCAAGTGTCACAGAGAGAAAATACTGAGAGAAAAAAAGAAGTAAGAATAAAAACAAACATCTGAAGTCAAAAAAGACATTTGAGTAGCCATGAATCAACAAAAATGGCATTCAAAGCTATTGTCAATAAGAGGTTGTTTGAAAAGTCGGTCAGGTTGTAAAAAAGCTCTCTCGGTATACGCTGTGAATAGATATATAGACAGCACCGAGAGAGCAACATGAGTAAAGCATACCCCAGCAATCTGACCCGTGTACAATATGAATTTCTGAGTGAAATGATCCCACAACCCAAACCCGGTGGTTGCAAGCGTGAAGTCGATATGTGGGAAGTTTTGAACGCGATCTTCTATGTCCTGCTAGAAGGAGTGAGATGGCGATGTCTGGCGACAAGCCGCTTCGCGTCTACGCTACCTGGAGACTTTCCTCCTTGGCAAACAGTGTATACATATTTGCGAAACTGGCGTAAAGACGGGACGTGGTTGCACATTCACGATAGTTTACGACAGTGGACAAGAATCGAAATTGAGCGTCATCCGAGTCCATCAGAGGCAATCATCGATAGTCAAAGTGTAAAAAGTGTGGCTATGGTGAGTCAACAAGTGGGCTTTGATGCAGGCAAACAAATCAAAGGGCGCAAGCGTTTTATGACCGTTGATACCTTGGGATTAGTACTGCGGGTATTGGTCACCGCCGCTAGTGTGCCAGAGCGCTCAGGCCGTAAACAAGTACTCAAGCGCGTCCAAGAAATGGGTAACAAGGTTTCTCGCTTGACGACTATTTGGGCTGATGGCGGCTTTGATGGTCCAGCATTCATGATGTGGGTCATGGACATTTGTCGTTGGATTGTGCAGGTAGTGCTGCGACCAGAGCAAACTAAGGGGTTCGTGTTGCTCAAAAAACGTTGGGTAGTGGAGCGCACTTTCGGTTGGCTCATGGGGTGTCGCCGATTGGTCAACAGATGTTGAGTTATTGCCCGAAACATCGAAGACTTTTATCTACCTTGCCATGATCCGGATCATGGTGAGGCGTTTAGCATGAATTTTGACCCCTAAAAACTTTTCAAACATCCTCTAAGAAGTGCACTGTATTCTCTAAGGAATGAGGATTAAATAAAGTGCAAAATTAGGCTGTGTTAGCGGAGCGTAACGAACCGTTTTAAGTTCCATCAGAATTGCATGTTATTAAATTTGCGTTCCTAAATACACCTCATTTGTGGCTCAAGCGATTAAAACATAAGCTTTTTGGAATAGCCAAAAAATAAAAAAAAAGTAGTTGACAAAGAAGAGGAAGGTAGATACTATAGGAAAGTGCCAAATGAGCAAAGCGCTGCAAAGCGAGGCTGAGATGGCATCCGAACCTTGAAAACTGTATAGTTTGAAAGAATTA
>JAHHHW010000140.1 GCA_019359115.1 Pelatocladus maniniholoensis HA4357-MV3
CGCTTGGTTTTCTTGTTCTAACCTCTCGATTTTTCGATCTTTTTCTTCTGGACTCATGTGTGAACACTACCATAATTCTTCTCTCAATGGAATGATCCTTACAGTCCTACCTGGGGAGTTACAAAAAATAATTAATGGTTTGCAGAATGCAGCTTCAAGGTAGAGTACGCTCTTAACAACTATTGTAGGGGCGTAGACACGGGGTGACTTATGTTAGTACGGCCGTTGGTCCCTAATAACAAATTACTTTTAGAAAAATAATTTAAATCGCGCTAATAGAGTTTCAACTGTTGGTAGCAAAATTTTATCTAATTCTACAGTGTCTTGAAATTGTAAAATTTGTGTAGTTGGTAAATCGAAAGGAAACTGTCCTGAAAAATCAGGGCGCTGCATTTGCGCTAGTAAAATTTGCTCAGATCTTTTGCTGCTAATTGCATAGCCAATTTCCACACAAACGCTTGGGCTAGGAATTAATTGAGCAGTTTGTTTATCTTCTATTTTGGCAATAGGTGTGGTATCTGCAATAAACAACAAACTTCTACGAATTTTTCGCATCATAGCGCTTCCTAGTCGTAGAGGAGCTTCTTGAGGACGGTGAGATTCGACTAATTTTAAAGGTAGACGCGATCGCAAGTTCAATTTTTCCACACTTACCAATAATGCTTCCCGCAATGCATTAGTTGCTGGTGCATATTCTGTTTGATAACAAAAAAAGATTGTCGGTTCTAACTGTGCTAAAACTGACTGCTTTGTAAAATAAATCTCGTGACTAATCAAATCAATATTAGCCACACAATAGCCACCACTACCTTCTATATAAAATTCAATATTTTCCCCTTCTAGATAGCGCCCAAACCACGTTGATTTTCTGATATCGTCGCTGTCTTCTAAAAAATCTGCTCTTAGCCCCGACTTCAGTAGACTTTTTTTGTTAAGGCGAATATCTGGTGGGCGTTTTTCCAGTTCTTGTATCGGCTCGTAATTTTCAAGATACCATGCTCTCAGAGCAATTATTGACATAAGGCGCTATTTCAAATCTTTCAACTAGATCTGCAAGGAGTCCCACTCCGTAATCTTTGATTCGGTGTTGGGAGGAATTGCGGGTTTTATTTGTCGCGTCCTGCGACCAACTTTTACCGTAGGTCACAGTTTTCTCCTTTTAAAAAAGAGCTTCGTACCAGCTTACACCTAGTGCCGCTTCCTTGGAAGTCAAAAGTCTTTTATTTCAGGCTTTTGGGTTGTTTTAAACGGTCTGTTTATTTACGCGCCCGCTGTACTAGTTGATAAATAAAATACTATGTGCATTGAAAAAACAACAACACCTAAGCAACTAATAGCTGAGTTATTTCCTCTCATCGTTAATTCTAGCCGGGGATGTACTGGGTGAATCACCTTTTGACTTGAGTGAAGTCAAGCAGTTACAGCGCCCCCTTTCTTTCAGTATGAGGAAATATCGCCTTTAGAGTTAGGTGTTGTTGTTTTATAACGAGACAGATTAAGTTTCAACAGCGTCTTTACCTCTTTCTTAATTTGTTTCTTCATCTAGCTGTTTTATCTGCCAGGGAAGCTTTGTTTGCTTCAATTATTAAGTTAGCACTATTTAGAGAAGAGTGTGTTTTATTGAAACTAAACTTTACTTCAGAACCTCGACTTCGCAAAAGTTGTTGTGGTTCTTGTCTCTTAACAAATGATTTAGGAATGCTATATACAAAATCTAGAGAAAAATATAGTTGACAATTATTATATTTTTCATATTTTATGAGTATTGACTCATAAAATATAAAGTTATAAAAACAGAATTTTTATTAAAGGTTTAGTGGTTGGTCAATAGTCAATAATTGGTTTTCTATTTTCTCCCTTCCCTTATCTCCCATGTCCCCCATGTCCTCCTTCCAATCTCCCCAACCAGGAACCCTGACAAGGATAACAACCGTCATAGTCTTAACTGTGTTTTATTCACTCTTCCCATTCGGGCAGTGCGTAGTCCAAAATGGGTTGCATGTGTTTTAAATGATTCAAACAGTATGCCTAGAACACCTAATGAATACGCAGTATACTTACTCATGGCAAGTGGTCATCGGGAAGAGGTGCGGTTTCCGACGATTCAGGATTTTCAAAAGTGGTATAGTGGCGAACTGATACCAAAATCTGCCTCAGATGATTTTATAAACGTGCCGATCAAAAATATTCAAGGTGAATACATGGTTGTGCGTCCCTCGCGGATTGTGGCTATTCGTGTGGAACCACTTTTTAGCTCTAGTGTGGAAAGATTTACATAAATCATGAGAAAAACGCTTGCTTTAGTTTCCTTGAGTTTAGGAATTAGCTTTGTAAATCCTGTTTTCTCTGGGTTGGCTCAGGTGCCTATTCCGATTAATATACCGCCTTTGCCATTACCACCAACCAACTCCACCGAACCATTACCACCACCAGAGTTATTACCGCCACTAAAACTGGTAACTTTAGGCACTGATTGTAAACCCATTCATCAATGCTTGGGATGGGATGAACAACTTTGGAGTGGAAAAAGCAAACGAGGCGATCGCAAAGCAATGTTGGCATCTATTGACAATAGTTTACGTTACCTAACAACAGAGAAGGCACGAGCAGCGTATCAAAATTATCCTATTTCTGAAATCACTCTTGCTCGCGTTCGTCGTAGCTTGCTGCGTTTCCGTGAGTTGGTGGTTAGTTCTAAATCACCAGCACAACTGCAAGCTGCCGTGCGTCAAGAATTTAATTTTTATCAATCAGTTGGCAATGACGGTAACGGCAGTGTCAAGTTCACTGCCTACTATGAGCCAGTTTATACAGCCAGTAGAGTTCGCAATTCAGTATATAAATACCCTCTTTATCGACTACCGCCCAACATTGTTACATGGGTAAAACCACATCCCAAACGTATAGACCTAGAAGGAAAAGATGGTTTATTGGGTGATAAGAGTGAATTACACGGTTTGGAATTATTTTGGTTTCGCGATCGCCTAGATGCATATCTAGTACATATCCAAGGTTCTGCCCAGCTAAGATTAACTAATGGTAAAAGAACCTCTGTTGGCTATGCCGGAGGAACTGATTATCCTTGGACTAGTATCGGCAAAGAACTAGCTAAAGATGGCAAGTTACCTTTACAAGGTTTAACAATGCCTACTCTAATTAAATACTTCCGTCAAAATCCTAAAGAGATGAATAGTTATCTACCACGCTGGGAACGCTTCGTCTTTTTTAAAGAAACTGGTGGTACACCTGCAACTGGCAGTATTGGTGTACCAGTTACACCAGAACGTTCGATTGCCACAGATAAATCTCTCATGCCACCGGGCGCACTAGCAATAATTAATAACTCGTTTCCTTATTCGGCGGGTAAGGGAATACTGGTGAAACGCCGAGTCAGTCGCTTCGTTCTCGATCAAGATACAGGTAGCGCCATCAAAGGCCCAGGACGGGTAGATTATTTTATGGGAACTGGTAAATTAGCAGGCGATCGCGCCGGAATTACGGGTGGTAATGGTACTCTATATTATTTGCTATTGAAGGAGTGATTGGGGATCGGGGAAAGGGGAAAGGGTATTAAATTATTCTCCGTTGTCTGCCCACACTCCGTTGTCTCCTTTCCCCGATCTCCAATCCCCTTTCCCCGATCCCTTTAATATGAGGACTATTTACTACTATGAAATTTAGCGATATACTGGCGAAACTTGGTGATGCTGCTGCGTCTAACAGTCTTAATTTCGACAAAGACAATAATCCAGAAATTTCTGGAATAGCAGCAGTTGATGAAGCAACAAGCGGGACTCTTAGCTACATAGAAGGGTCAAAATTTGCCCCAATGGTAGGTAAGACTAGTGCAAGTGCTTTGATTTTGCCCCAAAATGAAGCACTACAGACACAAGCACAAGAACGTAGTATTGCTTGGATTGCGACTCCAGAACCAAAACTAATATTTGCAAGAACTCTCAAGTTTTTCTACCAACCTTGGCGCCCGACTCCAGAGATTCATCCCACTGCTGTAATTAGTCAGAATGCGAAAATTGGCAATGATGTTTACATTGGCCCTCATGTTGTAGTTCATGATGGAGCAGAAATTGGAAACGGTGTATATATCCATGCCAATGTTGTGATTTATCCTGATGCGAAGATAGGCGATCGCACAAGTTTACATGCTAACTGTACAATCCACGAACGTACTGTCATTGGTGCAGATTGTGAAATTCACAGTGGTGCTGTCATTGGTGCAGAAGGTTTTGGCTTTGTACCAACTGCTACTGGTTGGCTGAAAGTTGAACAATCTGGTCATACAGTTTTAGAAGATGGTGTTGTCGTTGGCTGTAACAGTGCCATTGATCGCCCCGCAGTCGGCGAAACACGTGTTGGTCGCTATACAATTATTGATAATTTAGTACAAATTGGTCACGGTTGCCAAATTGGTGCAGGTTGTGCATTAGCAGGTCAAGTCGGGATTGCAGGAGGTGTGACTCTTGGTAATCGCGTCATTTTGGCAGGACAATCAGGAATAGCTAACCAGGTGAAAATCGGTGATGGTGCGATCGCTTCTGCGAAAGCTGGTATTCACAGCAATGTCGCACCAGGAGAAATTGTCTCTGGTCTTCCCGCCGTACCTCACAAACAATTTGTGAAAGTGTCTGCTATTTTAAATCGTTTACCTGATATGTATCAAAGTTTGAAACAATTACAACGCCAAATGAAACAAAAATAATTAAGTCATTTGTTATTTGTCATTTGTCATTGGTTTTTCTCTTTGTCCTCCCTTGTCCTCCTTGTCCCCCTCTCTTCCTTGTTCTCTTTGTTCCACACGTTCAGTTTCAAGTGTTGTTAAAAAAACCTATACTTGTCAGGGACTTTTATTGCTGCTGTAAATCAGCATGTATACCATTAGATAGATTTTTTAATTGTTGTGCTTGAAATTGAAAACAAGCCTATTTTGGCTATTCAAGATCCTGTGATTATGAGCGAAAGAAGGCGATTTCAGTTCGGTAAAAAGGCTTAAAGTAAATGTTACTACTATAGCCAGTAAGATTCTTTCTAGCATAGTCTTCCCCACAGCCACAAAATTAATAAAATAAAATCTACTTTTAGTTGTAGCTAAGATAGATTTTTTTCTCAACTAAACTAATCACAATGTTCATAGTTAATGATTTAAATTAAATAATTTTGTGATAAATATCACTAATTCGTTTAACAAAAAAACTGCTAGGTATATTTTTTACTAATTTAGTTCGAGGTTATTTATTAAGTGAAAATAAAATTACCGTTGCGTGAACGTTTACATAGAAGAAAATTCTGTGAAAAATGCCAGACAGTACTAAGGGGAGCATGATAGTCCCCTGACTTGGATTATGCGATCGCATTTTAAGGCTAGAATAATCAGGTCGTTAAAGATATCTCATCACTTACCGCCTGCTTCCCAACAATATATGTCAACAACCCAGGTCTGTTCGCCTTTGGCGTTCCCGAAGGGTAGACACGCTTGTTTCTAGCCTAAGACTTAGACAACAGTTGACCAGACTAAGTACGAAGAAGTACTACGTTATTGGCAAGAGTTAAAGACCTACCAAGGGATGCGTAGCCAGTTCCTTGCTCTAGAACTGAAGGATTAAACAGATTTATTGGGTTAAGTCAGTGTCCTTTGGATAGTACCGACCAATAACATCGTCGTTCGCCCTTGGCGTTCCCGAAGGGTGGCTAACTTTACTCCCGCAAGGGAAGGCTCCTTGGAGCAAAACCGTTATCGCATTTGGCGCGTGTGTAATAGAGCCGGGCTTGGTTCGGGATATCTCGAACCGCCCACTAATGGGTTCCCTCCAAATTCGGGGTCTGAAAACCCCGAATTTGAGAGGGCGCCCAAATCAGGGGGTTTTAAGCCCGGCTCTATTTCTTCGATTTGCCTCGTTATGCGTACAGAGTGAAAGATTTCAGTTCGTAATTGCCCGAACAAGAGTAGATTGCAATACTACACGGGATTGAGTAACTCCCGTGTAATGGATTTAAGGCGGTTAAAACCGCACGTGTCGTTTCCCTCTCAGCCCTTAAGGGACTGAGTTTCCCACATCCGGTGAGGTTTTATGAACGCTACACAAGAACTATTAAAAGAAAAATTACAGCAAGCTTTAGTTGCAGCTTTTGGCGCGGAGTTAACCGGAGTAGATCCGGTGTTGGTTCCTGCAAGTAATCCGATATTTGGTGATTATCAGGCGAATGTGGCTTTATCTTTAGCAAAGCGTTTAGGACAACAACCACGAGCGATCGCTCAAGCTATTGTTGATAAACTAGATGTAGCAGATATCTGCAAATTACCAGAAGTGGCTGGCCCTGGCTTTATCAATCTCAAACTCACCACCGAATATCTGGAAGCGCAAATAGCTACAATGCAAGCAGATTCCAGATTAGGAGTTGCGAAGGCGAAAACCCCAAAGCGCGAAATTGTGGATTTTTCTAGTCCCAACATCGCTAAAGAAATGCACGTCGGACACTTACGTTCCACTATTATTGGCGATAGCATTGCTCGAATTTTAGAATTTCAAGGACATGATGTGCTGCGCTTGAATCACGTTGGTGATTGGGGAACGCAGTTTGGGATGTTAATTACGTATCTGCGGGAAGTTTACCCCGAAGCTTTGACAACTGCTAATGCTTTGGAAATTGGTGATTTAGTCACTTTCTATCGACAAGCTAAAAAGCGATTTGATGAAGATGAAGCTTTCCAAGAACAAGCACGCAAAGAAGTTGTGAGGTTACAAGCAGGCGCAGAAGATACAATTCATGCTTGGAAATTATTGTGTGAACAATCGAGGAAAGAGTTTCAAGTTATTTATGACTTGCTAGATATTAAAGTGCAAGAACGGGGAGAATCTTTTTATAATCCCTTATTGCCAAAAGTTGTAGAAATTTTAGAACAGACTGGATTGCTAGTAGAAGATCAAGGCGCAAAATGTGTTTTCTTGGAAGGATTCACTAACAAAGAAGGTGAACCACTGCCCTTAATTGTGCAAAAATCCGATGGTGGTTACAACTACGCAACCACAGACTTAGCCGCTATTCGTTACCGAATTCAAGAAGATCATGCCAAACGCATAATTTATGTTACAGATGCTGGACAAGCAAATCATTTTGCCCAGGTGTTTCAGGTAGTCGGTAAAGCTGGGTGGATTCCCGATGATGTGGAACTCGTTCACGTTCCCTTCGGTTTGGTTTTGGGTGAAGATGGTAAGAAATTCAAAACTCGTTCTGGTGATACAGTACGGTTACGGGATTTATTGGATGAAGCGATCGCTCGCTCTCGTAAAGATTTAGAAAATAGATTAATACAAGAGGGACGCCAAGAAACCGAGGAGTTTAAAGCCAACGTTGCTAAAGTAGTTGGTATTAGTGCGGTGAAGTATGCAGATTTGAGTCAAAACCGTACCAGCAACTATGTCTTCAGCTATGACAAAATGCTGTCTCTCAAAGGTAACACTGCACCTTACATGCTTTATGCTTACGTCCGTACCCAAGGAATTAGCCGCGAAGGTAATGTTGATTTTGAAAAGTTGGGTACAGATGTCAAGATTATGCTACAAGAAAACACAGAATTAACTTTAGCAAAGCATTTGTTACAACTCGACGAAATTATTAGTGAAGTTGAGCAAGATTTATTGCCGAATAGGTTATGTGAATACTTGTATCAACTCAGCGATAAGTTTAACAAGTTCTACGAAAATTGTCCTGTTCTCAAATCTGATGAACCAATCAGAACATCACGTTTAGCACTGTGTTATTTAACAGCTAGAACTTTGAAATTGGGATTGTCTTTGTTAGGTATTCAAGTGTTAGAGCGGATGTAGGATATTTGGTGGAACTAAAGTTAGTTGAAGCGATCGCATATGGTACAGACATCTGCAAAAAGAATCACTTTGGAAGAGTTTCTAAAGCTACCAGAAACGAAACCTGCAAGTGAGTATATTGACGGTAAAGTTATTCACAAACCAATGCCACAGGGAAAACATAGTACAATTCAAGGTGAATCCATCATTGCTATCAACGCAGTTGTCAAGTCTAAGCGAATTGCTCGTGCTTTTCCAGAATTGCGCTGTACATTTGGTGGCAGATCCATAGTACCAGATGTATCTGTTTTTACTTGGGACAGAATTCCCCGTGATGAGAAGGGCGAAATTGCTAATATTTTCTCAGCAGCTCCAGATTGGACGATTGAAATCTTATCACCCGACCAAAGCGTCACAAAAGTAACCAAAAATATTCTGCATTGTTTGAGTTATGAAACGCAGATGGGCTGGCTGATTGATCCAGAGGAGCAAATAGTTTTGGTATATATACGCAATCAACAGCCAGTAGTGTTAGAAGAATCAGAGACTTTGTTACCTACGCCAGCATTCGCCAGTGAATTCAAGCTGACAGTAAAAGAGTTATTTGGTTGGCTGTTAGATTGAGACCAACAGGATAATCTTATATTTTAGTAAACTACCCACTCACCACCAACCACCAACAATCAACCGTAGATTTGCTAGTCTAGGGATATTGGCAAGTGCATTGCTGGCGATCGCACAAATGCGTAACCTTTACTAAGTAGAGAAACTGATAGACAAAGTAATAACAGAGACATTATTATGACAGCACCAGAAGACCAACCCTCTCGTTTCTACACTCAAGAAGATATACAGAAAATTCTACATTTGGCGATCGCCCGCCAAGCTAAAGATCAAGAAAAAGAATTCTCCTATGAACAACTCTTAGAAATTGCTGGAGAATTAGAAATTCCCTCAGAAACCCTCCAATTAGCCGAACGTGATTGGCAAATTACCCAAGGAGAAATACAGCAAAGACAAGCTTTTAACAATTACCGTATTGGAAGATTTAAAAAGCGCTTTGGCAAGTTTACCATTGTCAATGGTGTGTTGCTTTTAGTTGATCTTGTAGGTGGCGCTGGTTTATCTTGGTCACTGTATATTTTCCTATTTTGGGGACTGGGTGTAGCCCTTGATGCTTGGAACACCTTCCAAACTAAAGGCGAAGATTACGAAATGGCTTTCCAAAAATGGTATCGCCAGAATCAGCTCAAACAAACTATTAATAGAGCTGTCAATAAATTCCTTAACGTATGGCAGAGTTAGAAGAAAGGGAAGAGAGACAAGGAGGACAAGGAGGACACGGGGACACGGGGACACGGGGACACGGGGACACGGGGAATATTTTTGATAGATTCTCCGCGTCTCCTACTCTCCCTTGTCACCGCGTCTCTTCCAAATCCCCAATCCCCAATCCCCAATGACTAACTAAAATCTAAAACAGGCCAATCTTCTTGGTGGTAATAACGGGTCATATCGTCAAATTTTCGCAATTCCGCACGATTGATCAGAAATTCTGGTGTATTTAATAACCATTGTTGATTCAACTGTGAAAATAGAGTCGCAAGGCGATCGCGATCTAAATTTGGTGAAACTTCCCCAAAATAGCCTAAAGTTACGTGGGCAGTAAAGTGATACTGTTGTTCAATGCCTAAAGTCATGATGTTAGGATTTTGATAAATTGCCCGACGAAAGTTAATTATCTCTTCGTAAGAATTTTGATCTTGGGGTACTAGACAAACAGCTACAGCTCTTGTCATCACCATCAGTCCTAGCATTTGCCAACGAATAGGATGAACAACACGTTTTGTCAAAGATCTTTGATATTGCTGAAAAATCTCAGCAAAACAAGAACGCAATTGTTGTTCGTAGTCAGGATTTTTTTCACAAGCATCACGAAAAGTACTATCCCAAATTACATCTGCCAAAGTTAAATGGAAGCTAGCAGGTGGTACGGGTACAATCAAATTATTACCAATCGGTAACTGCAAGAGTTCCTGTTGATAACTCTGCAATTGAGTGTAGAAATTAGAGTTTTGTGTCTCTTCTTGGTAGGGCGGGGTAATAACCGTATAACCTGGAAAACCCACAGCTTGTCTGTTGCCATTTTGTGTCAGCTGAAATTTGGAAGATTCCAGGATATGCTGGACTTGAGTTCCATAGGCTTCTGGTAGTGTCATCCGTGCTACCCGATTGAGGTAGGTTTGATAATTGTCGTCCACGTTTCATATCCTCGCACTCTGTCCTTGATTTTAATTTGTTAGTGGTTGCTTGTTGATTGTTGGTGGTTAATTAATGCCGAATGTCCACCCCTCAAACCCTCTTCCTAAAATATTTAATATTTAATTTTTAACAACAGGAGGTTTCTCATGCCAATTTATGTTTACTGGGGTGAGGACGATTTTGCTATGGAAAAAGCAATTGCACTCTTACGCGATCGCATCCTTGACGCTTCATGGACGAGTTTTAACTACACTACCCTTTCGCCAGATCAAGCTGATTGTGCGATCGCTGGGTTAAATCAAGTGATGACACCACCTTTTGGTGCTGGTGGGCGTTTGGTATGGCTTGTCAATACAACTATTTGCCAACACTGTCCAGATAATGTGTTATCAGAATTAGGACGCACTTTACCAGTAATTCCCGAAGATTCATTTTTATTACTGACTAGCCGTAATAAACCTGATGAACGGCTCAAGTCTACTAAACTTTTAAAACAATTTGCGGCTGAATATCGTGAATTCTCGTTAATTCCGCCTTGGAAGACAGAACTATTGATGCAATCTGTCCAGACTGCTGCTCAAGCTGTAGGTGTAAAATTGACTTCTCAAGCAGTAGAAATTTTGGCAGAAGCTGTAGGCAACGATACACGACTACTGTACAATGAGTTAGAGAAAATACAGCTTTATGCTGGTGGTAGTAACAAACCACAAGATATAGATGTTGTTACTCAGCTAGTTAGAAATACTAATCACAATAGCTTACAACTAGCAGCAGCAATGAAGGCAGGAGATACAGCCAAAGCTTTAGCTATATTGGCTAATCTCATTAATGCTTGTGAACCCTCTTTACGGATCATTGCGACACTGATTGGTCAATTTCGTACCTGGTTATGGGTAAGAATCATGGTGGAAAGTGGTGAACGCGATCCACAAGCGATCGCCAAAGCTGCTGATGTCAGCAATCCTAAGCGTATCTACTTTTTACAGCAAGAAGTTAAATCACTTTCTGTGCAACAACTAATTGACTGTTTACCCCTATTACTAGAATTAGAAGTAAGTCTCAAACAAGGAGCAGTAGAAATGTTAGTACTCCAGACAAAAATTATCGAAATTTGTCAGGTATGTCAAAGAAAATGAGAAAAAATCTGAATGTAGCCGAAATTTAGTTTTTTCTTGGAACTTCTCTCTCCTAAAATTATTCATTCTAATTAATATCAATGATATTTGTAGTTGTTTTGAACACAGCAAATGAACAGATTATATCAACTATTGTGCCGACCTAAGCTAACTCAAATGCTTTCTCAAAGTGTGTTTTTTCGCTCTTTGACTATAGCGAGTTTTTTCTCTACGGTTTTGATATTTAGCTCAACAGTTAATGCTCAAAATCCTCCACCCAACAATAAAGATATACTCAACTACTCTAGATCTTTATTACGCATCGAACCAGAACGACAGCAAGCTTTTGATCAAATTAAGAAAATTATTGGCGATCAAGAAATTCCTAAGATTGTTTGTAGCGAACCCAGTAGCTTTAACTCTCTACCATCCCAGGCTAGAGATATAGCTGTCAATTACTGCAATCGTTCTCAGCAAATTGTCGAATCTAATGGTCTTAGCATTGATGAATTCAACAAAATTACTCTCCAGCTACAAAATAATGATGACTTAAAACGACAGATTTACAATAATTTAATTCGTTTACAAAAAAGACCTAATGACCAATAGAAAAAAGTTACTGTTGTTATATTTACATACCATATAGAGTGCCTGTAGAAAATTGACTATCTAAGAAATTTTGCCGCCGTTTGGCATGAATATTTTTCATATGTTTTTTAACAGTGTTAATACTTATGTAAAGATAAGCTGCAATTTCTTTATAACTATAATTAGCTCTATATAGACACCAAATATCAGTTTCTCGCTGTGTGAGATGATATTGTGCAACTTCTGCGATCGCTAAGTTTCTCATTGACTCATAACGATTTTCAATTATGATTAAAAAACCAGAACGTTTGCATTTAGTTAAATCAAGCCATCTCACACGGACTCGAAATATTTTTGTCTTATTAAGTGAAATTTCATCAGATAAAAAAAATACTTTATTAAGCGAATGGTTACGTCTAACAAGTAACAATTCACAAATATGCCAAATAGCTTGTGGTAATTTGTGATGTTCATAGCTATCTTGTTTCAGTTGATGAAAAATATGATGTGCCGATGCATTAGCATAAATAAGTTCACCCGCTTCATTAATAATTAGTAATCCATCTTGCAAGTTTTCCATAACTTCTTGCAAGAAATCTGCTTGCTGACAATAATGATATTTAAGATTATCTTTTGAATCTAGTAATAAATCTGTGAAAGCGGTCATAATAACTTGATTATTTATTTGATAAAAATTATATTGAATTAATTTGAATAAAAACTCAAAACTAGCTCATAGTCGTGCTGAAGCACAACCACAAATGAGAAAGATGTGGCACAGATGAGATTTCAATACAGTTTGGTTCAGGATTTTTCGTCAGAATTTTGGGGTTGTACCAGACGCGATATATCGCGTCTCTGGTGGGTTTAAATGTTAATCAATTTGTCTTATCCGAACCGGATTGGATGAGATTTGATTTAAATTCCAAAATATTTTAGAAACCTATATTGATTTAAATTGACATAATTTAAATACAAATCTTTGATTCCTGATTTCGGATATATAGGAATCCTATATGATTTGTGGGAATTGCAAAGCCGAGATCCCCGACTTCTCTTAAAAGCCGGGGATCTCGTCTCTAACAAATGATTTAGTATTTAGAAATACTAGATTGTTGAGATTTTAATATTTGATTTTATCATTTATCGAAATTGGTATAAGTTAATTCTCGATCCCTGATCCCCAACCCCCCACTTCCAAGACACGCAACATCCCGACTCATCTATGCAAATTAAAACTATATTCTTTTTTACATTTTTTTAGAGAATCGTTAACTATAACATAAACTCCATATGTTCGCGCCATTGAGTGCGTTACCATCCTAAATAATGTAAATCACATTACCAGAACTTATGGAGCCAGAAACTTTACCAACCGAGGTAATTCTGACACATCCGCGTCAGTCCCTCGGTAGTGTGAAACTTGATTGGGTACCACAACCGGGAAATTATCTTGATCTAGAAGGAAAAACCTATGCTGTTTTAGAACGTCGTCACCGTTATCAACTCAAGTCGGGGCGTTATCATTTGTATAAAATAGCTTTATATGTACAATCTGCTAAACGACCAGAAGAAAAAAGCTGGTTGGATGGACGTTGGATTGTTGGCAATGCCAATTGCCGCTACAATGCTCATTCAGAAATTATTCGCTGTGCGGTTAATCCAGAAGGACCATGCGAATCTTGCCGCTACTATGAAATTCAGTGAACATTTATGACTTATCAGTTATCAAGTATAATTTGGTAGCTGTTTAGTGATAAATAGTAACTAGTAACTGAATGAGCCTTCTGGCTTTATTCTTGAATATTTTCAAAGACTTCTCCTACTGTTAAACGCATACCATTCACAAAATCCCATCCTGACTGGGGACGTTTCCCAGCTAATTGAACTTCTTGTAAAACTAACAAACCATCTCCTGTTCGCGCGATCGCCCCTATCCCTTTGACAATGCTTACTATTTCCCCTGGATTACCTGATACTTTTGACGAATTAGATTCTTTTTGGAGATATTCCTGAAGCTCCAATGGTAGTTCCTGCCAGTAAGTAGAGTCAAGGGGAGCGGTTGCAGTAATTTTTATTGGTTGGTTGCGGAAGCTAGTGATACAGTTGGGGTAAAAGCCTCTGATTTGATTGTGTAATTGGATCGCGCTCTTTGACCAATCTAGTTGGTAATCTTCCTTTTTAATTAAAGGGGCATAGGTAGCCTCAGAATTATTTTGAAGAATTGGCTCAATTTCTCCATGTTTTAAACCGAGCAAAGTTTCTACTAGTAAATCTGCACCGATTGTGGCTAATTTTTCTGCTAAATCTTGGGCATTATCTAATAAGTTTATTGGTGTAGTAGCTTTTAATAACATGGCGCCAGTGTCCATACCCGCATCCATCAACATAGTCGTGATCCCCGTTTCTTTTTCTCCGTGATACAAACACCATTGAATTGGAGCTGCACCTCGATAATTGGGTAAAATCGAGCCATGTACATTCACACAACCTAATTTAGGCATATCTAAAATTTCTTGAGAGAGAATTTGTCCATAGGCGATTACTACAAATACATCTGCGCCTATTTCTCTAAGTTGAGTGAGAGTTTCAGCATCTTTCTTGACTCGCTGGGGTTGCCATACTGGTAAACTGTGAGTAGTCGCAACAGTTTTTACAGGCGAAGGTATTAGCTGATTTCCTCTACCTCGGCGCTTGTCAGGCTGCGTAACAACTGCCAATACTTCAAAATCTGGATGATTCAGCAAATTTTCCAGAGTCGGAACCGCAAATTGGGGAGTACCAAAGAATACAACTTTCATGGTTTATCAATAATCAAGGGTTACTTGCGGGCTTGCTTGTTGGCGAGTCGATTGTTTTGTCTGATTATATATTTATCCTCATCACGCCCCTCACCAATGACAAATGACGATTTTCAGCAGTTAGCTTTAATTTGTGCCGATCTAGGTTAGTAGAGTTATAATAAATAAATTGAGTACTCAGTCAGTATAAACTGTATCTGTTACAATCAAGTTCTACTCCTTCGGCTTTGTCTAGCAACAAGCCAACCAGCGTCTACTATAATCAACATAAATTTTTATAAATGTTTCCAAGAAGCCAGCAGCTTTTGCCAAGCTTCTAGGCTAGGGTGTGTTACCAAAAACTTTGTCAGCAAAAGATTCTCTTGTTGCAGTTGTTCTCAATATAAATTTATTTTAGCTAGACTTTAATTAGTTATGGCTTGGATTTGTTTAGTTAGAACAATACTTTTGCTAAATTTCTCAGTCAGAGTTCGCATGACCGTTATCAGTAAATTTTAATCTGGTAGGAACAAAAGAGACAGGCTTAGTCTGCCAATTTCAACCTACTTATCTTTGCTATCTCTAGTAATAAATGTCACAAAGTAATGAAAGATTAACTAATGACTATAGAGTAATGCTTAGATGTTGGTTAAGCTGGGTTTTAGCATCAGCAAGAATTTTGTCCGGTAGTGACAAACATCAGCTTAGAATCGGTCAGTGTTATGCTAGTATATTTTGCTAGCTTGTATTGCTTGGTAGTATTTTGTAAGAATTCTTACACAAGATTTTGTAAAATTATGGCAAATTTTAGTGATTTATCTAGTGAATACAGTTAGTTTCCTGTTATACATATAATCGAAAGTCTGCTCCATAACTATACTGGCGTCACTTCTCACACAGCAACCGCCCTCTACTAGAGTCAACCAATGCTTAAACATCTTTTGCTGTCAGGATGGTTTCGCGTACAACCATTCTTCAAGTATGTTGTCGTCTTGATGCTGATCGCGCCCTTAGTGGATGCATCTAGTCACTCTTCCTCAGCGCAATCACAAACAGCTAAAAGTACTTCGATGATGACGGAGTTAGCATCTGCTTCAACCGAAGCAGATGATAGAAATATATCTAGTCAGAATCAAGTATCAAAACTAGCTAAAATTGACTCTTTGGCAGACAAACACCACTCCTTACAAGTGTCTATAGCTGCTGCTGAACCGCAAATATTAATAGTAGATAAAGTAGAGTCTTGGGCAGTAGAAGGTGATTCTATATCGGTGATCGAAATACCAGATAACAACTCATTGGCGGCCGTGGAACTCGCACCAGCAAAAGTGCAACCGGATTCTGTATCTGGAGGATTGTCTACTAGTCAAATCAGTTTAGTGGAAAAGTTAAAGGCTGCAAAACTACAGTCTTTAGATAGTGAGAAGATTTATCTATCGATGGATAAGTCTGATAGTCCATCACCTCAAGCAGCTACGATAGTAACTCCACAGTACAAAGAATTACCTGTAGTTGAACAAGCACAACAAGCACAACAAGAACAGCAAGATCCGATCGCCAGTCCACATCCAATTCCTTGGAATTGGATCATGACTACACATCAAACGGTGAGTTCTAAAAAAGGTTCTGGAGTACGCTATTACCGCAGTTTACCTGTTGTTTCCCCAGATGGTAGGTATGCTGCTTACAGCCGTGTACAATTAGAAGTCAAATCAGAACTGTATAACAGCCGTGTCAGCAGTGTTTTGTTCTTAGAAGACAGACAAACTGGGCAATTGCGGGTAGTATCTTCTACCTCTCGCAACATGGATACTTTAATCAATGCCAAATTTTCCCAAGATGCAAATGGTGAAGGGACTATTGGGGTATTAGTTCCCGTTAGTTGGTCAGAAAAAGGCGATCGCTTCTTAGCACGCAAATTTGAAGCTGTGTTTAATACATCTGACGCTACCGACAGGGCGGTAATTTGGGATCGACAAAGCGATCGCACTAACACCATCTCTCCTGCTTATGATGAGCAAGAACATGAAAAAATTGCCGTACTCTTAGGCTGGAGTAAAACCCAACCTAATAAGATTCTATTCCGTACTGGTGAAATGGGCGAAGAAGAATGGCCTGTATTGGCAGTTTCTCATGATGGTAGTACAGCTATGGCCACAGACACAGATAAAGCAGTGACTTTTGGTGAAAAGGTCAAAGAAGTCTGGCCTGGTCCACAGGTAGCTTATCGCTGAGAATACCTCTAACCGTTACATAACACCTACCCAAAGCTACCCATTGTTAATATTTTTGGGGAGCTTTGTCCAGAGATTAACTTACAGTTTCAAGCCCTCCTCACAAAGGGGAGGGGACGAAACAATTAAAAATTAAAAATTAAAAATTGTGAAGAAGAGGAAGGGGGACAAGGGGGAAGAGATTTTATTGAGTGCAGGATTAGATTATTTATTTTTTAGAGTTCCTTAAATAAAATTACTGCTTAAAAAAATATATATAAAGAATTATTATTAATTGTAAAATTATGCGATCGCTCCAACAATGATCAATGATGAACTATGCTTTTTCATAATTAACCATTCATAATTCATCGTTTTGATCATGTCTGAAGAATTTACTATTGGTAGCAAAGTCCGCGTAATTGCCTTACCCCCCTACGTCAAAACAGCCGATCCCATGCCCATGTTACGTCCACCTGATGTGATTCGTATTGGCGAAGAAGGTGTGGTACTAGATCGTCGTCCTGCTGGATACTGGGGTGTCCGTTTTACTAATGGGGCTTTTCTGATGGAAAGCCAATATATTGAAAGTGTAAAAACTACCCAAACTGAGAATAGCGACGAGTAATTGTAAACTTGTGTTAAGTTGTAATTCTGGTCAACACAATGACTTCTCGCCGCCATTTTTTAACCATATTATTTGCTAGTTGTTTTGCACTCATCAGTTGGTTAAATTTTCCCCCAGTAGCTAACGCCTTGGGTGGCAAACTTCCTGCTATTAACCAACCTGCACCAGAGTTTTCTTTACCAACCAACTCTGGTGAAGGTAAAATTTCTCTTTCTGATTATCGTGGTCAGTGGGTAGTTCTTTACTTTTATCCCAAAGACTTCACCCCAGGTTGTACCATAGAGGCCCGTCGGTTTCAACAAGATTTACCCAAATATCTTGAAAAAAATGCACAAGTAATTGGTATAAGTGCAGACGATATTAATTCCCATGCCGAATTTTGTGATTCCGAAGGACTAAAATTTCCTCTGTTGGCAGATACAACAGGCGCAGTCAGCAAAGCTTACGGTTCTTGGATGAGCTTTATTTCTGTACGTCATACATTTATCATCGATCCCCAGGGTATGGTGCGAGAGACTTTTGTCAAAGTTAATCCAGCCATTCATAGCCAAGAAGTGCTAGCCCGACTAGAGGAATTGGAGAAAGCCACCTCGTAGCTCTCAACTAAAGTCGGGGCTAATAGCTAAAGTTAGCTTTTAGCAAGTGACACGAAGTTTAACCTAACCTGATGCGATCAGGTTTGTAGCAGACGCGTAGCAAGATCCCGCAGGCTAATTTCGCGTCTCTACACAGCAATAAATAGTTATTGATAATTAGCTTTAGACTTATTAATAAGAGTAATTGATCATTAGTTATTGATGAGCGCGATTCAACAAGCCGTCCTTGTCAAATCTCCTTAATTTATTTATGGGGATTCCCCTGTTCTGCGTTAAGTGTTCTTTGTTAAGAGTTCCCTGTTAATTTAAACTTTTACTTCTGGGCTAATAACTATGAATTTTAAAAGCGAAGTAAACTTTAAAGATAATACACAAAACTTAAAATTTTCTCAGCCTGCTGTTACCCGTAAACCATTGGAATTACTCAGAGATACTGAGGCTTTGCTACGGCGTCCAACTGTGGCAACATTAGTACCAATACTGCCACCAAAGTTAGGAGATAACTTACAAATCGCCTCTTCGGTAGCAGAAGAATCATTACATGAATTAGCAGAAATCGACTTAGAGACGATCAGCGATTGGGAACTACGACCTCTACGGATTCGGATTGGGTTAAGTTTTGTTGGATTTGGAGCGCTGATGACCGTTTTGCTGCTACTTTACCTCAATACTCTGTACTCACAATTAAGTCCCATTGAGCAGATCGGAAAATATTGGCATCAATATGTTTGGTTTGTTTGCTTAGGTGTAACGGGCATGTTTATTCTAGGTCGAGAGGCAATGCGTCCGATTAACAAACCTCGAAAATCAGGTAAGAAATAAAATACACAACCTCACCCCCAACCCTTCTCCTTAGCAAGGCTACGGTGTACACACAAATCTAGGTTGAGCGCATCTGTACCGCCTCGGAATAAATTCCGAGTACAGATGCGCAAGTCCTCTGAAGAGGACTCAAAAAAAAGTTTGTTCCAGTCCACTTGAGTGGACTTTCGCTATGAGCCTGGAACTTTAGTTCTAGGCGGGATACAGTTTCAACATGAAAAATTTTGACTTGTGTGTACTTAATACATTTTGTTCCTGTTAATAACAACATAGTTTACACGCACCGCTGTTACTGATATTATTTTCTCAAAGTAAAAATCACTCAAACTGAGAAATCTATAAAGTTAAGTAAAGAACATAGACAGCAGCTCTTGCAAACTTAAAGGATGTTAGAGCACAGATACCGATTTTATAAACACAACCTCAACATATTGCCGTAAGGATAGGTGGCGAATATGGAACCGAGAAGACTTGCACAATTTCTTAACTTTTTGCAAGAAGATTTAGCAATTCCTGCCGCTGACCTACAGTTAGCATTACGACATCCTGAACAGACTCCAAATTTGTTACCAATAATTTTGTGGCAATACGGACTGGTAACATTGAACCAGCTGGATCGTATTTTTGACTGGTTGCAGGGAAATGTTTGAGCTTTTGGTAGAAACGGCCCACAGCTTAAATATTTATGTAGGTAAATTTTAATAGTTATTAGGGGCGCAAAGTCTCACGCCCCAAAATGAATTATTGGCGTTGCTGAATGCGGTATGAATCCGAATGTAGAGACACGATATATCGTATCGTGTCTCTATAAAGATTTTGGGATTACGCAAAATCATTTTCATACATGAAATCAGCAATACCGAATTATTTGTCATTGGTTAATTTTAATGTCTTTCCTTATCTATTTCTCCCTCAAATGGTTGTACACCTGTTTCTGGATAATTGTCATCTCTAGGAGTAAAAATTCTCACAAATCCACCGTAAATGTAACGAAAAACTTGTTGAGGAACTTCTATAGTTTTCTGCCAAATACTGCTTTTGTTTGTTGTATTAGTCATAAAATATTCTCCTAAATTATTGAAAAATTTTAAAAAAAGTTTCAACAAGTATCCTAGTATCTTTTTGATTAGTGCTTAATTAGTGCCAACTTCAGCAGCAGCACGAGTATGCATAGTATCTTGTAAATGTTCTTGATGCTGACGTTCTTTTGTCATTGCTTCTCGCGCCGCTTCTTGCAGGGTGAGATCCACAATTTTGTGATAGTTGGCTCTACTTTCAGATTAGGAAAAGAATATGAGGAAGTTGTGAGGGCAGCAAAGAGTTTAATAATGTAATCTTAGATACGATACACTCCAACCCCAAGCTGATGCTACTTGAGGAGCTAATTTTAAAGGATTGAATGCTTTAGCGATCGCAGCTTTGATACCCAACTGAGCAAATCACTAAATTTATATGATGGTAGCGCTCCCTGTATGTCGCATCCAAAGTTGCTAGTAGTACTTATTTAATAAGTGGCTGATTTTTCTCAACATATCTTTGAATATCTTCTCGAGCAATTTCAAGGAATTGTCCTTTCTTGAGAAGAAAATTTGATAATGAGTTATATCGTTCTGCTAACTTTTGCAAATCAGCCTGTTGGAGTGCTAAACCAAATTGATCAGCTATCTGATGGAGAAATTGAACTTCAGATTTTTGCCATTGTCGAGACTCCGAAAGTTGATAAGCAGCTAATAAACCCCAAAGTTTTTTACCAACAAAAATCGGAGCGATCGCATAAGCTTTGATGTAAAATTGCTCTAAAAGTTGAATGTGACAAGGAGAGTGGTTGGTCTGATAAATGTCATCAACTGCAAATGTCTCATTATTGCGGTAGCGTCCTCCCCGCGTTTCTTGTAAGTAGGTGTCATCCCAAATAGTTGTACTATTGTGCGTGAGCAAAGTTTTCCAATTTTGGCTAATAAATTCGTAATTTTGGACAAATTCACCGCCCCAATCAGAATTAAAACAATAAACAGCAACTCTGTCTATTTGCAATAATTCACAAACCTTTTTATTTGTTGTCTGAAAAATTGTTTCCAGGTCAACCAATGCTCTCATTTTGGCAGTAATCTCACTCAAAATTTGCCTTTGATCTATTACTTTTTGTAAATCAAAGTTCTGTTGGCTAACTTGAGCCAATAATTTAGCCTGTTGGAGTGCTAAACCAAGTTGGTCTGCAATCTGATGGAGGAATTGAACTTCAAATTTTTGCCATTGGCGAGATTCGGAAAGTTGATAAGCAGCTAATAAACCCCAGAGTTTTTTATCAACAAAAATCGGAGCGATCGCATAGGCTTTGATGTACAATTGCTCTAAAAGTTGAATGTGACAAGGAGAGTGGTTGATCTGATAAATGTCATCAACTGCAAATGTATCATTATTACGGTAGCGTCCCCCTTGCGTTTCTTGTAAGTAGGTGTCATCCCAAATAGTTGTACTATTGTGCGTGAGCAAAGTTTTCCAATTTTGGCTAATAAATTCGTAATTTTGAACAAATTCACCGCCCCAATCGGAATTAAAACGATAAACTGCAACTCTGTCTATTTGTAATAGTTCACAAACCTTTTTATTTGTTGTTTGAAAAATTGTTTCCAGGTCAACAGAAGCCCGAATATTGGCAGTAACTTCAGAAAACACCTTGACGTATTGCAGAAAATTATTATTTTCTGGGAGTGGACTTTCCAAGTTTGTATTGAGTTGATCTAATAACCTTCTTTGTTCCATGCTCCTGACTCTAGCTTCAACACTAATTAAAATTTAAACCAAAATTGTATCAGCAAAAGTAATAGTTATTTGTTCCACGTTTCATCTGTGCTTGCGTGTTTCCTGTTTGATAAATTTCTCGCATCCGTCGCAAGCTAACTCGTTCTAAGCGATTGACAATCCTAGTAATAAGTTCTGGCCCAACGATGGGTTTGCTCACAAAATCATCTGCACCAACCGCAAAAACCTGATTAACAATATCAGCATCGTTATGAACTGTGAGAAATAGGATTGGTAGTTCACTCCATTGGGGATCATTGCGTACGACTTGACAAATTTCTATACCATTTATCCCTAGTATTTCTACATCAAGAATGAGTAAATCTGGCGTGACTGCTTCCAGAGTTTCCCAAAATTGAAGGGGATTTTCCAAGAATGTAACTTTGATTCCCCAAGGTATAAGTAACTTTTGTAACAAAGTACCTATTTTTGGATCATTGTCTACAGCTAGTATGTGTGCTTCTGCATGGGGAGATTCTTGCAACACTTGATTGACTGCTTCTAGCACTTGGTTAGCAGACATCGGCTTGGGTAAAAAGGTGTGTCCACCATTGCGAGCAGCTTGTAAACGGTTACTAAAATCACTGTTTTTGGTCAAAATTATTACTGGTACAGGAGGTTTACGCTCATGCAACTCTGCTAACAGGTTGAAACTGTCTTGGTGATTTGAAGAAATATCCGGGTCTAGCAATACGATACTAGGATGATTTTGATACAGAATATTTCTGGCAATTGTAGTGTCTGTCGCGATCGCCACCTGTAAATTTTTGTGAGTAGCTGCTTGTTGAATTTGTGCGGTGAAAGTGCGATCGCAATCTACCACCAACAACAAAGGATGCTCATCTTCAGAATGGAAGCTAGATGCTGAAAACGCAGTGACGTGGTGAGCAGCGCGTTGCGGAGGTCGCTTCGCGTCTACCCTCCGTTGTAGCGACTGCGTTCGCGCAGCGTCCCGGAGGGAACTACCCGAAGGGTGACGTGGTGACGCAGAGAATATTTCATCTGTATTCCCCGTGTTCCCTTGTCCGCCTTGTCCCCATCTACTCTTCTCTTCTCTACCTGGTTTTAACCGATAACCAATACCATAGACTGTTTCAATTAAATCCCCTGGCGCACCCACAGCTTTTAATTTTTGCCGTAATCCTTTAATATGGGTACGAACAGCCTCTTCTCCTGGTATGTCCTCATACGACCAGAGATGCTCCAAAATCATCCCGCAGCTAAAAACTCGGCGACTATTTCGCAAAAACAGCTCCAGCAAAGCATATTCCTTGGGAGTTAATGATAATAGCTCTTCAGCATACATAACCTCACAACTTGTGGGATCAAGCCGCAAATTATCCCATTCCAAAACTGGTGGGGATACTACACTACCACGACGTAACAGCGCCCTGATCCGAGCAACTAATTCTTCTTCATCAAAGGGTTTGACAAGGTAGTCATCTGCACCAGCATCCAAACCAATCGCCTTTTCATGGCTACTATCACAACCAGTCAATAATAAAATTGGCATTTGCAAACCACGCGCTCTGATTTGCCGACACAGAGTGATACCATCTATCTCTGGCAGGATAACATCTAAAAGAATTAAATCGTAATCATAAGTTTGGATTAAATCCCAAGCTGTCTGACCATTCGAGGCTGCTTCCACAGCATAATTGTAACTAGTAAGGACAGCAGCAAGCACATGGGCAACCAGCTCATCATCCTCGACGATTAATATTTTCATTTTAAAGAGTTAAATTATATTAATCAGAGCCAAAACTTACATAGGAATCTGGTTTGGTTTATGAACTTATTAGTTGAGCCGGGGAACGCTTAACAGAAAGTGTACTAAGTTCTATTCAAAAATCAAATGGGAATCCTACAGACGTAAATAATTAAAATTTAGGTATGAATCCGAATGTAGAGACACGATATATCGTGTCTCTACAAAGATTTTGGCATTACGCAAAATCATTTTCATACATTAAATCAGCAATGCCAAAAAAATAGTCATCATTGTGATCTTAAATAAAGATATCAACAAGAGTTGATCTCGCTTTACAAATGTCTAACCTTATTTTACAGATATTATTAAAGGAATATAATCGTGAGTTTTTTTATCGGTTGTGCTGTTTGGGCGTATAAAGGTTGGGTAGGCGAACTTTTTCCTCCAGGTACTCGACCAGCTGATTTTCTCCATCTCTACAGCCGTCGTTTCACAACAGTGGAAGGTAATACTACATTCTACGCTACACCAAATCAAGAAACTGTAGCTCGATGGGCAACTGATACACCACCAGGTTTTGAATTTTGCTTAAAACTACCACGAGATATTACTCACAACCAACAACTGCAACCTTATATTTCTGATGCTGGGAAATTTATCGAGAGGATGCGTCCATTAGGTAAGCGTCTTGGCCCGATTTTTGCCCAACTACCCCCTAGTTATGCACCGACATTAATTGACGATCTCACCGCTTTTTTGTCAGCTTGGCCTCATACAGAAATACCACTAGCCTTAGAAGTGCGACACCGCGACTGGTTCAAAGAACCCCATGCGAGTAATTTAACTGCACTCTTAGAAAAATTGGGCGTGGGAAGAGTATTGCTAGACTCTCGCCCGATCTACACTGGCGAAGACGATCCTCAGCTACAATCAGAACGACGCAAACCCAAACTACCAGTACAATTTAGCATCACAGCACCTTTTAGCTTGATTCGATTTATTTCCCATCCCAATTTAGAAATTAATCAGCCTTTTATGACAGAGTGGGTTACACAAATTCAGCAATGGTTGCAGCAGGGAAAGCAAATATATTTCTTTGTCCATTGTCCCATTGAAGAGCGATCGCCAAGCACAGCCCGTTACTTCCAAAAATTACTCGCACAAAGCGGTGTCAAAGTCCCACCCCTACCCTGGGATAACTTAGATTCTCCACCTAATCAACTGAATCTTTGGTAATTGGTCATTGGACATTAGTAGAGACGCGATTAATCGCGTCTCTACAATAGTTATAATTTTGAATTTTGTACGCCCTTGGCGTTCCTGAAGGGTATTTTGAATTATTTTGTCCCCAATCCCTTCACAAACCCAAATGCTTTTGCAAAGCTTGACGCATCACATCTACTGGTACACTTTCCTGTTGTAACCAGATTTTTAATGCTGCTGCACCTTGTTGGACAAGCATTTCTAGTCCATCGATGGTGGTTGCACCTACCTGTTGCGCCTGTTGTAAAAATTTTGTTGGGTTGGGGGTGTAGATTAAATCGTAGGCGATCGCTTGTGGTGATAAATTTGCCATTTCTGCTGCACTTAAAGGTGATTCATCTACCTTGGGGTACATACCGATGGGAGTTGTGTTGACGAGTAAATTCGCTTGCGGAATTAATTTGGGTAATTCATCCCATTTGTGAACACTAAGATTAACTTGCAGTGGGGAATTTTCCCAACTTTTAGAAAAATCTCGTAATCGCTGGACATTTCGCCCGACAACATGAATTTCTGCACATCCCAACTGTGTACAACCTGCTACTACTGCTCTAGCAGCACCACCATTCCCTAAAATTACTGCGACTTTCTGACTCCAATCTTGATGATATGTTTGTAAAGGAGCAAGAAATCCTTCGACATCAGTGTTAGTACCTATCCAAGAGTTATTTTTGTTAGTAACTGTATTAACTGCCCCTATAGCTTGAGCTATGGGTTCCACTGCTGATAAAAGTGGTATGATTGCCTGTTTATGAGGAATTGTGACACTAAAACCCACAACACCAATAGCTGCAAACCCGTAAACCGCCGTGTATAAATCTTCTGGTTTAATGGGAAAGGGCAGATAGATGTAATCTATTACCAATTGAGCGATCGCTGCATTGTGCATAACTGGCGACAGTGAATGTTCCACTGGATGTCCGATGACTCCGAGAAGTTTGGTTTTTCCTGTAATCAATTGTTTGTCCTTTGTCATTGGTTATTAGTGATTAGTCATTAGTCATTAGTCATTAGTTCTTTGTTAGTTATTCACTGCTAACTACATAATCATTAGCCTACAATTATTAGAGGTGACTTAACATTTCTTTGGAATCATGCAGGCAACAATAGCCTCCTCTACAATCCCTATCCCTGGCAAAAATTGGCAGTGGCGAGGGTATAACATTTACTATGTACAAGCAGGAAAACCCCAACCCCAACATCCGCCTTTACTGTTAGTGCATGGGTTTGGTGCTTCTACTGACCACTGGCGCAAAAACATTGCTGAACTACAGCACGATTTTGAAGTCTGGGCTATAGATCTTTTAGGATTCGGACGTTCAGCCAAGCCAAAATTGGAGTATAGCGGTGATCTGTGGCGCGATCAGCTCTATGACTTTATCACTCAAGTCATAGGTCAAAGAGCAGTCTTAGTAGGTAATTCTCTGGGTGGCTATGCTAGCTTGTGTGTTGCAGCCCAACGTTGTGATGCAGTGGCGGGTTTAGTATTATTAAACAGCGCTGGGCCATTTAATGAGAACGAGCATACAGCAGAACCAGAAGCACTGCAAACTCAAATAGAACCACCCCAACAGCCAGATAATTTGCAGAAACTTTTGGGTGATGTTGCCAAATGGATTTTTCAACAACCTTTTGCCCAGTTTCTATTATTTCACTACGTCCGGCAAAAAAGCGTTATTCGTCAAACTCTAGAAAAAGTTTATCTTGACAAAAGCGCAATTACAGAACAATTAATAGAAGAAATTTCTCGCCCTGCTTATGATCAAGGTGCTTTCGATGTCTTTTCTTCGGTGTTTAGAACTCCCCAAGGTGAAAAAGTAGATATGCTACTTAAGCAATTAACTTGTCAGCTACTACTATTGTGGGGAGAAGCTGATCCTTGGATTAACGCTAGAGAACGTTCCCAAAAATTTCGTCAATATTATCCTCAACTGACAGAACACTTTCTACGGGCGGGTCATTGTCCCCATGATGAAGTACCAGATCAGGTTAATTCCTTACTGCGGGAATGGGTTTTTTCTGTAGTTAGTGGTTAAGTGGTCTGTCCCATTAATTTTGAGGAGTTATAGATCCCCGACTTTTTAAAAAAGTTGGGGATCTGATGTATCTGATGTATTTGAAGTTGCAAAATTGTTTTATTGATGAGCGATCGCCCAGTCGAAAAGCGACTACACCTGGATTCCTCACAAGTGGGTGGGGGGTTCTACGCACTCTTCAAATTCACGTTCTCACAAAAATTGTTTGTTCTCATCCATAGAGAACATCAAAGCGTTTGTTCAATACGTTTTAACCTTGCTTATTAACGTTCTTTCATCCATAGAGAACATCAAAACGTTTGTTCAATACGTTTCAACGTTGCTTATTAACGTTCTTTCATCCATAGAGAACATCAAAACGTTTGTTCAATACGTTTCAACGTTGCTTATTAACGTTCTTTCATCCATAGAGAACATTAAAGCGTTTGTTCAATACGTTTCAACGTTGCTTATTAACGAGAACCCATTCACAACAAACAAGAAAGCGATGCTGCAAAGCAGCCGCTACGCGATCGCAAATAACAATAGAACTCTTGCATAAATATTTTGTGGTACGATTGGGGGTTATTTAAATTTCAGTTTTTGGTAATTGAAATAGTAAGAATATATCATTTTTTTGAGTAAATATTATCAGGCGATCGCTCACTAAAAAAATTGACAAGCTGCGTCCTAATGAAGATGGCTATAGCTATACCAAAAAGCGTGTTTCTGTGAAGCAATAATCTCCCGCTACACTGCGAAGCAGTGTAGCGGTGAGAGTTTAAAAAGTAAAAAGTAAAAAATAAAAAGTAAAAAGATAATCCCCATAAATAAATTTAGGGGCTTAGTACCAGCACTTTTTCTTAGGAAGTGCCTTTTGAATGAGTGACTTTTGCCTTGTTTGGTCAATATATTCACTCTTTACTGTTAACTGTTAACTGACTTAACCTTTCACACAAACAACTTGCTTGAGTGTAGCTACAACTTCTACTAAATCAGCTTGGTTTGCCATTACTTGATCGATAGGTTTATACGCACTGGGAATTTCATCCAAAACGCCTGTATCTTTGCGACATTCTACACCCTTTGTTTGCTCGATCAAATCATCAAGAGTATAGACATTTTTTGCTTTACTTCTTGATAGTAAGCGTCCAGCGCCGTGGCTACAAGAACAGAAACTATTAGCACAACCTTTACCTTTGACAATAAAGGATTTTGCCCCCATTGAACCAGGGATAATGCCATAATCTTCTGTTTGGGCGCGAACAGCACCTTTGCGAGTTACATATACTTCCTCACCGAAATGTAATTCTTTTTCAGCATAGTTATGATGGCAATTTACCTCTAGTAAAGCTTTTGTCGCCTTCCCACCCGCTAGATGCTTTTCGATAATACGCTTGAAACGTGCCATCATGACATCGCGGTTAAAACGTGCATATTCTTGCGCCCACTGTAAATCATGCCAATAGGCTTTAAATTCTGGTGTATTAGCCACAAAGTAAGCTAAATCTGGATCAGGTAATTTATTACCTGCCATTTTTGCTAATTCTTTAGCTGTACTAATGTGAGACTGTGCCAGCATATTGCCAATATGACGCGAACCAGAATGCAGCATCAACCAAACTTGGTTCTCTGTATCGAGACAAACTTCTACAAAGTGATTTCCACCACCGAGAGAACCCATTTGTCGCATCGCTTTTTCTTGTAAGTTTTGTACTCCTGGATGCAAGTCTTTAAACTCTCGCCAATTTTGCCAATTAGTTACAGGCTTTTCAACTTCTTTATTGTCGTTGAAACCTGTAGGAATTGCTGCTTCAATATCCAAGCGAATTTTTTTGAGTTTTCCTTCTAATTGTTCACCTTTAAAAGGTGTTTTGATAGCAGCCATACCGCAACCAATATCAACACCCACAGCCGCAGGAATAATTGCTTCTTTAGTTGCAATTACAGAACCAACTAAGGCTCCTTTACCTAAGTGAACATCTGGCATTAATGCCACGTGTTTAAACACAAATGGTAGTGAAGCCACATTTTTTGCCATCTTGATTTCTTCTGAACCCAAGAGGTGATTTGCCCAAGATAAAACTGGGGATGCTGTGGAGATTTCTAATTCTTCGTAAGGCATATTTTTACAAAATTAATCACTAGTATTTGCTTGGTAGTTGCTGACAAAAGATAATAAGTAACAAAAATAACTCATCATAACTTTTGAAATCATAAATCACTATCTTTGGCAGGTAGTTGTTAGTAATACGGTTGTAGTGCAAAAGTAGTCTAAATGTCAATCTGATTTCTCAATAAAAACTAGCTTTGACAAAAATATATTAAAATTTGTAAATAAAATGAATGTTTTATAGATACACCTTCACGAAAATCCTATGACGGTTCATAATAATACAATCTGGGAGCGCTTTTTATCACCTGTAGTACGTCTTTTCATCGATGAAGAAGAGTTACAGCGTTATGCCAAGAGTGTGGATTGGGAGAAACAAAGCGATCGCTTTCGACGTATTGATGTGACAGTCCCTACTTACTACAGTAGCCAAAATTTCCACGGCATAGAAGGCGGATATCTCAACTCTGGTGCGGCGGTTAGCTACGATGCTATTACCCAATACGTTTTACCACCGAATGAAACTTGGATACGTCAGGCTTTGATTGATGCGATCAAAGTTGTGCCGCAACGAATAATAGACTTAGGCTGCGGTACAGGTTCAACAACATTAATGCTCAAGCAGGCTTTTCCTGACGCTGAAGTTATTGGTTTAGATTTATCGCCTTACATGTTAGTAAGAGCTGCTCATAAAGCCGAAAGTGCTAACTTACATATACATTGGCGACATGGAACTGCGGAAAATACGAAATTAGCAAGTAATTCTTTTGACTTAGTAACAGCGAGTTTGTTGTTTCATGAGACACCACCAGCAATTTCTGAGACAATTCTGCGTGAAGCATTTCGCTTATTACGTGTTGGTGGACAAGTGGTAATCTTAGATGGAAACCAGAAGATCCTACGTCAAACAGAATGGCTCGATAATGTATTTGAAGAACCTTATATTCGTGAGTATGGAAATGGTAGTGTGGATGCATGGATGGGTGCAGCAGGATTTGCCGCAGTACAAACTCAGGATGTGTGGTGGACAAATCAGGTGACTAGTGGTACAAAACCGATTTCCACAACAGAAGAAACTGTACAAACACAAGGGCGACAGTACACTCCAAACTCACAAGATAGCATACTGGATAATAACGATTTACAGGGTTTTCCATCTCCAGCTTTTGATACAACCGCATGACTTTAAAGGCAGTTTTATTTGATTTTAATGGCGTGATCATTGATGATGAATCCATCCATCTACAATTGATTGATGAGATTCTGATTCAAGAAAATCTCCAACCTCAACACCAAGATGAACGCCAAGCTTCTCTAGGTAGAAGCGATCGCGCTTGTTTTCAGGATTTACTAACTCGTCGCGGTAGAGTTATGAATGAACAGTCTTTAACTCAACTGCTGACAAAAAAGGCACAGTTATATGCACGGGAAATAGAAAAACTCGAAAAACTGCCTTTGTATCCGGGTTTAGATGACTTGATCTTTCAAGTGCGATCGCACAACTTAAACTTAGCATTAGTCAGTGGTGCAATTCGTCAAGAAATAGAACTCGTTCTAGAACGTGCCAAACTAACTGAATACTTTCGTGTGATTGTCGCTGGAGATGACATCACTACAAGTAAACCAGAACCTGATGGTTATTTGTTAGCAGTAGAATGTCTCAACCAAGCATATCCAGCGTTGAACCTACAACCAAGCGAGTGTTTAGCAATTGAAGATACCCCAGCTGGTATCCAAGCAGCAAAACGCGCTGGTATGCAAGTTGTGGGTATAGCGAATACTTATCCCTTCCATATGCTTCAGCGTCTAGCAAATTGGACTGTAGATTATCTCACTGATTTGGAACTAGAACGCGTGCAGGAAGTGTATTTACAAAAACACTGTCAACCAACCGCAGGTGAGTGTTAACATAGGAAATTGTTGGTGGTTGCTTGGAACTAACAACTAAATTTGGGGAATTAGCTCAGTTGGTAGAGTGCTGCGATCGCACCGCAGAGGCCAGGGGTTCGAGTCTCCTATTCTCCATTAAACTCAAATCCTTATATATCAACCGCTTCGGCGGTTTTTCACATCGGGGTTTGGGTGCTTCTATTGTCAATAATTATAGCTTGAGATACGGCAAATCACGATAATCCTAGATAATTACTAGATAAGGATTATCTAGAATCGAGGCAACTATGCCACGCAAATCGAGCAAAGAATTGGTCAAGGTTCAGAACTGTAACGGCAGACTGAGACTGTACTGGTTGTACCAAGGGAAGGCTTACTATTTGTACTTAGGGCTACCGGATGGAGTAGCGGCTCGTAACGCAGCTACCAGTAAAGCAGCGATCATTGCCAATGACCTGATTACCAATAACTTCGATACCACCCTCAACAAGTACAAACCGGAAGAACAAAGAACAGACCGTTTGAGCGCATCAGAATTAATGCAGAAATTCGCCGACACCAGGCGCAGTAAGTTGGATGCTCAAACACTGACCAAATACAAAATTATCGCAGACCATCTCAAAGAAGTTTTCAACAACAAACCAGCCTACGAAATCAACGAAGTACATACCGAAAAATTTAAAAAATTTCTCCTTGAACGACAAAAACCGATTACAGTCCGCGATCGCTTATCGGTTTTAAAGTCCTGTTGGGCTTGGGCAATTAAACATAAGCTCCTTCCCGAAAATAATCCTTGGACGGAAACACTAACAGGACTAAAGGTTCCTAAAAAACCTCGTCCCAAACCTTTTACAAAAGAAGAATGCGAAGTAATTCTCGAAGGTTTTCGCAACCACGAATACTACAGTCACTATACAGACTATGTAGAATTCATGTTTTTGACTGGCTGTAGACCCGGAGAAGCTATAGGACTACAATGGAAACACCTCTGGGATGATTGCTCCGTGATGTGGATTGGAGAAACCTTGGTAAGAGGCAAGCGAAAAAGTACAAAGACTGACAAAGATAGATACGTCAAACTTTCTAAACGAGTTCAGGAGATTTTGCTGAATCGACGTGGAGACAACTGGGAACCTGAAGATTTAGTGTTTACAGGACCGAAGGGCGCTCCCATGAACGATAACAATTTTTGTAAAAGAATATGGAAAACAGTACTGCAATCAGTAGGAGTGACCTACCGCAAGCCCTACACAACTCGCTCTACGTTAATTTCTCATTGGCTTCAACAAGGTGAAAATCCAGTGGTAATTGCTGAATCGACCGGACACGATGTGAGAGTACTTCTCGACTCCTATGCTGGAGTCGTAATCCACCAGCCGGAAACTCATGATTTTCTTAGTTAGCTTTTCTCCGCCCTTGATTGCTAGGCAATGATTTTAAGTAGTGGTCTATTGCTCGTTGATGGGCATTTGGATCTTGCTGATTGATTAGCCAATCAGTCAGCAGTTCTAGGTTGTAGCGCTTATGTCCTCCAGGAAGAACAGAGTAATGTACCCCAGCAATCAACAATCCTTTGTTGATATAATCTCCAAGCGCTTTTGCCGAAATATCTAAACGTTCTTGAATTTTAGAAGTTGAGACAAAGTGATACTCCATTGGCTGCATCAAGGGTAGAACTATACAATCAGCTAGAAATTACTATCCCACTTTCAGCGATCGCAGGTCTAAACTCCTCCACCTGAATTTCCAACATCTCAGACAAGTCATAATCACTAACACAGTAAATTCATTGAGGAATAAACCTTACTTTACTTATTCAGCAATATCCATTTTTACAAGACAAAGAGCATACTAATCTATCCCCAAAAAAGCGTTTTCACTCAAATGTATTACGTGAAGTTGTTTGGTGATGAACTCAGCACTTTGGTTTATTTATACATAATTTATCTATTTTGTGGCAATTTTTTATCTTTAAATGTCAGAAAATTATAGGATTTATACTTTGCCAATTTTAATATAGATACCCACTATCACTAAAGCGATAGGCTTGTTTAGCACTAAAGCAATAAATTAGTTCACGCCTTTAGAAAGAGCGCTATCCAAAGCCTTTAACAGAAAATAGGCATAATTATTTCTCAAGCCCAATCTTATGAGTGAGGCAATGATTTGCTCTTTAATCACCGAATCTCAAGATTTACAATACATCTTTGATATACTTAATCAAGTATTAGATAATAATCATGTATTAGGCTCTATCAAAGATGTACAAACTGCTTTAAAAGAAGTCAGCTTAGAACACGGTAGGGAAATTCAAATGAATTTGATATTTGAGGAAAACTACCTAACCGGATTTAACTTTTCATTCACAAACGAACCTACAAAAACTACTGCTACAATGTAGTTTTTCACTCTCCCCCCACAAACGAGAGTTTGCAGCGTAGGTAAAAGCAAGGGGAGGCATCATATGGTAATGTAAAAAAAATCGGCAGTGAAATTTAAGCCAAGGGCGAATGAACCGACTGA
>JAHHHW010000141.1 GCA_019359115.1 Pelatocladus maniniholoensis HA4357-MV3
GTACACCAACTAAACGTTTGAACTCCCGATTAGATAGCCGTTTGGTTTGCTCGTGTTGCATGGGGGATATTGATTACATGATACAAAACCCTTAACTATACCATAAAATAATTTTGCAAGAGGTCTAGTGAAACCTTGGTTTTAGATGTCAAAACACCTAGTAGGTCGCCTGTTTACTGTTTCTTTCACTCATCGCGGATGGTGTGCCGCCATTGCGCTTGATTCTAAGAAACAGAAATGTTTCTTTACATCCATTTGGAAAATGATCGCTTCCCCAATGGATGTAAGTTGATATCTTGCACCATTCTCAACAATCATAGGGTGTACAATATCCACAACGTAAAGATAAGGATTAGAGCGAATTTCTGCATTGCCACCTGACTTTGATTGCAATAAAGAAGCTAGTGCAAAATATAATTCAAGAAATACTTCTGTTTCTCAGAAGAGTGTTGCAGTCTCAAGTATCTTGACACTTATTCAGAATATCTATATTCAATGCCCCCTCTTTGTTTTTTCATCCACAACAGGGACGAAAACCACCTCATGTGGGGAAATTTTTCAATCATTTCACGCAATTAACACTACTAACCCCCTGTTAAAGGTTATGTAATATACTTTATCATCACTTCTGCTTTAGGTAAACAAAATCAGGTTCTAAGTACAAAAATTATAGCTAGTTCAACGGTCTACAGAACCCATGACCAAGTCAATACTTCCCAGGATGACAAAAATATCAGCTACTTTTCGTCCACGTATTAATTGGGGTAGAACTTGGAGATTGTTGAAATCTGCTGGGCGAATCTTCCATCGCCAAGGAAAAACGTTGTCATCGCCAACTAGATAAACTCCGAGTTCTCCTCTGCCTGACTCGACCCGTGCATAAACTTCGCCTTTAGGAATCTTGAAAGTTGGTGCAACCTTCTTAGCAATAAATTGGTAATTAAACTCGTTCCATTCTGATTTGCGATCTGATGTCATACGTTTAGCTTCTAGATTCTCGTAAGAACCACCAGGTAATCCTTTAAGTGCCTGTTTGATAATCTTGGCTGATTCCCGCATTTCTCGCATCCGCACTAAATAACGAGCAAGGCAATCTCCTGCTGTATCCCACTGTACCTCCCAATCAAAATTGTCGTAACATTCGTAGTGATCAACTTTTCGCAAATCCCACTTCACTCCAGAAGCACGAAGCATAGGGCCAGATATCCCCCAGTTAATTGCTTCTTCGCGGCTGAGTGTGCCTATTCCTTCGACTCGACGGCGGAAAATGGGGTTATCAGTAATCAATTTTTCGTACTCGTCAACTTTAGGTAGAAAGTAATTACAAAAATCTTCGCACTTATCCACCCATCCATAGGGAAGGTCAACAGCAACACCCCCAATACGAAAATAATTGTTGTTGACCATGCGGTAGCCAGTAGCAGCTTCAAACAGGTCTAAAATCATTTCGCGTTCACGCAAGGTGTAAAAGAAGAGGGCGTGTGCACCAATATCAGATATGAAGGGTCCCAACCATAGCAAATGATTATTAATCCGGGTTAGCTCTAGCATGATGACCCGAATATAGCTGGCACGTTCAGGAATTTCAATATTTGCCAGTTTCTCTACAGCATTGACAGTGACTGCTTCATTAAACATTCCGCCATAGTAGTCCCAACGACTCACGTAAGGGACATACTGAATATTGGTGCGGTTCTCGGCAATTTTTTCCATGCCCCGATGTAGATAGCCAAGGACGGGTTCACAGTCGATCACATCTTCTCCGTCTAAAGTGACAATCAGTCGGAAGCACCCATGCATGGCAGGATGATGGGGACCAAAGTTGATCACCATCGGTTCAGTTTTAGTTTCAATTTTTGCCATAGCTAAGAATTTCCCTAAGCTTTCCTAATGGCACTATCGCCTTTGTGATAATCTTAAACCAGGGAAAATAGGTAACTTAAGCAGGAAGTTAAACAGGAAATTAAGCACGTACGCTAGATTAAGGGATAAAACAGCTTTTATAACGACACTAAGCAAATGTCGTTTTTGTCAATTAAAAGTATGATGATCCAAGAAAAGCAAAAACGCCAACGTGGTATTGTTCTCACTTCTGTGGGATTAGAGCGTCTGTTAACCAAGATTCGTGAAACAGAAATTTTACAGAACAATGGAGTCCGCTATACCCTAGAAGATTTGAGTGATCGCATCGGGCTCGACCCCAAAACTATCTCCAAAGTGTTAAAAGGTAATATTGGCTTAGATAAACGCACATTACAACGCTGCTTTAGAACCTTTGGTTTACAACTGACTTTGAGTGACTACACAAAATATTTGGTCAGGGTAAATCAGGGAGAAATTCAAAATCCACAATCCACAATCTACAATCAAATAGACTGGGGCGAAGTTATCGATGTTTCTTTCTTCCAAGGACGTAGCGAAGAGCTTGCCAAATTACAGTATTGGACGCTACAAGACCGCTGTCGTCTGCTTACAATACTGGGTATGGGAGGAATTGGCAAGACCTCTTTAGCTGTAAAACTAGTCAACCTTGTTCAAGATCACTTTGAGTATGTGATATGGCAATCACTCCGTAACAATCCACCCGTCAAAGAACTGCTGGCTAACCTGCTCCAGTTCTTTTCTCAAGGTCAGGCAATCAGTCTGCCAGAAAGAGTCAGTGATAGCATTTCGCAGTTGATGACGTATTTACGGAAACACCGTTGTCTTTTGTTATTAGACAATGCTGAGTCAATTTTTATAAGCGGTGAGCGAACTGGACACTACCAAGAGGATTATCAAGCTTACGGCCAACTACTTAAGCAAGTGGGAGAAACAGTTCATCAAAGTACGCTCGTACTGACTTCTAGAGAAAAGCCTCAAGAAATTGCCTTTCTTGAAACTAGCTCACTCTATGTTCAGTCATTGCATTTGAAGGGCTTGAATATCAGTGATGCCTTAGAAATCTTTAGAACTCAAAATTGTTTTCGTGGTTCAGAAGCGGATTGGCAAACACTGATACAACGCTATGACGGCAATCCTTTGGCTTTGAAGATGATTGCAACCACTATTCAAGACTTGTTTAACTGCGATATTGCTGAATTTCTTGCCCAAGATACTAAAGTTTTTGGTGACATTCGCAACCTCTTAGAGCAGCAGTTTAAACGTTTGTCTGCATTAGAGAGAGATTTGATGTACTGGTTAGCAATTAATCGGGAGCCAGTATCCATAGCAGATTTACAGTTGGATCTGGTTTTGTCTTTATCTACAGCGAAATTATTGGAGGCGTTAGAGTCTTTGGTAAGACGTTGTCTGATTGAAACTAGCTCAGGTGAGACACCTACTCGATTCACTCTCCAACCTGTAGTTATGGAGTATGTGATTTATTGTCTGATTGAGCAAATTTGTGCGGAAATTGTCAGGGAAATGGGAACAAAACCCTATATTGATTACTTCTTATCCCCAGAAGAAGCTCCACCTTCCCCAGCCCAAACATCAAAATACCTCTTCAACACACACGCCTTGATTAAGGCAGATGCAAAGGATTATGTCAGGACTGCTCAAGCTCAACTGATTCTCCAGCCTATAATTAATGAATTGTTAAGAACCTTGGGAACCCAAAAAGCAATCAAAGACTGTCTCAGGCGAATGCTGTCTACTTTGCAAGTTCAAGCTCCAAATCAACCGGGGTATATTGGTGGCAACATCCTCAACCTCCTTATTTGTCTCCAAACTGACTTAACAGGTTACAACCTCTCCAATCTAACAATTAGACAGGCTTATCTACAAGATACTCCTTTACAGCAAGTTAATTTTGCTGGTGCAGACTTGAAGAACTCAGTGTTTGCCAACATCTTTGCCCCAACAATGTCCGTTGTTTTTAGCCCCAATGGCAAGCTTTTAGCTTCAGGTCATTCTAATTACGAAATTTACTTATGGAATGCAAACACAGGTCAACAACTTTTGACTTGTCAGGGGCAAATGCGATTTCTTTGGTCTTTAGCGTTTAATCCGGGGGGAGACATCCTTGCTAGTAGCGGTGAAGACCAGATCATTCTATTGTGGAGTGTTGCTACTGGAGAGTGTATTAAAACGTTGTCTGGTCATATGGGAGGTGTTCATGCTGTTTGCTTCGTCAATAGTGATCTGCTAATTAGCGGTAATGCTGACCATACAATCCGCCTGTGGGATCTCAACACTGATAAGTGCTGTCGCATTTTCCAGGGACATAACGATGCCATTTGGGCGATTGCTCTGAGTCCCAATAGCAGAATTTTTGCTAGCGGCGGTGATGACTTTACAGTGAAACTGTGGGATATAACTACAGGTCACTGCATTGCAACGCTATTAGGACATACAGATTGTATTAGATCTGTAGCATTTAGTCCTGATGGTGCTAGACTAGCTAGCTGCGGTCTAGATAAAACGGTGAGACTATGGGATGTGAACAGTGGGGAATGCATTGGCATATTGACAGGACATACAAATGCTGTTTTTTCTGTTGTTTTTGTTGGTGAAGGAAACATGCTTGCCAGCAGCAGCCTAGACCGTACCATCCGACTTTGGGATCTCAGTTTAAGGCAGTGTGTCCGGACGCTGTTTGGACATAAAAATTCGGTGTATACGATTGCTATTAACCCTTTAGGAAACATACTGGCAAGTGGTAGCGATGACCAGACTTTAAAGCTATGGGATGTTACCAGTGGTAGCTGTATCCGCACCTTTAAAGGGCGGTTGAACTGGTTTTCGTCTATTACATTCAGTCCAGATGGGCAAATGCTGGCTACTGGCAGTGAAGACAGGATGGTAAGACTTTGGGACTTGCATCAAGGGAAGTGTCAAACCTTTCGAGGACATACGGATTTAGTCACTTCTGTTGCTTTTAGTCCCAATGGTCGCATTCTAGCAAGCAGTAGTGCCGATAAAACTATCAGACTGTGGGATGTTTCACATGGTTACTGCTTCCAAGTCCTGTGGGGACACGCAGCAACAGTATCGAAAACTTCTTTTAGTCCAGATGGCTATACATTAATCAGTGGTAGCCATGATGGAACTATTCGATTTTGGAATATAACAACAGGTCAGATATTGAAAACACTCTCAGAGCATGTGGTTCAGTCTATTGCTTTGAGCCAAGATGGGAAAAAATTAGCGGTTGGTTCCTTTCATAAAACCGTAAAGTTGTGGGATACAACTATTGGACAGTACTGTCAAACTCTACAAGGACACAGTGGTTGGGCTTGGTGTGTTGACTTTAGTCCAGATGGACAAACTATCGCCACTGGTAGTGTAGATGGTACTGTCAGACTGTGGAATACAACCACAGGTAAATGTCTTCATATACTCCAAGAACACCAAAATTGGATTTTGGCAATCACCTTTAGTCCAGATGGTAAGACCTTGGCAACTACTTGTACTGATTGTACGGTTAAACTTTGGAATGTTACGACAGGCACAAGATTACTAACCCTTCAAGGACATAAAAAATGGGTGATGGCGATCGCCTTTAGCCCAGACGGTCAAACACTAGCCAGTGCAGGAGCAGCAGATGAAACTATTAAGTTATGGAATCTGGAAAAAAAGGAGTACCTTAAAACCCTCAAAGCAGATCAACTCTATGAGGGAATGAATATCCAGGGAGTTAAAGGTTTGACAGAAGCACAGAAAGTGACACTCATATCATTGGGAGCAGTTGAGGAGCCACATTTACACAGAAGTTAGCCTTGCAAATATACTTGTATAAGTTCAAAAGCCTGTTAAAACAATGGTTTAATTGTTGTGTACAATTACTTACCCATGTAAATCGTTGAGCAAAATTAAGTTCATCTTTGAAAACAGGGAATCAAGAATAGGTAACAACAAAACAATAGATCTGTCGCCAAATCAGCTAAAAAATTGATGAAAGTCTGTCACGGCTTTAGTCACTAAAACGAAACTATGCAGTATAGGATATTGAGCTTATTTTAGGTTTTATTAAGTGACATACTCTTTACAGTATGATTATTTACTTATTCATTTTTAACTACTGAAAAATGTACCCCTGTTTTTACTTTTCTGTCAATACTTAAGCCATATAATTGATATCAGATATTACAATACTTACATTATATTAAGAATTTATTTGCTAATTAAATTATTTGATACCCTTTTCTTCAAATTATTTGTATCTCTTGCTGGATAAAGAAAATTTTAGATTTTTAATTATACTTTTGTCTTTAGTGAGCAGTTTAGAGATAATTCTACTACTCTAAAAATTTATAAAACTTTAATTAATACATAGAGATATTAGTATAAATTGTGAATGATCCCCTGATCTCTTGAGTTCTTTTAAATTTCTATAAACTCAGCAATACATAGATTTGAATGCAAAAATTAAAAGTATGTTTTCTTACAATGTATTAAAAAATAATAGCATTTCAGCAAATTCACAGTTCTATTTGTCAAAGAAATCCTGAATAGTTATTTATTGGTAGCTAAATAGATTACTTAAAAATTTAGATAACGGCTTCAAAGTATTGTCAAACAGTTAAAAGTATAGGAGTATATATTTACAGTAGTTGCAACTTGGTGAGGTACAGATTCTCTTAAGGGCGTAAAGGCTTACTTATATCTCTACCTGTGTACTTCATTCACCTGAAAAACACTGTATCTGATACTCTCAGTAATTCACTCTTGTTTTATATACTAGAAGGATCTAAGTATCAATCTTTGAAAACATCTATGAAACCAAATCTCATAACATTGTTTGCATTATATTCTCGGTGATTAGAGTTTAGAAACGTTTCGCCTTTATGATAGGTTCATATGTCAAAATTGATACAGAATTTGAGCTATTTTTATCAATTTTACTTCACATCCAAGACTTATGCTTAGACTTGTATTTGAACTTATAGATTAGCTAATACACAATGATTCCATTTACTCCTGAAAAGCTAGTCATATTTAACCTTTGATGGTTATCAAAGATGTCTATTATAAGTTGTTTCTCAGCTTTTCTTTTATTCTCGAACCTTTAACTTTCTTGAAACACATTTTTAAAGCTGCCGCAAACCCGTCCAAGAGCCAGCGACAGCGCTCTCATTGTCCAAGTTACTCGTGAACTCAAAGAGTTATTTTATTATGACACAAAACCAAGCATCCACAAGATTATTTTTCCCTAAAGTCCTTCTTTATATCGGATTTAAAGCTCTTCAAATTGAGTATAAAGATTGGATTTTATATAGTTATAGAGATAAACTCTCATTACATTGAATCTAAGCTACATCTACAATCAGTATCTTAATTAACGCTCTTTCATCACTCTGGGTAAAGTATAATAAAAAACAAATTACGGTTCTTCGGTTCATTTTATGGAACAGAATAATAAAGAAAACCTAAAGATAGGCTATATTTATTGCTGTGACTGGGTTTTAAGTTTTTGAGCCTTTCTATAAAACTGCGGTTTTAATGCTCTACCATAAAACCAACGCAAGAACCCAAATTACTTGGTTGTAGAGAGAGCGATGATAGCGCCCAGAGAAGCAGCCAGGACAGTCCAGTTCGTGGATGATTACTGTGCGGCATATTGAAAATATATTTCCAGAAGTGAGAAGTTTTGAAAGTTTTAAATATTTGCATGTGGGAATGATATCTCAAATCAAAAGAAAGTCCCTGCCAGAGATAGCGAAGGTAGTAGGATTAAAGAATGAACAGAGTTTACATCATTTTCTAACTGAATCGTCTTGGGAAATTAAGGGTTTGGTAGAGAGGAGATTGTCTCTAACATTATCAATGTTGAAGGGAGAAACATTTATCTTATTAATAGATGAAACTGTAGATAAGAAGAAAGGGAACAGCACTGATTATGTATCGAGACAATACATTGGTAACTTAGGAAAAGTAGAAAATGGTTTAGTATCAGTAAATGCTTATGGAGTATTAGGAACAATAGTTTTTCCGCTAACTTTTAAAATCTTTAAACCAAAAACAACACTCACTGAAGGAGATATATATAAAACAAAACCAGAATTAGCAGGAGAAATTATTCAGGAATTAAGAGAAATCGGATTTAAATTTGAGGTAGTATTAGCAGACTGCTTATATGGCGAAAGTAAAACTTTTCGCAAAGTTTTAGATGAGTGTGAGTTAAAGTACGTATTAGCAGTGCGGAGTAATCATCAAGCTTGGGCAGAAGCAGAAAAAGAGAAAAATACGGAGTGGTATACATTTGACCGCATATTTGCTAATGGCAAAGAGCAAGTTTATTATATCCAAGAAATTATTTGTAGTGGGAGAGAGGACCTGAGATATTGGAAGATAACTAAAGATATATTCAAAGATTAGTTTTTAAAGCTAAATAAGTAGTCTTAGTTTTAAACTCAGTGATTAAAGTATATATAAACTTTATGTTGGTGGAAGAAGTGACTATAGCCACCAAAACCTGAACTCGCTAAGTATTTTTTATTTGTGAATGAGTCTAATGGAAAACCAAAAAACTATTTCAAACCTTGCTACTTTGGTTGATATCCTGCTTCAAAGAGTCTCATACCAGCCTAATCAAATAGCCTATACTTTCATACAGCCTGGAAAAATAGAAGCAAAAAATTTGACTTACAAAGAGTTAGACCAACAGGCGCGAGCAATTGCAGCTAAACTTCAAAGTATTGTTGCGATTGGCTCACGTGCCTTGCTGATATACCCATCAGGTTTAGAGTTTATTGCTGCCTTCTTTGGATGTCTGTATGCAAAGGTAGTGGCTGTTCCTGCTTATCCACCTCGGCGTAATCAAAATATGTCTAGGCTACAGGCAATTATGGCAGATGCCCAGCCTACAGTAGTGCTCACAGTTGGATCACTGTTACGCACTATAGAGGTTCACTTTACTCAAAATCCAGAATTAACCGAGTTGTATTGGCTAGCCACAGATAATTTAGACAATGATTTGGCGCAAACATGGAAACGACCAGAATTATGCAGCAATAGTCTGGCTTTTCTTCAATACACATCGGGATCTACAGCCACACCCAAGGGTGTCATGGTGAGTCACGGCAATCTTTTGTACAACTCGGCTTTAATTCGTAAGTGTTTCGATCACAGCTCTACTAGTCAAGGAGTAATCTGGCTACCACCTTATCACGATATGGGATTGATAGGTGGAGTTTTGCAACCTTTGTACTGCGGATTTCCGGTGACACTGATGTCACCATTAGAATTTCTTCGGAAACCTCTTAACTGGTTACAGGCAATTTCTGATTACAAGGCTACTACCAGTGGCGGACCCAATTTTGCTTATGAACTATGTATACGAAAAATTACTCTAGAACAGCGAGAGAATCTTGACTTAAGTAGTTGGGAGGTGGCTTTTAACGGAGCCGAAACTATCCGTAGTGAAACGTTGGAGCAGTTTGTCACAACTTTTAAACCTTATGGTTTTCGTAAAGAAACATTTTACCCCTGTTATGGGATGGCGGAAGCGACTTTATTGATATCTGGAGGATTGAAAGCAGGATCACCTGTTGTTTACCATGTTAACGAATCAGCTCTAGAGCAGAATCAAGTAGTACCAGGTGTCCCAGGACAAGAAGGTGTCCAGAAAATAGTAGGTTGCGGTCAAACATGGTCTAATCAAGTTGTGATCGTTGACCCTGAATTATTAACTCAATGTAAACCTAACCAAGTGGGAGAGATTTGGGTATCTGGTCTGGGTGTGGCTCAGGGCTATTGGAATAAAACTTTAGAGACAGAACAAAATTTTCATGCTTACTTAGGAGATAGGGGACCGTTTTTACGTACTGGAGATTTAGGATTTTTAGATAATGGTGAGTTGTTCGTCACAGGACGGATCAAAGATGTGATTATTATTCGAGGACGCAACTATTATCCCCAGGATATTGAACTGACTGTAGAAAAGAGCCATTTAGCATTACGACCTAATAATGGAGCAGCATTTTCTGTAGATATAAAGGGTTCAGAGCGACTAGTAATTGTTCATGAAATAGAGCGAAGTTACTTAAATAAGTTAAATGTAAATGAGGTAGTTGGTAATATCTGTCAGGCTGTCGTAGAACAACATGATCTACAGGTTTATGCCATGGTATTAGTGAAGCCTGGAAGTATTCCCAAAACTTCCAGCGGTAAGATTCAGCGCCATGCTTGTCGAACAAGATTTCTTACTGGAAGTTTAAATGTTGTAAAGGATTGGAGTGAGAATCCTCAGGGCAAAACTGAGTTTTTGCGTCTCAAGTCTAATGTCGAATTTATGTTACTGCAACTATCTACTGATAAGACGAATGTCACTACTTAATTTTATGTGTAATCTAAGAAGTGCAAGTTAAGTTTTCACTTATATCAGTTAATTTCAGCCAAGGTGAGTCAAATGACCGAAATTATTAATATTGAAAGTATATCGACGCCACAGACAATGATAAACATTTCATTAAGCAGACAGATTAGTGCACCTACAGAAAAAGTCTGGGAGGCAATTTCTAAACCTGGTAATTTGAGCTATTGCCATCCTTTTTGTGAAAAAAATTCTGTGGAAAAATGGCCAGGTATTGGCTCTGAAGATACTGTGTATTTTTATAGTGGGAAAGTTGCTACTCGATATTTCACAAAATGGATTGAGGGTGTTGGTTATGACTTGGATCTTACCATTCAAAGCATAAATGTTCAAGTAAATGTGATATTTCGTATTAGCAGTATAAAAGAAAATTATGAAAGTTTACTAAATATTTCAATCATAATAAATACTCTTCCAACAACTTTAGAAAGTTCTCGCTCAGGTTATTTACATTTTATTCGTCGCTCACTTGAGAATTACTTAGATTCTGTTTTGAAAGGTTATGAGTATTATATTACTACGGGACAAGCAGTCAAAAGAAACCAATTTGGTTCTCATCCTATTTTTTCTCCTACTATCGATATTATCGATTAGATACTTAAATATCTAAAATTTGAGCTTTACCTTGATTTATATTATTAGTTAATCTAAAATAGGAAAGAAAGAGGAAAGTTATAAAAATCCAATAAAATAAAATAGATACTAGATTATCTTTTTATTTTGGAATAACTTGTAATCAGAGAGTTTTTACCATTTACTGAGAAATCCAATTGAGACGTTAAGAACCATCTAATTTTTCAATCACCTAATCATTCTTAAATATATTGATTGTACAATTACTGGTGTTTTTCGCTCAGTCAGTCTATCGTTTTAACTTTGATTATTCATAATATATATACTTCACTTGTATGTATATTGCTGAAGAGTTATCTCTAAGAATATGAACAATATTCTTGATGATAGCAAAGAAAAATATATCTTTAATCATTTGAGGAAGATACCATGAAACAAACTACTATTAACAATCTAGATACAGCGACACAACATTCCAAACAATCTCAGAAGGATGGAAAGAAAATTTTCAAAATTGTTGAGAATAACTACCGGAATAACCTAGAGTCTGACTATACAGAGAAAATTAAAGAGCTAGACCGGAATTTCCATTATAGTAATAACAGCAATCATTATTGGACGGAGCCGGAACAGTCAATTCTTTATGGAACGCCCTTATACGATGTAGCTTCATCTACGCAAAAGATAGCTCTTAATCACCTATTTTGGGTCTCACAGTACAACTATGCTGCCTATAGTGAAATAGAGACAATTGATTATAACCAAATCACAGCCGATTGTTTCTCTAATATAGGTAGCGATTATGAAATCATTTCACGCCAGTTAGAGCATGAATCTGCTCAAGAACGTGTCCATATTCACGCTTTTTTCAAAGTTAATTACCAGACAATAAAAGCTTTGCTAGATAATCAAGCATTTAGTACTCCCATAGGAACGAAGCTTTCAGAGTATCATCAAATAGATTTGCAGCTTTCTAATTACCAATACTATGCTCTACGCTTCATAACTAAAATGATGCTGACTGGCAAACAAAGATATGATTCACCCTATTTAAGAAAGTTAGAAGAAACCAGAAAGTTTACTTCAGCAACTACTAGAGGCTTTTTTCATGGACGTGGAGTAATACCTTCTCATCTAGTCAGATTCTTTGCCTTAAATTGGGGAAGTTCACCCTTTTTAGCTTCGCAATACTATACAGTACGCTTTATAGGTAATATGTTGCTCAAAAATCAAGAGTACAGCATGTTTGCATATTTCAAAAAAATTAGCAACCAAGACAATTTTGTGCCAATACCAACAGCTCTATCCTACTATCACTTTTTGGATGAAGCTTTCCATACTTCAACTTCTCTATTTCTTGCCCGAGAGATACAGAAAACTTTTCCAAAACCAACTGCATACGAAAAATTTCTCATTAATTTAGCAGTCTATTTGATTCAACGTATTAATTTGAGCCAACTTTCTGGGGTTGTCAGAAATCGCTTTTTTGGAGACGATATTTCGGGAATGATTGACATCTATAGACTGCTGAAAAGTTCTATATTTGCTATGTCTCACGAAGAAGCAGTTCATTGGGTGGAGAAATGTTTCTGCTATGAACATGAAGGTTTTCATCAATCAGCTCAATCTCATAAGCGTTTGTTATCAGAGGCGCGCCAACTTTGCGAGCATCTCGACTACCTATGGCCTGCGAATCGTGAAATGCATATAATGGCTGAGGGCGGATCAATTGATAAAGCTGTTCGCAACAACATCAAGACCTTTAAACAATTCTCAAAATTAAGCACTAGTTTAAACTAGTAGCCTAAAATCGCTAAAGATAAAAGATGGAAGTGGGGACTGTAAAGAAGAGCTTGTCTGTATGCAATGAAAACTAAAAACTTGCATCAGCTTAGCAACTTATTGAATTGATCTGACGTTTGTAATTTAATAGACTCTAGCAAGCTGAAGTTAGTTTGGGCAGACAGAATTTGTAAATGTAAATACAAAACTCCTTTGTCCTTTAGCAATACGGTTTATTATTAAAAATTGCTTTAAGTAGCTAGCTACTTAAAGTAACACTACCGCTGTTGAAAAAGGGAATTTACCACACTTGCATCTGAAGAAAAAAATTAAAGTAGTGTCCAACCTTTGTTTATGAAATGTCAAAAGTAATTAGAAAAAATTCATGTCGATGCAGCCGAATGATATAGCAACAGAGGAGTTCCTTGTGGACTCACCCAAGAGGCAGAAAATAACAATTAAGAGTGATCGCCTGAAAATTCCACAAAAGCTTCATGCTTTGGCTATAATCTTAGTCCCTTTATTAGGTTCAATAGTTGCAGTTGCAATGGTTCCCTACTTAAGTGTTGGTTTAGTAGAGATAGGGTTGTTGTCAAGTATGTATGTCTTGACCGTTATTGGAATTACTGTAGGTTTTCATAGGTATTTTGCCCACTCTGCTTTCCAGACCAATACTACTGTCAGAGTCATCCTTGCCATACTTGGATCTATGGCTTGTCAAGGTCCTCTGATTTATTGGGTAAGTAATCATCGACGACATCACCAGTACAGTGATCAACCAGGTGATCCTCATTCACCCTATTTCAATGGAGATAAAACGCTAGGTAAAATTTCAGGGCTGTGGCATTCTTATGTTGGCTGGACATTTACTCATGAACTCACCAACACTTTCTTTTTTGCCAAAGACCTGCTTCACGATCCTGTGATTCTAAAGATCAATCGGCTTTACTACTTTTGGTTCTTCTTGAGTTATGCTCTTCCTACCATTCTAGGAGGAATGATAAAAGGGACAAGTATAGGTTTCATTTCTGGATTTATTTGGGGGGGCTGTGTTCGTCTTTTCCTCTCATATGTTTTTGGGCTTAGTATTAACTCAATCACTCACCTCTATGGTAATCGTTCCTTTGATACTCGTGAGCAAAGTACAAATAATTCTTGGCTAGCAATACCTACTCTAGGAGAAGCTTGGCATAATAACCATCATGCCTTCCCTAATTCTGCAAAATTTGGACTAAGCTGGTGGCAATTAGATCCAGGTTACTGGGTCGTTAACGCTCTTGAAAAGCTTGGATTAGTCTACTTTGTTAAAGCTCCTACGGTAGGAATGATAGAGTCCAAAAGGGTATTTAAGTAGACTATCAGCAAATATCAAACGAAGCGTACATACTTATTAGAACTATAGAGAGCTAAACAATGGAAATTCAAAATGCTCAATTTACTCAGATTGCTACAGAAGTAGTAAATAACAATATCGATTCTAAAGAGGTTCACAAAGCTCTGCCCACATTAGCAGAGATTCAAACTTGGTTAATCATCCATCTAGCACAACAGATGGGAATAGAACCGGATCAGGTAGATGTCAAAACTGCCTTTGAACGTTACGGTTTAGATTCTTCGGCAGCAGTAGGCTTGATTGGTGACCTAGAGGATTGGCTGGGATATGAGCTTGATCCTACTCTCATCTATGATTACCCCAATATTGAGGCTCTATCACAGCATTTAGCTCATCCCTCTTTTGTTACCTTCGGCAGAGAATAATCTCAAACCCCTATTTTTACGTCTTTTTTCAACAAAGAGATTTAAATGACTTGCGTTGGGATGCGATCGCACAATTCATTATTTTGTTTAGTATTCAGAGTTGGGGCTGTATTTTTATCTCCTCGTAGTAACAAAAGAGGGATCAGCCCTCTTTTGTTACCTTCGGCAGAGAATAATCTGAAACCTCTATTTTTATGTCTCTTTTCAACAAAGGGATGTAAATGATAAAGTCGGAATGCGATCGCCTACATTTGTGATGATATCTGAGGCTCAGGCTAGAAATAATATTTTTCTCTCCTTGTAGTCATAAAAGTGTCCGAGGAAAGCGATCGCATTCCCAATGGATGTAAAGAAACATTTCTGTTTCTTGAAAGAGGGATCAGAAACTTACAGTTAAGTGTGTAAGCCCTATTTTGAAAGAGTAATCAAACAATAAATAATGTGTTTGCTTGAATACCCGTAATTAGGACTAACATCATGATGCAAAGAAGTTATAGGTAATTAGAAAGACTTGATACGATATCAAGTCGCTATCAAAAGCGGCTTATTAGTAGGTGGGGTGTCAAATAACAGACAATTAAAATGAGCGTCGCGACAATTACAGTGTCCAAAAATGATTGAGTGATTACTGTCTCAAAAATATAGCTAGTAATTTGTCTAGAGTTTTATTAGAACAAGGGTTTAGAGTTTCAAGGATAAATGACTCAAAGAAAATTTTACTAGGGATATTTTTGCTTATTTTAACAGAAAACTGCTGTAAATAATGTGACAACTCTGTTATTTTTAATTGCAGATTTGTTTAAGATTTTTCAAAGTTATAGGTTTGTTGAAACAGATTAGATTGTCAAAACAAAAACATGGCTACGAACACTGTCAAAATTCCTAATCCCGGTGCTTCATCAGAGGCACTTCGCCATCATTACGACGTTAGTAACGAATTTTTCTCTCTCTGGCTCGATCCAACACGTACTTATTCAAGTGCATTTTGGGAGGAAAATGAAGGATTTGATGCCCTCGAAACTGCACAGATGCGAAAACTTGATTTTCATATTGAACAGGCAAGAGTCAAAGGCGCTAAGCGAGTGTTGGATATAGGGTGTGGTTGGGGTTCACTGTTGAGACGTCTTGTAGACGTTCATGGTGTTGAAACTGCTGTGGGGATTACTTTAAATAAGGCTCATGCAGAATGCATTTTAGCTTGGGAACATCCAAAAATAGAAGTACATTTAGAAAGTTGGACAGAACACTCTCCAAAGACACATTATGACGGGATTATTTCATTGGAGGTTTTTGAACACTTTGCTAAGTTGGAACTTTCTCCAGAAGAAAAAGTAGCAGGCTATCGTACGTTTTTTTTGCGTTGCCATGACTGGTTGAAGCCTGGAGGTTGGATATCACTCCAAACTAATGTCTATGAGAATTCTCAAAAAGAGGACTTTAGTCAGTTTTTTGCTGAACAAGTTTTTCCAGAATCAGATCTAGCTCGCCAGTCAGAAATTTTTCAGGCAACTGATAAACTTTTTGAAGTTGTAGCATTTCGCAATTACCGTAAACACTACGTACGCACGCTGAAAACTTGGCTCAAAAGGCTAAAGGCAAACCGTTCTAAAGCAGTCTATCTAGTCGGAGAGGAAATAGTTGCCAGATATGAAAAATATTTGAGCCTTTCTATTATTGGTTTCCATTCAGGAACAATGAATGTTTCATGTATTACAATGCAGAGGCTCAATAACCCCCGTAAGTAATGAACTAGCAACATAGGCAAATATCTCAAGGTAGGAGCATAGAAGTGGAATATGTAGCAGTTATCGGTCTTGGCTGTCGTTTTCCCAGTGCTAACAACCCGGAATTATTCTGGCAGCTCTTGCACAATGGAGTGGATGCTATCACTGAGGTTCCAAAAGACCGATGGGATATTGAAGCCTTTTATGATGCAAAGCCAGTTACACCAGGGAAAATGAATACCCGCTGGGGAGGTTTTCTACAACAAGTGGATAGGTTCGATCCTAGCTTCTTTGGAATTTCTCCTCGTGAGGCTGAACAAATAGACCCACAGCAAAGACTGTTGTTAGAGGTAGCTTGGGAAGCTCTAGAAAATGCCGCAATAGTGCCGGAAAAGTTAGCTCATACTCAAACCGGAGTGTTTGTTGGTATTAGCAATGGTGACTACCATAGGCTTCTATATAGAGATTACTACGGAATAGATGCATATAGCGGTACGGGTACTGCTGCTTCCATGGCTGCTAACCGCTTGTCCTATACATTGGCTTTACGGGGACCTAGTATAGTAGTAGACACTGCTTGTTCTTCTTCCTTAGTTGCAGTCCATTTCGCTCGTCAAAGCTTGCAGAATGGGGAGTCTAATTTATGCATAGTTGCAGGGGTTAACTTAATGCTGACTCCAGAGCCGACTATCACTTTCTCTCAAGCTCGCATGATGGCTGCTGATGGTCGGTGTAAGACCTTTGATGCTAGTGCTGATGGGTATGTTCGGGGAGAAGGCTGTGGTGTAGTCATTCTAAAGCGCCTTTGTGATGCTTATAAGGATGGAGACAATATTCTGGCAATCATTAGAGGTTCAGCAGTTAATCAAAATGGTTTGAGCAACGGTCTTACGGCACCCAATGGCTCTGCACAACAAGCTGTCATCTGTCAAGCCCTAAAAAATGCTTGCTTGCGACCAGATGAAATTAGTTATGTGGAGGCTCATGGTACTGGCACTTCTTTAGGAGACCTTATTGAAATTAAATCTTTGAAAACAGTATTAATGCAAGGCCGCTCACAAAAGCAACCTTGTTGGATTGGGTCGGTTAAAACTAATATTGGTCATCTGGAAGCAGCTGCTGGTATTGCTAGTATGATTAAGGTGATACTCTCACTACAACATAGAGAAATTCCGCCTCACCTGCACTTGAAGCAGCTGAATCCGTATATTTCTCTGGAAGGAACTCCGTTTTTCATTCCTACTGAATCCCAACCTTGGTCTGCTGCTACAAAAAGTTGTTTTGCCGGAGTAAGTTCATTTAGCTTTGGTGGCTCCAATTGTCATGTAATTTTGGAAGAAGCAGCTGCGGTACCTATTACGACAGATAGTGAGATTGAACGTCCCCTGCACATACTCACTATTTCGGCAAGAAGTGAGAAAGCCTTGCTCGAACTGGCACAAAATTATGCTAATTTCTTAACGTTTCATCCAAGTATATCATTAGCATCTGTTTGCTTCACTGCGAATACTGGGCGATCGCATTTTGGCCATCGCCTAGCAATTGTTGCTGAATCTACCTCAGAACTATGCAAGCATTTACAGGCTTTTATCTCTGCTAAAGAGACTTCCAGAATAGTCAAAAGACAGCTGTCTAGTCGAAAGCGACCTAAGATAGCCTATCTCTTTACTGGTCAGGGTTCCCAGTATGTTGGTATGGGACGCCAACTGTATGATACCCAACCCACTTTTCGCCAAAGTCTTGAATACTGTAGTGAAATTTTACTTCCTTATTTAGATAAGCCTCTAATTGAAGTTTTATACCCTCAGCCAGGGTTAAATTCTGCCTTGGATGAAACAGCATGTGCTCAACCAGCTTTATTTGCTTTAGAATATGCTCTTTTCCAGTTATGGAAATCTTGGGGAATAGAACCAAGTGCAGTGATGGGTTATGATGTGGGAGAGTATGTTGCTGCTTGTGTAGCAGGAGTATTTAGTTTAGAAGATGGGTTAAAGCTGATTGTAGAACGAGGACGTTTAATGCAGGCTCTAAACCTAGAATGTGAAATGATAACGATAATGTCAAATGAAGCCAAGGGAAGAGCAGTCATTCAGTCCTACACTCAACAAGCAACGATCAGCACCATTAATGGTCTCCAAGGTATTGGAATTTCTGGCGAGCCTCATCTTCTAAACAATGTTGCAGTAGTCCCAGAGTTAGAAGGAGCCAATACTATAGAATTACCTATTTCTCAAACTTTCCACTCTCCGTTAATAGAGCCAAGGCTGGCAGCATTTGCACAAGTAATCAGTAGTGTCACTTACTCACCTCCACAGATAAAATTGATTGCTAATGTCACTGGACAGTTGGCTACAGATGAAATAGCAACCCCAGAATACTGGTATCGATATATGCATCAGCATATGCAATTTGCAGCTGGTGTACAGACTTTATATCAGCAAGGGCATGAGTTATTTTTAGAAATTAGTCCGAAACCGACTATGTTGGCGATGGGTCGGCAATGCTTACCAGAATCAGTAGGTGCTTGGTTGCCTAGTCTACATCCAGAACTGGAGGATTGGCAAACTATGCTGGAGAGTTTAGCACAATTATATGTGCGTGGTGTGTCAGTAGATTGGTCTGGTTTTGATCGAGATTACCCTCGTCGCCCTCTACAACTGCCCACTTATCCTTTTCAAAGGCAACATTATTGGTTGCAGAGAAACGCAACTGAGAATAAAAGATTGCATACTTCACAAAGCCAGTCTACAAAAACTTATCCTGATATCTAAAGATTCAGAGTCAGATCTTTAATAGTTTAAATATTTGTATTATGGAAGCCATAGCAATCATTGGTATAGGATGCCGTTTTCCCGGTGCTGAAAATCCTGAAGCTTTGTGGTGTTTGTTAAGGGAAGGTTCACATTCAATCTCTGAAGTGCCACCGGAGCGTTGGAATATTAATGTTGATAACAATTTAGACCTGGATAAGTTAAGAGAAAAGGGGGTTTACAAAGGCGCTTTCATACAACAAGTAGACAACTTTGACCCCGATTTCTTCAGAATTTCCCCACGTGAAGCTAAGACTATGGATCCCCAGCAACGGTTTCTTTTAGAGGTTAGCTGGGAAACGATGGAAAATGCTGGAATCGCACCAAATACCTTGTCTGGTAGCAATACTGGAGTGTTCATTGGTATCAACAGTTATGATTACTCCTGGATTCAATTACAAAATCTCAGCAGTTCAAATGTTTACTCCAGTACTGGCAACTCTCATTGTATAGCTGCCAACCGCTTGTCTTATACATATAATTTTCGTGGTCCTAGTGTAGCCTTAGACGCGGCTTGTTCATCATCCCTAGTGGCGGTGCATTTAGCTTGCCAAAGTTTGCGCCTTGGAGAGTGCAATGCGGCTCTAGCTGGCGGCGTGAGTATGATGTTATCTCCAGAATGGTCTATTCTTCTGTCTCAATCAGGTATACTTTCAGCTGAAGGTCGTTGTAAAACTTTCGATGCTAATGCTGACGGATATGTGCGAGGAGAAGGCTGTGGTCTAGTCCTTCTCAAGCGTTACTCGGATGCACTTCGTGACAATGATAATATTCTGGCACTAATTAGAGGATCAGCAGTTAATCAGGATGGTCTTAGTAATGGACTTACGGCACCTAATGGACCAGCACAACAAGAAGTCATACGCCAAGCACTAAAAAATGCCCAAGTCTCACCAACCCAAATAAGTTATGTCGAAACTCAAGGTACAGGTACCTCCTTAGGGGATTCAATTGAAGTCAATTCTATAAAAGCAGTTTTGATGCCGGATCGGTCTCCATCTCAACCCTGTTGGATTGGATCGGTTAAGACAAATATTGGTCATTTGGAAGCTGCTTCTGGAATTGCCAGCTTAATTAAGGTAATACTGGCAATGCAACATGGGGAAATTCCACCTCATTTGAATTTCAGTAACCTCAATTCATATATTTCCATACAACAAAATGAGCCGCTCTTAATTCCTAAATATCTGACACCATGGCAATCAGAAAAAAATAGCTGTTTTGCTAGTATAAATACTTTTGGATTTGGCGGAACTAATTGCCATTTGATTCTAGAAAAAGCTCCTACTATTGATGAAGTAAAAGTACTTAATGAGTATAAACGGTCTTTCAATATTACTACTCTGTCAGCAAAAAGTGAAAAGGCACTTAAGCAATTAGCACAACTTTATGAAGTGTATCTTCAAGCTAACTCACAAGCATCACTAGGAGATATTTGTTTTACGAGCAACACAGGACGTGTACATTTTGAGTATCGACTTGCTGTAGTATCTAAAACTAATGCAGAGTTAAACAAGTGTCTGAAAGATTTTATTGCTGGGAAGAAGTCCAGTGGATTGATAAGTGGCAAGGTAACCAAAAGAAAGCTACCTAAAGTAGCATTTCTCTATACTGGTCAAGGCTTTCAATACATTGGTATGGGACGTCAACTTTACTCTACCCAGCCAGTTTTTCGGCAAGCACTTAACTACTGCGATGAAATTTTGTGTTCTTATACAGGGAAATCGTTCCTAAAATTTATCTATAGAGAACCAGGTCAGACGGTTTCTCTTGAGCAAACTGCTTATACCCAACTATCAGCTCTGTTTGCCCTCGAATATGCCTTAACCCAGCTATGGCTATCTTGGGGAGTAGAGCCAACAGCCGTGATGGGACATGGTGTAGGAGAATATGTTGCTGCTTGTGTGGCTGGAGTTTTTAGTCTAAAAGAAGCGCTGAAACTAATTAGCAAGTATGCTTCCTTAATGCAAACTCTACCAGCTAACGGTCAGATGGTAGCCGTGTTTGCTGATGAAGCATCGATTCAAGCTGTGCTGACGCAAGAGCAGAAGATAGCTATTGCGGCCCTCAATAGCCCACAAAACACTGTGATTACCGGTGAACAAAAGATAATTGAGAAAGTTTGTGCTACTTTAAAGGCAGCCGGAATCAAAACGAAAAAACTAAAAACATTCCATGCTTTTCACTCCCCGCTAGTAGAGCCAATTTTGACAGAGTTTAGTGAGATAGCTGCCAGTACTACTTATGCAACACCTAAGATAAAGCTGATTTCTAATGTCACTGGTAAACCATTAACAACCGAAGTAATTACATCTGAGTATTGGTGTCGTCATCTCAGCCAGACGGTGCGATTTGCAGATGGGATGCAGACACTTTATAAAGAAGGATATGAAGTCTTTGTAGAAGTAGGACCTAAACCAATTTTGCTGGGGATAGGACGGCAATGCTTACCGAAGAGAGCAGGAATTTGGTTAGCAAGTCTGCGTCAAGGACGGGAAGATTGGCAGCAGATGCTAGAGAGTTTGGGGCATTTGTATGTACAAGGGATACCGATCAATTGGTCAAACTTTAGCCAGGAATATCATCACCAACGAATCAGCTTACCGACATATCCTTTTCAGAAAGAACGTTACTGGCTTGAGAGAGTTGAGAAAGGATATTCAAAAGTAGAAGCTATCTCTGAGACAAAAAGTCAAACTCCAATTATTGATCTTCTCAATGCAGGAGATATTGAAAAACTAGCTGAACAGTTGGAAAAAGCAAGTAATTTTTCGGAAACTCAAAAACAACTACTGCCAAAACTTTTGAAAGTTTTAGTCAAACAACACCAAAAGTATCTTCAAAACAAAGGTGTACTAACTGAACATTATGATCCCTCATCAAACAATGGTGTGGTGTCAGATATAGTGAAGCAATTAAATAGTGCAAGTCTCGACAGACGCTTAGAATTTTTGATTGCTTATCTTCAAGTTCAAATCGCTAAAGTTTTAGAACTCCCTTCATCTAGTCAACCTGATCCATATCAATCCCTACATGAGTTAGGGCTTGACTCTTTGATGGGCATGGAGATTAAAAATCGGATTAAGACTGATTTAGGTTTAGATATACCCTTACAAATATATAGTGAAGGAATTAGCATTAAACAACTAGCTTCCGATCTACTGCAACAATTTGCATTGGCAAGTCTAGTCCAATGGAAGTCTCAGTCCCACGAGCTCAGTGAGGATTTAGAGGAAATAACAATATGAACCTGAATGAACTTTTAACTGAACTTTCTAAACGAAATGTTAAGGTATGGGCGGAAGCAGATAATTTGCGTGTTCGTGCGCCTAAGGAAGCTCTCACACTAGACTTACGTAATTCTATAGCAGAGCATAAGGTAGACCTTCTGAGGTTACTCTGCGAAAGTAATTTTAGTATGCATGATGATGCTCTGCCTGCGGTTCTCCCAGTACTAGACGAACGCTATCAACCCTTTCCTCTTACCGATATTCAGTATGCTTATTGGGTGGGACGTAGTGGAGAGTTTGAATTAAGTAACGTAGCTACCCATGCCTATTTAGAACTTGAATGTAATGGCTTAGACCTAGAGCGGCTAAATTGTGCTTGGCAGCAATTGATTGAGCGACATGAGATGTTGCGGACTGTAGTACTGCCAGATGGTACACAAAAAATTCTCACAGATGTGCCTTTATACCAAATCTCGGTTTTGGATTTGCTTGGAGAAGATCCTGAAAGTATCAGGTTCAAAACTGAGGAAATTCGTCAACAAATGTCTCACCAGATGCTGCCAACTGACAAATGGCCTTTATTTGATATTCGAGTTGCTCATCTAAGCGAAACTTTCTTTCGGCTTTATCTTAGCTTTGATGCGTTAGTAACTGATTTGGGGAGCTTGCATCTTCTTTTTCAAGAGTGGAGTCAGCTCTACCAGAACCCAGAATTGGTTTTGCCTCAATTGGAACTTTCATTCCGCGATTACGTTTTAGCCGAAGAGCGCCTAGTAGGAACGCAACTATATCAGCGTTCACAAGCCTATTGGTTTAATCGTCTAGATTCTCTGCCGCCAGCACCAGACCTGCCGCTAGCCAAAAATCCCAATTCTTTAAAACAGCCCCGGTTCCATCGTCGCACTTTTTGGCTGAATACAGAATATTGGCAAAAGCTAAAGAAATATGCAACAGATGCTAATTTAACTCCCTCTGGAGTCTTGCTTGCAGCTTATGCTGAGATTTTGACAACTTGGAGCAAATCTCCTCAATTTACTATTGATCTAACTCTATTTAACCGTTTACCACTTCATCCTCAAGTCAATCAAATTGTTGGGGATTTTACTTCTGTAATACTGCTGCAGATAGACAACTCAACGGTTAATGAATCCTTTGTCTCTCGTGCTGTCCGTCTCCAAAAACAACTTTGGCAGGATTTAGATCATCGCTACGTCAATGGAGTGCATATTCTAAGAGAATTGGCACGTAAAAAACGTAACTCTCCAAAGGCAATGATGCCTGTAGTCTTTACTAGTGCCTTGGGTGTTGGTTCGTTAAATAGCAATAGCCCTGGGTTAAGTCAATTTGGAGAAATTGTCTACGGCATTAGCCAAACACCTCAGGTCTGGCTAGACCATCAAGTCATTAAACAAGATGGGGGATTAGTTTTCAACTGGGATGCAGTAGAAGATCTTTTCCCCCCTGGAATGTTGGACGATATGTTCAATGCCTACTGCAATTTTTTGGTGCAACTAGCAACTCAGGAGCCAGTATGGCACTCAATGACAAGACAACTCGTTCCTCCAGAGCAATTGTCTCAACGAGTCGCGATCAATGCTACAAAGGCACCTCTGTCTGGTGAAATGCTACACACTCTATTTACAAGACAGGTAGAGCGTTGTGGTGACCGCTGTGCCATAATCTCACCCCAGCACACCCTGACTTACTCTGAGTTAAACAAATTAGCTCATCAAGTTGCTCATCAGTTGCGGCAGCTAGGAGCTTCTCCCAATCGTCTGATAGCTGTAGTTATGGAAAAAGGTTGGGAGCAAGTAGTTGCTGTACTAGGAATATTAATCTCTGGTGCAGCTTATTTACCAATTGATCCAGATTTACCAATTGAGCGCCAAAAGTATTTGCTCAAACAAGGGGAAATTCAAATAGTTTTGACTCAATCGTGTGTCAATGTAAAACTCGAGTGGTCGTCGGATATTCATAGAATAAATATTGATACTGAGAAGTTAACAGACCACAGTCCATCAACTTTGGAATCAGTTCAAAATCCAAAAGATTTAGCTTATGTAATCTATACTTCTGGCTCAACAGGTTTACCCAAGGGAGTAATGATTGATCACCAAGCTGCTGTGAATACGATTCTTGATATCAATCAATACTTCCAAATTGGAGAGCAAGATTGTATACTAGCACTTTCAGCTTTGAACTTCGATTTATCAGTTTACGATATCTTTGGTATTTTAGCTGCGGGAGGAACTATTGTTATTCCTAAAGCAACAGCAACTAGAGACCCAGCCCACTGGATAGATCTGATGACGCACTATCAAGTGACCTTATGGAACTCGGTTCCGGCCTTGATGCAGATGCTTGTTGAATATATCAAACTCCACCCAGACAAAGTTCCTTCGTCTTTACGTTTGACTCTTTTAAGCGGAGATTGGTTGCCACTAAACTTACCTACTCAAATCAAAACTTTATGGCCGAAAGCTCAGGTGGTGAGTTTAGGAGGGGCAACTGAGGCATCAATTTGGTCTATTTTTTATCCAATCGAGAATATTTCTCCTGAATGGAAAAGTATTCCTTACGGTCGGTCTTTAACAAACCAAAGTTTTTATGTTTTCAATGAGTTACTTGAACCTTGCCCTATATGGGTGAGTGGACAACTTTACATTGGAGGAGTTGGGTTAGCCAAAGGTTACTGGCGCGATCAAGAAAAAACTCAAAATAGTTTCATTACACATCCACGCACAAAAGAGCGTTTGTATAAAACAGGTGATCTAGGGCGTTACTTACCGGATGGTAATATTGAGTTCCTGGGCAGAGAAGATTTTCAAGTTAAAGTTAACGGCTACCGAATTGAATTAGGCGAAATAGAAGTTGCACTGAAACAACATCCATTGATAACTGATGCAATTGTTACTGCTATTGAGCAGGGAAAAGAGCAAAAGCAACTAGTTGCTTATGTTATTTCTAACTTAGAGAGAAAGTCTGCCCATTTGCAGAAAGAATCAGCAGTTCTACCTGTAGAAGCAATTGAATTCCAAAAATTAGAAGGAGTGATAACTGATCCTGTAGAGCGTATTGAATTTAAGCTAAGACAACCAGGACTACAATCATTAGATCAAAATCACCTAACTGTAGAGCTAATTAGACCAGAATTTAATCAGACTTTAACTCAAACTTATCTAAAACGCCAAAGTTACCGCCAAATGTTGGAGGAGCCAGTCCCATTTGAGCAATTCGGCCTCTTTTTGAGCTGTCTCATGCAGATGAAAGTCAATCACATTCCTTTACCAAAATATCGCTATCCCTCTGCTGGCAGTCTTTACCCTGTCCAAACTTACCTACTAATTAAACCAAATCGCGTAGAAAAACTGGAAGGTGGCATTTATTACTATCACCCAGCAGAACATCGTTTAGTATTGATAAAAGCTGTTACTAACATTAGTGAGATTGAAGATAGCCTTTATAGTGGCTCAAATAAATCAATATTCGAGCAAGCAGCTTTTGCTTTATTTCTTATTGGGCAAATGGATGCAATTAATCCTATGTATGGAGGATGGGCTAGAGATTTTTGTCTGTTAGAAGCCGGTTACATGAGTCAATTATTGATGGATACTGCACCAGATTATGAGGTTGGTTTATGTCCAATTGGACATTTAAATTTTGAAAAGCTAAGAAATTTATCTGGTTTATCATCATCAAAGCATATTGTTCTGCATAGTTTTATCGGCGGAAGAATTATCTTAGAGCAAACAAAACAGTGGTTGAGATCTACAGCTTCTCCAACTGATGAATCAGCATTAACTTCAGAGAAACTGAGTATTTATTTACAGCAAAAACTACCTAGCTATATGGTGCCTTGTATCTATGTTTTTTTAGATAAGCTACCATTGACACCTAATGGCAAGATAGACCGCAAGTCCTTACCAATTCCAGATGCAGCTAGTTTAGAGTTGCCAGCAGCTTTTGTGGCTCCCTACACTGCTACTCAAAAAACTATAGTCGTTATCTGTGCTGATGTACTAGCTCTAGAAAAAATTGGCATACACGATAACTTAATTATGCTGGGAGTAGACTCTCTACAAGCTACTCAAATTGTTGCTCGTTTGCGGAAAATATTTCCAGTGGAACTACCTCTGCGTCAATTGTGGGAGAGTCCTACCATAGCAGACTTAGCAGAATACATAGACATAGCTCTTTGGGCTACTTCAGATCAGCAAAATCGTAGTGATTTCAATAATTCTGAAAGAGAGGAAGGAGAAATATGAAAACCGTTCCCGAGCTATTGTCATATATTCGTCAATTAGGTATAGATCTTTGGGTAGATGGTAACTCTTTGCGATACAGCGCACCCAAGGAAGTAATGACACCGATTTTAAGTGCACAGTTAGCTGAACGCAAAAACGAAATTATTACCTTTCTTAATGGTTTCAAATCAGCATATACTTCTACTCTTTTACCACTGCAACCGATTGCAAGAGATGGAAAAATTCCACTATCTTCTGCCCAACAGCGATTGTGGTTTCTAGAACAACTAGAGGGAGATAGTGTTCCTTATAATGAGTTGGGAGCGTTGAGCATTGATGGCAGACTTAATATAGTGGCTTTAGAAGTAACTCTCAATGAAATAGTTCGGCGTCATGAAGTTTTACGAACAAATTTTCCTAGTGTCAATGGGTCTCCCGTCTGTAAAATTTTCCCATTTCTAAAAATAGATTTGCCTATAATAGATTTGCAGACTTTTTCAGAAGTCGAGCAGTTTACCAAAGTTCAACAATTAGCTGCTGAACTAGTCCAACATCCCTTTGATCTAGCCAATGATCCCTTGTTGAGATTTAGGCTACTGCGACTAGGAGAACGATCGCATGTGCTAATTTTAGTTATGCATCACATCGTTTTTGATGGTAGGTCAATCAATGTATTTTTCAACGAACTAGCAGTATTGTATGAGGCTTTTAGAAACAATCAAATCTCTCCCCTACCAGATTTGCCAGTTCAATATGCTGACTTTGCCGCATGGCAGCACCAATGGCTAACTGGTAAATTTTTAGAAAAACAGCTTAACTATTGGAAACAAAAGCTTGCCAACGCTCCTGCTTTGTTAAAACTTCCTACTGATCAACCACGACCTGCTGTTCAAACTTTTCGAGGAGCGCATCACAATTTTGCTCTACCTAAAAAACTAAGTGAAGCATTAGTTGCTTTAAGCAAGCGTAAAGAAGTTACCCTTTTTACAACATTAATAACAGCATTCCAAATATTGCTTTACCGATATAGTGGGCAGGAAGATATTTTAGTTGGTACGCCTATTGCCAACTTAGATATTACTGACATTGAAGGATTGATTGGCTTTTTTGCTAATACTATAGTTGTACGCACTAAAATAACAAACAAGATTAGCTTTGAACGGTTATTGGAACAAGTCCAGGAAACACTTTTAGAAGCTCAGGCTCATAGAGATGCTCCTCTAGAGCACATAATAGAAGCTCTACAGCCACAAAGAAGCTTGAGTTACACTCCTCTATTTCAGGTACTATTCATTTTCCAGGATACTCCAATCACAGAGATTAATTTAAAAGATTTAACTTTTAGACCATTAGCAGTAGAAAGTGGTATTTCAAAGTTTGACATCAGTATATTATTAAATAATACTGCTCAAGGTCTGACAGGATGGTGGGAATACAATGCAGATTTATTTAATGTAACCACCATAGAGCGGATGGCAAATAACTTTGAAACTTTACTTGAAAGTATTGTTACTGATTCTCATCAACTGGTTACACATCTGCCCTTGTTAAATGAAGCGGAACAGCACTGGCTATTGGTAGAGCAAAATCGCAATCACGTGAGTTTACTACAGGAAAAGTATATTCACCAAAAATTTGAAGAGACTGTGAAGCGATCGCCTGAAAATATAGCAGTGATTTTTCAAGAGCAGCAGCTGACATATCAAGAGTTAAACAAGCGAGCCAATCAATTAGCACATTACTTGCAGAAACTAGGTGTGGGAGCAGATGTGCTTGTTGGCATCTGTATAGAACGTTCTGTTGAGATGGTGATAGGTCTTTTAGCAATTCTCAAAGCAGGTGGAGCTTATGTACCTTTAGATCCAGCCTATCCTAAGAATCGCTTGGCCTTCATGATCTCGTATTCTCAATTGTCAGTACTCTTAACTCAACAAAAATTAGTGGCAGAACTGCCAGAAAATAAAGCACATTTGGTTTGCCTAGATACAAACTGGGAAACAATCTCTCTCGAAACAGAGGAAAATCCTTGTAGTAACTTGATGCCTGAAAACCTGGCATATGTGATTTACACTTCAGGATCTACTGGTCAGCCTAAAGGTGTAATGGTTGAGCATGGTCAAGTTGTAAATTTCTTTACTGGAATGGATTTTCGCATTGGTAGTGATTCCCCCGGTACATGGTTGGCAGTTACAACTATTTCTTTTGATATCTCCGTCTTAGAGTTACTGTGGACACTTACGCGAGGTTTCCAAGTAGTGGTTTATACGGTGTATAATTCCTTTTTCTCTTCCATAGAGCCACAGGCTGAAGAAGCAAGTAAAGAAGATGTTGATTCTGTTATATCTAGTCTTCACCGTGTAGACCAAGTCAAGGAATTAAATGATATCAGAAAAGAAATAGAAAAACATGATTACTCTTTACCTGCACAGATTATAAGGCACAATGTTACTCACTTGCAGTGTACACCTTCTCTAGTAAGGATGCTAATCCTAAACTCGGAGACGCTCAAACCCCTACGGTCTCTTCAGAAACTCATATTGGGGGGAGAAGCACTTTCTGCTGAGCTTGCCAATAAGCTCAATGAAGTAGTTTCAGGTGAAGTTCTCAATATGTATGGACCGACAGAGGCTACTATCTGGTCTACAACTTATACTGTCGGTTCATCTAAAAAAATCGTTGCCATAGGTAAACCAATTGCAAACGTTCGCGTATATGTTCTAGATCAGCATTATCAACCAGTTCCTATTGGAATACCTGGTGAATTGTTTATTGGTGGTGCGGGTGTTGCTCGAGGTTATCTAAATAGATCTGAGTTAACTACTGAAAGATTCATCCCAGATACGTTCAGTAACGATCCCAAAGCGCGAATGTATAAGACAGGTGATTTAGTTCGCTATTTACCGGATGGTAACATTGAGTTTTTGGGTCGCATCGATCAGCAAATTAAGATTCGTGGCTTCCGCATTGAGCTGGGAGAGATTGAAGTAACATTGAAACAGCATCCGACAGTGCAAGATGCCGCTGTTTTGGCTAGAGAAAACTCCTTTGGAGACAAGCAATTAGTAGGTTATTTTGTTCCCAAGGCATTATCAGATGGCTTAGATGAGTCAAACCGAAAAGAATTGCTGGATCAACAAATATTGCAATGGTACTCCCTTTGGAATCAAACCTATGACAGTGCAGCTGCAAATCAAGATGCAAAGCTGAAATTTGCTGGCTGGCATAGCAGCTATACAGGTCAGCCTATCTCAGTACAGGAAATGGACGAGTGGGTAGATTTTACGGTCAAACGTATTTTATCTCTAAAGCCAAATCGCGTTCTAGAGATTGGTTGTGGTTACGGTTTGCTATTATTGCGAATCGCTCCCTATTGTGCTGAGTACTGGGGTACAGACTTCTCAGAAGTTGCCATAAACTATATTCAGCAGCAACTGGTAATGCAGTCTCCCTCTTTGTCCCAGGTTAAACTATTTCAGAGAGGGGCAGATAATTTTGAGGGACTAGAAACAGAGGCATTTGATACGGTAATCCTGAACTCTGTTGTTCAGTATTTTCCCAGCATTGACTATCTACTACAAGTCTTGGAAAATGCTGTTAAAGTAGTTAAGCCAGGTGGATTTATTGTTGTAGGAGATGTTCGTAGCTTACCACTATTGCAAGCTTTTCATATCTCAGTTGAATTGTATAAGGCTTCTGACTCTCTATCAACAAGTCATTTACTGTCGTGCGTGCAAAAAAGCATGGATCAAGAGCAGGAACTAGTCATTGATCCAGCATTTTTCATTGCCCTCCAGGAGAACTTAACCAAGATTACCCACGTCCAAATTGAGCCTAAAAAAGGACATTATAGTAACGAGCTTAGCAAGTTTCGCTATGATGTTATCCTCCATGTAGGAGGAGAAAAAGTTAATTCTACTCAAGATTTTCTCTGGTTAGACTGGCATAATCAAGACTTAACACTGACCTCTGTAAGTGAAATTATAGAGTCTACTCAACCAGATATCCTCGGGCTACGTCGAGTAACTAACTTACGCTTGCAAACAGAAGTTAAGGCTTTGGAGCTATTGGCTAGTAACCAGGTGCCTAAGACGGTAGGTGACTTTCGCTCAATGCTAGAAAAAATTGTCGGCGAGGCTCAAGAATCTGGAGTTCTACCAGAAGATTTATGGAATTTAGGGAGTAGATTGTCTTACTCTGTTGAAATCAGCTGGTCAAATAACTATGAAAATGGAAGTTACGATGTACTATTCAAGCGACTTACATCTGATGAAAAATGTAGAGATATGAGCTCTTACCTCTTGGGAAAAAAGCACCAACTAAAACCTTGGAGAACGTATGCAAATAACCCTTTACGGAAGCAAGAAACGAGCCATTTCATTTCACAATTACGAGATTTTTTGAAAAAGCAATTGCCTGAATATATGGTACCTGGAGTGTTTGTGATGCTAGAGGCTCTGCCTTTGACTTCAAACGGCAAAGTAGACCGCCGTGCCCTACCGCTACCAACTCGAGAAATTAATGAACGTGACTCCTTGCTTCTTCCCCGTAATCCTACTGAAAAAGTCGTAGTTAGTATTATAGCCGAAGTTCTTGGACTGGAACACTTAAGTATCTATGATAACTTTTTTGAACTAGGAGGACATTCCTTATTAGCCATCCAAGTTATTTCTCGGTTGCGAGAGACTTTTAAGGTAGAGTTGCCAGTGCGTAGTCTGTTTGAGAAACCTGTTATAGCTGCGATTGCCAAAGCCATCGACACCGCTCTCGAGACGGGAATCTCACCAATGACCACAAATACCTTAGATCTAAATGCAGAAGCTGTTTTAGACTCCACAATTCAGCCTCAGAGTGTATCGGTTGATCATGTTGTGAGTGAACCTCAAAGTATCTTGTTAACTGGAGCAACTGGCTTTTTAGGAGCATATTTACTTCATGAGCTTCTAGAGGAAACTCAGGCAAATATTTATTGCCTGGTTCGTTCCCCTAATATTCTTGAAGGCAAATGGAGGATACAAAGCAAGCTTGAATCCTATTTTCTCTGGAATGAAAGCTTTAGATCCAGAATTATCCCTGTTGTTGGAGATTTATCTACTGCATTTTTGGGTCTTTCAGAACCACAGTTTCGCCATCTAGCTAGTCTGATCGATGTGATTTATCACAATGGTGCATTGGTGAATTTTGTTTATCCTTACTCGGTACTGAAAGAAGCCAATGTTCTCGGAACTCAAGAAATTCTGAGATTGGCTAGTGAAATCAGAGTAAAGCCTGTGCATTTTGTCTCGACTATTGCTGTTGCATCTCCATTTATATATTCAGAGAGCAAGGTAGTTCGAGAATCAGATCCGTTTTTCTACAGCCGGGATATTGATACTGGATATGCTCAGAGTAAGTGGGTAGCGGAGAAATTAGTAATACAGGCCCGTGACCGAGGACTTCCTGTTTCTATCTATAGAGCAGCAAGAATAGCGGGTCACAGCAAAACTGGAGTTTGTAATACAGATGACTTGATCTGCAGAATGATTAAAGGCTGTATTCAGCTTGGAAAAATGCCAAAACTGGACGGTATTGTAGACAACATTACTCCTGTGGATTATGTAAACCAGGCTATTGTTCATCTATCGCGTCAGAAAAAATCTTTGGGAAAAGATTTCCACGTAATTAACTCTTATCCCACCCCCGTCAACGACATATTTAACTGGATTGGCTCTTTGGGCTACCAATTAGAGGAGGTTTCATATGATCAGTGGCGCTCAGAGCTAATTCTTCACGAAGAGCGTTCTTTGAAAAATGCTTTGCATCCTCTTTTACCTCTTTTTTCTCAAAATATGCTAAAACAAAAAGTAGCGCTACAGTTCGACTGTCATAACACTATTGATGGGCTGGCAGGCACTAATATTGTTTGTCCTTCCATAAACAAAAAATTATTCACCACTTACTTTTCATACTTAATTAGCAGCGGCTTTTTGAAGGCGCTACAGCAAAGCTAATCAACCCAGAATATAAGCCGTTTTATAAAGGAGATGTTAGGGCAACAACTAACATTTGAAAGTGTGCAGCAAAAGTTTTATTTGCTGTTTAAACTATGGGATGTTTAATGCATTTTAAAAAAGCTTAAGTATCATTGATATATCATGACTTGGAATATAACATTAGGCATTCTTGTTTGATGTCATCAAGTAATCACTTGAAGAAACGTAGATATCAATGAATTAGCGATCCTAATCAATAAAAAGACGTAAACTCCAAGTTGAGTAACAACCATGACTACAACTACTCTAAAAGGCGGAAAATTACCAAGTGATGGTACGACGAATAAACCGAGACAAAACTGGTTTCGTACTCTCAGAACTATCGCGCTATTGACTATTTATGGGATTTATAAAGTCGTCTTTGTCCATAAATTCTTTTTGCACACATTTTTCCGCTCATCGATTTCCGATGTCCCGCCTCCTGTGCCATTGAATATTGGCTATGGAAATAAGCTTCAATTTAAAACAATTTTGTTGAT
>JAHHHW010000142.1 GCA_019359115.1 Pelatocladus maniniholoensis HA4357-MV3
CGAATTCAATCAACGACTACCCGAATTCAATCAACGACTACCCGAATTCAATCAACGACTACCCGAATTCAATCAACGACTACCCGAATTCAATCAACGACTACCCGAATTCAATCAACGACTACCCGAATTCAATCAACGACTACCCAAATTCAATCAACAACTACCCAAATTCAATCAACAACTACCCGAATTCAATCAACGACTACCCGAATTCAATTGAGAATCTTTTGGACAATACTTCAGAACTTGCAACTAGAGAGCATAAACACTTAAGCGATCGCTCAAAACAATAGCAAAGTTAATCACCAGATAGTCGAGATGCAATAAGTCTCTACAATTAAATAGATGAGAAAGCACCTTCCCAACTGGAGGGCGCTTTTGTTTTTTGGTATATTGTTTTCGTTGCGATCGCACACTATTTTTTCTATTCTAGTCGATGGAACTTTTGGAACTTAAATTGCTTGAGTATTGTTTATCCGACTATTATTATTAATTTCCTGCTTTTTATTCTCTGCCTAATAGCTATTTGGTTTTACTGCTATGCAATCTATGCAGCGATCGCCTTTTCTCAGCATCCTTATCCAGTTGATACAGAATTTCATCCACCGATGACGATTCTGAAACCGATTTGTGGACTTGAGGCTGGTACTTACGAAAATTGGGCTTCTTTCTGCCGACAGCAGTATCCAGCTTATCAGATTATTTTTAGCGTTCGTGACAATCAAGACCCTGCTATACCCTTAGTCAAGCAAATTATCAATGACTTTCCTCAAGTGGATATTCAGTTGATCGTTAGCGATCGCACTATTGGTACAAACCTGAAAATCAGCAATCTTGCAAACGCCATACAATTTGTCAAATATGAATTTCTGATAATTGCTGATAGTGACATCAGAGTCACAAATGACTACTTGCAGCAAGTAATTCAACCATTTCAAGACAAAGAAATTGGTGTCGTTACCTGCTTGTATCGTTCTTCAGCGCAGGGATGGGTAACAACCTTAGAAGCTATTGGTACTGCTACTGATTTTCATGCAGGTGTTTTAGTCAGTAATAAACTTGAAGGTATAAAATTTGCCTTTGGTTCCACTATTGTCATTCGTAAACAAGTGTTGGAAGAAATAGGAGGATTAGAGGCGATCGCTGATTATCTCGCGGATGATTTCCAACTTGGCTACCTTCCATCTCAAGCAGGCTACAAAGTTTTACTTTCTAACTATGTAGTTGAGCATGTACTAACAACCACAACCTTAGCTGATTCTATCAATCGTCAGATCCGTTGGGCGCGCTGTACGCGGATTTCTCGTCCTTGGGGTTATTTAGGATTGATTTTTACCTATGGTACTATCACCAGCTTGCTACTGCTAATTACTACAGGAGAATCAATAGTGGGTTGGACTGCACTATTCATAACTTGGATAATGCGGTTAACAATGGGTTGGGTTGTGGGCGTTAAGATTCTTAACGATTCTGCTGCCAAAAAATATTTGTGGCTGATTCCTCTATGGGATTTAATTGACTTTGCAATCTGGTGCTATTGCTTTGTTGGTAACACAATTGAATGGCGAGGACAGCAATTGAGAATGACAAAACAAGGTAAGTTAGTTGCAATTAAAACATAGGGAACGGGGATTGGGGATTGGGGGTTGGGGACGGGGACAAGGGAGAGCAGGGTGGTTTCATACGAAAAAAGAAAAATATGGAAGTCTGTATTTCTCGTTTTGAAGCATAGATTTTTACCCCTCTCCAAACCTCTCCCCTTATTAAGGGGAGAGGCTTTAAAAGAAGATTTTAATTTTTCTCTGCTTGTATGAAACCACCCTGGGGACGGGGACAAGGGAGAGGGGGAGATAAGGAAAAGGGGAGAGAATTGGTCACTATAATTAGTCTCCCCACACTCCCCACACTCCCCACACTTCCCACACTCCCCCCAATCCCTGTTCCCTGTTCCCTGTTCCCTTTTCCCATTACAAGTTGCAAATTATTTAGTGGAGATATATACACCTGTGAAGAAAACTTTATTTCTCAGTCCTCCTTCCTTTGATGGGTTTGATGGTGGTGCAGGTTCTCGATACCAAGCCAAACGGGAGATTACCTCCTTTTGGTATCCTACCTGGTTAGCGCAGCCTGCTGCTCTTGTCCCTAATAGCAAGCTTGTGGATGCGCCTCCCCACGCACAAACAGTGGAAGATGTGCTGAAAATTGCTAGAGAGTACGAATTAATCATCATGCACACCAGTACACCTTCGCTACCAAATGATGTGAAGTGTGCTGAAACCATCAAAGCTCAAAACCCAGATGCACAGATTGGCTTAATTGGAGCGCATGTGGCAGTATTACCAGAGCAGACGCTACAGGAAAATCCCATAATTGACTTTGTGTGTCGTCACGAATTTGACTATACCTGTAAAGAACTGGCGGAAGACAAGCCTTGGGACAGCATCAAAGGTCTAAGCTATCGCGATCGCCAAGGTAAAATACATCATAATGAAGACCGTCCATTAATTCACGATTGGGATTCTATGCCCAGTGTCTTGCCAATATACGCTCGTGATTTAGACATTACAAAATACTTTATTGGCTATTTGCTGCATCCATACATTTCTTTTTATACTGGGCGCGGTTGTCCCGCAAAATGTACCTTCTGTCTTTGGCCTCAAACAATTGGTGGACACCTGTATCGTCATAAAACCCCAGAAGCAGTTGGACGTGAGATGGAAGAAGCTAAAGCCATCTTTGGCGACAAAGTGCGGGAATATATGTTTGATGACGATACATTTACAATTGATAAGCAGCGAGCGATCGCCATTAGCGAACACATGAAGCGATTGAAGTTGACTTGGAGTTGTAACGCTCGTGCTAACTTAGATTACGATACTCTCAAACAACTACGCGACAACGGCTTACGCTTACTATTGGTAGGATTTGAATCGGGTAATCAGCAAATATTAGACGGTATTAAGAAAGGAATTAAGCTGGAAGTCGCCCGTAAATTTATGGAGAATTGCCACAAACTTGGTATCACCGTACACGGCACATTTATCATTGGTTTACCTAACGAAACTCAGCAAACAATTGAAGAAACGATTCGCTTCGCTTGCGATCTGAGTCCTCATACAATTCAGGTTTCTATCGCTGCTCCCTATCCTGGGACAGAACTTTATCAGCAAGCACAGGACAATGGTTGGTTTAGTGATAATTCTTTAGTTGCTAATTCTGGCATTCAAATGTCTACACTGCAATATCCGAATCTTTCCAGTGCTGATATTGAAGATGCAGTTGAACGAATGTATCGTAAATTTTACTTCCGTCCCAAAGCCATTATTCCAATTGTCGGTGAAATGCTGACCGACCCACAAATGTTAGTGCGTCGTCTGCGTGAGGGACGTGAATTTTTTGCTTACCTCAAAGAACGTCATACCCAAGCAGCCGCAAAGGTATAAATAATTTAATGTAAGTAGAACAGCGTAAATAATTAAAGGTTTGTAGTGTAGACGCTCATAAGAGCGGCTTCCGTAAGGTGGACTTTAGTCCTTATTTGAGGACTAAAGTCCTTACTACGAACTAGATTCCAGTAATATTACATTACTTCACATAGTTTGTTTTTTTCAAATCGTTCTACTTAGTGGAAGTGGATAGTGGTTAGTAGTTAACCAATTAACAATCTCGGAAGTTTCGAGTTTTGAACCCGAAAGTTCTAGTTTGAACCCCGATCCCTGATCCCCAATCCCCAAAACATGAAAATAGGAAGCAAAGACCACAAAGAACTTTTTTGTCGTAGTTTTATCGACACTTACCGAGAGTACGAGCCTGAAAAACTTCCTTGGCCTACTCTTAGCACTGAAGCTCTTGAAAACCTGCGTGGTATTCCCTTTTGGAGAGAAGCACTCGATACAGAACAAGAAGCAGGAGTGATGGTAAACGCTTTTGCACAGACAATGAGCGATCCTCTATTACGAGAAGCGATCGCTCTGCAAGCTATGGAAGAAGAACGTCACGGTAGACTGATTAAATTTCTGATCGACTATTACGATATTCAAATTTCCCCACTTCTTGAACCTGTACTTCCTAGTAATATCAAAACCGCTTTTCTTGACTTTGGTTTTGGTGAATGTCTTGATTCTTTTTTAGCCTTTGGTTTATTTGGACTTGCTCGTCGTCACGCAACTTACATCAGCGAAGCATTGTTTGAAATATTTGATGTGGTTTTGAATGAAGAAGCCCGTCACATCATGTTTTTTGTTAATTGGGTGACTTACGAGCAAATTCAGGACGGTAGAAGCAATTGGTTAAGGGGAACAAATGCTATCTGGCATTATAAGAGAGCGCTACAAGATAAGATTCAAGCCTTTACTGGTTCCAATGAGGAAAAACAAGAAGGTTTCACTGCTACTGGTGCTAGTAGCTTTATAGATAATTTAACGCCAGAAATTTTGCTAGCCAACTGTTTAGAAGAAAATGCTCAACGGATGAGTGTATTTGACAAACGACTAATCCAGCCTCAATTGGTACCAAACCTTGCCAAAATTGCCCTACGCACTCTCAAACTTATACCTGGGCGTCAATCAAACACTAGACCTCTTGCAAAAGTCGAATGAACCCCCCTCAATCCCCCCGTGAACGGGGGGAAGATTTAGTTCCCTCCCCGTAAACGCTTAGGGTTAGGGTGGGGTAAAAATATTTTTGCAAGAGGTCTACTATTTCACAAAATTCTTGATACAAATCCTCCCCCTTGTCTTCCTATCGCTCTTCAGAGTAATAGTGGTTCACTAATACAAAATACTAGTAAAGATTAAATCGCCCGTGAGAATTTTTGCTCTTGAGTGAGGCGATGAGCATCAAAATTAACAGCAATATTTCTAACTAATAATCTGCCAATTTCTGTGATGCCAATTTCATCTTTTGATAGGCTGACTAATCCATCTGATTCTAAAAGGTGCAATGCTTCTAATTCTTGAGCAAAATACTCATCAAAACAAATTTGATACTTATCTTCAATGTCTTGCTTATACAGTTTGGCATGAGACATCAGTCGCATAATGACATCTCGTCTAAGAATATCATCTCCATTTAACTTAATACCTTTACCAATGGGTAAAATATCCGCATCAATTGCTTGATAATAGTCACGCAATTGTTTGTGATTCTGGGCATAGGCATCTTCTAGCATACTTACGGATGTTGCACCAAAACCAAAAAGTTCTGCTTGCGCCCAAGTAGTATAACCTTGGAAGTTACGCTTGAGTGTGTAGTTGCGTTGAGCGATCGCTAATTCATCATGAGGTTTAGCAAAATGATCCATACCGATGAAGAGATATTTATTATTAGTTAACTCTTCAATGGTCATTTTAAAAATCTCTAATTTCTCTTGTGGTGCTGGTAGCGCATCCTTAGCAATTTTTTTCTGAATTGGTTTTATCCACGGTACATAGGCAAAATTAAATACTGCAATGCGATCAGGATCTAAATCGATTGTCTTTTTAATTGTCTGGTGAAAGCTTTGATAAGTTTGATACGGTAGACCATAAATCAAATCTACATTCACACTTTGAAACCCAGCTTCTTTGATCCACTCCATCACTTCAAATAGTGTTTTTTCTGGCTGGACGCGATTAATAGCCGCTTGCACCTGGGGATTAAAATCTTGAATCCCAAAACTAATGCGGTTAAAGCCAATCTCTTTGAGAAAGAAAATGTATTGCTTATCAACGTAGCGAGGATTGATTTCAAGAGAAATTTCTGCTTGTGGATCGAAGCGGAAGTGACGAGTAATATTGTTCCAGAGGTTTTCTACTTGTTCTAAACTTAAATAATTTGGAGTTCCGCCACCCCAATGCATCTGTACTGCTTGTCTATCTGGATCAATCAAAGATCCTGTATGCTTGATTTCTCGCTCCAGATATTCTAGATAAGTTTTGGCAATATTTTTATTATTAGAAATAACTACATTACAGCCGCAGAAATAACAAGCAGTCTGACAAAAAGGAATATGCAAGTATAAAGACAAAGGCGTTTTTCTTTGATTTGAAGAGGCGATCGCATCCTGAAAATCTGATGCTGTAAATGCTGTGTTCAGTTCTGTAGCAGGTGGGTAACTAGTATATCTGGGTGTGGGAATATCGTACTTTTTGATGATATCTATGTCGAAGTTCACACTAGGAATTTGCAAAACCATCGAATTATTTCCAATCACTAAGGGTATTTTTCAGTAAACAGTTATCAGTGTTCAATTGATAACTGTTTACTGTTAACTGTTTACTGTTTCTTGACCACGTGTTAGGGAATTAAACAAAACTTGCCCAATTGCTTGAATTAAATTTCCTTCTAGTTCTTGAGCCATTTTTATATTGAAATCGAAGGAATTATTTGCTTCTGTGATAATTTTTTCTGCTGTAACATCGTCAATTGTTAATGTGTCTAATGCTTGACGATACTTGTCTTTAAAAGCTTTTTTGTCTGGAATTTGATCAAAATTATAAAAAGATGTACCTTGATAACCCTCTAGCTTTAATACTGACTGAGCAATTTTCTGTAACATTTGGCCGCCAGAAAGATCGCCCATATAGCGGGTGTATGCGTGTCCGATTAATAACTCAGGTGCAGTTGCAGATAATTCTCGAATTCGAGCAATATAACTTTGAGCGACGGGAGATGGTTGTACACAAGTTCGCCAATCTTTCCCATAGTAAAATTCCATATCTTTCTCTAAAGCAGCTTGGCGATTTAGTTCTGGAAAATAAATACCGCCGACAATAGGATGATCTCCATGTTTTTCTATTTCTGTTTCTAGTTGGCTGTAGACGTAATACAAGTTACCTAAAAACTTGGCAAAGCAGGTTCTATCTACAACCCCTTTGAGAAAACACTTCATAAATCCGACGTTTTCTGCTGCTGTATGGGATTTTTGGGTTCCGGTACGAAGTTTAATCGCTAGATTGTTACTCATTGGTTTTTTCCTTCATCTCAAAACGCAAGCTGATATTTACCAGTTCACTGTCAACGCCAGCGTTGAAGAATTGTTATTCAGGTTGATGAAAGGATCTGCATCATGACCATCAGCTAATCACACCACCGATGCAGACCCAAGCCATGTTGATTTCTACCAAAATCATTTAACTATTTAATCGCTCAACAACCATATAATTATTTATATTTTTTCATATTTCTCTGATTCTGCATGGAGGTGAATCTAGTTGATAGAGCTAAATTTTGCTTCTCAAAAGCTAAATTCCCGCAGCCAGATTTGCTCCAACTACGTGTAACACCAATTCTCAAAAATTCCACTACACTTATGAAGTCAGTCAACAGTATCACCAGCAATGATCAAACTGGTAACTGATAACTGATAACTGATAACTGGAGAGCAACCTTGCCTGATTCTATCCAACATGCCCAGTCACGGCTAGAGTTTATTCCACAACGCTTCAACCCTTTTGTACTGCGTCTTGCCCAGTGGTTGCTGCCTATTTTGCTACGATTTCGGCTCAGACCGTGGCTACCATCTGGAATTTCCCGGATTCAAGTTAAGAATGCAGAAACTTTAGCCGAGTTATATCAACAATTCCAAGCTGGTAAAGTGCGCTTTTTGATGGCATTTCGTCATCCAGAAGTAGATGATCCACTGTGTATGTTATACTTATTGTCACGAGCAGTACCACGGGTGGCGCGTCAACAAGGAATTTTCCTGCAATACCCGATTCATTCGCACTTCATTTATGAACGAGGGATGTTATTGTGGGCAGGAGATTGGCTAGGTTGGTTTTTCTCAAATTTGGGAGGAACTCCCATTCGCCGGGGTAAGCGATTGGATAAGCTAGGTATTCAAAATGCCCGAAATTTGTTTGCTAACGGAAAAATGCCAATCACAGTTGCCCCCGAAGGTGCTACCAATGGACATAGTGGCATCATTAGCCCTTTAGAACCTGGTGTAGCTCAATTCGGATTTTGGTGTGTAGAAGATTTGCACAAAGCCAACCGTTCACAAGAAGTTTTGATTGTACCAATTACAATTCAGTATAGTTATGTAACACCACCTTGGGCAAAACTAAATTGGCTGTTGAGTAGATTAGAAGCTGATTGTGGTTTACCAGTGCAGACTACAGAAATATCTAATGTCGCTAATCCCGAAGAGATTTACTATCAACGTATTTTGCGACTGGCAGAACATTTGTTAACAGAAATGGAAGGATTTTATCAGCGTTTTTATCATCAGGATTTACCTGCAATTAATCATGATGGTGATATTGATGCTGAAGCGATCGCCAATCCCAATCAAATGTTAATCGCTAGACTTCGCCGCCTACAAGAAATAGCTTTGCAAGTTGCCGAACAATATTTTGGATTACAATCACAAGGAAATTTTATTGACCGTTGTCGTCGTTTAGAAGAAGCTGGTTGGAGTTATATTTACAGAGATGATGTGGAAGATATCAATACCTTGCCAGCTTTACAACAGGGATTAGCAGACTGGGTAGCAGCAGAAGCAGAACTGCGAATGCGACATATGCGGTTAGTAGAAACCTTTGTAGCAGTTACTGGGACTTATATCAAGGAAGAGCCTTGTGCAGAAAGATTTGCAGAAACGGCACTACTAATATTTGATATGATTGCTCGGATCAAAAATAACACGAAACTACCAGGGCGTCCCCGTTTGGGTTGGCGACAGGCGCTAATTACAGTCGGTGAACCAATCTCAGTTACTGAGCGTTGGGCAAAATACCAAGGCGATCGCCATTCAGCAAGAGTTGGGGTAAGTGAGTTAACAAAAGAACTGTATCAATCTTTAGAACAATTAATCAAGGCTTGACCAGGTACAACAACTCGACCGTATATTTTTCCAAAATACTCTAACCATTGTGTGAACAATGACCATAAAACATCACTAATTGATTTCGCTAGCTTGCTATTTTTAACCATATTTCTCACTTACAGTTTTGGCTATTTGCTTTTACTACTCGTCTTCCCCAGGGCTTTAGAACCGAAATCGCAATGATGATACAGAGGAAAAGAACCTGAATTACAGTTCCAATCAACACACCTTTAGCATCCAAGCTATATATTGGACTGTCTAAGGCTTGTAATCCTTCTTGAGCCGCTAGTTTTTCAGCAGCATTACCCCACGGAAATAGCCAAAATGTTCCAAAAATGACTAATCCAATTGTCAGTATCCACTTAGTAATTACCCAGTAAAACTTAGTGAATCCATAGTTGGTCATCCAGCAAAGAAATGTTGCTGTCATAACTGAACCAATTGCAGAGGGAATCACAATGTAGTCATCGAGCAGATTAATCGCTGAGTTGAGCGCGTAGAGTACCTCTGCATTAGTTGATTTTGTATTTCTCAACGAGAGAAGAAACATACTTAAGACAGTTCCTGTCCAAAGGGCAGCAAAACCAATATGCGCGGACAACAACCAGTTTTTCTGTCTGATGCTCAACTTTGGCATTTTTCTCCTATCGTGTGCCACGTGAAGTAAATGTATTGATAATCAATATATTAAGTAATTTCCATAAGGTCAACCTCCAAAGCCCAAAATTGCTAGATCAGGTTCTGAACAATTTGATCTAGTATCTTCAAAACTGCTTCCTGGTCTGCTTCTGGAATGTTTTTGGTTGCTTTCTCAATTGTCTGTGCGCCGATTGAGGGTAGGACTTTCATAAGTCGTTTCCCTTCGTCAGTGAGCCAGATGCGGACAATGCGACGATCATCGCGATCGCGTTCTCGCTGAACAAGCTTACGATCCTCCATTCGATCAACCACCCCAGTTAACGTTGCACCCAACTGCTTCAACTTGTCAGCGATTCCAGTCGTTGAAAGACCATCTTCTTCCCACAGACAACACAAAACGAGGTAGTGAAACGGGGTCAATCCGTAAGGTTCTAGCCGCTCTAGAAAATCCCGATACATCAACTGAGATGCAAGTTTTAGCTTGTACCCCAAGTTGTAAGGAGCTAGAGCATATCGCCATTGCTGAACAAAATCAGAATTTGAGGATGAACTAGGCATTTCAAAACAAGATTAATCGCTCAGTCAGATATTTAATGTATTAACTATTCTATGCTCTGACAATGGAATGGTAGAAGCAAACCTCGAATTCAAGAAAAAAGTTAGAACAATTAATTACACATTTTTCAAGCTGTTCCCCGTTAAGAGTTCCCTCTTCCCTGATCTCCAGGAATTAACTTAATTTTGCCTAACCACTTAACTATTTACTAATGGGTACGTTAGGCAAGCGGCTCCACTCATTCCATGAACCATCATAGTTCCGCACGTTTGGATAGCCCAGTAAGTATTTCAAGACAAACCAAGTGCAGGCTGATCGCCCACCAATTGCACAGTAGGGAAACACTTCCTTGTCAGATGTAATACCATTGCTACTGTAGAGCGTCTGTAATTCATCGAATGATTTGAAAGTTCCATTTTCGTTCAGCGTGAGTATATGTTCAACATGAACTGAGCCTGGAATGTGTCCTGCGCGTTCCGTCTCTTCTGGTGGCTTCATCAAGAAGTGTTCTCCACGGTATTCTTGAATAGTCCGAACATCCAATAACACACGAGCAGTTTGACCAATGGATGCCTGAATTTCTTCAGACAACACCCGCAGACTTGCATCAAGTGGTTTTGTACGGTACTGTGTTGGTGCAAAATTCGATAATTCTGTTGTCACTGAACGACCTTCTGACATCCACTTTTGATGTCCACCATTTAAAACTCGGACATCTTGATGTCCAAACAATTTTAATAGCCAGAAGATCCAAGCTCCTGTTCCAGGGTAACTGCCATAGGCAACAATAGTTGTCTCATTGGTAATACCAGAACGTGAAAGCAGTTTCTCTATGGCAGTTGCATCAAGATTCATGCGGAGATCACTTAGAAGCAGGTCAGCAAAAATATTCCAGAAAACTGCACCAGGAATGTGAGTATTTTTATATAGCTCTGGACTCGTATCAACTTCTACCACACGGATATTGGGAGCGTTGAGATGATCGGCAAGCCATTGTGTATCAATTAGAACTTCAGAATGAGCATAATCAGCCATAAGGTTGCTCCTAAAAATAGTGTGAACTCGGTTAATGGATGAACAATTGCCAATGGAAGAGGAGTTTGAAGAAATGTGCATAGTTCATCACAGATAAACCGGATAAAGTCAAGTTGCAAAGTTAGCAACAACGCTGAAGCTAGATTAAATTTGACCACTTACTTTCGTATAGACCTCGATCGAGTACACTTTGCTTTAGTAGCCGTAGCAAAACCGAACAGCAAGAATCGTCAACGACCCAGGTCTAAAGACACGCTTGTTTCCAGCCTAAGACTTAGACAACAGTTGACCAGACTAAGTACGAAGAAGTACTACGTTATTGGCAAGAGTTAAAGACCTACCAAGGAATGCGGAGCCAGTTCCTTGCTCTAGAACTGAAGGATTAAACAGCTTTATTGGGTTAAGGCAGTGTCTTTCAGATAGTACCGACCAATAACATTGTCGAGGCTAACATTACTCCCGTAAGGGAAGGCTCCTTGGAGCAAAACCGTTATCGCATTTGGCGCGTGTGTAATAGAGCCGGGCTTGGTTCGGGATATCTCGAACCGCCCACTAATGGGTTCCCTCCAAATTCGGGGTTTTCAGACCCCGAATTTGAGAGGGCGCCCAAATCAGGGGGTTTTAAGCCCGGCTCTATTTCTTCGATTTGCCTCGTTATGCGTACAGAGTTGTGAGATTTGAAATGGTAATTGTCAAGCTTGAAAGTGCAACACAATAGCACACCGAGTTAAACAATCTCCTTGCGCGATAATGGTGCAAATATTTAAGGCGGTTAAAACCGCACGTGTCGCTTTCCTCTCAGCACTTAAGTGTCTGAGTTTCCCGCATACCGTGAAGTCTTATGAATAAGAACTGATGCAATTGATTATGCCAACTGTGGGCGAGTATTTTGCTGCCAAAGGCTGGAAACTAAGTTTTTTAGAGTCCTGAAGGAGCGGTGATCAAAAAACCACTAATCACTATTTGTCTGTGGTAAAAGATAAATTGCCCCAGAAATTATGGTAAGGGCGACAGAAATCCAGAAAGTAATGAGGGAGGGAATTCTCCAGACTTCTGGTAAGGGCGCAATCAAAAGAGCGATCGCAATAATTTGACTAACAGTTTTAAGTTTACCCCAAATATTCGCTCCAGTAATTGTAGTTTGATTGACACGCCAACCAGCGATCGCTAACTCCCGTGCTAGTATCAAAAATACTCCCCAAGCCGGAATTTGTCCTAGTTCAATTAAAACTAGTAAGGGTCCAAGTACCAGTAATTTATCTACTAACGGATCAAGAAATTTACCTAAGTCAGTTATTTGGTTGAGTTTTCGCGCTAAATATCCATCCAGCCAGTCAGTACCAGCCGCAACCAAGAAAATTGCCAAACACACCCATCTAGCTGTTGATGTGGGGTTGTATAAACCGTAAAGCAGGAATGGTAAGCCCAACAAGCGAGAAAATGTAATCCAATTAGGTAAAGTCATGAAATTTCAGATTTTGGATTTTGGATTTATTTTGATAGATTAATTCGTTTGCAGTGAGACCAATAAATAATATTTAATTTTAGGTTGTTGATTTTTAGATTAACTAGTTTGCAATCAACTTATGACTCAACAAACAGATTCTCAATACAGAATAGAACGCGATTCGATGGGCGATCGCCAAATTTATAGTAGCCTTTACTACGGTATTCAAACACTACGTGCTACAGAAAATTTCCCAATAAGCGGCATTAAACCACTAGCTACTTACGTAGATGCCTGTATTTTAATTAAAAAAGCGACAGCGATCGTCAATGGTGAACTAGGTTGTATTCCCCAAGAAATTAGTCAAGCAATAGTCCAAGCTGCGGATGAAGTTCTAGCTGGCAAATTTCGTGATCAGTTTGTGGTAGATGTCTATCAAGCGGGTGCTGGTACATCTCATCACATGAATGTTAATGAAGTACTGGCAAATCGGGCCTTAGAAATTCTCGGCGACGAAAAAGGTAACTACAAGCGTGTTAGTCCCAATGATCACGTTAACTACGGACAGTCTACCAATGATGTGATTCCCACGGCAATTAGAATTGGTGGTTTATTGGCGTTATCTAGAACACTACATCCAGCTTTAGAAAAAGCGATCGCGACATTAGAGACAAAAGCCACAGAGTTTCAAAATATCGTCCGTTCTGGTAGAACTCACATGCAAGATGCTGTTCCGGTGCGCTTGGGTGAAAATTTTCGTGCTTGGGCGCAGATTCTTACAGAACACCAAAACCGGATTTACGCAGCCAGTGGGGACTTAATGATACTAGGTTTGGGTGGAAGTGCAGCTGGTACAGGAATGAATACTCATCCCCAATATCGCGCCCGTGTGGTAGCAACTCTGGCAGAATTAATTAATAGTCCCCTACAACCTGCACCCCACCTCATGGCAGCAATGCAGAGTATGGCACCATTTGTCAATGTTTCTGGTGCTTTACGTAACATAGCGCAAGATTTAGTGAAAATTTCTCACGATATGCGGTTGATGGACTCTGGGCCAAAAACTGGTTTAAAAGAAATTCAACTCCCACCAGTACAGCCGGGTTCTTCGATTATGCCGGGTAAATATAACCCTGTGATGGCAGAGATGACATCAATGGTGTGTTTTCAGGTGATGGGTTACGACAGTGCGATCGCACTAGCAGCCCAAGCAGGACAATTAGAATTAAATGTGATGATGCCACTAATCGCCTATAACTTGATTCACAGTATCGAAATTCTCGGTAACACCATTGCTGCACTCACCCAACGGTGCATTCAAGGAATTACCGCTAACCAGGAACGTTGTTTAGCATATGCAGAAGGAAGTTTAGCTTTAGTAACAGCTTTAAATACCCACATTGGTTATTTAAATGCTGCATCTGTGGCGAAAGAATCCTTGGAAACTGACAAATCCCTACGACAGATTGTGCTGGAAAAAGGACTGATGAGTGAAGCAGAATTAGCCGAGGTTTTAAATCTGGAACAAATGAGCCAAATTATACCCTTGGAATAGAAGTAGTTAGTAATTAGTAGTTAATAGTTGCTTGCTAATCAGTGATTAATCCTTCCCCAATCCCCTTTCTTAATATGCAAACTCAAACACCAACCGTTAGTTTCATTCGCGCTAATTCGTACGAACGAGATATTTTAAGAAAGTCTTTAGAAACACTGCTAGAACCATTTGGAGGGATGGCGGCGTTTGTGAAACCAGGAAATCGCGTTTTACTCAAACCTAATTTGCTTACAGGCGCACGTCCTGGCAAAGAATGTACCACGCGATCGCAACTAGTTTATGTTGTGGCACAGATGGTAATTGAAGCTGGCGGTAAACCATTTTTAGGCGATAGTCCTGCTTTCGGTAGCGCCAAGGGAGTAGCTGTAGCCAATGGTTATCAACCGATTTTAGAAGAACTCAATCTACCAATTATTGATTTCCAAGGTGTTCGTTACCAAACTGTCAGCGAAGAGTTCAACCATCTGCTACTCTCCAAAGAAGCGATGGAAGCAGACGTAGTGATCAATCTACCCAAAGTCAAATCTCATGCTCAATTGGTGCTGACATTGGGTGTAAAAAATTTGTTTGGTTGTGTTCCTGGCAAAATGAAAGCTTGGTGGCACATGGAAGCAGGAAAAGATGCTGATAGATTCGGAGAAATGTTAGTAGAAACTGCTAGAACAATTAACCCAAATCTAACTATATTAGACGGTATTATCGGTCATGAAGGCAATGGTCCGAGTGGTGGCGAACCTCGTTCACTGGGTATTTTGGGGGCATCACCAGATGTATTTGCCCTAGATCGAGCTATGGTAGAGACACTTAATGTCCCAGCTCTAACAGTACCTACTGTCGCTGCATCTATGCGTTTGGGGATCTGTCCAGAACTAAACGCTATCTATTATCCTTGTTTGCATCCTGAGTTACTAAAAATAGATGATTGGCGATTACCAGACAAGTTCATTCCCATTGATTTTGGTATGCCTCGCGTCATCAAATCTACGTTCAAACATCTCTACATCAAGTTTATCAAAGAACCAATCAGCGCCTATGTTAGAAGCTAGCTATAACAAGTGCAAATTCTGCTACAGCAATTTCAAAACCGCCAGAGTAAGCTAAAAATACCCTCCGATTGCTTAACCAGACCGCCCTACTCTACTAGTGGCGGTTTTTTCATAAAACCTCGCGCTAACATAGCCTTAAGCATGGGAGGAACACGACGCCCATCCCCTTAAAACCCCAAATCAGCCTTCGCCAACTCCGCAGCTGCAAAAACCTCCTCATCTGATCTTTCCTCCCAAACAGTATCGCCAATTTCTGCATAGAAAACGGAATCGTAAGGACGAGTACGCACCACTACTGGCATAGGTACAGCATGACCTAAAATCAAAGCTTGTTGCTTAGAATCTAACTTTGCCAAAACCGATTTCAAAGCACCAGCACCAGCCACTCCCGTAAAAATTGCGTCGATATCTTTTTCATCGTTCAGCAAAGCGGTGACACGAGTTCCTATCTGGGACATCACTTCATTATCAATCCCAGATGGACGCTGATCCACTACCAACAGCGTGACGAAATATTTCCGCATTTCACGAGCAATTGTCCCAAAAATAGTACTTTGGACTATGCCAGGATCTAGAAAGCGGTGGGCTTCTTCGATAGTAATCATCAGCTGGGTTGGTTTATCGTTGGGATTTTTTGTCTGTAAAAACTTTTCAGATTTGGCGACATAATGTTGGTGAATACGGCGAGTAATCATGTTTGTCACCAACATGTAAGAAAGCATATCCGATTGAGAACCAAACTCAATGACGACGTTTTTACCTGCTTCTAGCGATCGCAAAACTTGATTAACATAATTATGTGGACAAGCCGCACGCATGTATTTTAAATTTTCTAAGCGAAACAATTTGCGTTGTAATGCGGTGATTGAACCTTGGTGTCCTCTCTTCTCTTCACACAGCAGCTTGATTTCTTCATTTGTCATACTCAACAATTGCAGAATCCAAGACTTACCGAACTCTGCAAAGAGAATATTCGCATTGTCTATGCTAGCGTCTGAAAGCCCTAAATCACGAGAGCATAATTTAATATCTTCTACTTCTATTTGGTCGTAACTTAGGTAAAGTTCTTGTGCGTGAGGAACACCACGCCGTTTTGTAGATTCAGGATCGAGGGTATATACCTCTACTTTACTAGGAAATAATTGCTTTAAACCTTTAACAGTACTAAATTGTTTCCCTTCTGAAACAGCTTCCCAACCATATTCAGAATGCATATCAAATATTAAATTTACTGCCGCATTTTTGCGAATTGTCCCAGCTAAAAGTAATCTGGTTAAAAAAGATTTACCAGTTCCAGATTTGCCAAAAACACCATTACTACGTTCAACAAAACGGTTTAAATCTAGACACACCGGAACATCCATATCTAGTGGTTTACCGATGGAGAAATTTTTTCTTTGCGGATCATCTTCCCAACCAAAGACACGGCGAAAATCTTCTACCGAAGCATCATATACTTGGCTAAAATGACTAGGAATAGTTTTCACTGGCATCAATTCCATTGTTGTGCTTGTTTGCGGTTGAAATGATGCCAATGAACTCATTTTTTGAGATGTTGATGCTTGTTTAGTCCCATTCCCCTCATATCCCAATTCCTCAATTTCTCCAGCTTCTAAAGGTGGAGTAAACATCAACATTGGTGCGAGAGTAATAGTACCGTAAGTACCACTTCCAGCTAAAACTTCTCGTAAAAAAGTATCCTCCCAACTGGGAGGATTGGCAATAATTCTTTGGTTCGCAGTTCCCAATGCTACATCTGTAAGCATACAGAAAAAGCGCGATCGCATCCCTTGCACCACTAAAAATTTACCGACTCGCATATCTTCAACCAAGATATCAGGATGCAATCGTACTTCTAATCCACCTGTTAGGGAACCTTGAGTAACTGAACCTAATGGCTGTCCTAAAGTCATCGCCTTATTTACATACTTACGTGCCTTATTTTATGTTGAAATCGTTGATGGTTGGTAGATATTTGTTAGTAGTTGGTGGGTAAAAACCAATGACAAATGACAAATGACCAATGACTAATCACTCAATTTCAATCGAAGTCGGTGCAGTTGTACCTGAATTTGGTGTAAAACCTATTAGTGGTTTGCGAAATTCGGCGTAAAGGCGATCGCGCCAAGCAAAAAATCGTTCATAAGCTAGATTATCTGCTAAACCAGGTACTCCTTTGCCTCTTAAGGATACTGGTAGATCCAAATAAGGCCCATCGGGAAATTTTAATAATATCGACAAACCAGCGACTGCTAAATCAGCCAGAGTCGGTTGATCTCCCAATAAATAGGGACTATCTGCCAAAAGTAGACATAATGCTTCTAAATCTTGCTTTAAGTCCGCGATCGCTTTTTGGACTATCTCTGGACTGTAACCGACTCCAAAACCTAATACTTTGAGTAAATCGTTGGGTACTTCCCCAACAAAAGTTTTGAAAACATCTGGAACTGAACTCGGTAGTAAAGCTTTGCGGAAATTTTGATCTTGACTGATGGCATAAAAAAGCGCTTTGCGTCCTTTTATACCAATTGATTCATCCGCCCACTCTTCCATCATTAAGCATAAACCCCGTTGTTTGCCATCTTGGGGTATAATCAGGCGTTCTGGATAATGTAAGTCTAAATACTTAGCTATCTCCGTAGAATCAGCAATATAGTTATGACCATCCTTCAGAACTGGTACTTGCTTTTGACCAGTGAGGCGAAAAAGTTCTACTTGTCCAATTCCGGGTGTAACTTCTATTTTGCGATATTGTAGCCCTTTGTAATCGAGAATCAGGCGAACTTTTTCTGAGTATTGAGATAGTTCAAATTGGTACAATTCCAACATTTTTCCAAACCCGCAATTGGTGCATTGTTTTACTTTACAATTTTAACTTTACAAAAATTAATTTTACTGATATTTTCCTAAAATCTCGATTTTAGTAGTCAAGATTTAATTTTTACTTAGTTGATTGATATTCTTCTATTCCCAGCATCCAATTTTATTTTTATTGAATAAATTTTGATCATTCTGAGTGACAGCAAATCAAAAATATTCATCAGTGATCACACATCTACCTTAATAATCAAAAATCCTATTTCTATAGTTAGATTTTTTGTGTAGCGAAATGTTATAAGTCTTTATGTAATGTGTAAAATTAAAGCCAAACAAAATTTATGAAGGTAAATTATAGCAATTTGTTGAGCAAGTTGGCTGGTATGGCAGGGGTAACAGGTATCAGTTTACTCATTGGTTTGCCTGTAGGAGCAAACGAGATATTAAATCCTAATCCTAGTGTTTTTCAAGAAGCACCTTATAATCGTGGTCAAAGTATTCTAGCCAACCCTAGCTATACACTCGATAAGTCTGTAAAACAAACAAAGGACAATACCCCAATCCAAAATACAGTAGCACAGAACAACAGTGGAAGCGGCCCACTAAATCCTAGTCCTAGTATTTTCAACGAACCTCCATACAATCGTCGCAGTACACCAAGTCAACAGACACCAATTGTACCTACTCCCCCTGAAACTCCACCTTCGACACCAGGAACAGAAACCACACCACCTCCACCACCAGCAGCAGGTACTGGAAGCCAGACTTTATTAGCACTGACAGAATCAAATAAGCAATTTACAGTGTTAACAAAAGCTTTAAAAGCAGCTGGATTAGTAGATGTTCTTCAAGGTCAAGGGCCATTCACAGTTTTTGCACCTACTGATGCTGCTTTTGCTAAACTACCACAAGATGCACTACAAGAATTGTTGAAGCCAGAGAATAAAGAAGTATTGGTGAAAATTTTGACTTACCATGTAGTATCTGGTCAGGTATTATCTAGTGATTTGAAGTCTGGTGAGGTCAAAAGCGTTGAAGGTGGCCCTATTAGCGTTAAGGTTAGTAACCCTAAAGATGTAATGGTCAACGACGCCAAAGTAGTTCAAGCAGATATCAAAGGTAGCAACGGCGTCATTCATGCAATTGACAATGTAATTTTGCCTCCTGATTTGTAATTGGGGAAAGGGGATTGGGGAACGGGGATTGGGGATTGGGGATCGGGAAGAGACTTAGTTAAATAATTCCCCCCACACTCCCCACACTCCCTTCTCCCTGCTTCCTTTTCCTCCTTGTCCCCGTATCGGCCTCTCCCCGTTGTTCACAATTAAAATTTCTTAAGAGTTTAAATGATGTTAAATGATATTAAATAGAAGCAACATTTGACCATTTGCCCTTTGCAGGACTCTCACACAACGATGCTGACTGAAATTTTTCCTTTTAGCTTTGACTTAGATACAGTAGCTGTTGCTGGAGCAAGTTTGTGGTCTTTGGCGCTATATTTAGGTTTTTCACCAGTCAGTCGATGGATTATGGAACAACTTAACCGTTGGTTCAATTTTGCCGAGCGATCGCTCTACACTAGTAAGTCAGAATTTGAAAAAACTCGTCAGGCAAGAGAATCACAAAACGCCTTTTACGCCTCAGTATTTAGCATCATACCTTTTCTTGTCATTGGCGCTCTATGTAACTGGGGTGTAGAAATCAGTTTAGGCTCCAGTTGGTCAATAAGTATGGGAATCTTAGCCTGCATCGGTTGTGGTGTGTATGAGTTGGGACGGCGAGATGGAGAATCTTCTGAGGATTAGCAAACACAGAAAAGCTGGAATATTGAGAATTATTATTGTTTTTGTGTCTACCGTTCTGGTAGGCGCGTAGCAACTTCTGTAAGTAGCCGCTAGGGCGTCTATGTGTTTCAATTTACTTTTTAGTTTTATAATTATTTGTTTTTTCTATCTCTTCGTATACCAATTGTGCTATTTTATTTGCTGCACCTGTTTCTCCTCTAGTAGTTTGTAGCTTCACTCTTATTTTGTCTAATTTTGCTGGATTATTCAAAAAGTCTAAAACCATTTCTGCTACTTCTTGCGGTTGAAGTTTACCAACTAATTCCGGAACTACTTCTGATTTTGCCCAAATATTCGGCCATGCCAATAAACCTTTACGCTGCAAAAATATCCAGTTAATTAACTTGGCAAAACTCGTACCAACTCCCGGCAAATTTGCCAAAATTCCTGGTAAACCATCCCAAGATCGCATTGCATCCAGTTGTTGAGTCGGTAGCAAAACAATCATTGGCACGGCTAAGGAACCAAGTTCGGCTGTATTTGCCCCTACAGTAGTCAAGCAAATCTGGCATTGAGATAATATGTCGTAGGCTGGGTGATGAGTGATCAATTCTACAGTTAAACCTTTTGAGGTTTTCAGGATTGGAGATTCAGAGTTAATTAATTGGGCTGAAACTCCCCCAAAAGTTTCTGTATAAGGGTTTTTCTCAGGATTGGCAAAACTCGCTAAAGTTTGTAAATCTAATGTTGGCGCTACAGGAATGAAAAACTTGGTTTGTGGTCTTTGGGCTTGAACATGTTCTGCGATCGCCAGCGTCAAAGGAACTCCCTGCGCTAATTTTGCGGGTTTGGAACCAGGCAAAATTCCAATTAGTTCAGTCGTTTGTCCTTGATTTTCTGCGAATGACAAATTACTACCTGCTTCTGCCATCAAATCACCTACAACTGTAAATTTGTGGGCGTACTTAGGTGATACTTTGGCTGCAACTTCTGGTTTCATCACGCCAAAACGATCAATCAAATTATGCCAACGTGCTTCCCACTCTGCATAGACAACACTGCGATAACCAAGTCTTTTAGCTATTACTATAGGAAAAATTTGATCTCCACCGAGAAAAACTACTACTCCCTGACTTTTCCAATCCCAATTTTCATAAGTTTTTCCCCACACTAAAAATTGCCAAAAATGTTCTGCTGACTGTACTCTGTCTACTTCAGGATAAGAACGAGCGATATCTGCTTCTTTACCACTGGCGTTAGGACAAGGCGAGAGAACAACCGAAATTCTGAAGTGCGATCGCGTAGCGTCTCCTTTAGAGAATTGTTCATCTGTGAATTTTTGTCGTAATGCCTTGACTACAGGACGTACCCATGTAGTTACTTCGCCAGGGCCATTAGAAAGAATCAATATGTCAAAATTCATTGGTTCGTGAGATTTAAAATAAGCATAATAGTGTAAAAATGCGAAAAACAACGTACCCAACAGGAAGAATATGCCACCTATTGTTAAACTACAACTCTCCTTAGAAGCTTTCGCAGAAGCAATATCTTCCCTGAATTTAGAAGAAAAGCGTCAACTTCAAGACATAATTGAGCAACAAATTTTTGAAGCAGAAGAAGCAGCGTATGAAGACAATGCAGAAACACAGGCACAAATGCAAGCAGTTCGCGCTGAGTATGCAGCTGGTGAGTCCATAACTATAGACGAATATCTGAACAGAAATGGGCAGTGCGAACTAGGGACATCCAACTGGCAATGCTCGATATCAATCCTTCTATTGTTCATTTTTCTGGTCATGGAACAGGGTATGAAGGTTTAGTCTTTGAAGATGAAACAGGTTCAACAAAGCTAGTTGATGGAGAAGCCTTAGCTGGACTGTTTGAACTGTTTACAGAGCAACTTAAGTGTGTTGTTCTGAACAGTTGTTATTCAGAAGTGCAAGCCGATGCGATCGCACAACACGTTAATTATGTGATATGCATGAAAAAGGCGATTGGAGATAAAGCAGCAATTGAATTTGCTGTGGGTTTTTATGATGCTCTAGGGGCTGGGAAGTCCGTCGAATTTGCCTACAAATTTGCTTGTGCTGCAATTCGATTGGCAGGTATTCAAGAGCAACTTACCCCAATTCTCAAGAAGAAGCCAAATATTAACCTCAAAAATGAACCTGTGTCTGAGCCATCTCAGGAACTAAACGACTCTGACAGAGAAATACTTACAGAACGCTTCAATTTCTGGCAAATTAATCATACTTGAGTTTATAAGTCAATATATTGACCGATAATTCCTTAATGGTACAACCCCCCAGATTTATCTGTGGAATCGATCCAAAATCCAAAATCGATTGACTTATTTATTTTATCAACTCTTGAGTCAAAGAACTTCTGATTTAATTAACAAAAATTAATAATTTGCGAGTAAACACTTTGTAAATTAGTCAAAAACTGTAACAATATGTTTCGTTGTTTATATCTTTTTGTGTCATATAGACCACAAAATCGGCATACAGTAAGCTTTTTCTGATAAAAAAAGACTGAGATTGCCGATAAATTTGAGAACACGCATCAAAGGAGCCGAGGAAGCATGTTCACCCACGTCAAGTCCACCATCAGACATATTGCGCCTGATGATCTGCGAGGGCGTCATTTAATTAAGGTGGTCTATGTCGTGTTAGAGTCCCAATACCAGAGTGCATTGTCACAAGCGGTAAGGGTCATTAACAAAGACCATCCTAACGTGGCGATTGAAATCAGCGGCTACTTGATTGAAGAACTCCGTTCGCCAGAAAACTACGAGGAGTTCAAAAAAGATGTCGAGAATGCCAATATATTTGTCGCCTCATTAATTTTTATTGAAGACTTAGCTCAGAAAGTAGCAGCAGCAGTACAACCACATCGCGATCGCCTTGATGTTGCTGTAGTTTTCCCATCTATGCCAGAAGTGATGCGCCTAAACAAAATGGGCAGCTTCTCAATGTCACAGTTGGGACAGTCTAAGAGTGCGATTTCGCAATTCATGCGTAAGCGTAAGGAAAAATCCGGCGCTGGCTTTGAAGATGCGATGCTCAAGTTGTTAAGGACTCTGCCCCAAGTGCTGAAGTTCCTACCAATGGAAAAAGCACAGGATGCGAGAAATTTCATGTTGAGTTTTCAGTATTGGCTGGGAGGTTCACCAGAAAACCTGGAAAACTTCTTGCTGATGCTAGCTGACAAATATGTATTGAAAAATGTAGAGACGTTACATGGTGCGTCTCTACAATACGAAGCACCGGTTGTTTACCCAGATATGGGTATTTGGCATCCTTTGTCAATGACAATGTTTGAAGATGTCAGAGAGTATCTCAATTGGTACAACAGCCGTAAGGATATTGCTAAAGATTTAAAAGATCCCTTAGCGCCCTGCATTGGCTTAGTTTTGCAGCGTACTCACTTAGTTACAGGTGATGATGCTCACTACGTCGCCATGGTACAGGAATTAGAAGCGATGGGCGCACGGGTAATTCCTGTATTTGCTGGTGGTTTGGATTTTTCTAAACCTGTAGATGCCTATTTCTACGAACCAACTACCCAAAAAGCCTTAGTCGATGGTGTAATATCTTTGACAGGTTTTGCATTGGTGGGTGGGCCGGCGCGTCAAGATCATCCCAAGGCAATTGAAGCCCTCAAGCGCTTAAATCGTCCTTATATGGTAGCTTTGCCACTGGTATTCCAAACTACCGAAGAATGGTTGGATAGCGATTTAGGCTTACACCCAATTCAAGTAGCGTTGCAAATTGCCATTCCAGAATTGGATGGGGCAATTGAACCGATTATATTATCAGGACGGGATGGGACAACAGGCAAAGCGATCGCTCTCCAAGATCGAATCGAAGCAGTCGCCCAACGTGCCTTTAAATGGGCAAACCTGCGTCGTAAACCCAAGCTAACAAAGAAAATTGCGATTACAGTTTTCAGCTTTCCCCCAGATAAAGGTAATGTCGGAACCGCCGCGTACTTGGATGTGTTTGGTTCCATTTATGAGGTGATGAAAGGCCTGAAAAACAATGGCTATGATCTGCCAGACTTGCCAGAAAATGCCCAAGCCTTGATGCAAGAAGTCATCCACGACGCGCAAGCGCAGTACAGCAGCCCAGAATTAAACGTTGCTTATCGGATGTCTGTACCTGAGTATGAAGCACTCACCCCCTATTCCCAACGTTTAGAAGCAAACTGGGGACCACCACCAGGACATCTCAACAGCGATGGGCAAAACCTGCTGATTTACGGCAAACAATTTGGCAACGTCTTTATCGGTGTTCAGCCTACCTTTGGTTACGAAGGCGATCCGATGCGGCTGTTATTCTCTCGTTCCGCAAGTCCCCATCATGGTTTTGCTGCTTACTACACCTATTTAGAACAGATTTGGCAAGCTGACGCGGTGTTGCACTTCGGTACTCACGGTTCCTTGGAATTTATGCCAGGTAAGCAGATGGGTATGTCTGGTGAATGTTACCCCGATAACTTAATTGGCACAATCCCAAACCTGTATTATTACGCAGCTAATAACCCCAGTGAAGCCACAATTGCTAAACGTCGCGGTTATGCTGCAACTATTTCTTACCTAACTCCGCCTGCGGAAAATGCTGGTTTATACAAAGGTTTGAAAGAACTCAGTGATTTAATTGCTTCTTACCAAACCTTAAAAGACACAGGACGCGGTATTCCCATTGTTAACACCATTATGGACAAGTGCCGGATGGTGAACTTGGACAAAGATATTAATTTGGCGGAAACTGATGCCAAAGATTTGTCGGGTGAAGACCGGGATAATATTGTTGGCATGGTCTACCGTAAATTAATGGAAATAGAATCGCGGCTGTTACCTTGCGGTTTACACGTCATTGGTAAACCTCCGAGTGCAGAAGAAGCAGTTGCGACTCTTGTGAATATTGCTGGGTTAGATCGTCCAGAAGGTATAGAGAAGTTAAATATAACGTCTCTACAAAGCCTACCCCGGATTATTGCCAATAGTGTAGGGCGGGATATAGACGAAATTTACAAAAATAGCGACATAGGCATTTTAGAAGATGTCCAACTGCTGCAAGACATCACAATGGCAACTCGTGCCGCAGTTTCCGCCCTTGTGCAAGAGCAAACTGACGCAGAAGGCAGAGTTTCCTTTGTTTCCAAGCTGAATTTCTTTAAGATGGGCAAAAAAGAACCTTGGGTAGAAGCACTGCATCAAGCAGGTTACACCAAGGTTGATGCTGCTGCACTCAAACCAGTATTTGAGTATTTAGAATTCTGTTTGCAGCAAGTTTGCGCTGATAACGAACTCGGTGGATTACTCCAAGGTTTAGAAGGCGAGTATGTTTTACCTGGCCCCGGTGGCGACCCCATCCGCAATCCTGATGTTTTACCCACAGGTAAAAATATACACGCCCTTGATCCGCAATCTATCCCTACGCAAGCCGCAGTCCAATCAGCCAAAATCGTTGTCGATAGGCTACTGGCAAGACATAGAGCCGAAAATGCTGGTAATTATCCTGAAACTATTGCCTCTGTGCTTTGGGGAACAGATAACATCAAGACCTACGGGGAATCACTAGCACAAATCATGTGGATGGTGGGTGCGCGTCCAGTTCCCGATGCTTTGGGACGAGTCAACAAGTTAGAGTTAATACCTCTAGAAGAGTTGGGACGTCCGAGAATCGACGTGGTGATCAACTGTTCTGGCGTCTTCCGCGACTTGTTTATCAACCAGATGAACCTGCTAGATCAAGCTGTGAAAATGGCTGCGGAAGCAGATGAACCTGTGGAAATGAACTACGTCCGCAAACATGCTTTGCAACAAGCCGAGGAAATGGGGATAAATCTGCGTCAAGCAGCAACTCGCGTTTTCTCCAACGCATCTGGTTCCTATTCGTCTAATATCAACTTGGCGGTAGAAAACAGTACTTGGGAAAGCGAAGCTGAGTTGCAGGAAATGTACTTGAACCGCAAATCTTTTGCTTTCAGTGCCGACAACCCCGGTACGATGGATGAATCCCGCAAGATTTTTGAAAGCAGCTTGAAAACTGCGGAGATGACTTTCCAAAACCTCGATTCTTCTGAGATTAGCTTAACTGACGTTTCTCATTACTTCGATTCTGATCCGACTAAAGTTGTGGCAAGTCTGCGTGGTGATGGTAAAACACCAGCATCTTACATCGCAGACACGACAACTGCCAACGCCCAAGTGCGGACATTATCAGAAACCGTGCGTTTGGATGCTCGTACTAAATTATTAAATCCCAAATGGTACGAGGGAATGCTATCTCACGGTTACGAAGGTGTGCGCGAACTCTCGAAGCGCTTGGTAAACACAATGGGTTGGAGTGCAACTGCTGGCGCTGTGGATAACTGGGTTTACGAGGATGTGAACACCACGTTTATCCAGGATGAAGAGATGCAAAAGCGGCTGATGAACATGAACCCTCATTCTTTCCGCAAGATTGTATCGACTTTGTTGGAAGTGAATGGACGTGGTTATTGGGAGACTAGCGAGAGTAATTTGGAGAAGTTGCGTGAGTTGTATCAGGAGGTTGAGGATCGGATTGAAGGGATTGAATAGGTTCTAACTGTGTAGAAACCCAAAATAAAAAAATGGAGATGTTCCATCTAATGAACGTCTCTATTTTTTTATGTATGTTTGGCGATTGCTATACATCACTTATGATTTAAATCACAACTATTGGACATTGTATTATGGTATATATCACTACTGATTCAATTGCTTATCGAATTTTTACAACCAAATCTATTTGTAATACAGTTAGGAAAAATACATGACTGGCAATGATAGCATAGTTCTCGATAACATTATCAGGCAAAGAAATAATAATAGTGATAATGTACTACCTGATGATGAATTCTTTGAAATATTTACATTTGAACAAATACTAAAAAAATACGATCTCTCATATGATGAGTTAAATTATGGAAAAATAGGAGGAGGTGATGATGGGGGAATTGATGGATTCTTTCTTTTTATTAACAATGGTTTCGTTAGTGAAGATACAGAGTTTGACAACTTCAATAAAAGTCCTTATATACAATTATTTTTAATTCAATCAAAACGGTCTGATTCTTTTTCAGAAAAAGCTATTGAAAAATGGATTTCGACCACAATGAATATTTTTGATTTACAAAGAAAGGCAGAGGGTCGAGGGCAGAAGGCAGAAGGTAAGAAGTATCAATTAAAACTTTAGTTATGGGTATAAAGCCCACTAAGGAAGAAAATGTATTTCGAGATGCGTAGCGCGATGAAATACGGCATCCTTGTTTCAATCCCACGTTTTTAGACGTGGGTTCCCTTCTGCCTCCTGCCTTCTGCCTTCATGAAAGAAACATCTTGACCAAGTTCAACAATATTATAATTCTGATCTAATTAGTAAAGTAGCATTTTTTCGTGACATGTATCTCAAATTGGCATCAAAACATCCTTCTATTGAAATAACATATGTATATGCAAGTAAAGGTGATGTCTCAGCTATAAATCCAAAAGTATACAATCAATCTGAAGTTTTAAAAGAAAATACTGTTAGATGTTTTTCAGGAGCAAAGGTTAATGTTAGCTTTGTTGGCGCACGAGAACTAATTGATTCTTCTCGTCTTGAAAAAAGCTATACTCTACAGTTAAAATTTATTGAAAATTATATTTCCAGAGGTGAGGATAATTATGTTATTTTAGCATCTTTAAAAGATTATTATACTTTTGTGACTTATGATAATAATGAGTTACGTACATATATATTTGCGTTTAATGTTCGAGATTATCAAGGTAGTAATGTAGAAGTTAATAAAGATATAAAAAATACTTTAGAATTAGATAAAAAACTAGATTTTTGGTGGCTTAATAATGGAATTACTATTTTATCGTCTAGGGCTAGTGTTGCTGGTAAAACTATTAGCTTAGATGATGTACAAGTTGTTAATGGATTACAAACAACTAATACAATTTATCATTATATAAAGAATAGAGAAAATGATAACAAAGTGCTGAAGGAAGAAAGGGCTATTTTAATAAAAATAGTTGTCACAAATGACCCAGAAACAAGAGATCGTGTTATCAAAGCAACAAATTTTCAAACTCCTATTCCACCAGCATCTTTAAAGGCAACAGATCCAATACAATTAGATATAGAAAATTTCTTTCTAAGTCATGAATGGTTTTATGATCGTCGAAAAAATTATTATAAAAATACAGGCAAGGCTCTTGATAGAATTATTAGTATTCCTTACTTAGCTCAGTCGGTTATCGCAATAGTTTTTCATGAGCCAGATATTGCACGTTCTAGACCATCGTCTATCCTCAAAAAAGATAACGATTATAAACGTGTGTTTAGTCAAAGAATCAGTCTTGAAGTATACTTATTCTGTGCTAAAACTATGAAAAAACTGGAAAGTTTTATTCGTGGTGTTACATCTAGTAAATCAAGCAACTTGCCTATTAATGAAAATTGGAAACATGCCTCACCCATTCGTATCTTGATATTCCATCTAGGAATGCTATTGGTAGTCAAAATACTTAATAAAACTGATTATAAACCTAAAGATGTAGAAACAATTAAAGGTATTGATTTCTCTGATGAACTTATGAATACTACTTTGTATGAATTAATACAATTAACAAATAATTATGTAAAATTAAAAGAATTGCCAATCAATATTGGCATCAAACAAAAAGATTTTGTTACATATATATTAGAGCATATAACATTAAATAATCTGAATCATAAGTCAACAGAGTAATTTTTAAGTACCAGTTAGTGAGATAAAATCATGCTTCGTTATGAAATTATTATTTACTGGAGTGAAGAAGATCAAGCATTTATTGCTGAAGTTCCAGAATTACCAGGTTGTGCTGCTGATGGTGAAACTTATCAAGAAGCACTACAAAATGTAGAAATTATTATGCAGGAGTGGATTGAAACTGCTCAACAATTAGGACGTTCAATTCCTGAACCAAGACGGCGTTTGATTTCTGCCTAATTGATAAATGCTAAAGTGCGATCGCGTAGCGTCTCCTTTGGAGAATCGCTTTGAGTATGTACAGAGTGCGATCGCTAGACTATCAACTGCTGCAACACTAACACTGATAACCCCGGTATCGATGGTAAACGCGCATCATTAGTCAAGAAAAATGATGCACCTCCATGAATAGCAGTAGCAATCTGAATAGCATCTGGGGTTCTTAAGTTGTAATTTGCTCTTAGTTGTGCAGCAGTTTCAGCTATATCTGGAAAAACTTCGATAGTCGTCAACTCTTGGGAATTAAACAAAATCTCACGATATTGTTGAGCTAATATTGTGTTTCCTTGTCGTAAGGGATAGACTAACACTTCTGTGATCGTCAAAACTGATGTGACAACACTAAATTCACCAAGAAACATTGCTTTAAAGAAAACATCTGTAATATCCAAATAGTTAGGATTTTCTTCAATAAAATAAATCAGTGGTGCAGTATCTAATCCCACAATTCGATCATGTAACTGGCCTAACCATTCCATGAATCACGTTCCTGATTAACATATTCTTGAGCATCAATACTATTCCAAATTTCTTTACCCAACCCACGCAATTCTAAAATGCTGTGCTTTGGCTTAGATGTCATCGTCACCCGTTGACGAATTAAACTGGATAAATCTTCAATTAAGCGTATTTGTTCTTCAGGAGTTAAACTTTGAGCTTGTTGTAATACTTCTTGGTAGCTAGACATAAAATTTACACTTTTAATCTTCTGCTCTAAATCTAATATATAACTATAGATTGACTATAGATTAGTGCTGGGTTTCTTTCCATGTCCACCCAGATTTTTCAGTAATTTCCTGTTGAAGAATATCTTCTGACTTTGTGGCGAGATCATTGGCACTTGCAAATAAGCCTATTAATGGGTCAGAATCAGAAGATAAATTCGATTTTGGCGATTCGGTTTCTAGGTATATTTTAACTGCTTCATTGACTATTGATTCGGGAGATTGACCTCTTTGATGAGCAAGAGTTATTAATTTTTCTAGTAAAATCTGTTCCGGTTTCCAGTTAAATGTAGCGTCCACAAGATAAACTTTTTTTACTAACAACAAATTGATCATAACAATAGGGCAAGTGAGGGCGATCGCTCCTTTCCCCAAAATACGTTCGCGTAGCGTCTCCTTTGGAGAATCGCCTGATTTATGAGATTTTCTGCAAGGCGATCGCTCTGTTAGGCATGGCAGCATAAAATCAAAGCATGACTATTCATAAAACGGATATGCTAAAAACGCTTTGGGCTACTGTTCGGCAAGGAAAAATAGAACTTCTGGAGTCAGCGGAATTATCAGAAGGAACAAGGGTACTAGTGACATTGCTTCCTGATGATGAAACTGAATTTTGGCTTCAAGCCAGTCAAACATCACTGGATGCAGTTTGGGATAATGCTGAGGATGATGTCTATGCCCAGCTACTCTAAAAATGACATCATTTTGGTTCAGTATCCCTTTTCAGATTTGTCCACTTCCAAGATTAGACCTGCGGTTGTGGTAAGTGCGCCACACGTTTCTCAAGATGTTCTAATCACACCTTTGACAAGCAAAACTGGAGCATTACTAGAAGGTGAGTTTGTGTTGTCTGAGTGGAGAGCAGCAGGTCTAAACGTGGCCACAGCAGTCAAGAGAGGTTTATATACGGTGCATGAAAGCTTGGTTGTAAAAGTGATCGGCAAGTTAGCTGATGCTGATGCTGAAATGTTAGAGCAATCGTTGCGAGGTTGGTTGGGGTTGTGATACGACCTAGAAGTAGTATTAGCAACTTCGCAAAGTTGAGAATTGAATGCATAAAAAAAGCGATCGCTCCTTTCCCCAAAATGCGTTCGCGTAGCGTCTCCTTTGGAGAATCGCTTGTTTATGAGGTTTTCTGCAAGGCGATCGCTTTCACTTTACTTTACCCAAAACGTGAACCCAGAAATCATTTCGCCGCATACAAAAATCATTTCGGCGAGCGCAAAAATCATTTCGCCGCATACAAAAATCATTTCGGCGAGCGCAAAAATCATTTCGGCGAGCGCAAAAATCATTTCGCCGCATACAAAAATCATTTCGCCGCATACAAAAATCATTTCGCCGCATACAAAAATCATTTTGCCGCACGCAAAAATCATTTCGGTGAGCGCTGTTACTTATTCTTTTTATACCCAATATGATAAAATCATACAAGTAGTTAAATATAAATACTGTTGAATTCTTAATTATTGCGTTGAATCAAAAATCCACATAAATACTGATATCAGGGACAATAAGATCACATTATCTTGAAAAAGAATAATTCAAGAAATACTCCCATGTCTTTCAAAACTCGTGGTTCTGCCGCTGTTGATAAAGCCCAACGCCGTCTCGCCCTCCTGAAATCTATTAATGAACATCTGGATTTAGGAAACGGATTAACCATTGAAGCCTACAATCAACTAATTGATAACATTCGTACCAAGTTGGAAGCCCATAATATGCTGCTATTGGGACTTAAACAAAAATTAAGCCCAAATGTAGCCTAAACTAGCTTTATAAGCGGCAAATACGTCGCGATTATGAGTCAACCAGTCGAAAAATCGATAAGACATAGCTGTTCTAAATGCTTCTAAAG
>JAHHHW010000143.1 GCA_019359115.1 Pelatocladus maniniholoensis HA4357-MV3
AGATTTTTACCCCTCTCCAAACCTCTCCCCTTATTAAGGGGAGAGGCTTTAAAAGAAGATTTTAATTTTTCTCTGCTTGTATGAAACCACCCTGCTCTGGGGATAAGGGGTAATGGGGATTGGGGATTGGGGAATTGGGGAATTGGGGATTGGGGACTGGGATTGAGAAATTAAGTTATTTCCTAAGCACTGACCCTTAATCTTTAATTCGTTTCCTGATCCCCGATCCCCTATCCCCCAATCCCCAATTCCCTAAAACGAGATTATCAAATAATTATTTTGGAATTTAGCGCCAGTAACAGGTTTACCACTTAAGGCAGGAGGTAGAGAAATATTTCGCCTTTGATCTCCGGCTTCAATTGTCACCTCTGGGCCGTATTGGGTAAGTTTGACTTGTTTTTTGTCAAATCCCGGTAAATATAAGCTTACTTTGCGTTCTTGAATGTTAATTTCAATAGGTTTGGGAGCCTGTACTGCTTGGTCTACAAAGTTGGGTAAGGTATCTATTAGTGCTTGCCAGTCCTCTGTTTTGACATCTGGAACTAAACTCACATTTAGGGGGGTAAATTGCTCAGAAATTTGGTTATTTATATCATTAGATACAAGGATAATGCCGCCCACAGTTAAACCAACTTGTTGAGCGCTACCCCAAAGGTAGCGCACACAAGCAACCTCAACAGGATCATCGGTTGTCACCAAAAAAGCAGCAACTTGCCTGGGGTTAGCGAGGGCGGCCCTACCCTTGTCTAAAAAGTTGTTGACTTGGTTAGTAGGTTGAGCGAAGTTATCCGAAGTCCAGTTGATATTAAAAAAAGAACTAATTAGCGGTTGAATCAAGGGCGATTCGGAAATTGCTTTACCGAGATCGGAATTGACAAACAATTTCTGGAATCGCCGTACGTACCAACTGAGAGATTCTGGCATTCCGAACATTCGCAAAGTCGAGGTATCGCCATTGCCATCGTAGACGATCGCGTCATATTTGCCACTTTCGTAATACTCGCGGATAGCATTGAGGACAAGGGCGCTATCCATCCCTGGTAAAATGGATAGTTCTTGACCATAAACCTCTTTGAGGATAGGCGTTTTGAAATATTGCGTTTCTAGTTTTTTCACATCTTCCCAACTACTTTCTAGTAGTACAGAAGTTTGAAATTGAACGACGTGCAAATTAGTAGCAATTTCTTGAGGGTTAGAACCAATAGGAACACCCAACAAAATCTGCAACGCTGGTTCTGTACTTCCAGCTAACAGTACGCGTTTTCCTTGGCTTGCTAATTGTTTGGCAGCAGCGATCGCGACTTTTGTCCTAGCACTACCGCTTTTGCCCAAAAATGTCAATATCAAGGCCATTACTTGATTCCTATTTTTACCGCCGATTTTTTCAACTCCAACTTAGCATTCTGCTGATTTGAGTAACTTCCTTCTGAAGTTCAGCAATTCAGAGGATACTTCGCCGCTCACTTACTGTACTATTTTGAGTTCATCTTCAAAAAACCAAGTGGCAAAATTATCATCAAATTTGACTACAATGCCAACACCACTACCGTCGGTTATTTTGTAACCTTCAATGAGACCAATTTGTCCTAATCTTTTAACAATAGAAGCAGGTACGCGATCGCGCAAACGAAAAACCTTTACTTTTTGTCCGATTTCCATGCCAACTCACAATGCAATAAACCAAAATTCAGTTTACCGGAATCCGGTGCTGAGTGGGGAGTGGGGAGAGTGGGGGACAACTAATCAGTTATCAGTTATCAGTTATCAAATTAAACTGGTCACTGTTAACTGATTCATGCCTATTGACCATTGACTCTTGACCAATGACTAAAATTAAATCAATGAGTGTGTAGGTATAGTATCAATGTCATACGCAGCGCAACAGTTGGAACAACAAATGCCGGATGCTACTCGGTTGTTAAGTGATGAACCGGAAATGGAAAGTTCTTTGCATTATCTTCAGTTGTTGTTATTGGTAACATCTTTAGAGTGGCTGTGGCGAGAGCAAAATGATTTTTTTATTGGTGCGAATCTGACGATTTATTTTAGTCGTCAACAATTGAAAAACCGTGATTTTCGGGGACCAGATTTTTTTTTAGTCAAGGATACTGAAAAGCGATCGCGCAATTCTTGGGTAGTTTGGGAAGAAGATGGTCGTTATCCTGATTTGATTATTGAATTGCTTTCTGATAGTACGGCTAATGTTGACCGCACTTTGAAGAAAAATCTCTATCAAAGCCGTTTTCATACACCGGAATATTTTTGGTTTTCACCAGAAAGTTTGGAATTTGTTGGATTTGAATTAGTGGGGAATCAGTATCAAGAAATTGTCCCCAATCTACAAGGATGGCGTTGGAGTCAAGTACTTGGCTTGTATTTAGGGATACACGAAGACAAGTTACGCTATTTTAGTGCGGTCGGTGATTTAGTTCCCACACTGGAGGAAGCTGCTTTTGTCGCCCAACAACAAGCACAACAAGCTCAACAACAAGCACAACAAGCACAAGCTAGGGCAAATGATACAGAATTACTTTTAGAACACGAAAGACAGCGATCGCAACGTTTAGCTGAACAATTGCGTTCTTTGGGAATTGAACCTAATCATCTAACTTAGTCTCACACAACCAAAGCTGAGAAACAACAGAGTAGATCTAATAACTATTTGTGGTAAAATCACCTAAATATTTTGGCTGCTATTTTGGAGTAGCGACTATTTTCAACAAAATGACAAAGGAACTTTCGTAAAAAATTGGCTTCAAAACAAGCAATTGGGTGTGTAGGTAGTGAGCGAGGAAGCAAAAATTGCTGCAAACAATGCGGGGAGTTGTCCGAAAAGCAGGTAAGCTGAAAAAATGGCTACCAATAAGTGAATTGTGGTGGGCAAAATTTGATTTATTAAGAGCGTTGGTAAGACGCGATCTAGAAGCCCGCTACAAAGGTTCCATCCTGGGTAATTTGTGGCCTTTATTGAATCAGCTATCACAGTTATTGATTTACACCTATGTATTTTCGATAGTTTTAAAGGTCAAACTCAGTCTCAAAGGCGTTCCAGAAAACAATTTTACCTTTGGTTTGTGGTTATTTGCTGGTTTACTACCTTGGATTGCTTTTAGCAGTGGATTAATTCAGAGTGCAAATTCGGTAGTAGCACAACCTAATTTAGTTAAAAAAGTAGTGTTTCCTTTGGCTTTGTTACCATTAGTACCAACTTTATCAACGTTTGTTGAAAGTTCCTTTGGACTGATGGCGTTGATTTTTTTTGTAGCTTTATCTACTCACACTTTACATACAACTTTAGCACTTTTACCGTTAATCTGGTTGACGCAATTATTATTGACTGCGGGATTAGGTTATCTCATGGCGGGATTAACCGTGTTTTTGCGAGACATTCCCCAAAGTTTAGGAGTTGTTTTAAATCTGTGGTTATATTTGACACCAATTCTTTATCCTGCGAAAGCAATTCCAGAAGAATGGCGAAATTTGGTGTTTTGGTTAAATCCCATGACAGCTATTACTGAAGTTTACCGCGATTTAATTTTAGTGGGAGAAGTCAAGCACTGGGGTGAATGGGGGGTTGCGAGTGTAATATCTGCAATTGTATTTTGTATAGGTTTTTCAGTCTATAAAAGATTGCGTCCAGCTTTTGCAGATGTTTTGTAAATAGCTCTATGCAATTAACTTAAACAGAAACTTTTTACTGTTTGATCACATCAATGTGTAGAATTTAGCACAGTTAGTTTTGAGAGCATGTGTAGTGATATGGGTGAGGAGATTGCAATTTCACTAAAGAATATCTCTAAGTGCTACAAGCGCTATGCTAGTCCCGTGGATAAGCTCAAAGAAATTTTGTTACGCGGCCAGAATCATGCTCAAGATTTTTGGGCTTTACGGGATATAAACTTAGAAATTCCTAAAGGTGAAACTGTAGGAATTATTGGTCAGAATGGTTCTGGTAAAAGCACGCTATTGCAAATTGTCGCTGGAACCCTAACACCTACTACAGGTGAAGTGTGGGTGAATGGACGAGTTTCAGCTTTGTTAGAACTGGGTAGTGGTTTTAATCCAGAGTTTACAGGACGACAAAATATTTTTTTTAATGGACAAATTTTAGGTCTGAGTAAAGAACAAATAGAAGCTAAGTTTGATGATATTGCTGGTTTTGCTGAAATTGGTGATTTTATAGAACATCCTGTTAAAACATACTCTAGTGGGATGGTGGTCAGATTAGCATTTGCAGTTATTGCCAATACAGAACCAAGTATTTTAATAGTTGATGAAGCTTTATCTGTAGGTGATGCAAGATTTCAAGCTCGTTGTATGAAGCGTATTCGAGAAATGAAAGACCAAGGAGTAACTCTTTTATTCGTTTCTCATGACTCTTCGAGTGTCAAGATGTTGTGTAAAACAGCCGTGTTGATGAATCATGGCAGAGTATTAGAAATAGGTAAACCTAAAGAAGTAGTAAATCATTACATAGCAATCCTAAGTAGCGATCAAACAGAAGATAATAGAACAAAACCAGAAAATGAAAGCTTGAGCGAGGAAATACAATCAATTGAAAGTGATGATTTTGTAGTAGGAAAAGAGCAAAAAAAAGCTTTGCACAGGCATGGAAATAAACTGGCTACCATCAATAGTATTAAAATAACTGATTTAGATAATCAAGAGATAAGTAAAGTAGAAAGCGGCTCAACTTTTCAAGTTCTAATTTCTTTAGAAGCTAAAGCAGAACTTTCAGATTTAGTTGTAGGTATATCCTTGAGAAATCTGATGGGATTGGTAATATATGGAACAAATACTTATCTCAAGGGTTGCAATTTACTAAAACTCAGGGCTGGTGAAAATTTACAAGTGTGTTTTCAAATCCCATGCTACTTGAATAAAGGTGTTTATACGTTCACAGTAGGAGTGCATTCAGAAGAAGGTATCAGTTATGACTGGATTGATGAACTAGTTGTTTTTGAGGTTACTAATAGTATTTCTTGCGATGGTGTAGTAGATTTAAATTCCATCATCAAAATTGCTGGAGAAAAATACTATGCGATCGCTCAATCAGAAGAAAAAAATCAAGAATTGAAATAATTATGTCTGAAGCAAATAATCCCGAAATTGACGTTGATGAATTGATGCGGAAGATTCGAGAGGAAGTAGCAAAGCTGAAGAAGGACTCTAAGATAGAGTTAGTTTCAACTCCTAAGCCCTTTTCCTCCATAAAGATAAATAATCATAATACCTCTGCAATGAATGCAAATATTAACCATATGGAGGGTTTGCTCAAAAATGCAGAGTCTAGAGCGATTTCCCGTACAAAATGGCCTGATAATTTAAATAGATTTCCCTTTAATTTCAGCAAAGGAATACAAAAATTAGCGCTGAAAATACTAAATTTTATTTTTAAAGACCAACGAGAAGTAAACTTCAATGTGATCAAGACTTTAAAAGAGTCTGTAGCACTGAATCGACAGTCAATTGCTCAAATAGAAACTTTGCGATCGCAATTGAATGAATGTCTGAATATTGTGAATACTAGTCTGGAAAAAATAGATGAGCGTTTTGATATCATAGATATCAATCTGCAAAAGTTGGACGAACGTCTCTGTACTGCTGACACCAGCATTCTAAGATTTGATGAGCGCTTAAGTCTTGTAAATAGCAGCATCCAAAAGGTAGATAATAATTTTAATAAAATAGATACTCAGACAAATACTTCGATAACCACTATACAAGAACATTTAGATACAGTTAATAGTCGAATAGAAGACATAGATAAGCATCTGAGTTCTGTGGATGCTCTAGTTCATGCACTGGATGAACGTTCCATTAGAAACGAAAGTTATCTCAAAAATGATCTCATCCAACAGAAGCGTCTGATAACATTGTTTCTGGAAGAGGCATGGCAAAGATTACCAGAACCTTTTAATCAACAGCAATTGCAAACTTTTGTACAAGAAGAACAACATTCATTAGATGCATTTTATGCTTCTTTTGAAGATAATTTTCGAGGTAGTTTTGAAGATATCTTCAATAGGTTAAAACCTTATTTGCCATTGATTGAGCAAGCAAAAATTGGTACACCTGATTCTCCTATTTTAGATGTAGGATGTGGACGTGGAGAATGGCTAGAATTGCTCCGGGAGTCTGGCTATATCGCACGCGGTTTAGATATCAACAGAGTCATGATTGAGCGATGTCAAACTAGAGGTTTAGAGGTAATAGAAGCAGATGCAATTGCACATTTACTGTCTTTGCCTGATTCTTGTTTAGGTGCAGTAACTGGTTTCCATATCATTGAACACCTACCATTCCCTGTCTTAATGAAATTTGTTAGTGAAGTAGTAAGGATACTTAAACCAGGAGGATTAGCTATTTTTGAAACTCCAAATCCACAAAATGTCTTGGTGGGTAGTTGTAATTTCTATTTTGACCCAACACATCGTCATCCTTTACCAAGCTCCTTGGTCAAATTTATTTTTGAAATACACGGTTTCTTTCAAGTAAAAATCATTAATCTTCATCCTTTTCCCGATAATTATAAGGTGGGCGATTCTGATTTAGCCGAGCGATTCAATGATTACTTTTATGGTCCCCAAGATTATGCAGTAGTGGGATATAAACCGTTGTAAAATTGCAATTTCTATAAAGTTGTGATTAGGATATAAGCTGTGATTAATATTGGTATTTTAACCCCTTGCATTATAGACGGTGATGCTGTCAGCAATGATGTCATAGGTATGCATAATGCTCTTGCAAAATACGGTTACAACGTTCAGCTATTTGCAGAAGTATGGAGTATTTCATCGTTACCAGTACACAATTCAAAAGATGTAAAATCTTTTCTAAGAAAAAAATATGACATCTTAATTTATCATTTTTCAGTGGGTTGGGATGTAGGTCTTAATCTCATCAGAGAGCTAAATTGTCAGAAGATAATTAAATATCATAACGTCACACCGCCAGAGTTTTATGAAGATGTCAATCAAGATTACACATCTGTTTGCAGATCAGGAAGAGAACAACTACAATCTGTAGCAGATTTACATGATGTTACTCTTTATTTGTCTGATTCTGAATATAATGCAAATGAATTACATTTTCTGGGGGTACAAAAAGAAAAAAGTTTAGTAATACCTCCATTCCATCATATTGACGATTTGCAGTACATTAATGCAGATATCACTACTTTAGATAAATACACAGATAGTATTATTAATATTTTAATGGTTGGTCGCATTGCTCCTAATAAAGGACATGCTGCATTAATAGATGCTTTTTATATCTATCACACTAATTACAACAGAGATAGTCGCCTTTTAATTGTTGGCAAGGAAGATGAACGCTTACAAATTTATAACTATTTTATTCATCAAAAAGTTCAAGATTTAGGCTTGCAAGAATCAGTAGTATTTACTGGTGGAGTTTCTGCTGAAGCTCTTAAATCTTACTATCTTGTCTCTAATATTTTTATGACTACAAGCGAACATGAAGGCTTTTGTGTGCCACTAGTTGAAGCAATGGCAATGAAGTTGCCGATTGTAGCTTATGGTTCAACTGCTATTCCTTACACAGTAGGAAAAGCAGGCTTAGTATGGGATAAACCTGATCCATATTTACTGGCTGGTTCAGTAGACTGTATCGCTAGAGATGAATTCATTAGTGCCAGTTTTGGTGAGATGGGATGGCGTCGTTATAAAGAAGCTTTTACGAATGAACAAATTGAAATTAAATTTATAGAGGTAATCAAGAGTCTGAAATGAATCGGGTTGCAATTGTTGTTCAACTATGCCATGAAAGCATTGTGGGAGGTTCAGAAGCTTTAGCGTGGCAGTATGCTACCTTGCTAAGTGATGAATTTAAAGTTGATATTATTACTACAACTGCATTAGATTATACGACTTGGGCAAACGTATTAACTCCTGGTTGTGAAACCAAACAAAGCATAAATATTTATCGCTTCCCAGTAACTATTGGTCGCAGTGAATATTGGCATAATCTACATGCACGACTTTTACAAGAGTTTAACTATCCCAAATATATTGATACAGAAAATTGTAAACGCATATCTTGGAGCATTGCACTTCAAGAAGAATTCATTCGTTATCAAGGCCCATACTCAGAACCCTTACTATCTTTTTTGAGAGCGCATTGTAACGAATATCAATGCATTATATTTGCGACTTATCTTTATCCAACATCGTACTTTGGAATAGCTGAAATTCCCTTATCTAAGGTTTTGCTTGCGCCGACACTCCACGACGAACCTCCAGCTTACTTGTCGGCTTATAAGTACATGTATAAAAGAGTTTCTTCTTTTATATGGTTGACCAATGCTGAAAAAGCTTTGGGAGAAAAATTATGGGGAGAAGTACCAGGTAAACTTGTTTCTATGGGTGTTGACACATTACTTCGTAGTCCTTTTCAAGCTGAATATCCATATTTACTGTACTGCGGTCGTATTGATCAGAACAAGGGATGTAATGACCTAGTAAATTTTTTCATTGAGTTTAAGAAAAGCTATCCATCTAGCTTGCGTTTAATATTGACTGGAAAGAGTGAACTAGATATACCTACTCATCCAGATATTGATTTTCGAGGATTTGTTACACCAGAAGAAAAATTTCAATTAATGGCTGGGGCTTCTATTTTTGTTATGTCTTCACCTTATGAAAGTTTCAGCATAGTCACTTTAGAAGCAATGGCTCAATGCACACCTGTATTGGTGAATGGTGCTTGTCAAGTTTTGGTTGAACACGTTACTCGTAGTGGCGGCGGAAAAATTTATCAGGACTGCGAAAGTTTTTTTCAAGCAGTACGAGAAATGCTGTCAAATCAAGATAAGCTAACCGAAATGGGTGATATAGCTAGGAAATATGTGGTAGCAAATTTTGCTTTTAGCAGTGTCAAAAACAATCTTTTGGAAATGATTGAGAAATATACTGTAATCTAGCAAAAATAATCAAGTTATGACCATGACCAAAAAAGCCCTAATCACTGGCTTAACCGGACAAGATGGTTCCTATCTCGCCGAACTCCTTTTAGAAAAAGGCTACCAAGTCTTCGGCTTAGTCCGCCGTTCTAGTACCAGTAACTTAGAACGCATTAGTCATCTGTCAAACCAGATTCAAATAGTATCTGGTGACTTGCTAGATCAGTCTTCGCTGATGGATGTGGTGACAGATTGTCAACCAAATGAAATATATAATCTTGCATCCCAAAGTTATGTTCCTCTATCTTGGACACAACCAGCCCTTACTGCTGAATATACTGCTTTGGGAGTGTCACGCCTCTTAGAAGCGATTCGGCGCTGTAAACCTGATGCTAAATTTTACCAAGCTTCCAGTAGTGAAGTTTTTGGGCAACCGGATGAATCACCTCAAACTGAACGTACCGCCTTTCGTCCACGCAATCCTTATGGTGTAGCTAAAGCTTATGCTCATTGGATGACGGTTAACTATCGTCAAAAATATGATCTTTGTGGTTGCTGTGGGATCACCTACACCCATGAATCTCCCCGTCGTGGTACAGAGTTTGTATTTCGCAAAATCACCCATACTGCGGCAATGATTAAACTGGGTTTAGCCCAAGAATTAAAACTTGGTAATTTAGATGCACGTCGTGACTGGTGCTATGCAAAAGATGCAGTACATGCAATGTGGTTGATGTTGCAACAAAAAGAAGTAGATGACTACATCATTGCCAGTGGCGAAACTCATTCGGTGCGAGAACTGGTAGAATGTGCGTTTAACTATTTAGATTTGAACTGGGAAGATTATGTATCTGTTGATCCTGCATTCTATCGTCCAGATGAACCAGTGCAATTAGTAGGTTGTATTTATAAGATTAAAGCGGAACTCGGTTGGAAACCTCAGTATTCCTTTGAACAGATGGTGCAATTAATGGTAGAAAATGATTTGAAAGAATTAAGTGATAAATAATATCATGTTCGCTTGAACACTTATATTATCCGTTGAGGTCGGTAATGGGTAATTGGTAATTGGGGTATTAACTAAATTGTTGCAATGGTCAAAGACCGCTCCTACCCTGCGGGAAGCTGACGTAGCGGAGCATTGCAGTGCGAATATAAACTGATACTCCGAACTTGATATTATAGTTTATTTTTAGAAAATAATCTGACATATTAGGAGAAAAACATGGAGCCAAAACCTGAAATTAGCAACAACAGTACTAACAATAATTTTGGTGTTAATATTTCAGGTTATGTTAACAGTGAATTTGGACTTGGTGAAGGAGTTAGAGGAACGATTAGAGCTGTTGAGGCGGCTGAAATTCCTTTTGTGATTAATAATTGTACTTTTAACACAATGCATAGGAAGATGGATTCTTCCTACACAGATTTTACTGATGAGAATCCTTATCCAATAAATATTATTCAGGTAAATGTGGATATGATTAATACTTTTATCAGTTCTACTAGTCCTGAATATTTTAAAGATAAATACAACATTGCGTTTTGGGCGTGGGAATTACCAGAATTTCCCAAAGAATGGTTGTCGGCGTTTAATCTTTTTGATGAAATATGGACTCCTAGCGCTTATTGTGTTGAGGCGATCGCACCTACTTCACCCATTCCTGTAATCAAAGTCATGCATAGTATATCGCTTCCTCAACCTTCAATCAGCAAACAATCATTAGGCTTATCAGACAATAAATTTATTTTTTTATTTATCTTTGATTTTTGTAGTGTATTTGAGAGAAAAAACCCTCTAGCAATCATTAACGCATTTCAACAAGCTTTTGGCAAAGACCATCAAAATATACAACTAGTAATTAAGTTTTCTAATGGTAAATATTTTCCAGATAAACTCAAACAACTAAAAGAATTAGTAGAGGATTTCAAAAATATTAAACTCATTGATGATTATTTACTCAAAGAAGAACTAAATGCTCTAATTTATCATTGTGATTGCTATATATCTTTACATCGATCTGAAGGTTTTGGTTTGACTATGGCAGAAGCTATGTATTATGAAAAACCAGTGATAGCTACTGGTTTTTCAGCCAATCTTGATTTCATGAATATTAATAATAGCTTCCTAGTCAAATACTCTTTAGTGGCGATCGCAGAAGATTATGGACCTTACAAAAAAGGAAATTTCTGGGCAGAACCAAATATTAATCATGCTGCATACTTAATGCAATATGTATTTAATAATTATGAAGAAGCTCAACAAACTGGCAAAAAAGCATCTGAGCATATCAGGTCTGTGTTAAGTCCAAAACTCATTGGAGAAAAGATCAAAAATAGATTAGCTCATGTAATGCAGAGGCGTAAGCATTCCTCGAATATTGATAATATTTATACAGAACTGCAATATCAAACCGTAGAAATTCAAAGATTACAAAATTTAGTTACAACTATGGAAAGTAGTAAGTTTTGGCAATTGCGTAATCAATGGTTGAAATTGAAAAAAATATATTCTTTGCGAAGTACTAATTAATGTGTGATATCAATTATCATGAATTATAAAATTCAAAAAATACAACGCATCTGGGGAAGACGGGGAACACTAGGAGTTTTACATTTTTTATATCAAAATACTGCTTATCGCATCAAGAATAAAATAGCATATCAACAATGGATAGAAAAAAATACGCTTAGTAAACAAGAAATTCTCACTGCTCATCAGCAAATAACTCAATGGCAAATAAAACCTAAATTTTCTATAATTATGCCTGTTTATAATGTAGAAGCAAAATGGTTAACACAAGCCATTGAATCAGTTCGCAATCAAATATATCCTAATTGGGAGCTTTGTATTGCTGATGATGCTTCTCCCCAATCTCATATTCGTTCTATATTAACTGATTATAGTAAACTTGATTCACGTATTAAAGTAGTATTTCGTACAGAAAATGGACATATTTCAGCAGCAAGTAACTCTGCTTTAGAACAGGCTACAGGAGAGTATATTGCACTGTTAGATCATGATGATGAGTTAGCAATTAACGCTTTATTTGAAAATGCTAAATTAATCAATCAACATCCAGAAGCAGATTTTATTTATAGTGACGAAGACAAAATAGATATCAAAGGAAAACGTTTTTCTCCTTGTTTTAAGCCTGATTGGTCGCCAGAATATTTTTATTCGTGTATGTACACCTGTCATTTAGGTGTTTATCGTACTAGGATTATTCGTGAAATTGGTGGTTTTCGTAGTGAGTATAATGGCTCACAAGATTACGATTTGGTATTAAGATTCATCGAGAAAACCAAAAACATCTTCCATATTCCTAAAATTCTCTATCATTGGCGCAGTATATCTGCTTCTGCGGCTTCTGGCTCACAAGCAAAGCCGTGGGCATATACTGCTGGTAGAAAAGCTTTAGAATCAATGCTAGAGCGTAGCGTATATCCAGGACATGTTGAAGAAACACTGAATCCAGGTATTTACAGAGTGCGACGCAACATAATTGGAAATCCTTTAGTTAGTATAATTATTCCCAGTGCAGGTACAACTATTAATACTGCTTCTGGTAAATTATGTCTTTTAGAAAATTGCATTCGTAGTATTCAGCAAGTGAGTAGCGATCGCAACTTTGAAATTATTGTGGTAGACGGGTATGACATTCCAGATGCAAGTTTAGAGAAAATACTTGCTTTAGATGTGAAATTAGTTCGTTGTGCTGAACCTTTTAATTTTTCAATGCGAATTAATCGAGGTGTAGCTGAAGCAAAAGGGCAATTTCTGTTGTTATTAAATGATGATACAGAAGTAATTACTTCTGATTGGCTAGAATCAATGTTAGAACTTGCACAACAAACAGAAATTGGTGCAGTCGGAGCAAAACTTTTATTTCCAAATGGCAGATTACAGCATGTGGGAGTAATGATTATTGAGGGTAATCCTTGTCATGCTTTCTATGGTTTTGATAACGAACAATCTGGCTATTTTTGTTCAAATATCGTGAATAGAAACTACCTAGCTGTGACTGCTGCTTGTTTGATGATGCGACAAGAAGTATATCAGCAATTGGGTGGACTAGATGAAAATTTCCCCTTCAACTATAACGATGTAGATTTATGTTTAAAAGCACATCAGGCTGGATATCGCAATGTAGTGACACCTTATGCTCAACTGATTCACTATGAATCTGCTAGTAGACAAAAAGGTTTAAAACCAGGTGAATGGAATCAATTAAGTCATAAGTGGAAAGATTATTTTAAGCAATTGGGTACAGATCCTTACTACAATCCAAATCTATCTTTCAAAGCTCCTAATTTTGAATTATTTTAAGAGGATGTTTGACAATTCATGAAGGCATTTAAAATGACGCAAAAGCCCGGAATACAATTCTTTTGAATGCGTGAATGCGTGAATGCGTGAGTTTTAACTAAGGTTGAGGAGGTGCGGGGGGTGCATCTGGAATTTCTGCATCTCGTCCTTGTCTTTGCAGATATTTACTCAATACATAAGCCATATCACCACGAGTCATAGGTTGTAATGGGTAAAGATTTCCTTGGGTATCTATATTAACAAATGCTTCGGCTACGACTGTGGCGATCGCTTTTTTTGCCCAAGAAGGAATAGTGGCTGCATCCGGATGAGGGGCTAAAATTTCATTAACAGTCTCATCAGGAAACTGAAATACACCATAGGCTTGAGCAAAAATTGCCAAAGCTTCTGCTCTTGTTACTCTTTGATTAGGGAAAAACAAATTACCCCGATAGCCTCTCATAATATCTGTTTTTAAGACAGTTTGAATATCTTTATATGCCGGATGAGAGGATGGTACATCTGGAACCACAACATTTTCTTTGCTGGCTGCTTGTCGTTTATCTAGTCGAAATGCTTTGACCATAATTGAGGCTAAGTCTGCTCGACTGATTATCCTTTCTGGATAAAAGTTATTATCTGGATAGTTAGTCATCCAATTCGCAGCCACTACCATTTGAATTGGATCAGATGATTGTTTGGCTTGTGGTTGAACTTGGCCGAAAACTACAACTGGAAAGGATTGTATTAACGTCACTAAAGTAAGAACACTTAAAAATCGACGCATAAATGTAAATTTAGAAAATAGCAGTACTGAAGAATAACACCAAATTTGTTTTACTCCAATCCGGAAATAAACAAAATTTTATTTGGTATGTTATCACCAATCTTCTTGGTATGAGCCAAGTCAAAAAAAGGGTGAATATGTATTATTTAACACGATATTTCACCCTTAAATCTATAAATTTTCGTAGGTTTCTATCAAAAGAAACATTGATTTAAACATCAAGCTAACTAAACTTGAGTTGCATCTTCCTGATTAATTTGCTGCTCAAGATTACTGATAGCACCATTTAAACCAGCAAGCTTTGTCTCTAAGTCATCACGCATTGCTTTGAGAAATCTCAATTTGCGCTCTAAACGATTTTTTCGAGAAACAGGCTCCCCATCATAGCAAGAGTTATACCAGAAATTAAAGGGAAACATAGCTACCTTTCCAAATAAAGCCTACTTAAATTCTGACGAAATTATTTTCAAATGAGGGGAAAGCAGATGGGAGGAAAACCGATCCAAGGTTGGTCATTAGTCATTAGTCATTAGTCATTAGTCATTAGTCATTAGTCATTAGTCATTAGTCATTAGTCATTAGTCATTAGTCATTAGTCATTAGTCATTAGTCATTAGTCATTGGTCATTGGTCATTTGTTATCCCCTTGTCTCCCTTGTATTAGATCAGATTGGAAGGGGTGTGACAATACCCCAAAATCAAGAGGTTTATCGGTTTGTTTGACCTGAATACTTAAGTTTGGTAATCCCTCTAATTTTTCTAGAGGCGGAAGTTCTTGTTCCAAGAGTGGTACAAAAACTCTTAAACTTGTCGGTAGACACTCAATTTCAACTGGAGTTTTTCCTAAAACTTCACCATCAACAACAACTTTTTGAGGTGGGTCAGTTGTAATTTTAAATTTTTTAGCTCGTAGGTAGCCAATATCATTTCTTTCGGCTGGATTACCCGTAGAAGCAGTCTGAAACAAATGAAACGTAGCTGCGATCGCAGCTGCTCTATTAACCGGAGCTACTATAGTTAAATCCAAAAATCCATCATCTACAATCAGTCCTGCTGGTCCCTGCGCCAAAACGGATGTCGCAGGTGCAGCATTTGCTACTGTGACTGCTGCTGCACAAGTGGATATTACTTTATCTTCAGTTTCAATTTTTACATCAAATGACTGAAATTCACTTAATTGTTTAAATCCAGCGATGATATAAGCCAAGAAACCAAAACGATTTTTTGATTCCCGATCTGCTTTTTCCACGGTTTCTGCTTCAAAGCCAATACCTGAGAGCAGTACCATGGGATAACCGTTGCAAGTGGCAGTATCTACAATTCGTGTCCCACCCTGCAAAATTGTTTTGCAAGCACCTTCAATTGTGTCTGGTATTCCTAAAGCTGTGGCAAAAGCGTTTGCTGTTCCACGAGAAATAATGCCAAACGGAATATCACTACCCACCACAGCAGCAGCTGCTGCTGAGAGAGTACCATCTCCTCCAGAAGCAATAATGGCATCTACTCCCCTTTCCACTGCTTCGTGGGCTAGTTCATCGGCACAAATATCTTCAGTTGTGAAGTGGATATCCAGGTCAATTTCTGGCTCTAACAAAGCTCGAATCTGTGCCAGTTCTTGCTCAGAGTCACCCTGACCTGCAACTGGATTAAAGATGAGGCAGGCTGAACGTTTCATATATTGCGATTCATTTAAATATTAAAAGTTATCAAATTAATTTTTAGCGCATCTGTAGAATTAAAGCTTCCACCTTACGATAGTATTTTTAATACTGGTTACAAATAACAAAACTTGTAAAGATAAGTAAAGCTAAAAAAAGAAACTTAATAGCTATCGGCAGAGTGCAACGCCGAACGTCACCCACTGCGGTAGTCTAGATGAAGTGAATTTATCTCTGCCCTTTGACATAATTGATTTATGACATCAGTGGTTTCCAGTCCGAGCCGTACAATCCGCATTGGTTCTCGTAAAAGCCAACTTGCTCTGATTCAGACTTATTGGGTACAAGAACAACTGCAAAAAAGTTTTCCAGATATTAATTTTGAAGTCCACACAATGGCCACTCACGGCGACAAAATCTTGGATGTCGCCTTAGCCAAGATTGGTGATAAAGGACTGTTTACCAAAGAACTCGAACTGGGAATGATCAATCAGGAGATTGACTTTGCTGTTCATTCTCTCAAGGATCTGCCGACTCGCTTACCAGAGGGTTTGGTTCTAGCAGCAATTACAGAACGGGAAAATCCCGCCGATGCGCTTGTGGTGCATGAAAAGCACAAAGACAAACAAATTGACACCTTGCCAGAAGGGGCAGTGATTGGTACATCTTCTTTACGACGTTTAGCACAGTTACGGCATCAATTCCCCCATTTCGCATTTAAAGATGTACGTGGTAACTTGAACACACGCATGGCCAAGCTAGATGCAGGTGAATATGATGCTTTGATTTTGGCGGTAGCTGGGTTACAACGTTTGGGAATGGGCGATCGCATTCATCAAGTTCTCCCCAAAGAAATTTCTCTGCACGCCGTTGGTCAAGGTGCATTGGGTATTGAATGTCGGGCTGAAGATGCAGAACTGATATCCTTGCTCAAAGCTATTGAACACCCGGAAACACGCGATCGCTGTTTAGCAGAACGCGCTTTTTTGCGGGAACTCGAAGGTGGTTGTCAAGTCCCCATTGGTGTAAATACTGAAACAAATGGTATTAATTTAACATTAACAGGTATTGTTGCCAGTGTCGATGGTCAAAAAGTGGTCAAAGACACCATTTCTGGCGAAACCAAAGATGCAGAACAACTAGGCACACAACTAGCCAAGCAAATGCGAGGACAAGGGGCGCAGGAAATTTTGGAGCAAATCTTTGCCGAAATCCAACGTGGCTCTTAAATCAGTGAACAGTTATCAGTTGTCAGTGAACAGTTACATCTACTGAGAACTGGTCACTGATAACTGTTATTGTGATGGTATTAAGAAAAATTGCAGTTGCTAAATATGTATACCAGAATTAACTGGCAGTTTAGCAGAGTAAATTTTAACACGTAGGCAAATTCGGGGAAGCAAAAATTACCATGCGGATTCTATTTGTTGCAGCAGAAGCAGCTCCCGTTGCGAAAGTCGGCGGAATGGGTGATGTCGTTGGCGCACTACCTAAAGTTCTGAAAAAAATGGGGCATGATGTGCGGATTTTCATGCCTTACTACGGCTTTCTGCCAGACAAAATGGAGATTCCCAAAGACCCTATTTGGCATGGATATGCCATGTTCCAAGACTTTACAGTTTACGAAAGTGTTCTACCTGGTACTGATGTGCCACTGTACCTATTTGGACATCCAGCTTTTTGGCCTCGCCGTATCTACTCTGGAGAAGATGAACACTGGCGCTTTACTTTGTTTGCCAATGGTGCAGCCGAGTTTTGCTGGAATTACTGGAAGCCAGAGATTGTTCATTGTCATGATTGGCACACAGGTATGATTCCCGTTTGGATGCACCAGTCTCCTGATATCACCAGTGTGTTCACAATTCATAACCTGGCATATCAAGGGCCGTGGCGCTGGTATTTAGAGAAAATTACTTGGTGTCCTTGGTATATGCAAGGACACAACACCATGGCTGCGGCAGTGCAATATGCTGAGAGGGTGACAACTGTTTCCCCGACTTATGCTGAACAAATCAAAACAGCTACCTATGGCGAAACTTTAGAAGGTTTAATGTCCTTCATCAGTGGTAAATTATCTGGAATTGTCAATGGGATTGATACAGAAGTTTACGACCCCACAACTGACAAATACATTGCTCAAAACTTTACCACCGACACCATCGACAAGCGCAAAGCTAACAAAATCGCTTTACAAGAAGAAGTGGGGTTAGAAGTTAACTCGAATGCTTTTTTAGTGGGGATGGTGACGCGCCTAGTAGAACAAAAAGGTATTGATTTAGTGCTGAATATACTGGATCGGTTTATGTCTTATACCGATGCCCAGTTTATCGTATTGGGTACAGGCGATCGCTACTACGAAAGCCAATTATGGCAAATGGCATCGCGCTTCCCTGGACGCATGAAAACCTATTTACTTTATAATGATGCCCTAGCCCGTCGGATCTATGCTGGTTCCGATGCTTTCTTAATGCCTAGCCGTTTTGAACCCTGCGGTATTAGCCAAATGATGGCTTTGCGTTATGGTTCCATACCCATTGTCCGCCGTACCGGGGGATTAGTGGATACTGTATCCCACCATGTCCCCGCGCATCATAGTGGTACTGGTTATTGTTTTGACCGCTATGAACCATTAGATTTATTCACCTGTATGGTTCGCGCTTGGGAAGGCTTCCAATATAAAGATTACTGGCAAGATTTACAAAAACGTGGTATGTGTCAAGACTTTAGTTGGTATCGCTCTACTAAACAGTATGTGAAACTGTATCGCTCAATGTTAGGCTTGCCTGAAGAAGAGGAACAGCAACAAGCAGAAGCTGAACAACCTGATTTGGCTTTGCAATCTTAGTCATAATTTTGGGCTTGTAGAGACGTTGCACTGCAACGTCTCTACTGCAACGTCTCTACTGCAACATCTCTACAATTAATTTCCAGGCTTCAACTTGGGATAAGCAATACGTTTATGATGAAATTGTTGCCAAACTTCTACAAAAATTTCGGCAATTCTAGTCATTTCTTCGCGTGTTAGCCCTGAATCTACCAATTGCTTGTCTTTCCATCTGGCACGAAGAATATTATTAACCATCACCAAAGCTTGTTCACAACTAGCATCTTTGAGCGATCGCAATGCTGCTTCACAGGAATCTGCTAACATGACAATTCCTGTTTCCCGTGATTGAGGAATAGGCCCATCGTAGCGAAACTCTGCCTCATCTACTGTCAAGCTAGGATCTTCTTTAGCCATCTGTTGAGCTTGATGATAGAAATAAGCTATTTGCATCGTGCCTTGATGTTCTGGAATAAAAGCTTGAATAGAGGAAGGTAAACTGTGTTTTCTTGCCATTACTAAACCTTCACTCACATGCTTTTTAATGATGTCAGCACTATGCCAAGGGTCTTTTATTTCTGTATCATGCTTGTTTGGCCCCCCCATTTGATTTTCAATAAACGATTGAGGGTCATGCATTTTGCCAATATCATGATATAATGTGCCAGCCCTGATTAATTCAATGTTGCATCCTAATTCTTTAGCAGCAGCCTCAGCTAAAGTAGCGACAAATAGCGTATGCTGAAAAGTCCCAGGAGCAAGTGTTGCCAGTTTTTTTAATAAAGGACGGTTAGGACTTGCTAGTTCTGCCAAGCGAATCGGAGTAACTAAATCAAATAATTTTTCTAAATAAGGGCTTAACCCTAACGCCACAACACTCCAAGCTAAACCAGATAAGACAAAAAATCCTGCTTCTTTGAGTACAACATAAAAATAAGGGCCAAATGCTGCACCTAAGAAGATTTGAATCAGTAGGTAAACACCACCTTCAGTTAAAGCGATCGCCACACTTAAGAGTGCTAATTCTTCACGCGATCGCAAGCGATGGGCCATGCAACTGCCTAACAATCCTCCAGCAGCACCTGCCAATAGCGAAATTTTACTGATTTCTAGGCTCATGCCTAATAATGCTATCAGTAGCCCTACCACTGTCACACCCGCAGTTGCACCATAAAAGCTACCCAGCAATAAACCTACACCGCTCCAAGTTGTGTAAGGTGTACCCATTGTGAGTACCAAAGGCGTACTCAAAGTCAGCAACAATACCAACATGCGATCGCTTTGTCGCCATCGATATTTAATACTTCGTTCAACTAAAGTGAAAATTCCGACGCCACTGCTGACAGTTCCCGCCAAATATAGCAATCCCAGCCAGTTAATTTCCCGACGCAGCAGGTGATAATGTTCCAATATATCTAAATGCCAGCCTGTAATGCGATCGCCCTTGCGGATAATGACTTCACCTTGTTCTACAGCCACAACAACAGGCTTCACTTCCGCAGCCGCCATTGCTACTTGTAATTTGGTTTGTTCTTCATCTTGTTTGAGATTCGGTTCCAAAACATCCACTAGCAGTTTCTGGGCAAAAGATTCTGCTTGTTTTGGCACCAAGTTATGCACATGCAAATTGACTGCATTTTGTAAGATAGCAGGAGGTAGTCCTGGGGGTATACCTTGAGCTAAAATCCGCTCTGCACTTTCCTGAATTCCTCTTTGGGTTTTTGCCCACTCTTCATCAGATAAATTCAGGAAGAAAGTTGCTTCGTAGACACTTTTAGGGTTTTCACTCAGCAGTTGTGACAATTTGCTCGTGGCTTGGGTGTAGCCTTGGCGTGCTTGAGAAACTTTATCCAAGAGTGAAACCAATTTTTGTGTAGAAGTCTTCAGGCGATAAGCTTCTAATTCTGCCATTGCTTGTGTAAATTCCGCACTTTGGAACAAATCAATGGGTTTGACTTCTGGCTTGGAGTTTACGTTGAGTAAGGAAGGCTTTGACTCCGAGGAAGACACGGTACGCTCTGGATGTGATGGTATGGAAACATTTTCAGCGTCTCCAACTCTTGGCGTATTGAGATTTTGATTTTTTTGTTTTGTTTTGATGAAAATGTTTTTGAGTTTTTGAGTTAATACTCCTGATTTTTGTTCATTGGTATGTTCTAAAGCTACTAGCAGGGCTTGCCATTCTGAGTCAGCACAGGAGCGCAGATAACGCTGACTAGAAACGGACAAAATAAAAGTATCAAAAAAAGGAAAAGAACCGGCAGAAGCTCGAATTTCATTACCCCTAGCTAGAAGTTTTTGTAATTTAAGCTTGATTTGATTATTAGTGTTTTCATCAACCATCAACACTGGCACAAATGCTTTACTAACATCTTTGCGCCGTGCTTCTGTTTTGTTTGTATCTTCAATCAGGCTACTGTAGGGCGCTCGAATGGTATCTGGTGCAATAGTGTCCATCTTTAATTGGGGTTGGTTGTATAACTTTTGCCCCATTACACCAGTCAGAGACACCACTGCAATTATGAAAACAACAGGAGAAGATTTTCCAGGTAGACAACGAGTAGTTGCCTTTGAGTGTGGCGCTCTTTGTTTGTTATATTTGCCTTTCACATTTGATTTTGATAAATGTAAACGGTGTAGGGCTTTGGAAAGTCGCTTCCAGTGAATAAATCGCTGAGTCAACGATTGAAAAAATAGCTGCGTTTTCATCGTTTATGACCGCAGTTGCTTACTTGATTGATTGCTTTGGGGAAAAACACTTGAAGCCCGCTTGCCACAATTGCTACCTACATAATCCGAATTGAATTCTAATGTTTTCCCTTTATATAGTATATTTTTTTACTAAAAATTAATTTATTGTAATAGATAATTTTTATAGTTTATACTTCGCACGATAAGTAAAGTAGTCCCAATTAAAAAATTTGATCACTAATAATGAAAACCTCTTCCTTATCCTCGATCCCCAATCCCCAATCCCCAATCCCTGATCCCTGATTCCTATTTTCAACTCAGAAGTGAGATTAACGCAGTCGAATTACACGGGGAGCTGCGATCGCCTCTAGGGAGGCGTGACTTAAAATTATAGGCCATTCCGCTCTCACTTCACCTTGGTTCAAAGTAGAATGATACACTCCTGACCAAGTAGCCACAAGTATATCAGCTAATTTTAGCATCTGGGGTAAGTCGGTTGTTTGCCATTGTGCCGGACTATTTTTGACAAGTAAAAACCGCCAACTGACAGGAATACCTGTTGTAGCGTTATAGGCTCCTGATAAAGCAGCAGTAATTGTACTGAGATAAACCGAACGTGAGTTCACTTGAGTAGCTCGTAAAACTGAAAGGCGAAAGTCTTCTAAACTACTAAGAAAGCAGTAAAAAGCAATTCCTAGGTTATAATTGAGCTTTTCTTCTGTACAGAACTCAGCTTGTATTATTTCTAATCCAGCTTGTTTTTCTAACAAATTATGTAATTTCAATAAAATCTGTGGCACAGATGTGGTTGTTTCTCCCAAAAAGCCAATAATTTGCGGAATCAGGGTAGCGGGAGTAAGTTTTTCTGTGAAAGACTGAGCGATCGCATACCCTACTGCGAGAGTCCAATCTTCTATAACTGGGTCACTATGCCAAATTTTGACTATATTTAGCAAATTTTGTCGCAGTTTGACAGTATGTTCATGAAAAAACAATGTGACTGGTAGTGTGGACAAAATTACTTGTAATGAAGCGTGTATATTGTTTTCAATAATAATTCCTGATTGTTGTTGACGCCTACTCCAATCATCTAAATCAAATCTACCCAGTTCGATTAAACTTTCAGCACCCAGAATTATCATTTTTTGCCAATAGCTAGATGCAAACTTTTGCATCTGCTCGCCTTCCAAGGCTAAAATTTCCCCAATTAAAGCCCCTAGTATAGTGCCTCTAGTGCGGCTAACAAGAGAATAATGCATAAGTTAATGGGGATTGGGGATTGGGGATTGGGGATTGGGGATTGGGGATTGGGAATTGGGAATTGGGGATAGATTTTTCCCAATGACCAATTACCAAGCCCCTTTGGGGCGGGTGTGAGGGTGTAAGGGTGTAGGGGTGTAGGGGTATATATAGCCTCAAAGTTCACCCGTTCCAAGCCCCTTAATTCATTAATGGAAAATATAAAAAATATTAACCTACTTACGTAGTACGAGGTTAATGGTGTCCTTGTTTCAAGCCCCTCAAGAAGATTGATGGGGTTTCCCCTACACCCCTGTTGCTGACCAACTACTAACTACAAACCAAGTATATCTTGTCTTAAATAAGACGCTAATGCCTGTAATCCCAGGATATAACTTTGCGCTCCAAAACCACTAATTTGACCAATGGCAATTGGGGCAATATAGGAGTGATGACGGAACTCTTCTCGTTTATAAATGTTACTTAAATGTACTTCCACTGTAGGTAGATTTACAGCAGCGATCGCATCTCGCAATGCTACACTGGTGTGGGTGTAGGCTCCAGCATTAATCAAAATGCCTTGGTGTTTTCCCAAGGCATCATGAATCGCATCTACCAATACCCCTTCATGATTTGACTGCATGGTAAGTACTTTCACTGCCAGTTTTTGTCCTTCCGCTTCTAACTGGCGGTTAATTTCAGTCATATTTAAGGAGCCATAAATCCCAGGCTCTCGCCGTCCTAGCAGATTCAGGTTTGGACCATGCAGCACTAGAACGTTTAAGGGGCTTAATTTTAATTCCTGCACTTTTGCTCTCTTAGCGATGGCGCGAGCGATCATCTACAGGAATGGGAATTAGCTCCGGTTCCGGCTCTGCTTCTGGCCCTAAAAGGGCTTCAATCAGCTTACGGGCCAATTCCTTAACCTTTTCTAGCACCTTTTCAATATAGTCCATTGGACTGACCGCTCCTGAAATACTAACTCGATTTTTTCGGTTACCAGCTACGGAGAAACTTAGCTTTTTTTGCACTCTGGCTTTCGATCAGACAATTTATATTCCCGTACTCCGGGTTGAGCCACTTTATTAAAATTATAGTATTATTTTCTCCGTTATTTTTTAGAGTATCACATCCTTCACATAGACGGCTCATCTGACTAAAGATAGCTTTTTTTGAAAACAGGGGCAAGGGACTACAGGCTTGGGATATACGAGAAATGATTTTTTGACAGGTAAATATTATTAAAATAGAGCAAACAATAAAGCAGAGCAAAGGTCTATTTTCGTCAAATTAAGCCGTAATTATGGCTCTAAAACTGTTTTTCAAATAAATTACAAGTGGAGATATAATACCAACTTGAAAACTGATTGCGACATAATGAATAGCTCAAAAGTTTACCTGCTAGATATTTAATAAACCAAAATATTAAATCCAAAATCCCAAATCTATAAGAATTTCCGATAGATTTGTTGTAATCAGAGATTGTGGAACTTTTGTTTGTGTATTGAGAGCAATAGTCAGTAGGGGCAAAGCATTTGATAAGTAATATTTTCAGTTAGTTCATCAAAATATTACCTCAATGCTTCGCCCATACAACAGTCATTAGTAAAGACTGTGGACTATGCACCATTGACTATTAACAGTTATTCAGTCTTCATTATTGGGTATAAGTCCCCAGCAATTCGGTGGAAGGATTTGGTTGCGCTTATCTGACCCCCAAGATAGGCCTGATAACTGCGACAGCTACTGTTCACTCATTTAACTATTGCATTTAGCTAGTTTTTTTGGCACTTGTTGTTGACGATTTAGCTTTTGTTGATTTGCTACGAGAACTAGTTGTGGATTTAGTTGTTGATTTAGTAGTTTTGCGAGTGGATTTGCTGCTTGATGCTTTAGTTGCTAGCAACTCTAATGCTGTATCCAGCGTGATATTTTCTGGTGATGTATCTTCTGGGAGACTGACATTAGTTTTGCCGTGCTTGATGTAAGGTCCGTATGGGCCATTATAGATGTTCACAGGTTCGTTATCTTCTGGGTGAGTTCCCAATTCCCGTAAAGCTGTCTTAGATTTACTACTTGCACTGCGTCCTTTTTTCGGCTCAGACAATAACTCTAATGCACGATCAAAAGAAACTGTCAGTACATCGTCACCTGCTTTAAGGGAGCGATAGTCTTTACCCTCCTTGGCATTATGCACGACATAAGGGCCGAAGCGTCCCAAATTTGCTTGAATAGTTGCTCCTGTTTCTGGATGTGTGCCTAATGTCCGTGGTAGAGATAAAAGACCAACAGCCATATCTAAGGTGACATCTTCTGGCTTAACATTCTTGGGTAAAGAAGCTTGTTTTGGTTTAGGATTTTCCTCAGACTTGTCACCCAATTGAACGTAAGGTCCATAGGGTCCTATGAGTAAATAAATGGGTTCGCCTGTTTCGGGGTGACGTCCTACCTCGTCTGGTCCAGAGGTTTTTTGTCTGAGCAAGGTTTCTATCTTTTGGGGATCAAGATCAGCAGGAGTCAAGTCTCTAGGAATTGATGCTGTAATGACATCATCACCATTTTCAACTTCGATATAGGGGCCAAATTTACCAATACGGATTTTGGCGTCTATATTTTCTAGTTCAACAGTTCTAGCTTGGTTAGCATCAATCTGGTCTTCTTTTTGTTTGACTAGTGTTTCTAGACCTTGCTCTCCGAGATAAAATTTCTGCAAGTACGGTAGCCACTGAGCTTCACCAGTAGCGATATCGTCTAGGGTTTGCTCCATTTTGGAGGTAAAACTGGGATCAACGACATCACAGAAGTATTTTTCTAGCAGTTCAGTCACAGCAAAAGCAGTGAAGCTGGGGATCAAGGCATTATTAGTTAGTTGGGCGTAACCTTTGTCAATAATGGTGCCAATAATACTGGCATAGGTACTAGGACGTCCAATGCCTTCGCTTTCTAAGGTTTTGACTAAAGTCGCTTCAGTAAACCTAGCTGGGGGTTGGGTTTCGTGTTTGATTGTTTCTAAGTCTTGACAATCAGGATGTTCCCCAACTTTGAGGTCAGGTAAAATAATTTCTTGGTCTTCTAATGCAGCTTCGGGATCATCAGATCCTTCGACGTACGCGCGTAGATAGCCAGGAAAATCGATGCGTTTACCAGAAGAACGAAACCCAGCATCTTCCACTTGCAATTGCACCGTGATTTGGGTTTGGCGAGAGTCAGCCATTTGGCAAGCGACGGTTCGTTTCCAAATCAAATCGTAGAGTCTGAGTTCGCGATCGCTCAAGCCTGTTTCTTGGGGGGTGCGGAAGGTGCTACCCGCCGGACGAATGGCTTCGTGGGCTTCTTGTGCGCCTTTTGATTTGGTAGTGTACTGTCGCGCTTGGGGGCTAAGGTATTGCTTACCGTATAGTTGTTCTACACAGCTACGGGCAGCTGCTATAGCCTGTTCCGACAAATGCACTGAGTCTGTACGCATGTAGGTAATATACCCTTGTTCGTACAAACTTTGAGCGACCCTCATTGTATCTCTTGCCGAAAGCCGCAATTTGCGGTTTGCTTCTTGCTGCAAAGTGGAAGTCGTAAACGGTGGTGCAGGTTTGCGCGTGACTGGACGTTCTTCGATATCTGTAACTGTCCAAGTTTGATCACTCAGGCGTTGTTTGAGGGCTTCAGCTTCGGCTTGTTTGAGCAACACAACTTTGCGATCAGCGACTATTTTCCCTGTGTGAGAGTCAAAATCGCTACCAGTTGCTAGTCTGGTTCCTGCCAAGGTGACAAGTACAGCACTAAAGGACTGCTCTTTGCTCTTTTGTGTTGGCGAAGGGGTCAAAGTAGCTTTCAAATCCCAGTATGTCGCTTGTTTGAAAGCACGGCGTTCCCGTTCTCGGCTCACCAGCAACCGCACTGCTACGGACTGTACACGACCCGCAGATAATCCCCAAGCAATTTTTTTCCACAGCAGAGGAGACAAGGTATAACCCACTAGTCGATCCAGAATTCGCCGTGTTTCTTGGGCGCGAACTAACTGCTCGTCTATACTGCGGCAGTTTTGCAGAGCTTTTTTGATGGCTTCTTGAGTAATTTCATGAAACACCATCCGCTTAGTTGGCACTTTTGGCTTGAGCAATTGATACAAATGCCAACTGATGCTTTCACCTTCTCGGTCTTCGTCTGTTGCCAATATCAGCTCAGATGCGTCTTTGAGAGCGTCTTTGAGCTGGGTGACAACTTTCTTTTTGTCCTTAGGAACGACATACAGTGGTTCAAAGTCGGCGTCTACATTAACCCCTAGCTGCGCCCATTTTTCCCCTTTGACATTGGCGGGAATTTCGCTAGCCGACTGGGGTAGATCACGCACATGACCCATAGATGCTTCTACCCGATAGCTTTTTGGCAGGTAGTTGCGAATGGTACGAGCTTTGGTCGGAGATTCGACGATGACAAGAGTTGACATGGAAATTTAAAAAAAAGAATAGCTGCGAAGCTAAATAGTCACTAAACAGTCAAATTGAAATAATTGGGAGGTAAATGTCAAGATTATCAGTCACTAGAAGTATGTGATTTCATCCTCACACAAACTACTCGCAAAGTAATCCCCTAAAATTCCAGCGTCAGGCATTTGCCATGTCCGCAAGTAGTATTTCCCAAAGGGTGGGGTAAGCACAACTGCGAATTTCCAGTTATTTCAATCTTTAACTTATCTGAGGCATATTTGGCGACTATTATTTTGAAAATTGCAGTTTTTGAGTAATGGTCAATGCTCGATGCCCACTCCAAGCACACCTCACACTCCACCCTATCCTACAAGAACGCCTGAGATCGAACCAGAAGCTTCAACTAACCCCGCAAGGAGTCCCAGACCGTAATCTCTGATTCGGTGTGTGGAGGAATTGCGGGATTGATTTGTTGCGTCCTCCAACCAATTTTGGGCGTAACCCGAAGAGAAAGGAGGGAAGTCAGTGTAGGTAGTTGACTAGAGCATGTCTATACTCGTTCCACCTCTCCACCTTACCCATTTCTCCATTTTTCTACTCTTTTCTCTAGGTTGTGGCAAAATTAAACTAAATTTTGTAAGAATCTGTAATGCAAATGCGGTCTGCGTATGATTCAGTGGGAGAAAAAGACATGCAACCAATTCGTCAAGGCGATGTGATTTTACTGCCTGTACAGCACACCATACAGCAAATCGAAGGACAAAAGCTACCACATTTAACTTTAGCGGAAGGCGAAGTCACCGGACACAAGCACTGCATCATTGAGGGACAGGCGGAATTATACGAAAAAGATCACACTCTCTACTTGCGTGTCTATTCAAAAGAGGCAACGCTTGCTCACGAAGAGCATAAAGCGATTTCTATCCCTCAAGGTACGTGGATGATCCGAATTCAGCGAGAATATCAGCCTCAAGGTTGGCGATATGTAGCAGATTGAAAAGCATTTTTCGTATATTGCATGATTGCTGTTGGAGTTTTTATTATTGCAAATCTTTCATACATGTTGCATGGTTATACACCATTAGTTTTATGGTGCATTGAAAGTCTATTTTTATTGTTGTGAGCAAACCTTTTTAATACGGAATTTTAGAAAAATTAGGTTAGTAACCCAAATTGCAGTTTGATATCACAATTTGGGGGTTATGGAGACCGTAATTTTACGGTCTCCATAAAGTTGAAATGTTAATCAATTTGTTTTATCCAATCAGTATTGGAACTAAAACACAAAAATTATATTTTAATCAAAAAGTTAGTTGAATTTCTAATATAGAAAAGGCTTTATTTAGCATCTTACTTAAGCGACGTATTTTCAGAGTATGGCACTGTGACGCGAGTTCAACTTCCCACGGATCGGGAAACGGGTCGCTCACGAGGTTTTGGTTTCGTAGAAATGGAATCGGAAGAAGCAGAAACGGCTGCTATTAATGCTTTGGATGGTGCCGAATGGAAAGGTCGCGTCATGAAAGTTAATAAAGCCAGACCACGGGAGGAAAAAGGCGGGCGTTCCAACGGTAATAGCTGGGGAAAAGCTAACACTGGTGGATACTCTCGACGCTATTAAGTTTTGAATGAACTTATAAAGCTCAATCTGAAGAGCAATTGCCAAAAGGCATAAATTATAACTATTCGCCAAGCGCAATATAATAGACATCTCCAGAAATTAATTCTGCGTTACCCAAAATCCTTGTAGAGACGCGAAATTACCCTGGGGGATCTTGCTACGCGTCTCTACATTAGTTTTCACAGAGGTCTAATTACGCCAGAACAGCAGATTCAGTTATATACTGGTCTGCTTATTATTTTGAAATTTGTTAGTGGATAGGGGCGAACGGCCGTACTCTATGAGAAGCCGTGCAAAGCGCGTCTACGCTCTTGCAGTGGTTATAAAAAATCAAAAATTAACAACCAGCTACTAACAACCAACAAATAACAAACTTAAGGATAAATTAATTTGATGGTATTGATCTCGTAATACAGACATATTCGCGAAACTTTAGTTAAAAACACAATAGAATTAACACAGTTGATTCCTTAAATGTCTAATAGCCAAAACCTATACAGCTCATGGATTTTGCTAATGTTGCATCCCAGTTGAATGCTGGAACGATATTACCAGAGGGAATTGTCATCATCACCCTCTTGGGGGTTTTGATAGTGGACTTGATTTTGGGGCGCAGTTCTTCACGCTGGATTGGATATCTGGCGATCGCAGGTTTGTTTGCTTCCATAGTCGCCCTCTATTTTAAATGGGATAATGTCAATCCCCTATTCTTTGCCGGTGCTTTCAACGGTGATAACCTCAGTATTGTCTTTCGCGGCATTATTGCTTTGTCCGCAGCTGTGACAATTTTGATGTCAATTCGTTACGTTGAACAAAGTGGCACCCCTTTAGCGGAATTCATAGCGATTTTGCTGACAGCTACCTTGGGAGGAATGTTTTTATCAGGGGCGAATGAACTAGTGATGATTTTCATCTCGCTAGAAACCTTGAGTATTTCCTCTTATTTGCTGACTGGTTATACCAAGCGCGATCCCCGTTCTAATGAAGCAGCACTAAAGTACCTGTTAATTGGTGCTGCGAGTACAGCAGTATTTTTGTATGGCGTTTCTTTGCTGTACGGTTTGTCTGGTGGACAAACAGAACTTAGTGCGATCGCTAATGGTATCGCCACAGCTAACTTGTCTCAATCATTGGGTATAGTGATTGCCCTGGTATTTACCATTGCAGGTATTGGCTTTAAAATCTCCGCCGCACCCTTCCACCAGTGGACACCAGACGTTTATGAAGGCGCACCCACCCCAGTCATTGCCTTTTTGTCTGTCGGTTCCAAAGCTGCTGGTTTCGCCCTGGCTATTCGTTTGCTGACAAATGTTTTCCCTCTTGTCGCCGAAGAGTGGAAGTTTGTCTTCACCGCCTTAGCTGTGCTGAGTATGGTGTTGGGTAACGTCGTCGCCTTAGCACAAACCAGTATGAAACGGATGTTAGCTTATTCATCCATTGCCCAAGCAGGGTTTGTGATGATTGGCTTGATTGCTGACACCCAAGCAGGATACGCCAGCATGATATTTTATCTGTTGATCTATCTGTTTATGAACCTGTGCGGCTTTACTTGTGTGATTCTCTTCTCTCTGCGGACGGGAACTGACCAAATTGCTGAATACTCTGGTTTGTATCAGAAAGATGCACTGTTGACTTTGGGATTAAGTATTTCCCTGTTGTCGTTGGGTGGTATTCCGCCCTTAGCTGGGTTCTTTGGAAAGATTTACCTATTCTGGGCTGGTTGGCAAGCTGGTCTTTACTGGTTAGTTTTGTTGGGGTTAATTACTAGTGTTGTCTCCATCTACTACTACATTCGCGTAGTGAAAATGATGGTGGTTAAAGAACCCCAAGAAATGTCCGACGCTGTGAAGAATTATCCTGAAATTCGTTGGAATTTGCCTGGGTTTAGACCTTTGCAAGTGGGTTTGATAACTACTTTGATCGCCACTACAATTGCTGGAATTTTGTCGAATCCATTATTTACCTTGGCTAACAATTCCGTCACCGATATTCCAACTTTGCAAGCTAAAACAGTTGCTAGTACACAAGTAAATGTGATTTCTACTGAACAAACCGAGGGGCTGTAGATTTTATTGCAAATACTTGCTCTGTTTAATATTTTGCAAAAAGACGCCTGACAAAAATGTCAGGCGTTTTTGGATCAAGTGTTGGTGTACGGAAGTTTGAGAAGTTTTTGAGAGAAAGTTATTACAACTTGTTGCCAAAGGGTTGCTGTTTCATGTAAACATTGAAGAAATTGAAGTAACTCTTCAATGACAGGAGTTTTGCGTAAAATCTCAATATTGAATTTTAGTTGGTAAATATAATAACTAGTATTATACGCACTAAATTACTTGTGTAATTTTATTGACAATTAACCTTACTACTCTGTCAAGTTTAAATTGATGGATAAGAAAGTTCGTAGTAAGCACTTAAGTCCTTATTTTTTAAGCACTAAAGTGCTTACTACAAAGCCTTAATTCAAACTTGACAAACCACTACTCTTCCAAAACTTCTATCAAGTCCTCAATTGTGACATCAAAAGCAAGAGCTATTTTATACACTCAATTTCAAACTCAAAGTCAAATACTCATTTGTTAAGAAAAAGCAGTTAATTGATATTAGGTATTGTGAACTTAGGAAATTGCCACCTATGACTAATACCAATTACTAAACGAATAACAATTATATACGGGTAAGAGCTGCTATTTTAGTCAGCTTATCTGTATTCAATCCCTTTAGTTCATCGAGATGTAGCCAACCTTCTTTAACCAAGTTCGCAAATACAAAGATGAGAACTGAATATCTGTAGTCGTACTTACCATCTATCTCGTGTCTCCTTGCACTTAAGAAATTGTGTAATTGCCATATATGATCAAGCTCTGCGATCGCACTTGCTTTTTCGCGAACTTCCTTGATCAAAGTATTGATTTCTCGCTCATAAGCTCTCTCGAAGGCTTGTTGAGCTACTTCTTTCTCAGTCTTAGACCACTCAGCGTCACTCACTTGCTTCATTAACCCTAAAATCTATATGGTCATTTTTTATACTAACTTGTGCCATCTATCTCAAATAACGGAGCGCCCTTACTACAGAGCGCTCACGCAATTAGTCAGGCTTACTTACACTGAGCTTTCCCTACCGAACTAAATTCAAAAGTTCTTTAGGAGAAGCCAGCAAATCAATTGCTACAAAGAAAATCTTGCCTTTAGGATTGAGCAAGAATCGCCAAGCCATATTCATTCCCACAGCAGCACCAAACCACGGAGTTTGTACTTTACCAGTGACTTTCACTTGGGTGTAGCCATCTTCTGCGGGTTCCGCAACGCCTCGCTCCGGCATTAATTTGAGGTTTTGACATTCCTCATTAAAAAATCGAAGAATCGCATCTCTACCAACAATTGGTTTTTGGAAAGGAGGTTGCAGAGCAGCATCAGGCGCGAACAGATCAATCAAAGCTCCAAAGTCATTGGCATTTAAATTGTCCATATAACTCAGCACCGTTGGATTGTCAATGCCTTCAATGGTGACTTGAGTTCGCTGTGATACTTCTTTGGGAGCAACAACAGGTTCAGTAACTTTGCTATAGTCACCCAACTTGCTTGGATCAAACCCCATATCTACCACAGCACTGCGTAAGACTGTAATTTGTTGACCCTGATCCAGTTCTCTAACTGCTTGCAGCACTGCTGAAGCATTAGCAGAAAGCTGATAGCCTGCTGGGATTGGAGCAACGATACCCTGATCCATCCATTGTCCAAGCTGAAACCAGAATCCTAGCTTGATGTTTGCAGACCAAGTAGCGTAAGTACGGCAAATCGGTGTATCAGCATGGTTTGCTAGGTCACACATAACCTGCGTTTGCTCAGAGAAAGTCATTTGCCGAATTTGATTCAAGGTTCCTTCTGCAAACTGCATACTAGCAGCCCCTGGAGCCGCAATCGTGATAGTTTTACCCATCTCAAGATAAGCGAACCAAGTCCATGCTAGTTGGTCTTCAGCACTGAGCTGATTGAATCTAGCGATCGTGGCTGGTACTGCATCAGCAGATAGAGTTTTTGGGAAAATACCACGGGCTGAGTCAATAGTAAACGGCATAAAAAAATTTACCTTACTAGGTTTGCAACTGGCAAAAACATAACAAGGAGAGCATTTGGGTGATATAACTTATCTCTCAATCATTAAAGTATCATAAAATATTACAAAAGTTAACAAAAAGTAACTTGCATTTAACCAATTCCGCGCAATGCTAGCAGAGGTGAACATTTGTGCAACGATCAACGAGCCAAGGAACTAGTACTGGACTAATGATTTTGTACTAAGAGCTACCCTACGGATTCTGCGAAGCAGTACAGCCCTTAAAGTAGCTATTGCGATCGCTCGCAAAAAGTAAGAGATTTATAACAACTATTGCAATCAAAAAGTGTATAAATGTGAATTAACTACTAGATTCAGCTACTTAACAAACTGTTCTAGATTTTATGCGAGGTAGATAATGCATACACAAGCTCATCCTTCGGTTTGGCAAAAGACAGCCCAGATAACTTTATCTAAGCCTGTGCAAGCAACACTTTATGTCTCACTCTCTGCTTTGACACTTTGGACTGTTTACTTTAGTACTCTGAGCGCAGTTCACAATAGCGCCCACTCTTTGCGTCACCACACTTTGATGGTAAGTTGCCACTAAAATCTACTCGCATCGCCTTGCAATAAATAAACTCAGGGTGAAAATGTCAAAATTTAAGTTTTCTGCACTCATCAGTTTTGCTTGTCTGATGAGTGTGGTTTTATATAGTTTAATTGGCTTCTCGCAGTCGCCTCAGCCAACTATACGGTTAACAACAGAACCACCTGTTAATCAGATATTACCTTTTGAAGCTGAAGCTAGTTCACCTCAATCACCTGTAAAGCTGAAACTGCAAGCAGTAGATGGTGCAGGTAAACCTTTAGAACAAGCCAAGATAAACCTGAAGATTTTAACTCCATCCAAAAATCCTTGGTTCACGACGGATTTTCCTATTGTGGAAGGTACAAAGCTTCTGGAGATGACTGCCAATGCCCCTAAAGGTGAACTGCAATGGCAGCAAATGTTACCAATTCGAGGTAAGTATCACTTCCAAGTTAATGTTACTCCTAATGTGGCAAATGCTTTCAACCCAATTGAACAAACTCTGACACTCTCAGTAGCAGAAAATTGGGTGAAGTTTCGCAATTTCGGTATTTTAGCTGTAATTTTATTGGTTGTCGGATTTGGTGGTGGCTGGGTGATTGGAGGACAGCAAAAGATTCAACCAGGAGAAATTGCACCTGAACGAGTACGATTATTGTTGAGTGTGGCAATGATAGTGGCAATAATTGCCATGTTAGTGATTAACCTGAGTGCAAAAGTTGCCCATTCTCATACGATCCAGCATACACCTAGCATCAGTGACTCTGGGATAGTACAGCAAGGTGGTTTGCAGGCACAAATTTTGGGAGATAAGAGTGCAACTGTGGGACAAACTGCCACATTGGGAGTGAAAGTTATTGATCAAAAAACTAATCAGCCTGCCAAGGATATACTTTTAAACATCAAAACCACCCAACTAGAAAATGGATGGACTGCTTTTTCCTACAAAGCTATTCCAGATACCACAGGGCAATTTACATGGCAGCAACAGTTTTTTGATGGCGCACCCCATAAACTGGAAATAGAAATCTCTTCTTTGACGAATGCAGTTCGTCAATTTTCACCTTTACGACTAGAAAGAGAAATTGAAGTAGAGGGAGTTGCACCACCTCTAATAACCCGATTTATCGCTCTAAGTTATATGACTGTTATTGTCATATTTGGTGTATTAATTGGTTTAGGGCTACGCCAAAATTTGACATCCCAAAACTGAACTGATGGTCTAATTATAGATATTTTGTAATAAATAGAGATGTTGCAATGCAACATCTCTATTACTTTATATATGCCTTCCCTAATTATGCGATCGCATTCACTTTAAGATTCTAATAAACCACAGGTGCTTGACCACGCAAAGCACGTAGAGCATTCATACAATAAGGACAATCGCAACCAAATGTAGCGAGTGCAGCATCGCTTTCATCTTCAGTAAAGTTTAGCATTGCTACCTTATCGTTTGAAAAATTGACTGCATTGAATTTAGATGCAGTAGAATAACGGGGATCTACTTTGGAAGTCCGCATACACACAAAGCGATCATAACTAACGTGAGGATGTCTGATGCACGCTTCTCCGTCTTTGAGACGAATTACTGGTGAAGCCGCATGAGCAGGATTTACTATTCCGATTACAGATAATAAAGAAGTGAAAATGGTAGGGCTGGCAAGCAAAGCTAATGCTAATTTCTTATTCATGATCTTTCCAAAAAATGAACTTGCTGAACGCTATAAACTATGAGCTTAAGTTTTCAGCGTTAACAAAGATAATAATCAAAAATTACATTAAAATCTATATTTTATGCAACTTTCAATATTTTTATATCAGAAAAATAAATAATATTTTCAATACAGAGAATAACGAAAATCATGCCCACAAAAAGAGCATGAAAATCCATTATCTAATCTCCGTTGTTCCTTATTTCCAGAGGGAAACCCACCTTCTCCAATCCCTGTTCACAATTTTCAAGAGAGTAAACAGTTGCTGTTTTTACTAACTAGCTAAATAGCAACTAAGTTTATTCTGATGTCTTCTTAGAGTATTCAGAGCTTTTTGTTCTAATTGTCGCACTCTTTCCCGACTCATTCCAATTCGTTCACCAACTGCTGCTAATGAGAGTTCATTTCCATCAACTAAACCAAAGCGTAAAGTCAATATTTCCTGTTGTTGAGGAGGTAATTTGGATAACAGGTTTTGAATATCTTGATTAAGAGATTTTTGGATTGTGTAGTTTTCAGGAGACAAACCATCGTCTTCTAACATCTCCTGTAATTCTGTGTCTAATTCTGTCCCAACTCGCATTTCTAAAGAAATAGGTTGACGTGCAGAAAGCCAGTGTTGTCTAATTTCATCAGGTTCTAAATCAAGTGCTTGGGCAATTTCTGCTGTGCTGGGGGTACGTCCTAATTTCTGAGATAATTCTCGTTGAGTAGACTTAATTTTGTTTAGTTTTTCAGTGATGTGAATAGGTAAGCGAATTGTACGTCCTTGTTGTGCGATCGCTCGCGTCATAGCTTGGCGAATCCACCAATAAGCATAAGTCGAAAATTTATAGCCCTTTGTTGGATCAAATTTCTCAATTCCTCGTTCTAGACCTAAAGTACCTTCTTGAATTAAATCTAACAAGTCTAGATTACGTTTTTGGTATTTTTTAGCAATAGAAACGACTAATCGCAAATTAGCTACTAGCATTTTCTGCTTGGCTTGTTGACCTTGATTTAACAAATCAAGTAATTGCTCTTCACTCATTTTGAGACTATTTGCCCACTCTTGTAGTGTGGGTTCACGCTTTAACTGCAATGCCAATTTATCCTGTACAGCTAGTATAGCTATCATCTGCTGTACTTGTTTAGACAAAAAAACCTCTTGTTCATAATTCAGTAGAGGAATACGCCCAATTTCATGAAGATAAGTACGTACCATATCAAACTGAGATTTAGAGTTTTTAGTTTTAATATGAGCTTCTTTTTTTGGAGGTATCGTATTATTCATAAATTGTTGTAGAAACTAAAACTCAATACTTGGAAGTAATGTTGTGCATCAAACTTTTATCTACCAGAGTACTAGTACCGCTTCGTGGAAATAAACATACCATTTAAAATGACGTAAAAGCCCGCAATACAATTCTTTTGAATTCCCCGAAGGGGGTTGACTATTGAGTACATAAACACCAGCTTGATGTGAATATGTTTAACTTAAAACCCTAATGTTTCACAGATGTGTCAAACTATTGAAGAATAGATGTCAGCAACAGGGGTGTAGGGGTGTAGGGAAAACCCCATCAATCTTCTTGAGGGGCTTGGTCAAAAAATTTTAAATATAATCAAATAAAAAATCAGACGGAGATGGAGTCTCTATCTGAAAAAATCTGGTATTTTATAAAACTCAGTATAAATGGTATTAGCTAGAAAGCTCCAACTCTACCAACAAGAATATAGAAAGTTTTGGCGATTAAAAATAAGTCATATAAGGGATGCCATTTCTTCTGGTATTGTAAGTCTAGATCGACAATTTGCTCAAAGTCTTTTACATGGGAACGACCACTTGTTTGCCATTCACCAGTTAAACCGGGTTTAACATTTAAACGTTGCCAGTGGCGTTGATTGTAGTGTGCTACTTCGTCATTTGTGGGTGGACGTGTTCCGACTAAACTCATTTCACCGACTAGGACATTCCAAAATTGTGGTAGTTCGTCTAAGCTGGTGCTTCGCAAAATTCGCCCGACCTTGGTTACTCGGAAATCATTCTTATTTTTAAATATAAGTCCGTTAGCTTCGTTTTCCACTAAATACTTTAATTGTTCAGCTTCAGAAAGCATTGAGCGGAATTTACGAATATAAAACGGACGTCCGTGTAATCCGTAACGTTTTTGTGTGAAAAAAATGGGGCCAGGACTGTCTACCTTAATGGCGATCGCAATCGGTATAAATACAAGAGCTAATATAAATAACCCAATTATGCTACCCAGAATATCTAAGCAACGCTTAAATTTGGACTTTGCTGAGAGGTGGGTATAAAAAGATAAGTCCCATGTGTTAGAGGTTGCACCTTCAACAACGGTTGTAAATGGTATTTCGTACATTGTCAAGCCGAGTGTTGAGTAAAGAAAGTGTTTTTATGTATCTTAATATTTTGACTATAGACTCAGTTTTATTATAAAAATGCAATCACAACCGTATATTCACTTAATCTTCATTTATTTGATCGGGATCATCATTTTTTATAAATTTCACATAAAGCACATTTAATATATCTTATGGTCGATGAAAAATCATTTTAGATGTGGATAGTAGAAGTAGTTGTGTTAAAATTTGCTATCAACTGAGTGTTATTATTGAAACATTCAGTTTTCCCGGATACTTAAAAATATCAGCCTAGAATTTTCCACTGAAATATTGAGATTAAAGTTAGAGAAAGAAGAATTTGCTTTGTATAAAAGGCAAATTAAATACTAAAAACGTGCAGTAAATCTGGCGTTTGCTTTCTCTCAAAGTCAAAAATGATATTCCGTGGTGGATAAAAATGATACTTTAGTTTTTTATCGTGTCGAGTTGAAAGTTTGTACTTCAGGGGTGTAACTTATCTTAGTTGAAGTCTGGAAAAATCCCAGACTAAGATGAAAAGTGGCAACGGCTGCTGTATTCAACTTATTTAAAAATTAAGCAACAAGAAATTTAGTGTAATGCGATCTCAAGATTGAGGAGCGAGATAAATGGTTATAGCAGGGGCAGAAATAAAAGTAGGTCGCTTAGAATCAATTGTTGAGCAAATTGGGGAAGCTGTACTCGCTACTACAGAAACTATCGAGCGTTTAGCTCAAAGAGTGGATAATCTCAGCACCCAAGTTGAAGAACAAGGAAAACAGTTGCAGCAGCAAGGCTATCAAATTTTAGCTTTATGTGATGCAGTACAAACTTTGGCTGAAACACAGGACGATTCATTGCAAAGAATATCCCTATTGACAAAAAATCTCGACCGTCTGATGCAACTAATTGAAGCACCAGAAGACAGTTGAACAGTGAACAGTTATCAGTGAACAGTTATCAAATTGGTAACTGATAACTGATAACTGATTTATACTTTCAACTGGGTAATTGCAATTTTGCCTGAAAAACAAACATCAACATCACTCCCAGGAGTGCGATCGCGCTGTTGATATACGCCAGCATAATGAAACTCATCACCTTCTATGCGGTAGTTAATGGGTAATGGTTTAGTACAAGGTTGACAAAATACAACTTCTGGATCAGGTTCTCCTGGTAAAAGATGGGGTAAATTCACGTTCCAAAAGCTTCCCGGTTCCAAAGGACGGTTGAGTAAATCAGCTAAAACATTTGCTGTCCACCCTGCTGCTACATCCCAATCAACATTGAGTTTACCTTTGCGATAGTGCGATACTGCAACTCCAGGAATACCAAGCATTGCTGCTTCCCGTACCGCCGCAACAGTACCAGAAATATAAGCATCTACTCCTAAATTACCACCAGCGTTGATGCCAGAGATGACAAATTTGACATGCTCACAGATATGTGTAACCCCTATTCTCACGCAATCAGCAGGAGTTCCTGCAATAGCATACTCCTGATCTGAGCGATGGTGAACGTGTATCGGTTTAGTTGTGGTTACTTGATGACCACAGCCAGAGAGATGATCTTTAGGAGCAGCTATGATTATTGATAAGGGAGTACTGGGTGCTGGGTATTTGCCATTAAACACTTCTAAACTGCTAATACCAAGTTTGTTTACAGCTTCCCGGAGTGCTTGGATACCTGGGGCGTCAATACCATCATCATTAGTGAGAATTAAGGTCATAATATTTTGGCAATATCCAACTTTTTGATTTTCTCTGTTTTACCTCTCTAGTTGCTGTTTGTGTATATATAGCAATCATAAATGAGTTGGTGTTAAGCCCACAATTTTTTGTAGAGAGGCGTAGCAAGATCCCGCAGGGTAATTTCGCGTCTGGTACACACCAATTTTCTGTACTAAAAATCCTTATACCAAGCGTATTGGTTGATAATCGCTATAATTGCTTAATTTGACTATAATAAACTGCCTAAAGAGTCCATAAATTTTTAACTTAATGAAAATTTCATGAAAATTACCAAAAAAACTCATATTCTCACCAAAAAAAGTTTGTAAATTGAGAATGAGACTAAAATGATTATTTGCATCAAAATGCTCTTGGGAGTATGTAAAATTTTTGTAAAGCGTTTTTGCACATCATGATTACAGCAGCATTGACAATCTGCCTGCAAGTAAGCCGTCACAGTAATCGAGGAAGTGCTTATTTATTTTCCCTGAAATTCAATGTGATAGCGGAAGTTGGAGAAACTCCACCTTGAGATAATTTTATTAATTGCAAATACTAAAGTAATTATATCAATTACATATTTAGCAATCCTTAAAAACATGTGGGCTTTTGAGAAAAGATAACTGGTAGTTTTTTTGAGTGATTGTTATCTGAAAAATAATAGCCCTGACGCGACACTTAATCAGTTAAATAGGATTGTAACAAAATATCCAAATGGTAGGGTGTGTTATGCCGCAGGTTAACGCACCGCCACGCCAATGATATCAACTGGAGCATCCCAAATGTTCCAAAAAAACTGCCTGAGATTGAAATCACAATCTCATAGCTAAAGTAAAGCAAAGTTTAAACCCTTTGCTAATAGCGCAAGTCGTTTTCAGACGACTTCATAAAATCAAACAGTAGACCTCTTGCAAAAATATTTTTACCCCACCCTAACCCTAAGCGTAAACGGGGAGGGAACTAAATCTTCCCCCCGTTCACGGGGGGATTGAGGGGGGTTCATTCGACTTTTGCAAGAGGTCTAGTCTGCTTCAGCAGACTTGAACTATCAGACTGCGATTGAAATCGCAGGTGTTTTTTGAAAATTTGGGATGCTCCCGTGGAATTAAATCAAGTAGAGCAAATTATTCGTTTTTGGCAACATAAATATTTGCAAAAAAACTTAGGTAAAATATCAATATATGACGAATTTTCCACATAAAACAAATGATCAAAAACTACATTTAAATTACTTAGATGGCTTCCGTGGATTAGCAGCAATCTATGTGTTAATTGTACATCTAGACCCATCAGTAAAAGAGCCATTACCTGTGTGGCTGGAAATTTTTAATGAAATGATGAAATATGGCCGCATTAGTGTTGTAGTCTTTATTCTCTTATCAGGTTACGGATTAATGTTGTCGGTAGTTCGCTCAAAAAATAATAATATTTCGGGAGGTTTTCTCAATTATATAAAAAGGCGATCGCGACGAATTTTGCCACCTTATTACGCTATTGTTGTTTTCTGCATTATTTTAGCTGCTGCCATCCTAGCACTAGAAAATTTTACGAGTTTTAAATGGGGATTAGAAACTGGAGAAGTTCATTTTTCTCCTTACTTTTCTTTTGTAGATTTGGTTCATCACCTGCTATTAATACATAATCTCAGTGATAGTTATTTATCTATTAATCCACCATTGTGGACTGTCGGTACAGAGTGGCAATTATACTTTTTGTTTCCTCTTTTATTAATCCCCATATGGCGACGTTTTGGTTTACTGTCAACGCTAATTATCGCCTTTGTCATTGGGCTGGCACCATTGTATCTTTTGAATGGTTTATTTGAATCAGCTAGTCCTTGGTTTCTAGGATTATTCGCTTTTGGAATGGCTGCTGCTGAGATTGGATTTTCACAAAAACCCAAGTTAATTAATCTGAGAACTTCTTTGCCTTGGGATAAGCTGGCTATAATCTTTACAGTTGTCGCTTTTTTAACCGAATGGCGAAGACTAGGTTTGCATATATGGATTAGTGAATTTTTCTTTGGTTTAGCAACAGCTTGCTTATTTATTTTCTGCACTAAGTTAGTAAATGATGGCAAAAAATTACCTCGAATTATACAAATATTTGAGCATCCTGTGGCGATCGCTCTAGGAGCATTTTCTTACAGTTTGTATCTGACTCACGGCCCAATCATCACGCTAGTTCGTCGCTTCCTTTTGAGTTTGGATATTTCTCCAACTACATTTGCAGTATCATTGTATTTGCTAGGGATTGTAAGTTCTTTAGTATTTGCCTATCTATTTTATTTGGTTTTTGAGCGACCGTTTATGTCCAGTTTCTTAAAAAAACGCAAAGTCAAAGATGCTGTGAGTTAATTTTTATGGTTTTTGCGACGAGTGCGATTACCTCCGACGGGCGCTGTTATGATTGCGTAAATTACTGAAATGAGAAAGCGTTTGAAGCAAATGAGTAAGCAAACTCCGGTTTGTTTGCTGATTCTACTGAAATGAGAAAGCGTTTGAAGCAAATGAGTAAGGAAACAGGCTTTTTGAGAAAGTAATTAGGCAAAATGAGAAGTTAAACAGGTTTTTTGAGAAAGTAGAGACGCGATATATCACGTCTCTACACAATATTTTTGATATTGGATATTCTAGTTTCAAAAAATGATTGAGTCGGACAACTGTTCGGTTTTGCAACCTACCAAGCTATCCGACTCGGTTTTATATTCGGAGGTCGTCGCCTTCCTCACTGGAGCAGGTCTGGACTCCCCTATGTACGCTCGATAAATTCCCATTTACCGACTCTGACCTTTGGGAGCGCTCACGCAACCAACACCACCAACCGAAAACCAACATTGTTGTTGCGATTATCTGGGTTGTTCCTATTGCGATTAGCACAGCGACAATTCCTGGGAATGAGGAGCCAAGAACCGCCACGCAGCAGCTAAAGTTGCCAACCCCATCTTCAATTTCTCAACAAAGTGAGAAAACTGATTAAAAATAGTGTATGATATTCTGTAGAGAAAAGACACCCGATTTTTGAAAAAATATTTGATCGCGCTTCGCGCGGGAAAAAGAAGAGAAAAGAATAAGAAGTGTAAAGGGCAAAAGTGCGAGAGGGCAAAGTGAAAGGAGTCCTCACGCAACCAACACCACCAACCGAAAACCAACATCGTCGTTGCGATAATCAGGGTTGTACCAATTGCGATTAGCACAGCGACAATTCCTGGGAATGAGGAGCCAAGAACCGCCACGCAGCAGATGAGAATTATTATCACTCTCATTTAGCCATGCACTACCGTCTGTCGGCGCTTGCTCGTAATTATTATGATATTTATCTAGACACCACTCCCATACATTACCACACATATCGTATAAACCGAAAGAGTTCGGAGGAAAATTTCCTACATCTGTTGTTTGTTCACGATGTTCACCTTTTGGTCCTTGACCATAATTCCCTGGGTACAATCTCCCTTTATAGTTCCAATCTGTCCCTCGATAATTTGCTAAATCAGTGGTAATCGTTTCACCAAAATAAAAGGGTGTAGTAGTTCCTGCACGAGCTGCATATTCCCATTCAGCCTCGCTGGGTAGTCTATAAGTGCGTCCTGTCTTTTCACTTAGGCGTTTGCAGAATTCTACAGTATCATTCCAAGAGACTTGTTCTACAGGTCGTTTTTCTCCTTTGAAGTAGGAAGGGTTATTATCCATAATTGCTTGATACTGTGCTTGGGTAACTACATACTTACCCATGAAGAAACTAGGAGCTGTAACCTGATGCTGTGGCCCTTCATCGTCATATCTTCCTGCTTCTCCTGCTGGTGAACCCATGAGAAATTTACCACCTGGTATCTGCACCATCTCCAAGGTGACACCATTCCCCAAGTCTTCGACAAAGTATTTTGCTTCGCAGTTGCGACGGTTGGTAATGTTTCCTCGTGCATCAACGGTCACAGTTTCAAATTGAAAGGTTTGTAGGGTTCGTTTTTGTTGCAATCGACGCTCTTGTTCAATTATTCGCAACCGAGTAATTTCTTCCAAGGCTTCTATGGCTTCCATGTCTGAGCCTGATGCAGCAGCTAACACCCGAATCCAAAGTTGTTTTGCTAAGTCAAAGTCCTTCTTAAACTGAGCGCGATAAGCATCATTTTTCAACGTGGCAATCTCAGCCAGGGTTGCGTATCGTGGTACAAGTATCAAGTGAGATTTATTTACAGGTTCAGCAATAATATAAGGTGTTTGCCTTTTATTTTGATGCTGTCGAACCAATTCCGGCACACGAAAACTGAGATACTGATTTAACCGTTCAACAGTGGCACATTTACCCTGAATTCCTAATCCTTCCAGTAGCGCATAGGTAAAAGCACCTTGTTGTAAAGCTTGAATTTCATAAGAATATTCCTGGGGACTACAGGAAAAAATGCTGATTACTCCTTGTTGACGCGCTTGTTCAGCTGTTTGTCGCCCAATTCCTTCACCTGCACGAGTCCCAAGACTGCGACAAGCATCTAAAATCATAACTACATTGTCAGCACCGCAGCGACGCAGGCGTTCAGTGACAAAGTTAATAGAAATAGCTGTATTTTCAATATCCTCTGGATCGCCATCACAAGGCATGAGATAATCACGGTCAGTATGGCGTATGCCATGACCACTAAAGAAAAACCACAGATTATCGCCTGCTCCCATAAAAGGAGTTTCAAATAATTGGCGCAAGAGTCGCAGTAAGTTTGTGCGGTTGGGGCGAGTTGATTTTCCATTAATATCAGGGGAATCATCCGAGAAGAAGAATATTCTCTCGCATCCTGCTTCCTGACGCAGAAATTCCTGCATTAACTGTGCATCCCGCTTGGCATAATTTAGGGGTTGCAGGTACTCATACTGATTAACACCAATAGTAATTGCCCAATTTTTTGCCATCTCACCTTGGTTCTTGGCGCTTGAACGTTAGCTTAATTGCTCCTTTAGCAGCAGCTTTAGCACCACTACCAATTAACTTTACTTGTCCTTCTCCAGTTATTTCTACCGATAACTCAATTTCATCAAGCTGCATCCCGGAATTAACTTTTGCTTGCTGTTCCGCATGGCTAAACAAGCGTCCCACAACTTGTAGAAATTGGGTCATTTCTTGCTCTAATTTTTGAGCGCTAACTTTAACCGCATCTCCTACACCCTTGCTACCAGTCGTTTCCCTAATTTCATCTCTCCAGTCGTCTCCTCTACTAATACTGCCTCTAGTACCATCAGGAATAGAGATATGAGGAGTTTCATCGGTGACAATCCAAATACTATCTGAAGGTGTTTCTGGCATAATGCGTTAAGTATATAGATAAAATTACCCCATAAATTATATCTACAACGGTAGACATGATGATTCCCATCAAATGCTAGTAGCCCCCCTTAAAAAGCTACGGTGTATGCACAAGTCTTGCTTACCCCACCCTAACCCTCCCCTTGCAAAGGGGAGGGAACAGTTTCCCCCCTTTGCAAGGGGGGATTAAGGGGGGTAATTGATACTTGCACCAATCCCATATCCCGCCTCAGAATTAATTGGTGAGGCTAATAGCATAAGTCCGTTAAAACGGACTCAAATACTTTCCTAGTCAGATTTATCTGACTTTAGCTATTAGCCAATAAATAAATTTATTGGCGGGATGAAAAGCTGATGCAAGATATAAAGTAAATAGATTTTTTAATTTTGAATTGGTGTAACGCACCTACCTTAAAGGCTTTGTAAAAAGAGTAAAATTAATGATCCGACCGCGCAAAATCTTTGGTCAACATTGGCTCAAAAGTGAAAAAGCACTTGCAGAAATTGTTGAAGCTGCAAAATTAAAACAAGATGATCGCATCCTCGAAATTGGCCCTGGTACTGGCATTTTAACTCGCCGTTTATTACCTCTAGTCGAATCTTTAGTTGCAGTAGAAATTGATCGCGATTTGTGCGAAGATTTAGCTAAAGGATTAGGTAAGCGCGAAAACTTTTTGCTTTTACAAGGGGATTTTTTAGAGTTGGATGTCCCATCTTTGCTAGAAGGATTTCCAGCTTTTCAAAACCCCAATAAAGTTGTGGCAAATATTCCCTACAATATCACCGGGCCGATTATCGAAAAACTCTTGGGAACAATTGCGAATCCCAATCCAAAACCTTATGATGCGATCGTTTTGCTGATCCAAAAAGAAGTAGCAGAAAGAATCGTAGCCAAACCAGGTTCCAAAGCATGTGGAGCGTTAACAGTGCGGGTGCAATATTTAGCCGAGTGTGAGTTAATTAGTATTGTGCCAGCCAAAGCATTTTATCCACCACCCAAAGTAGACTCTGCGGTAGTACGATTGATTCCCCGCAACATCGAACCAGCAGCCGACGACCCACGTCAACTAGATACTTTGGTAAAATTAGGCTTTGGAGCCAAGCGCAAAATGCTACGCAATAATTTGCAATCAATTGTGGAACGCGATCGCTTGACCCAATTACTGGAACAATTAGAAATAAATCCTCAAGTTCGTGCTGAAGAACTCAGCATTGGGCAATGGGTTGCTTTAAGTAATCAGTTAGGGGTTAATAGTTAGTGGTTAAACAAAATTATATGTTAGGGATCGGGGAAAGGGGACAAAACAATACCTACAGAAACCGCTTTGCGTCTACAAAATTAAGAACTTGTTACCCAATCCCCAATCCCCATTACCCCTTATCCCCTCCAGGGGACCCAGGGTGGTTTCATACGAAAAAATAAAAATATGGAAGTCTGTATTTCTCGTTTTGAAGCATAGATTTTTACCCCTCTCCAAACCTCTCCCCTTATTAAGGGGAGAGGCTTTAAAAGAAGATTTTAATTTTTCTCTGCTTGTATGAAACCACCCTGCTTATCCCCTCCAGGGGACCCCTACCTTCCCCAATCCCCATTACCCCTTATCCCCTCCAGGGGACCCCTACCTTCCCCAATCCCCAATCCCTAATCCCCAATCCCCAAAAATGCGTAGCTATACTCTCATTGCTCCTGCCAAAATAAATTTATATCTGGAAATCATCGGCGATCGCCCTGATGGATATCACGAGTTAGCAATGATACTGCAAAGTATTAGCCTAGCTGACCAAATTGATCTGCGTGCAGGCATTACAGAAGCCATTCGCGTTCGCTGCGAGCATCCGCAAGTACCTACAGACAAAAGTAATTTAGCATACCGGGCGGCGGAACTGATGGCAACGGAATTTCCTGATGCTTATGCGAAGTATGGTGGTGTAGATATTACAATTACCAAACGCATTCCTGTTGCTGCTGGGTTGGCTGGCGGTTCGACAAATGCAGCAGCAGTGTTAGTTGGGATAGACTTGCTGTGGAATTTGGGACTCACGCAGTCGGAATTAGAAGAACTAGGAGCGATTTTAGGTTCTGATGTCCCGTTTTGTGTAGCTGGTGGTACTGCGATCGCCACAGGTAGAGGTGAGCAACTTTCTGCTTTAGCTGGTTTAAACAATATATATATAGTATTGGCAAAGTACCGTAGTCTAGAAGTATCGACAGCTTGGGCATATAAAACTTACCGTACCTCATTTGGTAGTTCGTATCTTCAAGATAAAGCAAGTTTGACAGCGCGTGCTGAGGCTGTGCATTCTGGGGGAATGGTGAAAGCGATTTTGCATCAAGATGTCAAAGAAATTGCCGACAAACTGCACAATGATTTAGAAAAAATAGTCTTACCAGCGTATTCACAAGTTTTGCAACTGCGGGAAATATTTGCAACTCAACAAGGGGTTTTAGGAACCATGATGTCTGGTTCTGGTCCGAGTGTGTTTGCACTGTGCGAGTCAAAGCAGCAAGCACAACAAGTTCAGCAGCGTGTCAGAGCAGCAATACCCGACGAAGATTTAGAATTATTTGTGAGTGAGTTTGTCAGCCACGGCATTAAAATAGCATCTTAACAGTTATCAGTTATCAGTTATCAGTTAAGTAATTAGACAGAATTAATTACTGTTTCCCGTTCCCTGTCTCCACAAATAAATTTTATTATCAGTTGGGTAATTTTTATGAGTGATCCACAAGAGACTCAGACGCCAGCTAAAGCCACTCCCTTACGTAGTTTAATTGGCGCTGTGATTTCAGGGAGTTTGGCATTTGCTGCTTATTCTCTCATGATTTCCATCGCTACGACTTTTGCCGCCAAGCCAATTCATTCTGATAATGTATTTGCGCTGAGAATTTCCTCGGCTGTGCGTACTTTAGTTTTGGGTATAGTTGCTTTGGGTTCTGGAGTGTTTGCACTTGTGGCGATCGGTTTAATTGCTTTGGCAATTCAACTATTGTTTCAGCAGTTAACAAAGCGTGAGTCTTAAATAAGTTGTCAAAATAAACTAACCCAAGAGAAAAATTTTTTCTTGGGTTAGTAGTTAAAGTATGATGGTGGCGATCGCCTACCTCTTTTTTGGTTGACTTTTGACTTTTGACTTCCCCGAAGGGGCTGACTCTTGATTATTGATTTTTAAGTTTCTCCTGGGGAATAATCTCCGTCACTACCCTACCTTGAGAATTGCCACCACTAACAACTATGTTTTGTGTTTGAATATTACCGACGGCTTTTTCACCAGTAAATGTCATCGGTGGGTCAAATTGTTTATAAACTACATCACCTTGAGCGTCAATTAATTTCCGATCAAGATACCAAGTTGCTGTATTAGATTTGAGAAACTGGCGTTTTTCTCCTACACCGTTGACGTTACCTGTTAAATAAACTATTTTTTGAGGAATTCTTAATTCACCTTGATTAGCAGTAACTGTGACGTTTTCAACTTGATGAAATACGCGTACAGGAGAATTTGTCGTGACAATTTCTGTGTTCAAATTCCAGTTCATGGAGTTGCTGGCAATTTGTAGTGGCGGTTCTAGTAATGCTATTTGAGCATTTTTTGTGATGCGGGCAATTTTTGTTTTTAAATTAACTTCGGCTGTATCTCCTCTACCACGGTCGGTAATTTGATTATTTTTATAACGGTCTATTTGTACTGGCCGATCAGCAATGAGTTTTTCATCTTTTAGCTGCCAAATTAAATGTTCTGTCCGCATTTGTAATGGTGGATCTTGAGAGTTAGCAACTACTCCCCCAGAAAAATCTATGCGTTGAGTTCGGGTTTTAACTCGTGCTTCCTTTGCTACTGCTTTTAGCTGTTTATGAGTTCCATTAATTTGGTTGCGGACGATTAATAAATCTTCTTTGGGACGCCATTCTAATTCATTCCCGTGTAGAACAACACCATTGCTGGGGTCTGTAGCAACTATCTTACCTTTCAAAAATAATTGCTTACCATTCTGTTCGATATCTGCTTTTTCTGCTTTTACTTGATAGACAATTTTGCCATCTTGGTATAGTTCACCATAAGGGGTTTCAACCTGACCAATCTGTTTTTCTTTGGTGTATTTTGCTTGTTTTGCTACGACTTTCCAAATGGGTCGCCCAACTTCGTCTGCTTGTTCTAAAGTGACATCAAAGAAAGTTAATTTGCTATCTGCATCTTGAGGAGATATATTCTCCACAGGTGATTTATTTGATGTGCGAGTTTGACCGTTACAGGCAACTAGTCCAATGACAAGCCAGAGAGTTAAAAATAAAATCCTGGGGCGGCCGCATGGAAGGGAGAGTAGAGACAAGGGAGAGGGGAGAAAGCAGGGGGACAAGGAGGACAAGGGAGAGGGGGAAGACAACGAGGAAAGATTGCTCCCATGTCCCCCGTGTCCCCCATGTCCTCCATTTCCCCCGTGTCCTTTATGTCCTTTGTGTTGCGGCTTCATTCTTGAACTTCCAACTGTCCCTCAATCTCTCTGGGTTGGTCTAAAAAATCCATACTTGTTAAGGGTCGATAGGGATAGCTTTGGCGTGGAGTTTTTTGGATATCTTCTTTGATGGCTTCTAAATCTATATAGCGATCGCTCACGTTGATTAAACTATCGCTGGTCATTGAACGCAAGCTAACTACTTCTACGCGCACACCACGATAACTCACGGAATTGACTGCGTATGCCAGATCCCCATCACCACTGACTAAAACTGCTGTATCATAGGAGTCTACCAAAGCCATCATATCTACGGCAATTTCTACATCTAAATTGGCCTTTTTGGAACCATCTGGTAGTTGGACTAAATCCTTAGCTATGACCCGATAACCGTTACGACGCATCCACAGTAAAAAGCCCTGTTGCTTTTCGTTGGTTCTATCTACACCAGTATAAAAAAAAGCACGTAACAGTCTAGAGCCGCCTGTTAATCTACATAGTAACTTGGTGTAATCGATTTCAATTCCTAATTGTAGTGCTGCATAAAATAAATTTGAGCCATCAATAAAAATGGCAACACGACCTCGATTTTCTAAAACTTGCTCTGGCGTGAAAATCGAGTCATTTTCAAAATTATTCAACATTATTGTCATACCTCGTTTTTATCAAAAAAATAATTGATACTGATTTTTGAGATTTACATAGAGTTTGAAAAACTTATGATAAGCTTTCAGGGCTAATTGCATCAGCCCTGACCAAGTAAACAAAATCAGAGATTGAAAGAACTAGCTAATGTTATTTAGATGGTTCTATGCGTTTAAACACTGGATAGGGTTCACCCAGTTTTTGTTTATCAGTTAGCACTCCCCATGTGCCATGAATGGTAAAAGGAGCCGTAATGGCGGTTTGTGCTTGGTTATTAAAGTCGATTTCAAAACCTAGTTGCTGATAAATATTGTTACTGATGTTTGGGATCACTGGACATAGCAGGTAAGCAGCCAATCTCACTGATTCCAAGACAGAGTACAATACTTTTTCTGTAGCCTGTTGCTGTCCTTGTTTGTATAAAGACCAAGGAGCTTGCTCATCAATATATTTGTTGCTGGCTCGTACCAGTTTCAAGATTGCGTCACAAGCTTTATCGAACGCTAACGTTTCGTAAGCATTTTTTACCTGTTCCCCTAGACATAAACCGATTGATTTCAAAGGACTATCATTAGGTATATATTTACTTGTAATTGGTGGCACATTGCCAGCACAATATTTTTTCACCATGCCTAAAGTACGATTGAGCAAATTCCCTAAGTCATTTGCCAAATCTGCATTTAGAACATCGATGAATCTACCTTCATTAAAGTCGCCATCTCTGCCAAATTCGATTTCCTTAAGAAAGTAATAACGAACAGCATCTGCACCGTAGGTTGTGGTTAAAGCCACGGGATCAACAGTATTACCAAGAGATTTGCCCATTTTTAGGCCATCTTTGGTTAAAAAGCCGTGTCCGAAAACCTGTTTTGGTAGAGGTAAATCAGCTGACATTAGCATGGCAGGCCAGTAAACTGCATGAAAGCGCAAGATATCCTTACCAATTAAATGCAAGTTAATCGGCCACCATTTTGTTAAAGCGTTTTCTAGTGTTGGTTCTGCGTCTGGTTCCAACAATGCTGTTACATAACCCAAGAGCGCATCAAACCAAACATAAAGAGTATGATCCGGATCAGTTGGGACTCGAAAACCCAAATCTAAATTTACCCGTGAAATTGAAAAGTCTTGTAACCCTTGTTTGACAAAGTTGAGAACTTCATTACGACGAGTTTCTGGTTGAATAAAATCTGGTTGAGATTGGTAGAGCGCTTCCAGCTGGGTTTGATACTTAGATAACTTGAAAAAGTAGTTTTTTTCGTCTCGCCACTCTGCTTCTTTGTTGGTATGGATTGGACAACGGTGTCCTTCTAGCAATTCTCGTTCTTCTTTGAATTCTTCACAGGAGACACAGTACCATCCTTTTTGCTGTCCCTGGTAGATATCACCCTTTTCCCATACTCGTTGGAAGAATTCTTTGACTATTGCTTCGTGACGAGAATCGCTAGTCCGGATAAAGCGATCATATTTAATATTTAGCACTTGCCACAGAGAAACAAAGCCACTAGACATTTCATCGCAGAACTTTTGTGGCGATATACCTTTATTTTCGGCTGTTCGCTGAATTTTCAGCCCATGCTCGTCTGTACCAGTTACTAGTAGTACTGGACGCCCTAAAAGTCTTTGGAAACGTGCCACCACATCGGCGGCGATAGTTGTATATGCACTACCAATGTGAGGTAAGTCGTTTACATAATATAGCGGTGTTGTAAGTGCAAATGTTTTTTCTGTTTTATCCACTAGATTCATGCACAATCAAAATATAAGTTGTAAAAACTATTTTCTATTTTACTTATTGAGGTAAAACCAGGTAATTATATTACATACACACCTGATTTTCAAGCTCTACTAGAATATTAACAAATTTATTTAGTTTAGAATTTGTTTTTTGTAGGTATAAATTCAGTTAATTTTTGCCAAAAAGACAGAAATTCGCAGCTATTGATTTCCCCGAAACTTGTTGGTTTAATTGCTTGTGACAATAGAAATACATATATTGTCCTGAAAATAGAGATTAGGAATAGGGGAAGGTAAGGCTTCTTATCTCCAAAGAAGGTGCAACGGGAATTGAGGAAGAAAGATTTGCAAATAATGTTCATGAGATTTTCTCATAGCTAGACTTCTACAGAAAATAAACTTTGAAATCAGGTGACGCACAGAACAATTTTCATAATTCGTGATGAAGTTTGTTTGTCGCGGCTATCTTAAAGAAGAGATGTAAAAATCTCATCAAAAGATTTTTCACATTTTTTATCTGGCGACACCATAAATCAACTCCTCTTGGACAAAAGATTTTCCTAAGTTTGTAGATCAAACATCTATACCTTAAGACAGTCCCAGAGATAGTAAAGAAATGTAAAGATAGCGTGTAGATAAACACCTATGTTTGTGAAATATTTATATTGAAGAGTTATGAGTGTAAACAGCCCCCTGGATATTTCTCACTGGTTGTTGGCGACACTCTCAACCAAGATGTTTCGCTACTATGAGGATCGCATTCCTCAAGATGCCAGTGTATTGGTAGTGAGTAATCATCGTAGCTTTATGGATGCACCAATTTTGATGGCAGCACTTTCGAGTTCGATCAGATTTGCTTGCCATCATTACATGGGACAAGTACCAATCATGCGAGAGATAGTAGCAGGATTGGGATGTTTTCCGCTAGAGGCAAATCAACAACGTCAACAAAGTTTTTTTAAGCAAGCACAACATTTGTTGCAATCAAAACAATTGGTTGGAGTTTTTCCTGAAGGGACAGAACCGATGGTGAACTTTACCCAACCGAACTGGGTAGGTGAATTTCAACGGGGATTTGCTCATCTGGCGTTGCGAGCAAATGTCCAAGATTTAGCAATTTTACCAGTTGCGATCGCCTCCATAGAAGAAATTAACACATCAGCTGTTCCCCTCAAACTATTGAACTTGTTTGATCCTTCGGAACCGTTGTTTAATCAACCTGGTTGGCATCCTTTGGTTATATACAATCGTGTTGCGGTGTTAATTGGTCATCCTTATTGGATTAGACCCCAGCACCAACAACTATATCAAGGTAAACAAGCTAAAACTGTTGTCGCTGAACTAACAGAACATTGTCACGGCGAAATTGCTAATCTATTACGTGAAGGATGTTATTGAATTTTGAATTTTGAATTCCCCCGTAGAGCGAAGCTCTTCTTGAAGAGTAGGGGGTTGACGCTTGACCATTGACTATTGACGCTTGACGATTGACCAATGACTATCCCAAAAGTATCATTACAGCCGTGTTTTCTCACTCCCAAACGTCTTCAACCAGAATATCCCTTGTTTGTATATTTACCTGGGATGGATGGAACTGGTCAATTATTGCGATCGCAAACAGTAGGTTTAGAAGCTGGTTTTGATGTTCGTTGTTTGGCAATTCCACGGGAAGATTTGACTAGCTGGGAAGTATTAACAAATAATGTATTGGACTTGATCCACACAGAACTAGAAAAAAGTTCCCAACGAACAGTTTATCTATGTGGTGAATCTTTTGGGGGTTGTTTGGCTCAAAAAGTAGCTGTAGCAGCACCACATTTATTTCAAAGAATAATTTTGATCAATCCTGCTTCTAGCTTTCATCTTCGCCCTTTCTATGATTGGGCGTCACAATTTTCTTATTTAGTACCATCATACTTTTTCGACATTGGTGCTTTGGGCTTGTTACCATTTTTAGCAACATTGTCACGTATTTCGAGAAGCGATCGCCAAGAATTACTGAAAACAATGCGTTCTATACCTTCAGAAACTGTTCTGTGGCGATTATCTTTAATTCGAGAATTCTGTGTTGACGAAGAACAATTACGTCAACTAACTCAACCTATTTTACTACTTGCTAGTAATCAGGATAGACTTTTGCCTTCTCTGGCGGAAGCGCAAAGATTAGCAAATATTTTACCGGATTCTGAAATGGTGGTATTACCTGAAAGTGGACACGCTTGTTTATTGGAAACAGATATGAATCTCTACGAAATTATGAAAGCGCATAATTTCTTGGATAATACCGTGAAAGCAGCTGAAGCGATTCTCTCATGAATTATCAAGTTGTAGAACAACTAACTGAAGCTCAAATTTCGGATTTATTAGATTTATACAAAAACGAATTCTGGAGTCACAAGCGTACTCGTGATCAAGTCGAGAAGATGCTAGCAGCATCAGATATTGTGATTGGATTGGTTGATGAGTGCGATCGCTTGGTTGCTTTTACTCGCATTCTTACAGATTTCATATATAGAGCCACTATTTATGATGTGATCGTTAAACCAAGTCACAGAAATATAGGACTTGGGGCTAAATTGATGGAATTAGTGATAAATCATCCTAAATTAGGTTCTGTTGAAGTGCTTGCTCTTTATTGTTTACCAGAGATGATCAACTTTTATGAGCGTTGGGGTTTTACCTCTGATGTAAATGAGTTACGCCTGATGTTCCATGGTAATAAAATTCATCCCAATCATACTAACATCAGCAATAAAAACTAAGCACAAGATTTCATTAATTCGTATCGCCAGAATTCACTTCTTAAAAATAAACAAATTTCTAAAATTCAAAAGCAGGAATAATTTCTTGTTCTGCTTTACCTGCTTTGATCCATTCTTGTAATGCTGGGATTGCTAAGATAGCTTCTACATAATTTTTAGCAATATTATCTAATTGCACATCATAGGTCACAAACCGCAATACAACTGGGGCAAACATCGCATCAGCAATGGTAAATTGACCGAATAACATATCGCTAGTACTCCCAAATTTATCTCGACAATATCGCCAAATAGTAGTAATGCGATCAATGTCTTTTTGTACTCCGAGCGCCATTCCTTTACCAGGAAGTTTAGCACGACAGTTCATCGGCATATTTTGACGTAAATTTTGAAAGCCAGAGTGCATTTCGGCGCTTATACAACGAGCAATTGTTCTAGCAGTTTTATCTTCTGGCCACCAATTAAAATCGGGAAATTCTTCAGCTAAATATTCACAAATTGCGAGAGAATCCCACACTTGTTGATTACCGTGTAATAAAACAGGTACTTTCCTTGATGGAGAGTATTGACTAAGTTGTAATCCAGCTTCTGGAGTATATAAAGGAATACGAATTTCCTGGAATTCTAGACCAAATTGCTTCATCGCCAACCAAGGACGAAGTGACCACGATGAATAATTTTTATTGCCGATGACAAGAGTTAAATCTGGCATTTTCTATTACCGATAAAGTTGTTCAATCCATGCAAGCATATCAGATTCTGAACCTGACATAAAAGATTTGCCCGTTGTGGGATCGTAGGCTTGCCAATAATGATTACCGTGACGATCTATTTTCTGTTTAACTTGTAATTCTTGGCTAGCTACTAAATAATTAATTATTTCTTGCCAAATATTCCGCAAATTTTTCTGGAAAAATGACAGATAGTTATAACCAACTTCTAGCTCTAACTTTGTGTCATTATTTTGTAGATGCATCCTATTATTTGTCATAAAATTGCTCCTGAATGATCATCCATAATCAAAACTGTAGCAACGTCTCACTGAGCAATCAAATCATGGCTTGTATAGATTATATAAATGTGGTTTATAGATAGTAAAAATCTATTGATACAATCTATTTGGGAAAAACAAATCAGATTCTCGATTGGAATTACCGATGAAACTCTCCCAGATCCGAGCCTTAGTTGCAGTGGCGGAGTGTGGTAACTTTAGTGAGGCAGCGAATGAGTTACAGCTTTCTCAACCAGCAATCAGTCATGCCATTGCTACCCTAGAAGAAGAATTAGGCGTACCTTTATTTGCTAGAGGTCGCTACGGTGCTGTTTTGACATCAGCAGGGGAGCGCATTTTGTATCATGCTAAAACGGTTCTGCAACATTTAGGAATGATGCAAGAAGAAGCAAATCTGCATAAAGGTTTACATGGTGGTCATGTACGCATAGCCTCTTTTCGCAGTGTCGCCACTCATTTATTACCACAAGTGATCGCCAAGTTTCACCACCAATTCCCAGAAATCGCTGTCACCATCATAGAACGTCTTGCTTACTTAGATGTAGAACAATGTTTACGTGAAGGACGCGCCGATATTGGTATTACTTATCTACCCGCAGCTGAAGAATTTGAAACTTGGGAAATTGTCCGGGATGAGTATGTTGCTTTATTACCACCCTATGTCAAAATTAAGAATTCCCAAATTACTTGGCAAGATTTAGCTGTTTATTCACCAGTCATGCTTGCTTGCTTACCCTGTGGAAGACCTCTACACGAACACATCAAAAATTTAGCACCCTTTTTGAATACTGCTAGCCATATTCAAGAAGACTCTACTATTGTCAGTATGGTTAATCAAGGACTCACAGCTGCTATTCTCCCGCGTTTAGCAGCAGTACCAATTCCTCCAGAAGTGCAGGTATACAAATTACCAGTACCACTAAAAAGAGTCATGGCCGTTGCAGTTTTATCCAACGCGTTACATATCCCTGCGGTTTTTAAATTTTTAGAATTGTTAAAAAAATTTGATTTTCAAACTTTAGCTGACTCAACTTAAGCTTTGATCGACAATTGTGGGGTTTTGTACCCCATTCAAAACTCAGAATTCATTGGATAATATATTCTTAGCAAAGCTCTTGTGAGAACTCGTTATCCTACATGTTGTCCGTCTAATTACTCACCATCAAAATTTCTCTGCGTTTTCACCTCACCACGCCAGGTGTATTAATTAATTATTTTATTGTTCTGAGTATTTAAACGGACATAATGGCTGTAAGCCTGAATTTAGTAAATAACTGAGACTTCAGTTATCGAAAACTAACAATTAGCTTCACACATTTAAAAATGTCCCACAACTGTATTGAGAATATTTACAATTTCCTGCAAATATCAGATTTGATTGCCACATCAGGACAACTCACTGAAGAAGAATTTACACTAATCAAAGAAGCTGGATATCAATTAGTTGTAAATCTAGCATTACCAGATTCTCCCAATGCTCTAACGAATGAAAAAGAAATAGTGGAATCTCAAGAAATGGAATATGTTCATATTCCTGTGGCTTGGGAAAAACCAACTTTTGAGAATGTCAAATATTTTTTCCAAGTCATGGAAGCCAACACAAACAAAAAAGTGTTTGTACATTGTGCTGCTAATAAGAGAGTTTCTGCTTTTATGTATCTTTACCGTCGCCTATGTAAAGGGATAAATGATGCAGAAGCCAAGAAAGATTTGCATCAAATTTGGATTCCGGATCATCATTGGCAAAAATTTATTGAACAGGTAATTAATTATTACAGAAAGCATCTGAAGGTCTAACAATATTTTTATTAAGAGGGGATTTAATCTGCGATCGCTTACCCGGAAATTTCATCCGGGTACTGCTATAACTTCGTCAATCTAATATCTCATCCTTAGCAACAGTGATGGTCAACTTCCTATTTTCAGTTCTTCAATATCATAATGATTAATCCTAAATCCAATTAGTAATCATCTTGCTAATAGCACAACATTTCACAATTGCTGGTAGTTCTTTTTCAATATCGATAGGAGTTCCTCTTTTGGCAATTTCTTTAATTTTGAGGAGAATATTAGCAACTACATCTTTATCTTTTATTAATTCACCTCTACCAATTTGTTTGAGAGCCAATTCAACCGCAGTATATCCCGATTGCATTCCTAATGCCAAGCTGCTTTTTGTCCCTAAAATTTCTGGATTTAAACTTTGATAAAGAACTTCATCTTTAGCTACAGCATTCACATGAACACCTGCATAATGGGTAAAAGCATTTTTTCCGATTACTGGATGATGAGGAAAAATAGAAATATGAGAATGCTTACTTACCAAATCATATAAATCCTTTAAATAACTTAGTTCCCAACAATGATTTTCCTCAACTGTATCAATTAAATTTATGAGTAATTCTGCTAAATCGACAATACCTGCTCGTTCTCCAAGTCCCATGACTGTCACGTCAATAATATTAACACCTGCTCTGTAAGCATCCAGTGCATTCGCCAAGGCTAAACCTCGATCATTATGACAATGAACCTCTATTTGTGGATATAATTCTTGTTTTGCAAGTTCTTCTTTTAGAGTTTTCACATAATTATAAAGACTACGGATTGGATGAAATGGTGTTGTATATCCAGTCGTATCAGCGATGCTAATAATATTAGCTCCTGCCTTTAACGCTGCGATCGCTGCTTCAATCACATTTTCTAAAGGAGAACGAACCGTATCTTCTGGTGTGTAACGAATCAATAAGTTATCTTTCTGTTTTCTCGCATAGGTTATTACTTCTACAATTTTTTCTATAGCTGACTCTAAATCTATGTTGTAGTCCTGTTGCAATCGTTGCTGAGAAACACTAAAGAAAATTCCTAAAAAATTGACGCCACAATCTAACGCTTGATTCACATCATCTATTCGACAAAGACAATGAGCGCCGATCTTAGCTTTGAGTCCAGCATTAGCAATTTGACTTATAGCGAAAGCAATTTCCCTATCAACTACAGGATTACCAACTTCAATAATATCAACTCCTACCAGATCTAAAAATTTAGCAATTGCTAATTTGGTTGCAGGAGAAAAATAAACTCCAGGAGTTTGTTCTCCTTCTCTCAAGGTAGAATCAAGAATTTGAATCATATCTAAAAAATTAACGAAAAAATAAATTTGTTGTCACTTGAGCGGAGATTACTTATTGAGTCAAAAATTTTGAATTTTAGATTTTGTATTTTAGATTTACCCCATGTATAAATGCACTTTATTGAGTATTTTGGATTAAAAAAAAGGGAATTTATTCCCAGGATTTATCCACTTTCTTGTACCCTGCTCGGAATTATCGGTTAGTTCATTTAATTGATACCCTCATACACCCAAAAACTTGAACTATACATAATTGAACTTACTACAAAAAGGGAGTTAGGGCTGCCGACAACAGCTCTGACTCCCTCCTTTACATAAAAGACACTAGCCTACCTCAAGCAGTAGGACTACTCCATACTTGGTGTCTCTTCAAATTGCACCATTACCAGGACAGCTGGCGCATCGCCTACTGTTCCAGAGAGATGACCTTTATGACCTTGTGCGTCCGCTTTCGTCCCCTGATCTCCTCCAAATGAAATTTCGCCAGGGCCCATCTCTACTCGCTGACCATCCATAGTCTCCACAAACCAGCGTCCCGATAAGGGGATGATCCACTGGGGTTTCGGGTTCTCATGCCATTTTCCAACCCATCCTACAGGTAGTACAGTAAAAGTAATTGTGGCACCAGACTGCTTCAATTTAGACAGCCACTGAGGAGAGGTATCTGGTGCTATACCTTTCTCGATGAAATCCTGAATTTGACGACGGGACTGGTGGCTTACACCGTCTTTGTCAGTATAGACATGCCAGTAGTCAATTGTCGGTTTGTGCGATTGATTATTCTGCATAGAAATGGCTCTGTGTTAATTTTGACTGCTAATTTGATAGAAATTAAATAAATTCAATTTTTGTAAAACAAACTGCGATCGCTACACAAGTGCTTGATTTTAATAATTTATCGTCCAAAAATCACAGCATCTAGCGAATACGCACCAGGTCCTAAAACCGCGATCGCAATCAGCATTACACAGTACATAAATGCCTTTTCCCAACTTGGTGGTTCGCCTTTTCCTAAAGGGCCTTTATACTGGTCGTTGGGAATTAAGTAAGGATCTATGGCAACAAAGGGCTTACCTTCAATCAGATGTAACAATATCGCAAACAACATAGAAGCCAGAATCGGCAAAGTTGCCAAAAGTGTGAGAAATCCCAGGATGAGGAAAAATCCACCACCCAACATCGTCCATGCTGATATAAAGCAAAGAAACACGGGTGTTTTGATAGATTCAGCCCATCGACGAAGATGCAGTACTTTTGGATAGCCGTGGATTAGGAACAAACCGCCAACGCTAACTCTTAGCAGTAAAAGTGCTAATCCTGGAAGTCCACCAGGATACGCATGAGACAAAGAACTCAACAGATATGGGCCTAGAAATGGATAATTAACTGAAGCTAATACGGAAGTTATTACCTTCGGTAGCGTCCACACAGCGTAGACGAGAAGCGGTTTGTCGTTAGACATCGCGACACCCAACACAAACTTGTAAATCATAGCTGCACACCATGGGTATTAAGGTCGATAGCATATAAGGATTTGCCCGCCGTAATAAACAAGCGATCGCGTTCTTTGCCGCCGAAAGACAGGTTAGCACATGTTTCCGGTACGAAAATTTTTCCTAAACGAGTCCCGTCAGGGGTGTATATTTGCACACTGTCTTTAGAACTAGTAAAAACATTGCCATGTTCGTCAACCCGGAATCCATCGGGTTGTCCTGGTTCGATAACTGCAAACACGCGACCATTTGTCACATGCTGAGCGTCGTCCACAACCTCATATACACGAATATGATGAGGGCCTCCAGGAATATTAAACGCAGCTGTATCCGACACATACAAAAGACTTTCGTCTGGACTGAAGGCAAGTCCGTTAGGGCGCACCATGTCCGTCACCACTGGATAGATTTCACGAGTTGCCGGGTTGAATCGATACACGTAACTTCCGTTTTGTTCCTGTTCACCACCGTAACCTTGGTTTGGTTGAGTAATGCCATAGGGTGGATCAGTAAACCAAATCGTGCGATCGCTTTTCACTACCAAGTCATTTGGACTATTGAGGCGTTTACCTTGATAACTATCCACTAAAATCTTCCACTCACCATCATGTTCGCGGCGGATGATAGCACGCAAACCCGACGAACACGCAACCAGACGACCCTCTAGGTCACGGTAATTACCACTTTGGTAGTCAGATGGGTCTCGTAGAATACTCACGTCGTCACTAGCACTCCATCTCAACAGACGATTGCCGTGAGCATCGCTCCACACTACACTGTCGTCTTCATGGAAGTAAACAGGGCCTTCGCTATGGACTGCACCGTTGGCAAGCTTTTGGAGTGAAGCACTTGGGTGTATTAACGCACACATGCGATCATCATAGATCTCAATTACTTCAGGCATAAATATCTCCTGCCTTTTAACTTGCTTGCTAATGACAATTACAACAGCAAGCTAAAGCTAATTGTCATTAATAGGCATGTCAATTTACCTCAAGCCGTAGATAGAGAAATTTAGTTGAGATACACACTTTCAAATTTTGCTTATACCTAGAGGCTGAATTCTTGATTCTAAAAAATGTACCGTCGATTCGTTGAAAACTTCAGAAAACTTGGAATAGAGTAAAGCGTTAAAGCAAAAAATAGCTGAATTTTCCTCAAAAATTTACGTTAAATCACTTAGATTCAGAGACAAAATAGTTATATTTTTCAGGAAAAGATTGCATATGGATTTAGGTCTTAGTGGAAAGGTCGCCGTGATCACAGGAGCAGACTCTGGCATAGGTCAAGCAACAGCCCAACTGCTTGCCAAGGAAGGTGCAAAGGTGGCTGTGATTGACAAAACCTCTGAAGCACTAGAACAGGCGGTGATTGAAATTAAAAAGTTTGGAGAAGTTTTTGCGGTTCAGGCAGATCTCACCAAGCCTGAAGATGTGAAAGCCGCAAAACGCAAGATTAATGAGCGCTTTGGGACAACTCATATCCTCGTCCATGCAGCAGGAATAACGGGTGCGACTGGAGATTTTCTAGAGCTTAGTGATGAAGATTGGTATCAGACGATTGAAGTAGACCTAATGGCAACTGTGCGTACTTGTCGCGCCTTTATTCCAGGTATGCGTGAGGTCGGTTGGGGACGAGTAATTTTAATTAGTTCGGAAGACGCTGTACAGCCTTATCCAGAAGAATTGCCTTATTGCGCGTGCAAGGCTGGAGTACTTAACCTCGCCAAAGGTCTATCCAAAGCTTATGCAAAGGATGGCGTGTTGGTAAATACAGTCTCCCCTGCCTATATAGCAACTCCGATGACTGACGCAATGATGGAAAAACTCTCGAAACAGATGGGTGTCAGCTTTGATGAGGCTATTGATAGTTTTCTTGATGAACAGCGTCCTCACATCGAACTCAAACGACGTGGCAAACCAGAAGAGGTCGCAGCAGTCATTACATTCCTTTGTTCTGAGCAATCCAGCTTTGTCGTTGGTTCTAACTACCGAGTAGATGGTGGCTCAGTGGCGAGTTTATAAGTAGTTAAACACATTAATTATGAAACAGATAAAAGCAGTTGTTGCCAATATCAATGATCTAAAAAATGGTGAAATGCGACAGGTATCTGTCGGCGAAACAGAAATTTTACTGAGTCGAATAGATGGAAAATTTTATGCCGTCGGCGCACACTGCACTCATTATGGCGCACCACTGGCAAAAGGGGTACTGAGTGGGCATAATATTGTTTGTCCTTGGCACAATGCCTGTTTTGACTTGATGAGTGGCGACCAACTACAACCACCTGGCTTGGATTCTTTAGCTCATTATGAGGCACGGATTGAAGGTGAAAACGTCATTGTCAGCGTACCAGAGCAAACCACAGGATTACGATCGCCTACTATGGCACAATTCAATCCCAACGTTGATGGGCGGACATTTGTGATCTTGGGAGCAGGGACAGCAGGTATTCATGCCGCAGAAGCTTTGCGAGTAGCCGGATATCAGGGACGAATCGTCATGATTACTCAGGAAGACAAGCTGCCCTATGATCGCACTAAGCTGAGTAAAGCTTACTTGAGTGGTAAAGCATCCCCAGAAGAAATGCCCTTGCGATCTCCAGATTTCTTCAAAGAACACACAATTGAAGTGCTATTGAATAAGCAAGTCAAACAGGTACAAACAACAGCAAAAGCGATCGCCTTTACCGACGGTGATTCATTGACCTATGATGCCTTACTAGTAGCAACAGGAGGAAAACCACGCCAGCTAGATATTCCTGGTGCGGATTTGCCAAATATTTTTACATTACGCAGTTTTGATGATGCCAATCGCATTTTGACAGCCATCAAGCAAAAAGGACAAGCAGTAGTCATTGGCTCCAGTTTTATCGGTATGGAAACCGCAGCTGGTCTGACTCAGCAAGGTTTACAAGTAACTGTTGTTTCACCAGATTCTGTGCCTTTTGAGAAGAACTTTGGCGAACAAATCGGCAAACTCTTTCAGCAAGTCCATGAGGAAAATGGAGTTTCCTTTAAGTTGCGTAGAAAAGCAGTTGAATTTGCAGGTAATGGCAAAGTAGAAGCTGTAATTTTAGATAATGGCGATCGCTTGCAAGCAAATATAGTAATTGTCGGAATTGGCGTACAGCCTGCAACAGACTTTCTTGAGGGTGTGAATTTGCATTCTAAAGATAGAAGTGTTGTTGTTGATGAATATTTGTGTGCAGCAGATAATGTCTACGCCGCAGGCGATATTGCCCGTTATCCCGATTGGCGTACAAGTGAATCGATTCGCGTTGAACATTGGCGAGTTGCAGCACAGCAGGGGCGAATCGCGGCTCATAACATGGCAGGCAAAGCAGTCAAATTTAGAGGGCTGCCCTTTTTCTGGACGATGCAATTCAAATTTTCGTTGCGCTACATTGGACATGCCCAAAGTTGGGATGAAATAGTTGTAGATGGAGATCTCCAACAACAGAAATTTATTGCTTTTTACATTAAAAATAATCAAGTCTTGGCAGTTGCAACCAGCCATCGGGATACAGAAACGGCAGCTATATCGGAATTGATGCGCTTGAACCAGATGCCACCTGTTGAGGAATTACGACGCGGTGCAGTTGATTTGATTCAGCGACAGCCTCTAGTTAGCAGCAAGCGCTAGTGGAGTGGTTCATCGCACGAGATCCCCGACTTCACAGAAGTTGTCGGGGATCTGACCATCATTAAGTGCTACGCAAAAATCAATAATCAAAATATGGTGAACATCACTGAGCGCTACGACATTATTATTATCGGTACGGGAGCTGGTGGAGGTACACTTGCTTACCGTCTTGCATCCACAGGTAAGAAAATTTTGGTTTTGGAAAGAGGCGACTTTTTACCAAGAGAGAAAGATAATTGGAATCCACAGGAAGTTTATCAAAAACATCGCTATCATACTGATGAAGAATGGTATGACAAAGAAGGTAAAGCCTTTAAGCCTCAGACTGGTTACTGGGTTGGTGGCAATACTAAACTGTACGGTGCAGCCTTAGTGCGATTACGGGAGCGGGATTTTGAAAGAGTAATTCACAAGGGAGGAATTTCTCCAGAATGGCCCTTGAAGTATCAAGACTTTGAGCCATACTACACCCAGGCAGAAAAGCTGTATGAGGTGCATGGTAAGGAAGGAGAAGATCCCACCGAACCACCTCGTAGCGAGCCATATCCCTATCCGCCAGTCAGTCATGAGCCGGATATGCAGTCCCTTGCTGATGGCATCCGCGAACTAGGTTATTACCCATTTCACCTACCACTTGCATTAAAGCTCAATGAAAGCGATCGCACCAAGAGTCCCTGTATTCGCTGTGATACTTTTGATGGATATCCCTGTCTGGTACATGCAAAAGCCGATGCTGAGGTCAATGCCATTCGTCCTACTCGTGAAAAGTATACCAATTTCACCCTTTTAACTAATGCTAAAGTCTTGCGGTTACATACCAGTGAGTCGGGTCGAGAAGTGACGAGGGTAGAAACTGAAATTGCTGGAGAGAAACATTGGTTCACAGGCAAGATTGTGGTGGTTGCGTGTGGTTGTGTCAACTCAGCTGCCTTGCTGTTACGCTCTGTCAATGACAAGCATCCCAACGGATTGGCAAACAGTTCCGATCAAGTGGGGCGAAATTTTATGAAACAGTTGGAAACCGCCATAGTTTCCATGCACCTAGAGATCAATCACGCTAACTTTCAGAAAACCATCGCCGTCAATGACTTTTACTGGGGAGAGCCGGATTTTCCTTATCCGATGGGTATGGTGCAGAATACAGGTAATGTACTTGCTGATATGATTCCCGCCGAGGCTCCATCGCTTATGGCTCCGTTTGTGAAACTGATTCCTCATTTTGAGCGACATTTGTTAGCCGAGCGATCAGTTGGTTGGTGGTTGCAAACAGAAGATTTACCAGACCCAAATAATCGGATTCGTGTAGTAGGTGACAAGATTCACGTTGACTATACACTTAATAATACAGAAGCAAGCGATCGCCTGATCCATCGTTGGACATCTGTACTCAAGTCAATCCCCCATTCTGCTAAACACGTCCTGCCATTTAGCATTTATCCCCGCACTCATCTGCCTGAACAAGCTGTTGCTCATCAATGCGGTAGTTGTCGATTTGGTACAGATCCTAAAACCTCAGTTCTTGACCTCAATTGCCGTAGCCATGATGTTGATAATCTTTATGTGGTAGATAGTAGTTTTTTCCCTTCAAATTCAGGGGCTAACCCGACATTAACGATTATGGCGAATGCATTGCGCGTTGGCGATCGCATAGCACAAAGATTGAACTAAATAGGGAACAGGGAAATCTCCCTAATTTTAATTGGGACTGGCTTTATCAGTAAAGACAAAAAGGAGAAACATTATGAATAATAATGAGGAAAACATTATACCACAAGAGCAACCACAGATTCAATCTCAACAGAATGAGTCAGAACAGACAGATTCTCATCCCCTGACTACAGTTCTAGGTGCTGTGGGAGGTGGCGTAGCAGGAGTCGCACTAGGTCGGTCAATTGGTGGTAAGATGGGTGCTGCGATTGGTGGGATTGCAGGGGCAATTACTGGTGGGGTTGCAGGCAATAAGCTAGTAGGGTACGCTGAGGAATTTATTGAAGAACTCCAGCCGACAGTTGGGTTGGGATTAGGAGCCGATCATAAACCAATTGAACTACCCCGTCACTATAGTTGGGAAGAACTACAAGCGTTATCAAAACCCCAAGGTGGAGAAATTTAGCCATATGGAAAGTGCGATCGCCCTTATAGCTAGAAGCTAGGGGCTTTGCAGCGAATATTTTCGGTAAAAAAATGCAAGAATCAATCTGATACAGTTTTTTGTATTGATGAATACAGTTAAATTCACCATAATTCTTTGTAATTGAGAAATAAAGCCTGATGATTCTGGCTGATGGTGAAGTCGAGAGTCAAACGAATCAGTTAAAGTCCAGATCCAGTCCATAGAGGATATAGAAAAATTTCACAAGCTAGTTGTGATTGCTAGTTGTAAAACTAAAGGATAGGATACGGAACATCACAGAATCATGTCAGTACATAAGTTACTCAGTACCTAAAAAGATTGTTTGGTTAATTCCCAATATGAAGTTATAGGCAACTATCTACTGGCAAAACTGGAAGGTAGCAAGCATTTAGAGTGGATTACAATACTGCTCGGATAAAACAAATCGATTGACATTTAAAACCTGTAGAGACGTTGCAGTGCAACGTCTCTACATGCCCAAAATTACGACGACAAATCCTTAACCGAGCAGTATTGGAGTGGATTACAACACAAGTGTTGGTTGTAGGAAAAAATTAAGGGAATACTCTGCGTAAATTCTAAATTAATAATTAATACGCCACTCTAAAACGCTCACCGTATGGCGATCGCATTTACTCCATCAGCAATTGAAAAACTATTGCTTGTTGGTCAGTCCTCAAGTTGCAACTAACAACTGACCAAAAGCCAAGCTGTTTAGCTGTGCAATACCATCATCTGTTCTGCATTCCCAATAGGCACTTTTTTGCCTTTGTGGTTCTTGATGGGTATGGCTATGAGTACGATGCAAGTTCGTTCTACCACGGTTACTGCGATCGCTCCACTGTACTGAATATATCTGATCCTCAACCCTACCTATCAAATCGAAGAATTGTAGGAGAAAACTCATCATGTCCGACGAAAAAATTAGACAGATAGCATTCTATGGTAAAGGTGGTATTGGCAAATCCACCACATCTCAAAATACCCTTGCTGCTATGGCAGAAATGGGTCAGCGCATCTTGATTGTCGGATGCGATCCTAAAGCAGATTCCACTCGTTTGATGCTACACAGTAAAGCTCAAACCACTGTTCTCCACTTGGCTGCTGAACGCGGTGCAGTAGAGGATTTAGAGCTAGAAGAAGTCATGCTCACTGGATTTCGTAACGTACGTTGCGTAGAATCTGGTGGTCCTGAACCTGGTGTAGGCTGTGCTGGTCGTGGTATTATTACCGCCATCAACTTTTTGGAAGAAAACGGCGCTTACCAAGATGTTGACTTTGTCAGCTACGATGTATTAGGTGACGTTGTTTGCGGTGGTTTTGCCATGCCTATTCGTGAAGGTAAGGCCCAAGAAATCTACATTGTTACCTCTGGTGAAATGATGGCGATGTACGCTGCAAACAATATCGCTCGCGGTATTCTCAAATATGCCCACACTGGCGGCGTGCGCTTGGGTGGTTTAATTTGTAATAGTCGTAACGTTGATCGCGAAATCGAACTTATCGAAACCCTAGCATCACGCTTGAATACCCAAATGATCCACTACGTACCTCGCGACAATATCGTGCAACACGCAGAGTTACGTCGTATGACTGTGAACGAGTACGCACCTGACAGCAATCAAGGTAATGAATACCGGACACTAGCGAAAAAAATCATCAATAATACCAATCTTACCATTCCTACACCCATCGAGATGGATGAGCTAGAAGCATTGCTGATTGAATTCGGTATTCTTGAAAGCGATGAAGAAGCTGAAAAGTTAGCTGAAATGGATAAATCGTCACAAGAAGCACTCAAGTAGTAATAATCACAAAACCATTTGAGTTAGTAGTTGGTTGGTTTGGTTATGGGGATTGGAGATTGACTTTATGTCTTTCCCAGTCCCCTTTTCTTTTGAAAAACTTTTGTAAAATAATTTTGTTAAATTAAACACTAATATATTAAATACACTAATTTATTTCTTTGGAGCATCAAACTCTCTAAAAGAGATATAAAGCCTAGACGGTGAAAACCCAAGTAATTAGAGGTTTTAGAGGATTTATGGAACCTTATCGCAAAAATCTACTTTATTTGTAGTAAGTACATCCCTATATAAAAGCCTTACATAAAATCAAGGCAAAATACTTATTTTTTGACTATATCTTTGACTCGGCAGCAATTTCAATAAGTACATTGTCTTACTTCGTCAGTTAGTGAACTGAATGTGGTAGTTTATTTTTTTTAATCAATTTTTGCAATCTAATTAAGATTTTATTTATGACTCAGCCTTCTCCTCAAAAACAAGTTGACAAAAAAAAGGTTAATCAATTACAGGGTAGTCAACAAAATGCAGGGAAATCAACCATAATAAATCCTTCAAAGCAGCCAGTAAGGCTTCAACAGTCTCTTCGTCAAGAACAAATCGGACAAAAGGATTGGAGTTTGAAGGCAAAAGCAACTGTTTGGGCGATCGCCGTCAGTATGCTTCCAGTACTCGCGTTTGGAACTGCAACAACTTATCACTTTGGCAATAAGTTAATTACCAAGCAGATTCCTCAAGCTCAACAGGTAGGCGCTACAGATCTAGCAGAAGCCGAACTTGCACTACACAAACAACTTTCACTTCTGTTAATTGGAACGGGGACAGCGATAGTCTTAGCAGCTGCGATCGCGATAATTTTGGCTAATCGTGCCATTCATCCAATTTTGAATGCTGCTGCGGTTTCTACCACAATAGTCAATAGGCTACGTCGAAAAGATGAGAATATTCGCACTGCGATCGCCAGCAACAATGAACTAGTTGTTTTAGAGACAAACATCAACTTACTAAAAGAACAACTCCCGGAATTGCTATGGAAACAAGAACTCGAAACTGAACGCGCCCATTTGTTGATGAACATCACCCGTCGCATTCAGGAATCACTCAAGGAAGAAGATGTTCTCAAAACTACCGTTGAAGAAGTTCGCGCCGCCTTACAAACTGACCGCGTCGCTATCTTTGGCTTCAATTCCAATGGAGACGGAACCTTTGTGGCAGAATCAGTAGCATTTGGTTTTCCAAATGCTTTGCGGGCTACAATATCAGATCCTTGCTTTCAAACAGAGTATGTAGAACAATATCAAAATGGCCGTGTCCGTGCGATCGATGATATTTATCAAGCGAATCTGGCTGATTGTCATATTGGATTGCTAGAACGATTTGCTGTTAAAGCCAATTTAGTTGCACCTATTCTCAAGAAAGACCAGCTATTTGGCTTATTAATTGCACATCAATGTTCTAAACCCCGCTTTTGGCAGCAATATGAGATTGATTTCTTCGCTCAGATAGCGACACAAGTGGGATTTGCCCTTAATTACACTAGGTTGTTAAAACAGGTAGATACGAAAGTTGATCAAGCTCACTTATTTATAAATATTACCCGGCGGATTCGGGAATCACTTAATGAAGAAGATGTTCTCAAAGCCACCGTCGAAGAAGTCCGCAAAGCAATTAGTGCTGATCGAGTCATTGTTTATGGTTTTGACTCCGAGTGGTATGGAACGGTGATTGCAGAATCAGTTCTTCCAGGTTTGCCAAAAGCCTTGCGAGCTAGAATCAAAGACCCCTGCTTTGCAGAAGGCTATGTAGAAAAGTATCAAGCTGGTAGAGTTCAAGCAATCAATAATATTTACGAAGCTGATCTAAGCGATTATCATATTAACCAACTCAAACCCTTTGCTGTCAAAGCCAATTTAGTTGCACCCATTCTCAAAGATGACCAACTATTTGGCTTATTAATTGCACATCAGTGTTCTAGTCCCCGTAATTGGCAACAATCTGAAATTGATTTGTTTGCTCAGGTTGCGATGCAAGTTGGATTTGCTCTTGATCATGCTAGACTCTTGCAACGAATCGATGCTGAAGGTATGCAAACTCAGTTGCTTGCAGACTTGATACGCCAGATTCGGGAATCACTTAATGAAGAAGATGTTCTCAAAGCCACCGTCGAAGAAGTCCGCAAAGCGATTAGTGCTGATCGAGTCATTGTTTATGGTTTTGACTCCGAGTGGTATGGAACGGTGATTGCAGAATCAGTTCTTCCAGGTTTGCCAAAAGCCTTGCGAGCTAGAATCAAAGACCCCTGCTTTGTGGAAGGCTATGTAGAAAAGTATCAAGCTGGTAGAGTTCAAGCAATCAATAATATTTACGAAGCTGGTCTAAGCGATTGTCATATTAACCAACTCAAACCCTTTGCTGTCAAAGCCAATTTAGTTGCACCCATTCTCAAAGATGACCAACTATTTGGCTTATTAATTGCACATCAGTGTTCTAGTCCCCGTAATTGGCAACAATCTGAAATTGATTTGTTTGCTCAGGTTGCGATGCAAGTTGGATTTGCTCTTGATCATGCAAGGGTTCTTAACCAGGTAGATCAAGCATACCAAGCTGCGGAAGATATTTTTCTCCAGCAGAGTCAACAACAAGAAAATCTGCAAAATCAAGTATCCGAATTGCTCAAAAGTAGTGAAACAGTTGTCCAAACCTTTTCAACAGAGGTTGCTATCAACCAAATGGAGTCTATTACATCTACCTACAATCAAATTCAAATGTTGGCTGATTCAGCTGAGAAAATGGTTGCTTCTGCTCAACAAGTAGAACTCCAAGAACTGCAACTTAGTCAGATTGTCAAGGATGAACATAAATCTATTAACCAAATTTTAGATAGCATCTGTACGACACAAGAAATACTTGTGAAAGCTACCCAAAAAACCAAGTGTGTAGATCAACCTGCTCAACAGCTTTGTGAGATAGTAAGTCTTATTAGTAATGTTGTCTCTCAAATCAAGCTCCAAGCTATGCACACAGCACTGGAAGCATCTCGCACTGGAGAAACAGGTCAAAAATTTGCTTTGATTGCGGAGAAAGTACTTTCCTTAGTGCAGCAGCTAGACTCGGATATGGTAAAAATCAAACCACTCGTTGTAGAAATTCAGACAGAAACTAATGAAGTGGTTGCTGTGATCAAGTCTGGAGCAGAACAAGCAATCAGTGGGATGGAATTGGTAGAAAAAATTCAACAGCAATTTACAGAAATTATCACTGTCAATGACCAAATGCAAGCACTGGTGATGGAAATTGCTCAAACTGCTAGCGTCCAAGCACAGACTTCTACCTCCGCCAACCAATCTATTTTGAAAGTTGCTGATATTGCTAGCCAGACTTCAAAGCAAGCTCTAGCAGTGTCCGAGTCCTTAGCCAAGTTAGCGACATTTGGCCAAGACTCATCGCAGAGTGGGAATTAGTTCAACAATTTCCTGCTACTAATTTCAACATTTGTGCCATCTTAACTTAAACATAGGAACACAGCGATGGTTCTGGAATTTGGTATAAAAGAAAATATTTACCCAAACTTTGTTCAAACAGCTACCTCCAAGATGAGGTTCACCACAGAGGTGGCTCAAGCATTAGAACACCTAGAAATAATTCTGGCTCACTCTCAAGCTGATCAATTAATTGAGCAACTCACAACAGAGATAGAAGTGTTTTTAGAATTGGGCGAATACTTACAATTTTCAGAGTGGATCGCGATCGCTCAAACCACTCTAGCCAGCCTCCAAGCAAGCCCGCAAGTAGCCCAAACCCTTGGTAGGCTTGCTTTAACAGGTTTGCGTGCAGCTTATGAGGAAAATTTGAAAAGCGATCGCACCCATACCTCTACATATCCACTCAAACTCGCAACTTCTAAGCTCCTTGTCTGGGCAAATAGTTGTACTATCTTGATCTTGAAGTCTGACAGCGTAGAAGAAATGTTAATTCCGGAAGCTGATCAGATTATCGATTCCAGACAAAAGCGATTTTTGCACTGGCGCCAACAAATGATTCCAACCTATCAAATTTCAGAACTACTAAACTACACCAATCCACTACTAGAAACAACTTTTAAACAAGATTCGACAGTCATTTGCGAGTCCAAAAATCAGCCAGAACCAATGTTAGTAATTAGCAAAGGTCAACAAATTCTGGCTTTAGAACCAGAGATGGAGTACCTGATCACAGAACCAGAGTTAGTTATTAAACCTTTAGGAATTGACATCGAGCTTCCTAGTTATATCTGTGGCTGTACCTTTTGGAAAGATCGTCTATTCCAAGTCATTGATGTTAATACTCTGTTGAGCCAGATAATTAATTACACTGCTAAATTTTCTAATTTACCAGGCAAAGCAATATTTAGCAAAGCATTGGCTGACAATAAAATAACGTCAGCAATGGCAAAGCTTAAACAAGCCACTATTCTGGTTGTAGATGATTCCAAAAGTGTGCGACATCTCATATCCCTAACTCTGCAAAAAGTAGGTTACAAAGTTTTACTAGCACAAGATGGAAAAGAGGCGATCGCAAAATTGCAGCAAAATCCCAGAATTCAGTTAGTGATCTGTGATATTGAAATGCCTAACATGAATGGCTTTGAGTTTCTCAATCATCGTCTGCAAAATATTTTGTTAGCAAAAATACCAGTGGTTATGCTTAGTACTTGCAGCACCAATAAATATCGGCAGTTAGCAATGCAATTAGGAGCAACTAATTACTTTACAAAACCCTACATTGAGCAAGAATTTTTAGCCGCGCTCAATGTAATTGTTAGCTGACAGGGGCTTTTACCCGGATTTCTCACAAACTCGGAAAAAAGCGGAGTTAAAAACTGCTAAAATGTATATATGACAAGTATTTTAGCAGTTATCAACGATGATTCGATCCACAAGGCGATCGCTCCCAAAACAGTTCAGATTTGAACAACCAAAGTCACCACCAATTGTAGTTAATTTCCAGGGTAGACAGGTAACATCTGATGCACCTGTTTTGCTTAATTGCTGAAATAGACAGAAAAATTATTTTGCTCGCCTACATCGTAAGACTTTTTGTTATTCTAAGTACGGTTCAGTGGCGCTGTGCGCCCGCAAGCTCAAAGCGATCGCATAATTCATACTTCGATTCAGCAACGCCGGATTTGGATGATCACCTGGTATTTCTTTGTTTTTACAATCTGATCCGAGGATGAATGTGTAGCAGAATTTTAGAGAATTGGTATAACAGAAAATTAATTGCAGGGGAGATAAAAAATTATGAAAGTAGGTGCAGCATACACAAGACTATTGGTAAATGAGTGGAAAGCTTGCTTTTTGTTCTACAAAGATTTATTGGAATTTGAAGTCGCTGTAGAAAATGAAACAGACGAGTACGCTGAATTTAAAGCTGGAGATATGAGACTATCTCTGTCTCAGCGTCAGGAAATGGCTCAACTCATCCATAATGCTGACAAACCACTCCAGGCGGAATGTCAGGATACTGTAGTATTGATTTTTACAGTTCATGATTTGGAAGAGGAATATAAGCAATTAAGACACAAAGGTGTAGAATTCACCGCACCACCGATGAATAATCCTTACTATGGCATCAAAACGGCTTATCTTCGCGATCCTGATGAAAATCTGATCGGTCTGTATGAGTTTTTATCCTAATAGTAGAAAACGTCAACTACCCCTACCTGCCTAACGGCTGAGGTAGGGGCTTGAAAGAACCAGCTTTCAACGCAAAAGATGACTAGCCCGCGAGACTTGTTTTGTTACGGACTTCCGGATGTTTCCCTGTTCCGTTGAGACTGGGGACTCCCGCGAGTCAGTTGAAGATGGGTGTAGGGGTCTAAGGGTGTAGGAGTGTAGGAGGAGTCATAATTTTTATATAAAGAGGTAACATTACACTATGGCTAAACCTGTAATCCTGACAGTTGACGACGATGTTGATGTCTTACAAGCGGTGGTGCGAGATCTGCGTCATAAATATGGAGAATTCTACCGCATCTTACGTGCTGACTCTGGTACTACTGCTTTGGAAGCATTAGAACAAATCAAACTCCGCAACCAGCCTGTGGCACTATTTTTGGTAGATCAAAAAATGCCGCAAATGTCTGGAGTTGAGTTCTTACAACAAGCAATCACAATATTTCCAGAGGCTAAACGGACTTTACTCACTGCTTATGCAGACACCGACGCAGCCATCAACGCGATCAACACAACAAAAATCGATTATTATTTGATGAAGCCGTGGAATCCACCAGAAGAACGGCTGTATCCGGTATTAAATGATTTGCTTGGTGATTGGCAAGCGACATTTCACCCACCTTTTGAAGGTATTCGTGTTATTGGTAATCGCTGGTCGCCCTATTCTCATCAAGTTAAAGATTTTTTGGCGCGTAATCAAGTGCCTTATGAGTGGATGGATGTTGAATTTTCTCAGGAAGCTGAACAGTTAACAGAGTATGCAAAATGTGATAAAGTACGCTTGCCTCTAGTTGTTTTCCCTGATGGAGAACAATTGAGGCAGCCGACCAATTTGGAGATTGCTCAGAAAATTGGACTGCGAACTCAAGCCGAAAAACCATTTTATGATTTGGCGATTGTTGGTAGTGGCCCTGCGGGGTTAGCGGCGGCTGTGTATGGTGCGTCGGAAGGGCTACGTACAGTGATGATTGAACGAGAAGCCCCTGGTGGACAAGCGGGAACAAGTTCGCGGATTGAAAACTATTTGGGTTTTCCTGTAGGCTTAAGCGGTGGTGATTTAGCAAGACGTGCTGTTGCCCAAGCAAAACGCTTTGGTGTCGAAATTCTTACACCCCAAGAGGTTACGGGTATTCGCGTAGCTAATCCATATCGTTTTTTACAATTATCTGACGGTAGCGAAATTAGTTGTCATGCCTTGATTTTGGCGCTGGGTGTAGCTTGGCGGCGGTTAGATGTACCAGGAATTGAACGCTTGACTGGTGCGGGTGTTTATTATGGTGCGGCTCAAACTGAAGCGATGAGTTGTAAAGATGAAGACGTTTACATCATTGGTGGCGCAAACTCAGCCGGACAAGCTGCAATGTATTTTTCCAAATACGCTAGCCATGTGACGATGATGGTTCGTGGCGAATCTTTGAGTAACAGTATGTCTCAGTACTTAATAGACCAAATCGCCGAAACACCAAATATCACTGTCAAAACATACACTAGTGTAATTGAGGTCAAAGGTGAGAAATGTCTAGAAGCAATTATTACTAAAAATAATCGCACTGGGGAAATTGAAAAGCTTAATGCTACTTCATTATTTATCTTTATTGGAGCAGCACCACGGACTGAATGGTTAGATGGCATTGTACAACGGAGCGATCGCGGCTTTATTTTAACCGGATCAGATTTACAACGCGATGGACAACGCATCTCTGGCTGGAATTTAGAACGTGATCCCTACTTACTAGAAACAAATATCCCCGGTATCTTCGCAGTTGGTGACGTGCGTCATGGTTCAGTTAAACGTGTTGCTTCTGGAGTGGGCGAAGGTTCAATCTGCGTTCAATTTATCCATCAGTATTTAGCGAAAGTTTTGTAAATAAGCAGGAAGAAAACTATGTATTTTGGTGGTGAAATTAAAGATATCGAAATATATAGAAATCAGCAAAGACCTGGTTTTGATGAACAATATCACAAAGTCAGATTTATTCTGCAATCAAACGGAATCGAACCAGTCCAAGTAGATATATGGGTGCATCCCAATTACCCAGAAAACAACTTGGTGAAAGTTGCTAAAACATTTTTACACAGGCGTTTACTTGATCTGGTGGAATTGGCGAGTGAAGATATCTATCAGCCACAAGAAGTAGACGCCATTTGGCAAACTGTAAAATCCTAATAACTTTCCCATACTCCCAGACGCGCCATGGCGCGTCTCTACATTACTCCCCACATCTCCCTAAAAATCAAAGGAGTTCCCATGCTGCACGATCCTAATCAGATGACGCTGTTTCCGAAGTTAAATGATCAAGCTTTAGAGGAGATGAAAGAGTATGGAACTGAGATTTGGCTCAATCCGGGAGATATGCTGTTTCATGAAGGTGATACTAGCTATCACTTTCACGCCATTTTAGAGGGTGAGTTAGAGGTTACTAAGCAAGTGGGTGGTGAAACCAGACTTTTGGCGATTCATCGTCATGGTGAGTTTGTGGGTGAATTGTCAATGCTGACTGGTGCAGCTTCTATTGCTAGCGGAAAAGCGATCGCACCAACTCATGTCCTCCAAATTGAGGTTGATACTTTTAGGCACATTCTGGTTAAGTGTTCACCCTTAGCTGATGTAATTCTCACTGCAATGGCTGGAAGAAGCCAAGATGTAGAAGCTCAACTGCGCCAACAAGAAAAGATGGCAGCGTTGGGTAAACTATCAGCAGGTTTAGCACACGAATTAAACAATCCAGGAGCTGCGGCGCAACGGGCTGCGTCTTTATTACGTGGGAATTGGCAAAACCTGCAATCTCTAACTTTACAATTAAATAGCCTCACGCCTGAACAATTAAATTTGCTGGTGGATATGCAAAATCAAGCTGCAACATACGCTACCACAGCAGTCAAACTTAACCCAATCACCCAAGCTGATCAAGAAGACGAAGTTTTAGAATGGCTGGAAGATCATGATGTCAATTATGCTTGGAAACTTGCTCCGACCTTAGTTTCTGCGGGAATAGACTCGAAAAAACTCGATATTATTGGCGATCGCATTCCGGCTGAATTCTTGAGCAATGTATTGACTTGGTTAGAAGCTTCTCTTGCGGCGACAGGATTGATCAACGAAGTTGAACACAGTACAGGACGGATTTCTGAGTTGGTGAAAGCTATTAAGGGCTACACCTATATGGATCAAGCCCCTTTGCAGGAAATAGATGTGCATGAGGGTATCGAAAATACTTTACTGATTTTTCACTGTCGGATTAAAAAGGGTGTGATTGTTCACCGTAATTATGATCGCACTTTGCCACGCATCAACGCCTACGCTGGCGAACTTAATCAAGTATGGACAAATTTAATTGATAATGCTTTGGATGCGATGGATGGGAAAGGAGAATTGACAATTAATACTTATAAAGAAAATAACTGTCTCGTAGTTGAAATTATTGATACTGGTTCTGGGATTCCAGAGGCGATTCAATCTCGGATTTTTGAGCCGTTTTTTACTACAAAAGGTGTGGGTAAAGGTACTGGTTTGGGTTTAGAAATTAGCTACCGAATTGTTGTCAATCGGCATAAGGGAGATATTTATGTTGAGTCACAACCAGGTTGTACGCATTTTCGGGTGCGTTTGCCAGTTTGAGCAGGGAAAAGGGATGAAACGCAAACGGTGGGATTGATCCCACCGTTTTCACGTTATCTTAACGTTATCACTTCTTGGTGCAAGATGAGAGTTGAATAATTGGAAATTTGAATATCAATTCACCCGGCTCCAAGAACTTCCATTACTCCAGCTAATTTGATTCCAATCCGACGCGATAGCCCCACTGGACTGATCACCACCACCGAAACTCATCTTTACTTCATTGTTATTGACAATGCCTGAAGAATAGTTCCAATACGGATTTGTTTCAGTCCAATGAACCAATACTGTAATTCCATTTTGGATTATGTAAATGTCTTTGTTGCCGTTACTAGCAGACCACTTACCTGTTAGTGTCATATTTTTCCTTTTGAATACAAAAAAGCCAATTGAGTCAATTAAGAGTAGGATTAATCAAAGATTACCACTCGTTTTAGCTTGATATTACACATATTTTAGAATGATATTATCATTCACTTAGGAGAATATATTATTTGCTTGATTCTGTCAACATCCATGATCTGAGACTTCAGTCTCAAGATGTAGATGATCTGGATGGCTGAGCGTTAAAATCTTAATGATTTTGAGCAATAAAAGTCACTAAAAATTATTTCTAGAGGTAGATAATGCGAGCAACCGTTTATCACGGGCCTGGTGACATGCGGGTAGAAAACGTTCCCGACCCGCAAATTCAACAGTCCACCGATGCAATTGTCCGTATTACTCACGCTTGCATCTGTGGTTCAGATTTGTGGTTCTACCGAGGATTAGATAATTGGCAACCAGGATGGCGCGCTGGTCACGAGTGGATGGGCAAGTTGAGGAAGTCGGTTTTGACCCCTCCCCCGTCTTGGATCTCAGCGTTGACTTAGATGGCGTACCCTCCGGATACGCAGCAATGGACAGTAGGGAAACAATCAAGGTGATGGTGCGACCTTAAACAATTTGCAATTTGCAATACTCGCACCTTTGGCACGAGAAGCAAGCTACGCAATTCGCAATCATGATTTGATGACAAAGGGAAAAACCAATGCAGACACGTAAATTAGGTAAACAAGGGCTTGTTGTTTCGGCTTTGGGACTTGGTTGTATGGGAATGTCTGAATTCTACGGCAATCAGGATGAGGCTGAGTCGATCGCTACTATTCACCGCGCTTTAGAACTGGGTGGAAATTTCCTTGATACTGCGGATATGTATGGTTATGGTGCAAATGAGGAACTTGTCGGTAAAGCGATCGCAGATCGTCGAGATCAGGTAATTTTAGCAACAAAGTTTGGTATCCAACGCAATCAAAATACTCATTCCCGAAGTATTAATGGTAGTCCAGAATACGTTCGTCAAGCCTGTGATGCTTCACTAAAACGGCTGAAAGTTGATTACATCGACCTTTACTATCAGCATCGTGTTGATTCAAATGTGCAAATTGAAGACACGGTGGGAGCAATGGCAGAACTTGTACAACAAGGTAAAGTTCGCTACCTCGGACTTTCGGAAGCTGCACCAACAACAATTCGCCGCGCCAATGCTGTTCACCCAATTACAGCGTTGCAAAGCGAGTATTCTTTGTGGACACGCGATCCAGAAGACGAAATTTTACCGACCTTGCGGGAATTAGGAATTGGGTTAGTAGCTTATTCTCCTTTGGGACGGGGATTTTTGTCTGGACAAATCACTAGCATTGATGATTTAGCAAAAGACGATTTCCGTCGTGTTTCACCTCGCTTTCAGGGTGAAAACTTCAACAAAAACTTGCAATTGGTGGAACTCGTAAAAGCGATCGCCACTGAAAAACAAGTCACTCCCAGCCAACTAGCACTAGCTTGGTTGTTAGCACAGGGAGAAGATATTGTTCCGATTCCCGGAACTAAACGCCGCAAATATTTAGAGGAAAATGTGAAAGCTGTCGAGGTTAGCTTAACACCAGAAGATTTGCAACGCATCGACAAAGTTGCTCCTAAAAATGTTGCAGCAGGCGATCGCTATGCGGATATGAGTACAGTTAATCGCTAGGAAATTTAGGGGGGTTGGGGATTTTTGGGTTTGAAACCAGAAATTTCGAGGTTGAAATGAGAAATTTCGGGGTTGAAATGAGAAATTTCGGGGTTGAAATGAGAAATTTCGGGGTTGAAATGAGAAATTTCGGGGTTGAAACCAGAAATTTCGAGGTTGAAATGAGAAATTTCGGGGTTGAAATGAGAAATTTCGGGGTTGAAATGAGAAATTTCGGGGTTGAAATGAGAAATTTCGGGGTTGAAATGAGAAAATTTGGGGTTGAAACCAGAAATTTCGAGTTTGAAACCAGAAATTTCGAGGTTGAAATGAGAAATTTGTGTTGCGGTGAAAATTTCAATATATCGCAAAGCAAAGGGTTTAAACCCTTTGCTAATAGTGCAAGTCGTCTGAAGACGACTCAAATCAAGCGAACTTGATATCAAATAAATTAAACAGTCTGCTGAAGCAGACTTTAGCTATGAGACTGCGATTTCAATCGCAGGCTGGGCGGTTCATGTCTAGAATGAAATAGCTCTGATTGTGCTAGAAATGATCTTCTAACAAAGATGCGATCGCTTCGGGATGCACTTTTTTAAATTCTTTTTGACCGAGTTGCACAATACAGTTAGGTGCGCTACTACAACATTTTAAACAGCCTGTTTCCTCAATAATCACTTTATCTTGCAAGCCGCGATCGCATAAAATCTTTTCTAATTCTGACAATAAACTTTTTCCACCGCGTTTGCGACAACCAGATTTTTGACAAACTAAAATTTTGGCTTTAGCTTGTTGGGGATGTTTTTGATTGGGACAAACGCCTAATGGTTTTACTCCATAAACTTTAAATTTAATTTTACCTGTGTGGGTGTTTAACTTGCTCAAACCAAATACGCGCAAAAGTTCGCCGGGTTGCAAGTTTCCGCCAAGATATGCACGCATTTGTTTAGGAAGTTTGAGTTGTACTTCCCCAGATGCGATCGCTAAACGTAAATATTTAGAATCTGCTGATGAATTACCGACAAAACCAAGGAATTGTCCTTCTAAGTTAAATTCTGATAATGTCAAGTATTTGCCGCCCATTTTAAAATTTAGTTGGTTGTTGGTAGATGGTGGTTAGTTGTTGGTAGATGACAATTAATAAACAACTAACAAATATGTAATAAATTTTTATGTGAGACGTTTAGCCTCAAATGTTTGAGGTAAAACTAATGGATCTGGTAGGTTAGGAAATTCTAATTCCCAACCATTTGCCAAGGTGAAAATTTTACCTTCAGAGCCTTCGGTTTCTTTGACAACTTCTTCTTCGAGGTCTTTTTTGGCAACATAAACAACTAAGGTGCCAGCATTATTTCTGCGTAGCATTACTTTCATAAATTTACTTTCCTATTCTACGTCTTTAGATTTTTCAACTAGTTCTAGCTCTTTTTTACGACACCCAACAATAAAACCTGTTTCGAGGAAATGTATTGCATAAATATAGGATCTTTGTAAAAATGAACCTATACTAACGACGTAACCAATGTCTCCTTTTTTCGCGAGAATTGTCCCAATTTCTTGACCAGGAAAAGTTCCATCATTTTTAATTTGTTTGCGGAGTCGGACTTTATCACCGATGTTAAAAGCTGGCGGATCGTATAGTTCAACTTCATCATCTGATGGCATGAGAAACCCTCTGTTCGTAAACTAAATTTAAAAGTTCTTGGGTGGTGAGACTGCGTTTTTTCTGAATAGATTGTTGTCTAACTGCATCTAATACAGATTGAGTTTCTTCTGTGTTAAGAATAATGCCGTGTTGCTGTAGTAAATTAGATAATAAATGTCTACCAGAATGTTTACCTACAACTAAACGTCTTTCCCAACCCACTTCTTCAGGTGCAAATGGTTCGTAGGTGATAGGATTTTGGAGTACGCCGTGAGCATGAATTCCAGACTCGTGAGCAAAGGTATTTTCACCCACAATTGCTTTCCAAGGCGGAACACTCGAACCAGATGCTGTTGCTACGAGTCGAGATAGTTCTAATAAACGTGGTGTTTCGATGCCAACATCTATACCATGAATACGTTTGAGAGCCATGACAACTTCTTCTAAAGCCGCATTTCCGGCTCTTTCGCCCAATCCGTTCACTGTAGTATTTACTGATGATGCTCCGGCTTTTATACCAGCAAGGGCGTTTGCAGTCGCTAAACCAAAATCATTGTGGGTGTGAATTTCCACAGGAATCATCAAAGCGCCTACCAGCCGATTTACTTTTGTGTAGGTGCTGAAGGAGTCGAGAACTCCAACTGTATCGCAAAAACGAAACCGCGATGCACCCCATTCTTGGGCATAATGGGCGACATCAAAGAGAAAGTTTTCATCAGCACGGGAAGAATCCTCTCCTCCAACCGCAACCCAAAAACCTTGATCAACAGCAAAGCTGATACTATCTTTAAGTTGTTGCAGAGTGATGCGCCACTGACCGTGAAATTTAGTTGCTATTTGAATTCCGGAGATCGGAATGGAAATGTGCATTCTTGTCAAACCACAGGACATAGACGCCTGAATGTCTGAAATCACAGCTCGATTCCAACCTAGTAATTTCGCTGATAATCCCAAGTCAGCAATTGCTGCGATCGCTTGCTTTTCTGACTCACCCATCGCCGGAATTCCGACTTCGATTTCGTGAACGCCGATAGCATCCAAAAATTTGGCGATCGCTACTTTTTCTTGTAAGTTAAAAGCAACACCCGCCGCTTGTTCGCCGTCACGCAGAGTTGTGTCATTAATAAGAACTTTATTCATTACATAAATACCTCTAATGAAGTGTGTAGACGCCCTTTAGACGACTTTCCACGGGGTAGTATGAAGGATGAAGTCTGAAGTATGAAATGTGAAATATAAAAATTTTCATCATTCAAGCTTCAGCCTTTGGCTTTTATCCTTCATACTTAATCATTCATCCTTTAGCCTTCATCCTTAATCTTTATTCTGACTCAAGTAATAACTTGAATTCTGTATGACATCAAACCAGGAATTGGTATAAATTAACAGTGTTCAGTTATCAGTTGCTCTTTTTAATAACTGTTCACTGTTCACTGATTGAATAATTTTGTCTTCAGGATAATTAGAAATTTTAGTGAATAGCATATAACTCATGAAACTCTCTGCAATTCCTGATAAAATTAACAAACTCAATCCGGCAATTAAAGTGGAAATCATGATGTTTACCTCAGTAGTAAAAATTTAAAATCTCAAATTCCAAAGAATACTTTTTTCTTTTAACTGTTCTTGTTTGATGATATAGATTAAGTAGATTTTGTAAGTAGAATCAATCCAAAATCCAAAATCTAAAATATAATGACTTACTTAAGCTTGTTTTTCTAACCAATCAAAAATCCGCTCAAGCTGTTCTATATCAACTAAGCCATACTGCCACAGCAGCATTGGTAATGGGCCATTTTCTAATTCACGTTTTCGCAAAGCTACAGCAATATCTCCACTTGATAATTCAAGTTCATTTTGCAAAAAATTGATAAATTTTATCTCAATTTGACAGTTGGCTACCATAGAAAATTTAACTTTAATTTCAGTGGTTTTCTGTTGAAAAATTCTGCCCCCAAGAATACTAGTCTGAAAAATTAAATCTCGAAAATTTACCCAAACTATTGTGTAGAGAAAATTATTACATCTGCCAACATCGTTCTAGCCAATCGATTAATTCTTGGCGAGAAACCGAAAATTGTTTCACGATACTGTGAACAAGAATTACTGTGAGAAAATTATCTACCTGTACCCGTAAAGAACCATCAGAATCACACAAACAGGGAATCATCAACTCTTGCAAGCGATGATAAACTTGCCAGCGATCGCTTAAAGGAATCTGGACAATACAATAGTGATCGCCCAAAGTATTAGAAGTGTAAGGTGGTAACATTTATTTAGTTGGTGGTTAGTTGTTGTTGGTATTAATTAATGACCAATGACTATTGACTTTTGAGACTTTGCAATTGTTGTTCGAGTTGTTCTATACGTGCTTGTAAAGAACGAATTACAGTTGCTTCTACATCAGGAAGTTTGCCATGTTCGAGGGGAGAGAGGCGATCGCTTTTTTTGTGGGAAATATTGCGTCCAGGAATACCGACTACAGTGCAATCACTAGGGACATCTCGTAGCACGACTGAACCTGCGCCGATACGGACGCGATCGCCAATGTAAATATTCCCCAAAACCTTTGCACCTGCTCCCACAACAACGTTTTCACCCAAAGTCGGATGACGTTTACCCGTTTGTTTTCCGGTTCCACCCAAGGTGACACCTTGATAAATCAAGCTGTAGTCGCCGACAATAGCGGTTTCGCCAATGACGACACCAATACCATGATCGATAAATACACCTTTACCAATTTCTGCACCTGGATGAATTTCAATTCCTGTCAAAAATCGCCCCACGTGAGAAATCAACCGGGGAAAAAAAGTTATCTGGTGACGGTGTAACCAGTGAGCGAGACGATGTAAACACAATGCATGGAATCCGGGATAGCAAAACAGTACCTCCAACCAATTTCGTGCTGCTGGATCACGCTCAAAGATAATGCGAAAATCACTCCACAAAAATTCAAAAAAAACGTCGTTTGCACTATCCGGTGTCTTGACAGTATTTGAATTCTGAATCGGGTTTAAGATCTGTTGCATTGGTAATGCTCTGATTCAAAGCAGTGCGGTATTTTTCTGCTTATACCAGATACCTGTTCAACAGACAGTCCAGCCAATGGCGATTGAATTTATTGGATTAATTAAAGTTGTACTCAAGTACCCAATCCCTTATTTCATAGGGATTTCAAATTCGTCTGGGGCTAGGGGTACTAGTATTTTTAGAATAGGGGTACTAGTATTTTTAGGTGAGGGACTAGGTATTTTGGTACTCAGTCTCTAGTCCTTTGCTTGTAAGACTTTGCAACGATTTAAGCAATATATTTTTGCATAACTTAACATGTACTCACCCAACCGAAAATGTGCGGTTGATAATATTAATAGTAGAATTTCTGTATATGGAAATACTATTAAAATTTTATTATTTTGTTGATGCAAAAACAAGTGGAGAACTAGCGCTCTGCAATAGAGACTTTATTGCAAACCATCAAACCATCAAAAATTACAGACGAGTCCTTGAGTTAATAGCGATCGCCACATCTAGAATATTCAAGAATTGGGAGACGCTACATTACAAGTTCTTGCTAGCAGATACCTAATTTTCCTAAAACTTGTAACAATAAAAATTAAGATTGTTTTGTTGAGGTGAGGTTATGAAACCTTTTACTTCAGTAGTTCTAGCAACTGTCTCGGCTGTGGCTGCAACTTTAGCTTTTGGGCAAAGCGCTAAAGCTGATATTGTGATTCGATCCAATGGCAACGATCCATACTATCAAGAGTATCAAGATTATCACCGTGATTATAGAGAGGATGATTACAGAGTTTATCATCCAAGGTATCATCGTGTGTATCGTTCGGAAAATTACCCAAGGCATCATTATAAGTATCGTTCAAGAAATCGTTCAGGCAATCGAGTAGATTATCAAGTAGATTTTCCAAACTACCATATTCGCTATCGTTCTGACGATTATGACGATTAACTTTTAACTCCTGAGAAACTCTTTGCTGTAGCACTAAAGAGTTTCTCAGGAGTTAACCTTGTGCCTTCAGTTATATTCCTTATTCTGAAAACTTGCGATCGCTAGGCTAAAGAAGCTGCGATCGCAAGCAAGTTACCATCATTAAGTTATGTTCTACCCCTTTGGTAACAGAGAATTAAATAACGAATTAGCTGCAAGCGACTAACCCATTCAGCCATAACTGTAGAATTGTCTGGTTGTGCATTTTCTCTTGTGCTTTGCAGTTGCCGCAAGAATGGGTATGTTGGTAAGGTATTCAGGGTAATATCTTCTTCTAAAATTGAGGTAAATCCTGTCGTTTGAGCTAACCTTCGATATGCACTTAGGGTAATATTACTGTCAACATATCCAAAAAAATTACTCAGAAAAGGTTTAATGAAATATGACCCCAGTTGCATGAAGGGAAGAAAAGCTTCTTGGGGTACGAAGTCACAAAAAGCAAGTTTTCCTCCTGGTTTTAATACTCGCCATGCTTCTTGAAAAAACTTTTGGCGACTAGGAAAATGAAATATACACTCTACTGCTAAAACTAAATCAAACGAGTTATCTGCAAACGGTAACTGACAAGCATCTGCTTCTATAAATTCGATGTGGTTGCTGTTGCGGGGTTGGACTAGTTCTTTGGCTCTTTGAAGTTGACGGGAGTCGATATTTAAACCAACTAAGTGCATGTTAGTAAAGCGATCGCTTAAGCTGGCGATCGTACCACCAAAACCACAGCCACAATCTAAAATTCTTTGTCCATCACTTGCACCACCAGCATCACATACTCGCCGAGTCAAATTTTCGGTGGCGTTGGCAAAGTCATCTATAGAACCATCGGCAGTGGTAGGATTTTGCCAATAGCCCCAGTGTACATGATGCCCAAAGCTTTTGATGACTTCGGTTTTACCTTGGCGAATGTCTTCAAAAAGTTGGTCAAAATAAGGTAGTTCAATTTTTTGATTTTGCAAAATTGTAATACCAATTATTTACTAAAGTAAAAGGTAAAAGGCAAAAGCAATAAAAAGGTTTTTTACTTTTACCTTTTACCTTCGCATTTTTCCTAGCATTGGATACAAGTTTTAAATGATACTATAGTCTTTTGATGAAGATCAACCGCCGAAAATACCTGCGAATACTAACAATAACTGCTTTATGCGCTCATATTCAACCTTTTTCTGCCCAAGCCAAGCAAGATAAAAAATCCGTACTCAAGCCACAGCGTTTACAAATGGGCGACACAGTAGGATTAATTAGTCCTGCTGGTATAATTGAGGCGAAAGACGTTGAACAGGCAAAACAGACTTTTGGATCATTGGGATTAAAAGTTAAGTTAGGCAAGCATGTTTTAGACCGTTACGGCTATTTAGCAGGGAAAGATAGCGATCGCGCTGCTGATGTCAATGGGATGTTTGTTGACAGATCCATCAAAGCGATTGTTGCTATGCGTGGTGGTTCAGGTTGCGATCGCATCTTACCGTTAATCAACTATTCTCTAATTCGCTCCCATCCTAAAATTATCCTGGGTTACAGCGATATCACTTCTTTGTTGTTAGCAATTTACAACCGGACTCAACTTGTTACTTTTCACGGTCCCGTGGCTATCTCTACCTGGAATCAGTTTACGGTGAATTACATCAAGCGCATCCTTTTTCAAGGTGAAGTTGTGACAATGCAAAACACTCTTGCTACGCAACTCCGGCGACAAATAATTACTCCGGGCAAGGCAAAGGGTAAACTTGTGGGTGGTAATTTGTCTGTACTATCATCCATGGTTGGGTCTTCCTATCTGCCCTCATGGAAACATACTATTTTGTTTGTGGAAGAATTAAGCGAAGATATTTATCGTGTAGACAGGATGCTGACTCAGTTAAAAAATGCAGGAATTCTTAGCCAAATTGCTGGTTTTATATTCGGACAATGCACAGATTGCAGCCAGGGCGATGAACCTTCATTGACGTTAGCACAAGTTTTGCAAGATCACATCCAACCCTTGGGTATTCCAGCTTGGTACGGTGCGATGATTGGTCATATTAAAGATAAATTTACCTTGCCTGTTGGTATAGAAGCAGAAATAGATGCTAATACCGGGACATTGCGGATGTTAGAAGCATCTGTGAGTTGATAGGAACTTACTTGGCAAATATACTGTCTTTAGAATTGAGCTATGAGTTTAGTCAGTGTATGAAAACTAAGGGCGATTCTGAACAGAAAACTATTCAAAATTCTGGATCGGTTCTCAAGCTACGTCGGCTGGTAGGATCAGCAGTAATTGTGGCTTCTGTAGGAATAGCTAGTTATGTAGCTGGTTTTGCTGTTGCTAAACAGGAAAGTAACTCTAAAGCAAACATTCAACAGGCAAAATTACAAGGAAAATTATGCCGGAAGTTCAATCGCGGTGAAGTGCAACCAGAGGATGTTGCTGCTGGCGGTAAGATGTCTAACGTGCAAGATATTTTAGCAGATTTACAAACAGTGCAAATTGAGCTAGCGAAAAAAAGACTTGTGTATGTGGAAGAACAACCAACTATTATCAAGTTGAAGGCTCAAGAAACGGCTTTAAAATCTTTATTAAAACAGCGTATAGATGGTATTTGTAATGCTGTGATTTAGCTTAAACCGACAGAAAGCCCCACGTCTCACCCTGTATTCAGGGGAGCGTGGGATGAATGGCCTGATTGAAAGTTGATAAATTTTTACAGCAAACTTAGCTATAAAAAAGCGATCGCACTGATAATAAATACTTAGACATTAGCTGGCAAGCAGCATGGAAGCTAAAACCATCGACTCATACCGCGCTTTAGCACTGCAAGTAACATGTTATGCAGTTAACCAAGCACGCGATCGCCAAGCAGCTCGTTTTTTAATCCAAAATACTATTGAGCGCTTAGGACAGCAAATTGCTGCTAGTATCGCTTTTATTGGTTCCGACTGTCGTTTAGTTGTCCTACCAGAGTACTTTCTCACGGGTTTTCCTATGGGAGAATCACTCGCTACATGGGCAGAAAAAGCTTGTTTAGAAATTAGCGGGGCAGAGTATGATAGCCTCAGTAAAATTGCCCAAGAACTAAAAATTTTTCTTGCTGGTAACGCCTACGAACTCGATCCTAATTTTCCAGACTTATACTTTCAAACATGCTTTGTGATCAACCCATCCGGTGAAATAATTTTGCGCTATCGGCGTTTAAATTCTATGTTTGCACCAACACCCCATGACGTTTGGGATAAATATCTTGATTGTTACGGTTTGGATGGTGTTTTTCCGGTAGCGAAAACAGAAATAGGTAATTTAGCAGCTTTAGCATCAGAAGAAATTTTATATCCAGAAGTAGCCCGGTGTTTAGCAATGCGGGGTGCAGAGATTTTTCTGCACTCGACATCAGAAGTTTACGGTAAAGAGCGCACCCCTAAAGAAGCAGCGAAAATTTCTCGTGCAGTAGAAAACATGGCATACGTAGTCTCAGCTAATACTGCGGGTATCGTCAATACTTCTATTCCGCAAGCTTCCACAGATGGTGGTTCTAAAATCATTGATTACCGAGGATTAGTTATTGCTGAAACAGGATCAGGAGAAAGCATGGCAGCTTTTGCAGAGATCAACCTCGTAGCCTTGCGTAGCGATCGCCGTCGTCCAGGGTTAAATAATTTACTTTCCCGCCAGCGCTTTGAACTATACGCAGACAGCTACAGCCAGTCAGAATTTTACCCACCAAACACTATGCTGAATAAAGAAGTAAATCGCCAACACTTCATCCAAAGCCAGCAACAAACTATCGAGCGTTTAGCCAAATTAGGAGTGATTTGAGTCGGGGATTGGGGATGAATCAGTTAACAGTGGCCAGTTTAATTTGATAACTGATAACTGATTAGTTGTCCTACTTGTCCCCAATCCCCATTACCCCTTCGCCCCTAATCCCCACTCCCTTGGGGGGAGTGGGGGCCCCGAGTTCCCCTCCAGGGGACCCCTACCTTCCCCAATCCCCAATAACAAATGACCAAACCAATAGATGTTCGTAACCCTCGTACGGGGAAATATGATTACGTAATTATACCGCCGCCACCAAAGCTTTTGACACAACTATGCAATCGTGTGCGGAGAGCGCAAAAAGCTTGGGAGGAACTCGGTTTAAAAGGACGAATTGCAGCTTTGCAACAGTGGAAGCAAGCCATTATTGCAGGGCGGGATAAACTTACTGAAGCTTTAGTTGCTGATACTGGTAGATTGTCAATTTCAGTACTAGAAATAGATTCGTTCCTCTCTAATATTGATAGATGGTGTAAATTATCACCAGAATTACTAGAAGAAACAGAAAAACAAACAGCAGTACCATTTATCCAACTGCGACAAACAGCAGTACCTTATCCTCTGGTGGGAGTAATTAGTCCGTGGAATTTGCCATTGTTGCTCTCAACTATTGATGTCATTCCAGCACTGATCGCAGGTTGTGCTGTGGTTGTTAAACCAAGTGAAATAGCGCCTCGGTTTATGACACCACTGTTAAATGCTGTTAATGCTGTTCCTCCATTGCGGGAAATATTTACTTTTGTAGAAGGAGCAGGTCAAACAGGCGCTCATCTGATCGAAAATGTAGACTTGGTTTGCTTTACAGGAAGTGTAACCACAGGGCGAAAAGTTGCAGAAGCCGCAGCTAGACGCTTTATCCCGGCTTTTTTAGAATTGGGAGGTAAAGATGCAGCGATCGTTTTGGAATCGGCTGATTTAGAATTAGCAACCTCAGCAGTTTTATGGGGTTCGGTAGTGAATACAGGACAGTCGTGTCTTTCCATTGAACGCATCTATGTTGCTGAATCGATTTTTAAACAGTTTGTTGAACAACTTGTCACCAAAGCCGAACGTTTGCAATTAGCCTACCCTAAACTTGAAAGTGGCGAAATTGGCCCAATTATTGCCGAAAGACAAGCCGCAATTATTAGTAATCATTTGTTAGAGGCTATAGAAGAAGGAGCTGTTATACACTGCGGGGGAAAAGTAGAAAATACTGGGGGAGGATGGTGGTGTCGTCCGACAGTTCTTACCCAAGTTAATCACAACATGAAGATTATGACTGAGGAGACATTTGGCCCCATTATGCCAGTTATGGCTTTTTCCAAGTTAGAAGAAGCAATTAAATTGGCAAATGATACTATTTATGGGCTGAGTGCAGCAGTTTTTGCAGGAGATGAAGCAGAAGCTTTAGCAGTTGCTCAACACATAGATGCAGGTGCTATTTGTATTAATGATGCAGGTTTGACAGCTCTCATCTATGAGGGAGAAAAAAATTCTTTCAAATACTCTGGTTTAGGTGGTTCACGCATGGGGACAGCTGCGTTGATGCGATTTATGCGGAAAAAAGCCCTCTTGATTAAAACAAATTCTGATCATGATCCTTGGTGGTTTGATGATTAAAAACAGAAGACTATTGTTATGGTGGGTACTTGCTAATGCTGTTGGTGGTGCTGTAATTGGCACTTTGGAAGAGGGTGGATTCCAGTTTTTTGCCACATTAATTTTAACTGGCCCTATTCTTGGAGTTGCCCAATGGTTTGTCTTAAAGCGTTACATAAGACAAGCAGGCTGGTGGGTGTTAGCCAGTACTGTAGGTTGGTACTTGGGTATTCCAGTGACTCTCATCACAAGAGAAATTGTCAATCCCATCATTATAGAGATGCTATTGACAGTAAGCCAATTTTGGGAAGCATTCTGGTTACATTTGATTAATCAGTGTGTCACCTTCACTGTATTGGGAGTGATCCAATGGTTGGTTTTAAGCCGTCATTTCCAACAAGCATGGCGATGGATTTTGGCTAGCAGCATTGCGGGATTAGTAAATGGGGCATTAGCAGCGATATTGACTTTGGGATTGCAAACTGTAGCAATTAAAATAAATGCACAAATGGTGGGTGCGATCGCCTATAGTACTGGTTGGACTGGAAGTGGGTTAGTGACAGGTATCATGCTTGTATGGTTATTGCTAAATCACTCAAAATAAAAGGAGTGTAAATCAAATGTCTATTATCAAAGCAGAAATGCCTCTCATGGCCCGCCATGAAGGAGAATGGTCAGGTTCTTATACATTGGTTGATAATGAAGGAAAAATTTTAGATAAATATACTTCTCATCTAAGTTGTCAATTTAGAGAGGATGAAACTTCTCCCTACTATCAAATAAATCGTTACCAATGGCCTAGCGGTAAACAAGAAGAGCATCATTTTCCCGGAAGATATGAAAACAAAAACGTGTGGTTTGATACTGAACGTCTTACTGGTCAAGCCTGGGAAGTTGATAATACAACTATGATTTTTCTTTTTACTTTTAAAAATATACCAGGTCAGTATTTGTATGAAACGATTTTTCTCAGTCCTTGCAATAACTATCGTTTCCGCACCTGGCATTGGTTTAAAAATCATCAAGTGTACCAACGAACTCTAGTTCAAGAAGAACGGATGCGATAAAGTAATTGTTGATGTTAGTGGTTGGTAGTTATTTGTTGTTTGTAATTACCAACCACTAACAAGCAACAACTAATAACCAATAATCAAGTATTATCAATTCTCAGCATGGCAAAAAGCGAAAAAATCAACTTTTCTACTCCTAGTGGTTTTCCAGAGTTTCTTCCTGGCGAAAAACGCCTAGAAGTATATTTAATTGATACTATCCGTAGGGTGTTTGAAAGCTACGGATTTACTCCTATTGAAACTCCCGCAGTCGAAAGATTAGAAGTTCTACAAGCTAAAGGTAATCAAGGCGACAATATTATTTATGGTATTGATCCAATTTTGCCTCCGAATCGCCAAGCAGAAAAGGAGAAATCTGGCGAAAGTGGTTCAGAAGCACGAGCATTAAAATTTGACCAAACAGTTCCTTTAGCAGCCTATATTGCTCGTCATTTGAATGATTTAAATTTCCCTTTTGCTCGCTACCAAATGGATGTGGTATTTCGTGGCGAACGAGCAAAAGATGGACGATTCCGTCAGTTTCGCCAGTGTGATATTGATGTTGTCGGTCGTCGGGAATTGAGCTTGCTTTATGATGCTCAAATGCCTGCAATTATCACGGAAATTTTTACAGCTATTAATATTGGTGATTTTGTTATTCGCATCAATAATCGTAAAATTCTTACAGGTTTTTTTCAATCTGTAGGAATTGAGGAAACCAAAATTAAAGCCTGTATCGGCATTATTGATAATCTGGAAAAAATTGGTGAAGCCAAAGTTAAACAAGAGTTAGAAAAAGAAGGTATTTCACTAGAACCAACTCAGAAAATTATTGAGTTTGTTAATATTAAAGGCACAGTGGACGATATGCTAGATAAGCTAAAGCATCTCACTCAAACTATGCCAGAAGCCGAGCGATTTAATCTGGGAGTTACCGAATTAGAAACAGTAATTACAGGTGTTCGTAACTTGGGAGTTCCTGAAAATCGTTTCTGTATTGATTTATCAATTGCTCGTGGTTTGGATTACTATACTGGAACAGTTTACGAAACAACTCTGCTAGGACACGAAGCTTTGGGAAGTATTTGTTCTGGTGGCAGATATGAAGAATTAGTTGGGGTATTTTTAGGCGAAAAAATGCCTGGTGTTGGTATTTCAATTGGTTTAACCCGCTTAATGAGTCGCTTAATTAAAGCTGGGATTTTGAATACTTTAGCTCCGACTCCGGCACAGGTAATGGTGGTAAATTTACAAGAGGATTTGATGTCACTTTACTTAAAAGTATCTCAAGATTTACGCAAAGCAGGTATTAATGTGATTACTAGCTTTGATAAACGGGGATTAGGCAAACAATTCCAGTTAGCTGATAAACAGGGAATACAATTTTGTGTGATCATTGGTACTGATGAAGCAGCAGCACAAAAATCTTCGCTCAAAGATTTAAAAACAGGGGAACAGGTAGAAGTTTCACTGACTAATTTAGGGGAGGAAGTGAAGAATAGACTTAAATGATTTCAAAATAAACAAGTTTTAGGAGTTGTTTGAAAAGTGGTAGGGTGCGTTATGGACGGAACATCTTAATGGGAGAATCCCAATTTTTTCAATATACCGCGCTTGGGTTTAAACCGTTAGCTAATAGCACAAGTCGTCTGAAGACGACTCAACAAATAAATCAAGTAGTCTGCTTAAAGCAGACTTGAGCTATGAGCAGGCGGGTTTTTTGAACATTTGGGATGCTCCCCATCTTAATGCACCAAAAAGCTGGAATGGTGCGTTACGCTGCGCGACAACACACCCTACAAATAATTAAGAACGAGTATATAAACGCTGACGGGGCGACAAAATAACTGGAAAAGCTTATTTTGTCGCCCCGTCAGTTTTCCATCAATAATTTGTCCATCGGAAAGTCTAGCAGCACGGTGAGAACAACGATCTGCTATGCACCCTAACTTGCCATCTTTGTTTTTAAATAACACCAAAGGTTCATCATACAGAGAAAATCTGTAAGGTTTATCTTTTGGTAAATCTTGAAGAAAACTAACGGGATACCAACAATTTCTCCAATTAAATTCTTGATTAGTTGCTGATATGGGTGAACTATCAATAGCTAGTTCTGTCTCCTGTTTATTAGGAGTAATTGTCATATTTTCCTCCTTGTATTGCTTTAAACTTTTGAGCTTGTGTTCATTTGGTACTGTAAGCCCATAAATTAGCAATGTAATACCAATTTAATATGAAGACGCATACAAAGACCCCACCCGCGCTGCGCTAACGCGCACCCCCCTCCCACTCCCCTTGGCTTGGCAAGGGGAGTGGGAGGGTTGGGGAGGGGTAAAATTCTATGCAGCTTCACGAAAATTTGGTATAAATCAATACACTTAAAATGTAAGCCAATGCAGTTCAGTTAGAAAAATTTCAAAATTTTGCTTGTAGTGAAGACTTTAGTCCTCACTACGAACTTAAAATAATATGCCAGTTGCGTAAGTCCTGGTCTTATCCGAACCGCATTGCAAGATATCCCCCAAGACGAGCGATGTCTTGCGACAAGCCGCTCCGCGTCTACGCTTCCACAGCTCAACCAACTGTTAAGCATGGATTATTTCAAACATCCTCTTACTAGTTAAGGAAAGCAGAAGTTATACACCTGATTAATTGATTAGGGCTAACTCTGCTTGATTTATTCAGAGTGGATTTATTTAGAAGTCCAACTTAATATTGTTGCGAGCATCAGTATCTACAAGCTGATTTAAGACAACAGAATCTGAGCGGCTACCTTGATCATTGCTCTCGGTGCTTTGAGCAATAAAGTTAACTTCTTTGGTGAAATCTGTTTCAACGTTTTGGAGAGCAGCACCACCTGCTACTACATCTAATTCTTGCTCAGACAATTCAATTTTATTGATTTCAGAATGCATAATTTACCTCGATTGTGTGTTTTGTTTGTGTATTGTGTACTAGTTAAGGAAAGCAGAAGTTATACACCTGATTAATTGATTAGGGCTAACTCTGCTTGATTTATTCAGAGTGGATTTATTTAGAAATCCAACTTAATATTGTTGCGAGCATCAGTATCTACAAGCTGATTTAAGACAACAGAATCTGAGCGGCTACCTTGATCATTGCTCTCGGTGCTTTGAGCAATAAAGTTAACTTCTTTGGTGAAATTGGTTTCAATGTTTTGGAGAGCAGCACCACCTGCTACTACATCTAATTCTTGCTCAGACAATTCAATTTTGTTGATTTCAGAATGCATAATTTACCTCGATTGTGTGTTTTGTTTGTGTGTTGTGTACTAGTTGAAGAAAGCAAAATTTTGGAAACAATTTAACTTGTTTTTTTGTCGCCTTTGTTTGATTGCCTTCGCAACTGAATTCATAGTAGAATTTTGTTGAGGAATACAACATCTGAAAAACGTCTATACTCTCAACTCAACTAAATAGATAAACTGATAGGGACTTTCGTTGATAAATTAAGTAAATATTCCTACGACTAAAGTTGGAAACTATAGACAAAAATTCAATCTCTTCAAGTTTTTAATTTCAAATGAATGAGTAATACTCGCCAGTTCCCCTTAAATTCGCTTCTTCATGTGACTATGTCCGTGGTTATTTCCCCTCAATTTATTTATGGGGATTATCTTTTTACTTTTTACTTTTTACTTTTTACTTTTTACTTTTTAATATTCATTACGCAGACATAGTTCTACACTGGGGTAGTACTCTTGCAAAATTTTAGATGCACTTCTATATGATTCGTTTGTTACTCGTAGATGACCAAACTCTCATTCGAGATGGTATAAGGGCTATGCTAAATTTAGAGACTGACTTAGAAGTTATAGGAACTGCGGATAATGGCGAAAGCGCGATCGCACAAGTAACAGCTTTACAGCCAGATGTTGTATTAATGGATGTACGTATGCCTGTAATGGATGGTAAAGTAGCTACTGGCATCATATGTCAGCAGTTTCCAAATATTAAAGTCATAGTCCTTAGCACTTTTGATGATGATGAATACATTGCTGATGCGATGCGAGCAGGAGCAAAGGGCTATTTACTCAAAGATATGCCATCTGAGGAGCTAGCACAGGCGATTCGATTTGTCCATAAAGGATATACCCAAATGGGGCCAGGGCTGTTGGAAAAGATTGTTACTAAAATCCAAACCTCAGAAGCTGTTAGCCCGAAGTTACCAGAGCCAAAATTGGACTTGTTGACTGATCGCGAACAAGATGTACTGCGCTTGATTGCAATTGGTTCTACGAACCGCGAAATCGCACAGCAACTTTTTATTTCGGAAGGGACTGTCAAAACCCATGTCACTCATCTGCTTAATCGTTTAAATCTGAAAAATCGATCACAATTGGCAATTTATGCGAACTCAGTCTATGGTGGATCATCCTTTACAGGTTAAGGAAATTGCAAATTTATCAAAGGTTGCAGATTTTACTCAAGTGGACTTAAGCCCTTTCTCAGTCGTCTTGAGACGACTGCGTTGCATAAATGCGGGATGAATTAGCGGCTGAAGCTATTAATAATTCGTTCAAAATAGGGCTAAATCATTCCATTATTGAGCAACGCCCATTTTTCATTTAGGCGATCGCACCAACTAGTATCATGACTAATTATCCGAACTTGATATTACAGGAGATATTACTGGTTTTTGAAACACAAATGATAATAAAGGTGGTGCTAAAAAGGTTGTCAAAATCACCATCACGATAATAGCAGCATCCAAAGAACCAGACAAAACGCCACTTGTGGAGCCGATACCTGCAAACACTAATCCGACTTCGCCGCGTGGAATCATACCAACACCAATTGCTAAACGGTTAGTTTCTTCTGAACCAAATACCGTAAAGCCACTGACCAGTTTACCCACAATTGCTACCAAAATTAAGAAACTAGCGATAATCAAGCCCTCACGATTTTCAGGCACAAATGGATTTAAGACAGCAATGTTAGTTTTGGCACTCACAGCGACAAAGAAAATCGGCACGAGCATATCTGCAATTGGTAAGACTTGATCTTTGAGCGCTCGACATTTCTGTGTTTCCGCTAATACTAAGCCAGCCGTAAAAGCTCCGAGAATTGCTTCTAAATTTATAGCTGTAGCAATATATGCTAAAACGAAAGCAAAAATCAGGGCAGGAATTAATAATTGACCACGGGTTTTGAGTTCATCGACTATCTTGACAAAATAGGGATTGAAAAGACGACCGAGTAATACTGCTCCAACTAAGAAAGCTACGGCACTAACAATTAAATAAAGTACATTTGTTATTTCGACTTCTCCGGTTTTGGCTAGACTCGCCACCACTGCCAAGATGATAATGCCAAGTACATCGTCTAAAACAGCCGCACCAATAATAATTTGACCTTCTTTGCGATTGAGATATTGTAGTTCTGACAGGACTTTGGCTGTAATTCCAATACTGGTTGCAGTCAGGGCTGCACCAGCAAAAATTGCAGGTACAGCAGGTACGCCAAACAAGTACATTAACCCAAAAGTACCACCAGCGAAGGGGGCTGTAACTCCTACTATTGCTACAATTGCTGACTGTGGCCCAACTTTGAGTAATTCTTTTAAATCTGATTCCAAACCAATTTCAAACAATAGAATTACCACACCGATTTCTGCTAAAACAGAAATAACTTCACTATCGATTTGAAATATGGTTGATGCTCCATCTATGGTTAAACCTGTAGTGGCTACCAAGAACTTTATTAAAATCGAGTCACCAAAATCACCTCCATCTTCAGTAAATACCAACAAATGAAAGGCTGATATGCCCACAACCAGACCACCTAAGAGTTGCCCTAAAACTGGTGGCATGTTCAAGCGATCGCAAATTTCGCTTCCAATCATACTCGCCAGGTAAATCACCACTAAACTAATCAGCACTGCTGCCATCACTGAACTGCTGTCTGATGCTGTTGCGGTTGCGAACACAGGTATAGTGAGATGAGAAATTGTATTTACTAGTGTCATTTTTCAGAGGGAACGGGGATCGGGGAAACGAGATTGGGGATCGGGGAAACGGGATTGGGGATTCTCCGTAAGGAGAATCCCTTATCCCTTATCCCCTATCAATAAGTTTTGGTCGTAACTCGACCATCTTCTTCTACTTCTTCTATGGGGTGTGGTGGTTGTTGAGGTGGACGACGGCGTTTTAAAAGGCGATCGCGTAAGCTGCCAATCACGATATATAAAATTGGCACTACAAACAAACTCAAAAACGTAGCAACAAGCATCCCACCAAATACCGCAGTACCCAGAGATTGACGGCTACCAGCACCTGCACCTGTAGCAATTGCCAAGGGGAAAATCCCTAAGAGTGTGGAAAAGGCTGTCATCAAAATCGGTCGCAAACGTTCCTGTGCAGCTTGCACTGCGGCTTTGGCAAGTGGTGTACCTTGTTCATGTAGTTGGTTAGCAAACTCTACAATCAAAATGGCGTTCTTACTTGCCAAACCAATTAGCATCACCAAACCAACTTGGCAAAAGATGTCATTATTTAAACCCCGCAGTGATTGTGCTGCTAGCGCCCCAAAGATCGCTAGGGGAACCGATAGCAAAATAATCAATGGGTCAACATAGTTTTCGTACTGAGCAGCCAATACCAAGAAAACAAAGACAAGTCCCAAACCAAAAATTATCGGTGCTTGACCACCGGATGTTTTTTCTTCCAGAGCTATCCCCGACCATTCGTAACCAAAACTCGCTGGTAAAACTTGTTGGGCGACATTCTCCATTGCTTGGATTGCTTGACCGGAGCTTTTTCCAGGAGCTGCTGAACCGTTGATTTCAATTGAGCGGAACAAGTTGTAATGATTGATTGTTTGCGCTCCGGTTGTAGGGGTGAGTTTAACCAAGTCACTCAAAGGAATCATTTGATCATCGGCAGAGCGGACATATAATTTGCCGATATCTTCTGGATTAGAGCGAAATTGAGCATCTGCTTGGACGTAAACTCGATAAGTCCGCCGTTCAAAATTAAAGTCGTTGACGTAGCGCGAACCCAGGTAATTCTGGAGAGTATTAAATACTTCGTCAACATCTACTTGTAGAGCTTTAGCCCGACTACGATCTACTTCAATTAAAATTTGCGGCGTATTCGCAGCAAATGTGGTGTACACAGGTTTTTGCAAGTCTGGTACTTGATTTGCACGCCCAAGTAATTGACCTAAGACTTGCAGCATGGTGTCTAGGCCACTGTTACCTCCTCTATCTTGTAGCTGAAATTGGAAACCGCTAAAACTACCTAAACCCCGAATCGTTGGCGGATTAACTGGCAAAACTCTGGCTTCGGTAATGCCTGATAATTTACCCATTAAACTACCTATGATTGCTTGGACTGGTCGGCTGCGCTCGTCCCAAGGTTTAAGGGTTGTAAATATTACGCCATTGTTAGCGGTGCTACCACTAAAACTAAATCCACCTACGGCAAAAGTACCAACAACTTCCGGCAATTTCAGAATTTCTTCTTCTGCCTGGCGCATCACTTTGCTAGTGTAGTTGAGAGAAACCCCTTCTGGCCCTTGCACAATTGTAATGAAGTAACCTTGGTCTTCATCGGGGAGAAATGATGTGGGGACGGAGATATATAGCCAAGCAGTTAATCCCAAGGAGAGAATAAATAGCCCAATTACAATTGCTTTGATCCTAACTAGACGGTTGAGTGACCACTCGTACCCTCTTCGCATCGAGTCTTGGAACGAGTTAAATTTACCAAACAGCCAGCCCAATATACCACGCTGTCTTGGTTGGCGACGCAGCAGCAAGGCAGATAAAGAAGGCGTGAGAGTCAGGGCGAGAAAGGTTGAGATAGTAATTGAAAAGGCGATAGTTAAAGCAAATTGTTTATATATCTGTCCGGTGGCTCCTGGGAAAAAGGCGACAGGGACAAATACAGCCATCAGTACCAAAGAAGTAGCAATAACAGCTCCAGACAGTTCATGCATAGCCGCAGTTGCGGCTTGGCGCGGCGTCATTCCTTCTTGCTGAATCAAGCGAGAAATATCTTCGACGACAACGATCGCATCATCAACAACCATCCCTGTTGCTAAGGTCAAACCAAACAAAGTTAAAGTGTTGATGGAAAAATCGAAGGCTTTGACAAAGGCAAATGTACCAATTAATGCTAGAGGAATGGTGATCACAGGAATCAAGGTTGTACGCCAATCCTGTAAGAAAATAAAAATTACCAGGACAACGAGAGCGATCGCCATTAACAGAGTCAAGACCACTTCTGAAAGTGAAGCTTCCACAAAACTTGTTGTATCAAAGGCAACTTGATACTTCATCCCTGGTGGAAATTTTTGAGCTAGTACCGCCATTTCGGCTTTAACCGCTTTGGCAATGTCGAGTACGTTACTTCCTGGAATGGTAAATATACCAATCCCTACGCCATCTTGACCTCGAAATCGCAAGAAAGAATTGTAACTTTCTGCTCCTAGTTCTGCTCTTCCTACATCTTTGAGCTTAATTAGTGATCCATCTTGACTGGTTTTAATCACTATATTTTCAAATTCGGATGGATCTGTGAGCCTACTAATGGCACGTAGGTCAATTTGATACATTTGGTCTTCTGGTGATGGTTGCTGACCAATTTGTCCAGCACCCACTTGCAGGTTTTGTTCATCCAAAGCATCAATCACATCCTGAGCAGTAAGGTCACGACTTGCAAGGCGGTTTGGATCAAGCCACAAACGCATCGCGTAACGGCGTTCACCAAAAATTCGTGCTTCACTCACACCCTTGATTCTTTTGAGAGCATCTGATAAGTAAAGATCGGCGTAATTACTTAAAAATACAGTGTCATATTCTCCTTGCTCACTGTATAAGCCCATCGCTAACAGGATGTTATTTGATTGTTTACTAACGCTGACTCCTGTTCGCGTGACTGGTTCTGGTAGCTGTGGTTCAGCCAAAGATACACGATTCTGCACATCGACGGCAGCAATATCCGGGTCTCGTGATGCATCAAATGTGACTGTAATCGTACTAGTACCATTATTACTGCTACTAGAAGTCATGTACTTCATGCCTTCAACACCGTTAATCTGCCGTTCTAAAATTGTCGTAACGGTGTTTTCTACTACCTCAGCACTAGCACCAACATAGTTAGCAGTAACTTGGATTTGAGTCGGACTAATTTCTGGATACTGCTCTGTAGGTAAGGTAGGAATGCTAATAGAGCCTACTAGCAGAATGATAATAGCGCAGACACTGGTAAAAACAGGTCGCCTGATAAAGAAATCGACAAACATATTGGGGATTGGGGATTGGGATCAGGGACTAGGGATTGGGGATTGGGGAAGGTAGGGGTCCCCTGGAGGGGAACTCGGGGCCCCCACTCCCCCCAAGGGAGTGGGGATTAGGGGCGAAGGGGTAATGGGGATTGGGGATTGGGGACTAGGGAGAATAACTAGTGAGACTTAAATACTTAACACTTGACCATTGATCATTGACACTTGACTAAGCACTAACAACCAATACCAATAAATAACAATGATCAATTAATTTTTATTTGGATTCTGGATTAATGGCCGCTCCATCTTGAAGATTGAGTAGTCCCGAAACAACTATTCTTTCTCCTGGTTGTAATCCTTTCAATACTTGGTAGTTATTACCTTTGATATTGCCTAACTCAACACGCTTTTGTTTAGCTACTAGTTGGGTCTTACCTTGAGGTGATTTTTGGGTTTGCTCGATGAAGACAAAGTTTTGTCCAGCTATACGAGCAACTGCTGATGTTGGAATAACTACTCCTGAGCGTTCACTAAATATCACTCTTGCACGAATATATTCATCTGCTTTAAGCTTATTATTTTCATTGTCATACAGAGCTTTGACCTGAATCATACGATTTTCGTTATTCGCTTTCGGAGAGATAAAAAATACCCGACTAGTACCAATAGTCTGACCTTGAGCATTAATCAGTTCTACTAGCATTCCGTTACGCAATTCAGATGCACGTTCTATGGGTACAGATAGATTTATTTCTAAAGGTCGATTTTGAGTAATGGTAGCTAGCTGTGTAGACGTGTTGACGAAATCACCTAATTTGACAGGGATATCACCGACTGTACCAGCAAAGGGAGCTGTGACTCTGTAGTATTGGAGTTGGACTTGTTGTTGGTTGGTATTAGCTAAAGCTTGCTGTAAAGATTTTTCGGCTTCGGCGACTGCGGCTTGTTGCGCTTTAATTTTGGATTCATTTGCGTTGAGAGCGGCTCTGGCTACAGCTAGTCTATTAGCATACTGTTCTTTTGTTTGTTGAGATACCGCTCCTTGGTTGGCAAGATCGGCATAGCGATTGTAATCTTGCTGATTTAATTTCACATCTGCAAGAAAAGATTGTCTATCTGCTTCTAAGGATCTCAGGGTAGCTTTAGCATTTTCGACTTGCGATCGCGCCGCTTGTGCAGCAGCATTAACACTATTAACTGCTGCTTGTTGCTCTCTTGAGTCTACCTGAATAATCGGATCTCCATCTTTAACTGGATCTCCTGCTCTGACAAATATTTGAGTAACTTGACCTTGAATTCTCGGTTGCAGAGCCACCGAACGGCGCGATTCAATAGTAGCGATATATTCTGAACTTTCTTCAATTGTGCCTGATTTAACGGCAGATACTTTCACTGGTACTGCTGGGGGTTGAGCATTTGCATTCGTATTTGCAGGTGTTTGATTTTCTGAAGCAAACACACGCCAAACAGCAATCCCTCCTCCTGTCAAGGCGATCAGAGCTAACAATAACCAAAGCCACCGTCTTTGTTTGCGAGGTGGCTGGCTTTCTGTCTGTGGAGGATAATTTTCAACTTTAGTGTCAGGCTGCGGAGATGTCATGATTAGCAGAGACTAAAAACAAATTAAGGATGCGTTAAACAAGAACTAGATAAGTGATATTGAAATTACTGTTGTTTTTGGGTTAATTATGCAACAACCCATCAAAAATATACTATCTTGCAGTTTATATCTAATCCACCTAAAGGTAAATTATCAAACCTAGTTTACGAATAAAATGATCTAATTGTCTTTCCTGTTCTTGCTAAAAATGTTCTAATCTTGCGATTTTGAAATCACCAACACTGAGTAATTAATAAGGTAAAAACAATAATTTATTAGATCTGAGACAGTTATTTGGGTTTGACAAAATGCTTGATTAATGATGGCTGCTTTGCTGAAATGATTTAATTTTTTATATTGGGATAATTTAAGTAATTGCACTCAATCAAAAGTAAGATATTTCCTCCTAAAAGTATTTTGTTTCTACAATCAGAGGCATTAATGGAGAGTGTATATTTTGAAGACTTAAATTTAATTAATTTGTCATCTACCGAAAGTATAAAACTACCTAACTTTGTTAAATATAGTTGAATTTAAACTAAATGCACACGTGTCACCCATTTCCGCAAGGAGGCTCCCACTGTACCTGAAAGGTCAGCGGTCGAATGAGGAGTTAAAAACGTAGGCACGAAGTGACTTCCATAAACAGTCCCAGAGGCTCGAACGGTTTGTGCTGTAATCTCAGTACAGACTCTTCAGGGCTACTAAAAGCCCACACTGTATTTGGTATTCCGAATCAGTGTGGGTAGTTTACTTCCAATTCGCAATTGACAATGATAGTGCGTTTGGTGCGTCAACGCAGTTCAAACACTCGCCTATGCAAACACCCTTTCCCCGATTCCCAATCCCCTACATCTTGGTTCGCAATAATTGCACAAATGTATCGCTAACTGTATGGTCTTTCGTATCGGCGGCGTATTGGATTAATTTTTCTCGCAGTTGTTTAGCTTCATCTAACGGTAACAAGGTTGCTAACAAGAAGTAAACACCGCGAAATCGCGGATCGCCCATGTGGTCAATCAGACGCGCTTCTGCTTCCGTGTTGTTGCCGAGAAACTTTTGTACCAGGAAAAAGTCCATAATTTTATCATGGCGGAAGTAGTATTGTTTCTGAGCTTCGCCTTTGTCGTCTTTCCACTGGCGACTGACAACCATTTTGTATTTCGCGTCTTCCAGCGACATTAATACTTGGTAAAATTCCTCTGCTGGTAGGGCTTGTTGATCATGAAGCCGCATTTGATACACAGCTTCCGCAAATTTCTTGAGGGGAAATTCCTGATTCCATTCTTGCAGGTATTCTGCTGCGATAAATTTATACTGTTGCTCTTGCAGGTGAAACAAATCTGGCTGTTTACCTTGTGATAGCATCAGGGCAACCACTGTCAAATCCATCGGGTTGGAAAGAATGCGTTGAACTGCGGCTAATTCTTCGGAGGGTTGCTGGTTTTTAAGGATTTCTACTAAATATTTTTCGCAGGCTTTTTCATAATCAGCGCCTTGAACTTGGGCATTTTGGGGAATTCGCAGTTGGCGGGAAATCAAAAACTTGTGAATTTGTGTTTGTTCCAGGGGCTGTAAGTAATATATTTTGGCTGTTGAGGGGGGTATCCACTCTAGAGGTTGAGTCGTCATAATGATGTTACCCCGGAAATAGTACTCGACAAACTGGGTGATTTTTGCCCGTGTGTCGGCGGTGATTTCGTTGAGTCCGTCTATGCAGATATCAATGGCGCCACTATAAATGAGATTTTTCAGAAATTGGGCGTCTTGTGCTTGTCCGTGGAGTTTTTTCTGAATCGCTTCAATGACGCCATTGTCACACTTTTGGGCAGGCAAAAAAACTACAATGCGCTGGGAATGTTTCAGCAAATGCCGCAGAAACATTGATTTGCCCAAACCAGAATCGCCGATTAAGACAATTTGCCCGTTGATGCTGGGTAGTGCTTGGGTGATTGGGCGCATATCTGGCGACAGAAACCCCTCCCCTTCCCCTCCCCTTGCTAAGGGTGCCGTAAGGCGGGGTGGGGTACTTGGCGGAACCTTCACCAGAGATTCAGGAAAATAGGCTTTGTCTTGGAAATTATCTAACCCCGCATCTGCTAATAGGGAAAACTTAAACGGTTCAAACAACTTGCGGCGTAAAAACGGAACCCAAGTCAGGAGAAAGCCGACATAACCCACGCCCAAAATCCGGCGTACCCAGGGGTTCCAGAAGAAGATGGCTTGGACTTGGGGAAATTTGGGGTAGGCAAAAATCAGGGCGAGCCAAAAAACAATGTGAAACAGAATGGTATTTCTGGTATTTAATAACAATTGCCAACCCTTAATTTTATTGATTGCTTTCTGCATCGCATCCGCTTGCGTCGTGTATTCAGCAGCTTGGAGGTTTTTTTGGTGAGTCTGAAGTGAATTAACATCCTTAATTTGCCAATCAACTTTTTGGGCAACATTGGCTATTTTATCGGCTAAATCTTTTTGGAATCTTTCTAGCCCTGGGCTTCCTTGCCAAGCATCACGGAAGATTTCTAGTGTTTGCTTGCACTCTTGGTATTTTATTTGATCAGGAAGTGCTGGCGGATTGCCAACCCATTTCAGCAAAGTTTTTACATCTTCAGTACCGCCACCGAGGAAATAGGTTAAAAATCGCCAATATTCAAATTTTCCTTCATTCCCAAACTTTCCCTGATTTGGCTCATAGATATAGTTTAGAACTACAACAACCTCTGCCAACTCCAGTTGTCTCATACTCTTCAACGCCTCGGCTGCATCGCCACGAACTGAGGCGTCAACCTTTTGATCCTTGAGGAAGTTGAGAATATCAGGTGCATATTTAGCGGCTTGTTCCAAGTTCCCTAATACACTAGCTGCTTCCCTACGAACTTGTGCGTCAACTTTTTGATCCTTGAGGAAGTTGAGAATATCAGGTGCGTATTTAGCGGCTTGTTCCAAGTTCCTCAATGCACTGGCTGCACTAGCACGAACTTGTGCGTCAACTTTTTGATCCTTGAGGATGTTAGCCAAATCAGGTGTGTATTGAGCACCGACTTTTCCCAAGTTCCCTAATCCACTGGCTGCACTAGCACGAACTTGTGCGTCTTCCTTTTGATCCTTGAGGATGTTAGCCAAATCAGGTGCGTATTGAGCACCGGCTTTTCCCAAGTTCCCTAATCCACTGGCTGCACTGGCACGAACTTGTGCGTCAACCTTTTGATCTTTGAGGAAGTTAAGAATATCAGGTGCGTACTTAGTAGCTCCGGCTTGTCCCAAGTTCGTCAATGCCTCATAGGCTGCACTGGCACGAACTTGTGCGTCAACCTTTTGATCCTTGAGGAAGTCAAGAATATCAGGTGCGTATTGAGCACCGTCTTCTCCCAGATTGCCCAATGCACTGGTTGCTTGGTCACAAACTATTGTGTTAACCTTTTGATCTTTGAGGAAGTTAAGAATATCAGGTGCGTATTTAGCGGCTTGTTCCAAGTTTCCCAATGCTCTTGCTGCTTCGCAACGAACTAGTACGTCTGCCTTTTGATCCTTGAGGATGTTAGCCAAATCAAGTGCGTATTTCGCCCCAGCTTCTCCCAATTTCCCCAATGCATAGGCTACACTAGCACGAACTTGTACGTCTGCCTTTTGATCCTTGAGGATGTTAGCCAAATCAGGTGCGTATTTCGCCCCGGCTTCTCCCAATTTCCCCAATGCATAGGCTACACTAGCACGAACTAGTACGTCTGCCTTTTGATCCTTGAGGATGTTAGCCAAATCAGGTGCGTATTTCGCCCCGGCTTCTCCCAATTTCCCCAATGCATAGGCTACACTAGCACGAACTTGTGCGTCTTCCTTTTGATCCTTGAGGAAATTGAGAATATCAGGTACGTATTTCGCCTCGGCTTCTTTCAAGTTCTCCAATGCACTGGCTGCATTGCCACGAACGTCGGCGTTTACCTTTTCATCCTTGAGGAAGTTGAGAATATCAGGTGCGTATTTTGCCCCGGCTTCTCCCAAGTTGCCCAATGCATAGGCTGCACTGGCACGAACTTGTGCGTCTTCCTTTTGATCCTTGAGGAAGTTAAGAATATCAGGTGCGTATTTCGCCCCGGCTTCTCCTAAGTTGCCCAATGCACTGGCTGCACTGGCACGAACTGAGGCGTCTATCTTTTCATCCTTGAGGATATTAGCAGCTTTCTGGGCAATATCCTCGGTTTTCTTAATGTCTTGCAGCTTGTATTTACCTATTTGTTGCAAAGCATATCCCTTGACTTGCTCATGACCGTCATCAAGGGCAGATACAATACCGTTAATCTGCCAATCTTGCGGTTTCGGGGTTTCTTCAGCATTTACCCAAGCCAGAGAGAAGAGGAAAGAAAGGATGAAGGCTAAAGGATAAAGGATGAAAGGGGAAGGCTTTTTGGTTGGGCGGAGAGTGGTGAGCATGGGTGACAGAGCCAGGAAATGGGAGATACACTGCTGTCGGTCTAAGATTGGCTTAAGAAATAAATAATATTTTTAAGCAAACAGGAATATCCAGCCGAAAGCAAGGGCTGTATATTGTATTTCTCTTCATTTCCTGTGGGCAAGATTTCGGATGAGGTTTTATTAGTAGACATCTCCAGAAATGAGGTATCGACCCTGACTGCACAAGGGTTTTATATTCTTTTTAGGATATGTCTAGTGGATTTAATTAATGATTTGCGGTGCGTTATGGACAAATGTCCATAACGCACCCTACCAAGGTTTTGTAATTTTAAGTGATAATCCCCACGCTTCCGGTATCTAAATCATAACGACCACCGACGATTTTCAATTTACCAGACTGTAAGCGCTCAGATAACAGGGGCGATCGCTTTAACCGTTCAATTTGATAATGAACATTCGCTACAACAACTTTGTCAACCAGATCGCCGGATTGATCTTTGAACTTCTGCACAACTGGTTTAATTGCTTTGACAAAGGTGCTAATATCACCAGGTAACAATTCATTTTGGACGGCGGCGGTAACTGCTCCACATCGCTCATGACCTAATACCATCAGCAAAGGGGTATTTAACAAAGCAGCTGCATATTCAATACTGCCAGTTGCTTCCGGTGTGGCAATATTTCCCGCAATGCGAACATCAAAGATATCGCCGATACCCTGATCAAAAATAATCTCCGCCGGGACTCGCGAATCTGCACAACTTAAAATAGTTGCAAATGGATGTTGAGCTTGAGCAACTTCCTGTAACCGAGCCTGAGTTTGATCGGGATATTGGGGTTGATGCTTCACAAAGCGCTGATTTCCCGCCATCAGCTTTTGCAATGCAGCATCTGGATCAAGAGAAACAGGAGCCTTTGGGGGTAATTCGGCGGCTTGAACTTGTTCAATCTGCCATAATAAATCACCAGCAGTTACCACTAAACCAAATCCCCCAATTGCTCCCCACTTTAAAAAGTCACGACGTTCCATGAAACGCTTCCTTGCATGTACAGTTTTTTACAGCGACGCAACACATTTTAATGAGCGGATTTCCATGACATCTGAAACGTAACAGGTTCCGCCAAATTTATTAAGTACTGGTCTGATATTTTCTATGGCTGACTTGAGTTGTTCTGGCAGACAGAAAGCAATAATGTAAACATTATCAAGCATCGTCATGTCCAAATCTTCAGCCATTCCTCGTAATCCCTTACCAGCAACATTACGAATCACAATGTGACCATGGATACCTGATTTGTCCAAGCTCTCCAAGATTTTAGCCAGTTCAAAAGAGTTAGCAATAATTTCTATTTTTTTGACTAGGTGCATAACATTACCTCCAAAATAGGTTAATTCCGTAGAGATATAGCGGAATTCCCACAATAATGTTAAACGGGAATGTGACTGCTAAAGCAGTGGAAACGTACAGACTGGGATTTGCTTCTGGAACGGTTAATCGCATCGCTGCTGGGACAGCTATATAAGAAGCACTTGCACACAGCACAGCAAATAAAAGTGCATCTCCTTCAGCCATACCAATTACTTTGGCGATCGCTAACCCAATCACTGCATTGACGATGGGAATTAGTATGGCAAATGAGATCAGAAAAATTCCGGTTTTTTGCAAGTCTTTAATTCTTCTGGCTGCAACTAACCCCATATCTAATAAAAAGAAAGTGAGAACGCCATAAAACATTCCCTGAGTAAAGGGTTCTAAAACCTGCCAACCGTGTTCTCCTGTTAAGAATCCGATCACCAGACTACCAACTAAAAGAAAAACTGAACTATTGAGAAACGCATCTCTTAAAACTTCCGGCCAAGAAAAGTCCCGCTTACCATCAGTCGTGAATAAATTCACTAAAATCAAACCAACAATAATCGCTGGCGATTCCATCAGAGCCAAAGCTGCTACCATGTAGCCATCAAAAGTAATACCCAGTTCATTCAAAAAGGCGCTGGCTGTGATAAAAGTGACAGCACTGATAGAGCCATAAGTGGCTGCAACAGCTGCTGCATCGTAAGTATCCAGTTTCAGCTTCAGAATAAAAAACGTATAAATCGGTACAGCGCAAGCCATCAGCATTGCGGCGAAAAGCGTCAGTACTACTTCTTGGGTGACGCCGCTTTTGATGAGTTCAACCCCTCCCTTAAAACCAATCGCAAACAGCAGATAAAGCGAAAAAAGTTTGGGTATGGGTGCAGGAATTTCCAAATCAGACTTGACAAAAACAGCAGTCATCCCCAGGAAAAAAAACAAGACTGGTGGATTCAGGATGTTGGATACGATCAAATTGGCATCCATGTCCATCTCTCCTTATGCTGATGAAACTCGATATTTAAAAAACTTTGCATTGAAACAAACTTACACAACCATTAAGCTTTGTGTATCGTGTATTCCCACCTAATGTCAACCGATTTTGGATTTTGGATTTTGGATTGACCCCATAGGTAAATCTGATGTCAACCGATTTTGGATTTTGGATGAGTGGCTCGATTCCACAGATAAATCTGGGGGATTGTACCCTGCTCGGAATTATCGGTCAAATGTCTCCACATAAGTCTTCTTGATGAGTGCTAAAGTCATATAGCATAAGTCCGTTAAAACTGACTCAAACACTGTCCAGTCAGATTTCTCTGACTTGAGCTATTACCCCACACTCCCCAATCCCCGATCTCCAATCTCTAAAAATGGGCAATTCTGTTAATTTTTCCACTGGTAATTCTTTGATCCGAGCGATACACACTGCTGTCAAAGGTAGAGCTAGATATAAGGTAAGTGGATTGTATGATTCACCAAGTTTCAAAACATACCTGGAATCTAAATTATCAGAGGAAAAAATTGTTACACAAGTTCGTGCTAATCCTGTGACTGGAAATGTGCTAGTGCTTTTTGATCCTGAGATTATTGCAGATGCGATCGCCTGGCTTATCCAAGAAATTGTCGTAGATTACAGCAAACAGAACAGAAAACTAGCTCAAAACAAGAATTTACCTATTTTGACGACACCTGTGCAGAAACAATTAAAAAAAGCAGGTAGTGAGCTTGCTTTGGTTTCGGGGACTATTTCCATTCTTATTTTAAGCACCGTATTGCTACATAGATATAAGCTAGACGAAGTAATTTTACTAACAATTCAAAAATTGCATACGCCAGTTTTAAATCGGATCATGCTTAGTATCACTTTTTTAGGTGATCCGCTTTTTTTACTGTTGCTTTGTCTGGGATTGGCAACTAAATCAGTATACAATCAACGTTCTGGAGAAGCAACCAGCTTGGGTATGGCCGCAGTTGGTGCGATCGGCTTGAATATTTTCCTCAAAGAACTATTTTGTAGAGCGCGTCCAGCATTGTGGGATCATCTGGTAAATGTGGGTCACTACAGCTTTCCTAGCGGACACGCTATGGTATCAATGGTGATTTATGGTTTTATTGGTTACACCTTAGCCAAGCAATTTCCTCAACATAAACGGCTGATTTTTACTTTGACTGCTGGCTTAATTAGTGCGATCGGTTTGACCAGGTTGTATCTCGGTGTACACTGGCCTACTGATGTGTTGGTTGGCTATGCAGCAGCTTTAGTATGGCTGGCTGTATGTGTTGAAAAAATGAAAATAGGGGAAAAGTTGGCGTTTGTCGGTTATGGCGATTTACAAACAGAAATACTTTAAATTTTTGGACATGTAGAGACGTTGCAGTGCAACGTCTCTACAGTGTTTAAATGTCAATCGATTTGTCTTATCCGAACGGGAGCATCCCAAATGTTCAAAAAACCCGCCTGTGATTGAAATCGCTAACGGTTTAAACCCAAGCGCGGTATATTGAAAAAATTGGGATGCTCCCTATCCGAACCGTATTGGGTGTGGTGTTGGCGAACACCGATGCACATAGATAAACACTGATAAAGCTCTACTTCATCCAAATATTGTCACTCACTGTTGAGTGTTGATTGTGGCTTCTAATGGTTATTCAACTCTGGCGCGGAGTGCAGGATTTACAAATAAAGTTCTAAATGCAGCTTGTCGCTTGTCTGGTGGTTCGGGTGCATATTCCCACAGGCTTTCGTAATAAAAGAAAGCTACACCTAAACCGCGTTCTTGGGCGGCTCGTACCTGGGAATTAATTTGTTGTATCGGCACTGGATTATTTCGCAACCCTGTCATAATACCAATGCCAGTTGGTATTTTTTGTTGTGAGAGTTGAATTTCAGGACGGGAAATCTTGGCGACGAAACTTTGCAAATTGGAACGATAAACTTGCATGATTAGCTCATCAACAATATTTTGATCGAGCCAAGCTAGCCAATCTTGCAACTGGAATTTATAAGCAAAGTCGTAGTAGTTGGGGGAAACAGAGAAAATTGCTCCAGGTTTTCTGGCTTTGACAGCTTGATTGAGTTGTACCATAAAGGCTGTGATTTTATCTGCCCGCCAGCGCATCCATGCTTGATCTTCAGGATTACTAGGTGGGTTCTTTTTAGTTTCCTGAGTATACAAGGCAGTTGTATATTTATCGTAGCCAAATTCGCGGGGTAAACTCATGTGATCGTCAAACTGAATACCATCGACATCGTATTGAGTGACGATTTCCACCACGAGATTAGTGATAAATTCTTGGACTTTGGGATGAAAGGGATTAAGCCACATCACCTCACCCGCAGCACTGATAGAAGTTTGGCTACCATCCTTTTTTTGGGTAAACCAATCTGGATGATTCATGGCTAATTCCGACATCTGGGGGGCCATGAAACCAAACTCAAACCAGGGAATCACAAGCAGTCCCTTGCGATGGGCTTGGTTAATTAAGTCTGCTAAGATATCATGTCCGTCTGAGCCTCGCAATACAAAGGGTTGAATACCTTCGCGTTTAGCAACGGCGCTGGGATACATGACATAACCAGAATTCCACACCACAGGATAGATGGTGTTAAAGTTCAAATCCCGTAATTGGCTAACGGCATTTTCGACTTTGGCACGATCTTTAAGAGTGTTAAAGTCATTGTTGGTCATCCACACACCACGAATTTCCTGACGAGGAACCTGTGCTGTTGCGAAGTTAAGGTTGCTACCTAAAGATACCGTCAAGAATGATATTAAAAAAAGTAGTGGGAGAAGAAATTTCAGCGATCGCCTGCCAAGAGGCCACCAACTATGATATTTGTGTGATTTTTTATCTACCCACATGTGCGATCGTCTGCTTGGTTGATGAAATTTACTAGCCATCGTGTCTACGAACTGGTTAATCAGTAGTTGTTCATTCCGTGCGAATCGAGTTACTGCTCGTCTTGTGAAACTGAAGCAGACTTAGCACAGTGAAATAGTTGACGCAGCTACTAGCTCAGTAGTGCCTAGTATCACTTTCGCATAAAGGGGAAATACTTAATCCAGGCATAAGTTTATTCAATGTATTAAATTATTTAATAATGAATTTTGGAAGAACTTTTTATTTAGATTCAGTAAACAGCGAACTCATCGAAGAATTTCAACCCCGTCACTCGACTCACTGAATAACTGACAACTGTAACATGTATAACCAAAAACTTTTTCTACCAACAATGGGTTGTGGAACTTGGGCCTGGGGCAATCGGCTGCTGTGGGGATACGATGAAAGTATGGATCACCAATTACAAGCAGTTTTTAACCTTTGCGTGAGTAATGGTGTAACTTTATTTGATACGGGTGACTCTTACGGAACGGGGAAATTAAATGGTCGTAGTGAGTTACTTTTGGGAAAATTTACTCAAGAATATCAAGGTATAAATAAAGAAAATATTTGCATTGCTACAAAACTTGCTGCTTATCCTTGGAGATTAACACGCCAATCGATGGTGCGAGCTTGTCAAGCTTCTGCTGAACGCTTGGGAAAAAATGTAGATTTAGTACAAATGCACTGGTCTACAGCTAATTATGCTCCTTGGCAAGAAGGAGCGCTGTTGAATGGTTTAGCGGATCTCTATGAGCAAGGTTTGGTTAAAGGAGTAGGTTTATCTAATTTCGGCTCGAAACGGCTCAAACAGGTGCATAAAAAATTTGCAGAACGAGGAATACCAATTGCGACTCTGCAAGTTCAATACTCATTATTATCTACTTATCCTGTCACCCAACTGGGGATTAAAGAGGTTTGTGACGAACTGGGGATTAAATTAATTGCTTACAGTCCTTTGGCGTTGGGAATATTAACAGGTAAATATTCTGAGCAAGGCCCGTTTCCCAAAGGTATCCGGGGACTATTATTTAGGCAGTTATTACCAGGAGTGCGATCGCTTTTAGAGTGTTTGCAAGCGATCGCTCAATCTCGAAATAAAACTATGTCCCAAGTAGCTCTCAACTGGTGCATTTGCAAAGGAGCAATTCCCATCCCAGGAGCCAAGAGTGCAGAACAGGCGCAAGATAATATTGGTGCTTTAGGTTGGTTACTCAACTCTCATGAGATTGCACAACTGGACACAGCTGCTGCAAATACAGATAAAAAAATGGTACAGAATATTTTTCAGACGAAATAGGGGGACAAGGGAGAGAATAAACACCAATTACTAATGACCGATGACCAATTACTACTAACTACATATAGCTAGTATTAGAAACTTTTTGAATTTCTTCTTTAATGCTATCGATATCAATAAAACAGTCGGCATAGTTAATTAGACTTTCGCTAGTCATTGAGTGCAAACTGACAATTTCTACTCTCACTCCTTTATAGGAAACTGCATTGACAGCGTAAGCTAAGTCTCCATCTCCGCTCACTAAAACCACAGTGTCGCAATGGGAAGCCAAAGTCAGCATGTCTACAGCAATTTCTACTTCTAAATTGGCTTTTTTAGAACCGTCAGGAAACTGAACTACATCTTTGGTTACTACACGATATCCATTACGACGCATCCATAACAAAAAACCCTGTTGTTTGTCGTTGGTGCGGTCAACTCCACTATAAAAGAAAGCACGCAGCAATTTGCCGTCTTTTACGAGATGAGAAAGTAGTTTGGAGTAATCAATTTCGATCCCTAATTGCAAAGCTGCATAAAACAGGTTGGAACCATCAATCAAAACAACTATACGACCGCGATTTGAAATGTTACAAATAGCACTTTCTTCCGAAAAATCTGGTATTTCAATGTCTGTATCTTGATTATCTATCTGGGTAAAATTTTGTTCATGATATGGGGATGGATGTCGCAATGCTTGATTTTGATTGTTTTTTTTATTAAAGTTAGTAATGTTAGTCATTATTGCCTCTATATAAAAATTCAAGAATTTTATTGATATTGCAGCCAGTGGCAGGCTATATTTATCACAATCAGAGTAAAATAGGTTATTCTGCAAGCAATTTTATTTTTTTGCCGCATGAGTTTCCCCGACCAGGTAAAACGAGAATAAACCCTTGGTCATATTATTACTTTCTAGTGAAAAATCATAGCTCATTATTAAGTAATCCGTGCCGGATTTAAGTTGGCAGGAAAGTTTTTAAATTTTCTAACTAGCAATTAAATCATTTTTATAACGTGTATGTTTGAATTCAACCTAATTATGTTAGATTTCTGATTTTACAGAAAAAGGTGTAAGGACGTGTTTTTTAGGAGTCCATACCCTACACCTATGCACTTTTAATAAGATTTGCATAAGCAAGACTCTTCACTTTTGTTCCCCGTCTCCCCTCCCATCTCAAATAACTTTACCTTAAGGAAACTGTATTACATCTATTTTTACTGCTGCGGTCGAATTCTTGCTGGTAATAATGGGTCAAATTGTTGCTCTGGTGCAGGTGTAGGATTGAGAAATTCGCGCCAACTACGAATTTGTTCTTGTGCAGCATCATAAGCAGCCGAATTGCGTGGAATTAGCTTGGCTGTTTCAATTGCTCTGGAAATATCAGACTCACCTTGAGAGCGTGCTATATCCAATATTTGCTGACTCCATTGATCGATCGCAATGCTCGTATCACTACTTAAAATATTACTACGAGGCACGCGATTGGCTAATCTAATTGCCTCTGCTAGAGCTTGGGGAGTACCAGTTAATGCCACTTCTCGCGCTCTCTTCCAGTTTTCTCGTGCGCGAATTTGCGATCGCCAATCATCTATAGCGGCTTGTGCTTCACCAGATAGCGCCCTACCTGAAGCTATTTGTTGAGCAACGTTAATAGCAGCCGGAAGGTTCCCACTCCTAGCTAGTTCTCGCGCTTGATCCAAATAAGGTTGGTCTTCTATACGCTCTATCTTCGCTGTCCAAGTGGCAATTTTCCGGCGTGCTTCTCTATATAATGCTCGTCCTCGACGAATTTGGTTAGCTTCAGCGATCGCTGCTTGCAAAGAGTTGGTATCTTCTAACAAAGCGATTTCTTCAGCGCGTTCTAAATAAGGTCTATCTTCGATAGTCTGTATTTGACCAACCCAACCATTGATTTCTGCTCTTGCTTCTTCCCCGCGCGGGTTGTTCTGAGGAACTTGTTGTGCTTCGGCAATAGCTGCTGTTAAATCATTGATTGTTCCTTGACTCGCCAGTGTCCGTGCTTTTTCAAGTTTAGAGACATCTTCAATTTCCAGTTGCCAAAAGGCAATTAACTGTTGTGCTTTGTCGTAGACTGCTCTTGATGGGTCAATTTGTTGAGCTTGGCTAATTGCTGTCTCTAAACCTGCAACAGTACCAATCCAAGCATTTCTTTGAGCTTCGGCGATCGCAACGAAGTCCTCTGTTTCTGACTGTAACCCTGTACTCAAAGGAATTTGTTGAGCAATAGAGATGGCTTGATCGGCATCACGATCATCTAGTCTTTTCTGTGCCAACTCTAGCATTGTCCGTCCAAATTGGGGAATTGCTTCTTGAGCTTTTTGATAAACGTAACTTTCCTTTTGGATTGATTCTGCAATTTTAATCGCTTTGAGTAAATTATCTATGCTACGGCTTTGGGCGAGATTTTCTGCTTTTGCCAGTTTCTCGCCATCCTCTCGTGCGGTTGTAATCAATCTATTTAATTGATCGTATTTGATACTTGACCAATATTTATTATCTACTCGTAGTAATTTAGCAGCAGCCATAAATGCGTCGTGCCAGTGCTGTTCGCGCATTTCATTTTCTGCTTGTTGGTAAATACCTTCTGCTTCTGACCAAATTTTCTCCCAATCGGTAATTTGCTCTCTGACTAATTTATGAGCAGCCATGTCTTCAGGGATTTGTCTAGCAGTGGCGATCGCTTGCTCTAATTTGCCTTGTTGGAAACTTTCATCAGCTAACTTTAAAATATCGCGTGACCATTGTTCTAGGAGACGGTCTATTTCTGATCGCAAAGGATGGCTTTCTGGTAACTGTTTCACCAGGGCGATCGCTTGCAGTAAGTCTTTGACAGTTTGCTTAGAAGCGGCTAGTTGAGCGCAATGTAAGCGTACTGATGCACTAGCCAAAGGCCAAAAAATAGATGGACAATTTGGGGCAGATGGCAACTTTAACAGCATTGAGGTTGCCATAAATGCTATACTTCCGGGTACTAATGTTAACACTAGCGCCCACAAAACCCAGCTTTTTAACCAGCGTGGCACTTTTCCAGAACCACGACCACTGGGAGGTAGTTGTTCATAAGTGTTTGGTTTTGACTGCTTCACAGACTTGGAGCTAGAGTCGGCAGGTGGTACACCAGACATTTTAGTCTCATTTAATTGCCCTGAGCGGGATAATCTTGTCGTTATATCTGGCTCTCTGGCTTTGCCTAGTGACCAACTTTCTGGAATATCCCGTTCTGTCATCTCTCACACCAAAGTAGTTTAATAGCGATTTGCTCTGAATCGCAACTATGCTGTTGCCATGGTAACTTTCTCACCAAGAAAAATCTACCTCTTGCATCGTTCTATCTCCATAGATATCATTACTACCCTCTCAATCCAGGATGATTTTATACGTTTATCTGGTAGCAGATGATTCTGCTTGCAAATCAACGATTAATTGAGCTAAATGGTCACTACTTGCCTGGTAAACTGTGCCACAAAAATCACAAGTTGCCTCTGCGCCATTATCTTTTATAATCATGTCTTGCAATTCTTCTTCTCCCAACATTTTCAGCGCTCCTAAAACCCGATCAAAAGAGCAAGCACAGTGGAAACGTAGCATTTGAGTTTCGGGAAATAACGACACTCCCATATCTCCCAGCAAGTCTTGAAAAATTTCTGTTAAAGACTTACCAGCTTGCAGCAGAGGTGTAAACCCGCTTAAAGCTGCAACTCGTGATTCTAAAGTTTCTATTAAAGCTTCATCCCTAGCTGCTTTAGGCAAAATTTGTACTAGTAGACCACCTGCTGCGGTCACTCCACTTGGTTCTACAAATACACCTAATACTAACGCTGAAGGCGTCTGTTCTGATGTTACCAGGTAATGAGCCACGTCATCTCCTATTTCACCAGAAACAAGTTCAACGGTACTAGAGTAGGGGTAGCCGTAACCAATATCGCGTACTACATAAAGAAAGCCATCACCAACTGCACCACCGACATCTAACTTGCCTTTAGCATTGGGGGGTAGTTCCACCGCCGGGTTGCCTACATAGCCACGCACTGTGCCATCTAGACCTGCATCTATGAGTATACCACCCAAAGGACCATTACCTTTGACTCGGATATTGACCCTAGAGCCAGTTCGCTTCATGCTGGATGCCATCAACAAGCCAGCTGTCATAGTCCGACCCAAGGCAGCTGTTGCTACATAAGACATCTGATGGCGCTGGAGTGCTTCTTCTGTCAGACGAGTAGTGATTGCACCGACTGCACGAATTCCACCATCGGCTGCTGTAGCGCGAATTAATTGATCCGCCATGAAAATCCTTACATTTCTTTACAAATTTACTTTCTTTATTTTAAATTCATAGCTTGATCAAAAGTGACTAAATATGTAAAACAAAGATGATAATAACCGTACCAACCACAAGTGACTTTCCCTCTTTCCCTCGTCCCTTGCAATTAGATATTTTTGACTTGGAAAAGTTCCTAAGTGTGCGATCGCTACCTCTGGCAGATGCATGTCAAACTAAAGAAAAAGCGATCACCTTAACAATGCTAGGTAATTTTCAAAAAACTCAACTCAGAATAGAAATAGAAGCACCAGCAACTGCTATTAGTGACAGTCTGCTGCGTCCTGCACAACTAGAAAAATGGCTAGTATCTGGTCGTCTTTCCACCGGAATGCCAGAACAATTACATCCAGGATTTCAGTTTACAACTCGATTTGGTCCAGTCGCAATTCACCATCAAGTCGATGTCGCAGATTCCAATCGTCTGCGCTTAATCCTAAGTCAAGGAATTGATGGTTTTCACGAATGGTACTGGGGAGAAGGTTGGGTACAATCTCGCCTAGAAGGAATCTCAATTTTGCCACTTGCTTTAGGACAAAGTTTAAATTTACTAAGTTTGCGTCAATTTTTAGCAAAAAAATAAGTTTATAGGTTGTTGTTTGCTGTTTATAAAAACCAACAACCAACAACCAGCTAGTAACTATAGCAGTTCTCATTTGAATCAAATACACCGCCACAAACAATGTAGAGACGTTACATGTAATGTCTGGGCGCAGCGTACTGCACACAACCGAGAAGCGCTATAAATTACGAAGCACCCTTCAATTCAGCTGTGCGAATTGATAATTGCTGTGTCTGATTTCCGCGTTGGACTTTCACCTGTAACACCTGGCCGATGCGAGTGTCTTCCACAAGATTTTGCAACTGTTCAGCACTAGTAATTCCTTGTCCATCGATTTGGGTGATCACATCTCCGCGTCGGATACCTGCTGTAGCAGCTGGAGAATTAGGTAAAACCCGCATGACCAAAACTCCGTTTACTTCTGGAATGAGGAACTGAGAATTGGGATCATTGTTGCTTTCTTTGGCTAACTCGGATGTGAGACTTACCATTTGCACACCCAAGTAAGGATGAACGACTTTACCACCGCGTTGCAGTTGAGCTGTGATTTGTTTGGCTTTGTCGATGGGAATAGCAAAACCAATCCCCATTGCATCAGCACGAATTGCTGTGTTAATACCGATGACTTCACCTCGATCATTTAACAATGGTCCCCCAGAGTTTCCAGGGTTAATTGCAGCATCAGTTTGAATAAAGTCCAAACGTTTGTCAGGGATACCAACTTGGGCGCTAGAACGTCTGAGGGTGCTGACAATTCCCAAGGTGACGGTGTTGTCAAATCCCAAGGGATTACCAACTGCGATCGCCCAGTCTCCGACTTGGACATTAGAAGAAGAACCCAAAGGCGCTACAGGCAAATCACCACCAGCGTTAATCTTAACTATAGCCAAATCGGTGACTTCATCCACACCTTGGACTTTGCCCTCAAAAGTGCGTCCATCTTTAAGGCGGACTGTGACTTTATCAGCATTATCCACCACGTGAGCATTAGTCATAACAAAGCCACTTTTGTCAATAATGAAACCAGAACCTAAACCGCGTAATTGTTCCGGGGGTAACTGTTGGGGTAAAGTTTCACCAAAGAACCTGCGGAAAAACGGGTCATCATAAATATCAGGTAGACGACGGGTAACTGTACGCTCAGTATCAATCCGCACTACAGCCGCACCCACACGATTCACCGCCGCAGTCACAAAACTGCTGTTACCAATAGCTGCTGTTGCTGGTGATTGCTTTTGAGCAATAAGTTGTGATGTGTCATTTGTCACTTGTTTAGGTGCTGGGTCAGCTTGGGAAGGTGACACTTGGAGAGTGCCAACAGTTAGTACAACTCCTAAAATTATGGCTAATACATGGGTTCCGAGTTGTCGAATAGACCTGGGTAGTTGGGAGAATCGCATAACCACAACCTTGATTTTTCAGTCTAGTTAATTACGTAATCGTGACAGTTTTCTCTAAAATTATTGTTGCAGATTTAATGATAAACCTTACTTTTTGTTTATCTTGACCAGGACTTACGCAACTACACCCGGATTTCTCACAAGTGGGTGGGGAGTGTGGGGGGTTCTACGCACTCTTCAAATTCACGTTCTCACAAAAATTGTTTGTTCTCATCCATAGAGAACATCAAAGCGTTTGTTCAATACGTTTCAACGTTGCTTATTAACCTTTCTCCATCCATAGAGAACATTAAAGCGTTTGTTCAATACGTTTCAACGTTGCTTATTAACCTTTCTCCATCCATAGAGAACATCAAAGTGTTTGTTCAATACGTTTCAACGTTGCTTATTAACCTTTCTCCATCCATAGAGAACATTAAAGCGTTTGTTCAATACGTTTCAACGTTGCTTATTAACCTTTCTCCATCCATAGAGAACATCAAAGTGTTTGTTCAATACGTTTCAACGTTGCTTATTAACCTTTCTCCATCCATAGAGAACATCAAAGTGTTTGTTCAATACGTTTCAACGTTGCTTATTAACCTTTCTCCATCCATAGAGAACATTAAAGCGTTTGTTCAATACGTTTCAACGTTGCTTATTAATGAGAACCCATTAACCACAAACGTGAGAGCGATGCTGCAAAGCAGCCGCTACGCGATCGCAAATAACACATAAGGGACAGTTGCACAGCGACGCATCTCATCCTTTAGTGGAAGTTTAAAATCCCCGTAGACTGGAAGTCTGGGGCTAGACAAACTAAGTCCGCCTGCGCGGACTATAGCACTTCTGACTCGATTGCAATACAGTCGGAACCCCACCCCGGCTTTGCTGACGCAAAACCTCCCCTAAGCGCGTGCGCTTAGGGGATTAAGGGGTGGGGTTGGGGTACGTATTGGACACAACCGAGAACTACTATAATTGCAGCCTGCGTAGGCAGGCTATGTTCGTGTAGCTGCGACTTCTAGTCGCCGGGTATTTTTCAAAAAATTGGGATGCTCCCAGTTGAGATGCGTTCAAATCTCGTCCATCTGCTTTTTGTTTTTCCCAATCATCACCAAAGCAACGATCGCACTTGCGCTTGCCAACACCACAGCAATAAACATCACTAAGCGAAAGCTATCCACAAACGCCCAAGCGATCGCATCTTTTAATTTTGCATTTATTTCAGTACTCACACCCGCAGGTATTTCCGCACCCGCTAGCTTGACACGTTCGTTATCCAAGAGTTTTTGCACTTCGGGCGATATACCTAAAGCCGTCATTTGCTGATTAAGACTGCGATTGAAAGTATTGAAGACAAATATGTTAAATACTGCGATCGCTAATAACCCAGCCGTACGCGCAACAGCATTGTTAATCCCGGAAGCAATACCAGCTTGGCGTTGCTTGACTGCACCCATAACGGTTGTTGTCAAGGGGGCAACGCTAATTGCCATACCCAAACCTAATACCAGTATGGCAGGGAAAAAGGTTGTCCAGTAATTACTGTTAATTCCTGGAGTAGCAAATAAAGCAAACCCCAAAGCGGCTATTACCGGGCCAATTGTTAACGGAAGCTTGGCACCGTAGCGACTCACCAATCCTCCAGACCAGCGCGAAAGAAAAAACATGATTAAAATAAATGGCAAGAATACCGCACCAGCAGCCGTAGCTGAGTAGCCTTGCACTTGAATTAAATTGAACGGAACAAAGTAAAATACTCCACCTAAAGCCGAGTAAAGCAGCAATGTGAGCAAATTTGCACCGCTAAAGGTACGTGATTTAAATAAAGATAAGGGCATCATGGGAGTGCGTCTATTGGCTTCGACAAAAATAAACGCACTCAGAATTAGTACGCCACCTACTAAGCAGCTCAGAACTAGGGGATGAAATAATCCCAGATGAGATGATTCGATGAGTCCATATACTATTACCCCTAAACCAAAGGTTACTAAAGCTGCTCCCCACCAATCCAGTCTTGCTGACTCTTCATCGCGGCTTTCTGGCACGCGCCAAAACAAAATACCGAGTACGATCGCAGCTAGTGGCACATTGAGAAAAAATATCCAGCGCCAAGAAGAATTTTCAACTAACCAACCACCCAAAACTGGGCCAAGTGCTGAGGTAATGGCTGTCAAACCTGACCAAGTACCAATTGCTTGTCCGCGTTGTGCTTCATTAAACGAGGCGCTGATTATTGCTAAACTTCCTGGAACTAACAATGCACCACCAATTCCCTGAACAGCCCTGGCAATAATTAGCTGATTCACATTTGGCGACAAACCGCACCAAATCGAGGCTAAGGCAAATAGTCCAATACCATAAGCAAAGATCAGTCTTCGCCCAAAGCGATCGCCTAATGATCCACCAACCAAGATTAAGGCAGCAAGAAACAAAGCATAGGATTCAACAATCCACTGCACATCAGTAGTGGTGGCGTTTAACTGTGATTGCAATACCGGAAGTGCCACATTGACGACAGTACCATCAATCATTGCCATGCTTGAACCGAGAATTGTTGCCGCTAGTACCCACCTGCCAACATTCCTGGAACAAGGAGCAGTGCATGGTGCTGAACGAATCACTCCTTCATCGCATGGCTGTTTAATGATGTTAGCCATCTTAAGCTATAAAAAACACTATTCCCAAATTGTACCGACACTTATGATACATTTGAGCGATAAATTTATTACTCAGCCGAGGTTGGCGATCGCACTGTCAAAACTTCGTCAACAATCCCAAAAAGCGCTTAGTATTTGGTGTCAACAGTGTCCGTCGATAAGCATCCGCCGCTTTCTTAATCCCTTCTGCTTGTGTCGGGTAAGGATGAATGACGCTACTCATTTTACTCAAACCAATTTTATTCACAATTGCTGTGGTGACTTCGGAAATCATTTCACCTCCATGACGGGCGACAATAGTTGCACCGATAATTTGATCTGATCCTTTTTTGTGGAGGATTTTAACAAAACCATCTTCTTCACCATCTGCGATCGCTCGATCTACACTACTAAAAGGTATCTTGATCGTATTTACATCAATGCCTTTTTCCTGGGCTTGTTGTTCATACATCCCCACATGGGCAATTTCTGGATCAGTATACGTTACCCACGGCATGACTAAATTACTAAGTTTATAACGTCCCAAACCAAAGGGAGAAAATAAAGTATTCTTAATGACTATCCGCGCCGCTGCATCCGCAGCATGAGTAAATTTCCAATCCATGCAGATATCACCAGCAGCATAAATCTTGGGGTTGGTGGTTTGCAAATAATCATTCACCATTACACCCCGTTGCTGATCATATTCCACGCCTACAGTTTCTAAATTCAAACCTTCTACATTCGGAACACGCCCCGCACCTGCTAAAATTTCATCTACTGTCACACAATCTTCTTGACCATCACAGCTAAAATAAAGCTTCTTGCCTTCACCAGTTTTTTCCACTCGCTGCATTTGGCAATTTAAAACCAAACGAATTCCTTCTTTAATAAAAACATTTTGGACAATTTCGGCAGCATCAGCATCTTCTTTATTAAGAATATGGGAACCGCGATGGAAAAGCACAACTTCACAACCCAAGCGTCGGAATGCTTGTGCCAATTCGCAACCAATCGGCCCACCACCAATTACCGCCAAACGTCGTGGTCTTTGGGTGAGAGAAAAAACTGTCTCGTTAGTTAAATAACCTGCTTCTTCAATTCCTAGAATCGAAAGACGCGCCGCCCTTGCACCTGTAGCAATTACAGCTTTTTTAAAGTTGAGAGTTTTGTCACCAACCACTACAGTATTATTATTAGAAAAACTAGCGCTACCCAAAAAGACATCAACTCCCAGCTTTTGAAAACGTTCCGCCGAGTCGTGATGGCTAATACCAGCACGCAGCTTTCGCATTCTTTCCATCACTGCGGGAAAATCCACATCGATGTGTTGGGGAATGTTAACTCCAAAGTTTCTCGCCTTCCACATCTCACCCACAACTCGCGCCGACCGAATTACACACTTTGATGGTACGCAACCCACATTCAAGCAATCTCCACCCATGAGATGTTTTTCAATCAACGCCACCTTCAAACCTAAACCCAAACCCGCCGCACCCGCAGCCACCACCAATCCCGCCGTACCCGCACCAATCACAACCAAGTCATAACAATCAGCAGGCTTGGGATTCATCCAATCAGGTGGATGCACGTAGGAAACAAGCCTTTGATTATACTCATCTAATGGGCGAATTATGACTTTTTGAAATTCAGAATTAGACATTTCTATAACCTCTTTAAGTGCGCCTAAGAAAGTTCTTTTGTGGACTCTTCAGAAATCCCCGCGTATGCGCGACCGGGGAAGCTTAAATTCCTACAAAACCTCCTGTTCAAGGGCTTTTCTCGCAATCCGGGTAACATAAATTGTGACTGCAACTGTGGCAATAAAACCTATAATCCTAATTGCCCATTGCACTGTCGGGTTAGTTGGTTGAGTTTGTGTACCGATCATGGCAAGATTTCCGGCTAGGGAACCAATGTAAACATACATAATTGTTCCAGGGATCATGCCTACAGAACCAATAAAGTAGTCTTTGAGGGAAACGTCGGTGACACCGAAGGCATAGTTTAATAAATTAAAAGGAAATATGGGGGAAAGTCGGGTTAATAGAACTATTTTGAGTCCTTCTCTACCGACCGCGTGGTCAATGGCGGCAAATTTTTTGTTATCTGCGATTTTTTTAGCTACCCAGTTTCTGGCTAGGTAACGTCCAACTAGGAAAGCAGCTGTTGCACCTAAAGTTGCACCAACAAATACGTAGATGGAACCCCAAATTACACCGAAGACGACGCCTGCACCTAAAGTAAGGATGGAACCTGGTAAAAAAGCGACTGTGGCGATGATGTAGAGAGCAATAAATGCGATCGCTCCTACTGTACCTAAACTATCTATCCACTGCAAGGCGTTTCGCAACCATTCTTGAGGATTAAATCCTGGACTTTTTACAGCTTCTTCTGCTAATGCAGAGTTTGTGTTTAGACAAAAAATAAAGATCAATACAAATAAGGTGAAAAAAGTTTGTTTGAAGAATTTATCCGATTTTTGGGATTTGAGTTTATTTGCTAAAGTTTGATTTTTCATGAGTGGTAAGTATTAATTAAGAAGTCATTTATAAGTAAATATTAAGGTAAGGATTCAGGTGGTGGGGTATTGACAAGTGTGAGATTGGAAGCAGAATATAGCAATTATGGAAAAAAACCTGCCACCAAAGCTAGACAGTGAAACCTTAAAACAGTTGGCGACAGAGCAACTGGTAGAGATTATCATTGAGCAGGCGAGCGCTATAGAGCAGTTAAAATCCAGAGTAATAGAACTAGAAATTATAACATCTCCAAAATACTAAGATTTTGTGGTAAAAGAACATCAAGTGAAGTTTTTTGACACAAAATATGAGTGACTCTAAAAGTGACACTTGCGTAAGTCCTAAAGTAAAATTCAGACAAAAGCGATCGCCCTAGTCTGAGAATACTACTGAGTGTTTTTTTGAGGCTGGTTAGAAAATGAACACTGTACAGTAACTTTGAGATTGCTTTCGGCTGTACCTTTAGTTATGTAGGGAATACCCGCTTCACCACCTACTTTAATTCCAAATTCAAGAGTGACTTTATCAATATCAGCGATCGCAATTCTTTTAAAAGCATTCAGTGTATAAACAGTGTAAGCCCGGATTGTGCCTTCTATGGCTTGGAAGTTTTGTACTACCTGTTTTTGAGCTGCATCAGGATTCCATCCTTTATCGATGAGGACTTCTTCTTCTCCCTCTGGGGAAACTTCGATACTAACTGGCGGAGCATCGACGTTATCTGTAGCTTCAATGTAAATTATCGTACCGTCTTCTAATTGGATAGGTGTGAGTTGAGGCATGAGATAAATATTGAATTAAAGAATTGTTTAAATGATGGCTACAATATTTTTCCGTAAAATACAGTAAATTTTCTGTAGAAACTAGAAATATTTTGGCACAACTATCATAGGACTTTGCAGGATGAGTCGAGATGCTTTAGTGGTGGGAATTAATATGTATGACCGCTTAAGATGTCTCAATGCGCCTGCTGCGGATGCAGAAGCAGTGGCTCAAATCTTACAACAATATGGGGATTTTCAAGTCACACGACGACTACCTGCCGTGAAGGATAAGGCAAACTATACAATTCGTGTAGGGCAGGAAAATAAAGTTAGTTTAACTAAGTTAGAAGAAGAGATCGTTCAATTATTTAAGCCAGATGGGAAGCCGCCAGATACAGCGCTGCTATATTTTTCTGGTCATGGGTTGCGAAAAAATGTCGGAATTCAGGAAGGCTTTTTAGCGACGAGTGAAGTTAATCCTGACGCTGGTAATTGGGGACTATCTCTACAATGGCTGCGGCGACTGCTGCAAGAAAGTGAAGTTAGACAACAAATTGTGATTTTGGATTGCTGCCATAGCGGAGAAGTGCTAAATTTTGCAGAGGCAGATCCAGGAGATAGAGGTAAAGGCAGAGATAGGTGTTTTATTGCTGCTTCTCGTTCCTTTGAAGTAGCCTATGAGGATATTAATAGCAAACACAGCGTTTTCACCGCCGCACTTCTTGCAGGTTTAGAACCAAAACAAGACCGTTGGGTGAGCAATTACACTTTAGTAGACTTTCTCAACCAAGCACATCACCCCTTTCCCCAGCGTCCGATTTTTGCAAACTCTGGTGAGGCAATTAATCTTACCCGCAAGTGGGACACATCTATTATCAACTCTACTGTAGTTAAATCAGCTATCTGTCCTTACAAAGGTTTGTCTTATTTTGATTGCATTGAGGAAGATGCCAAGTTATTTTATGGCAGAACAGCGTTAACAGACGAATTATTAGAAAAAGTGCGTTCTGGAAATTTCCTGGCTGTGTTGGGAGCCTCAGGAAGTGGTAAATCTAGTGTTGTCAGAGCGGGTTTGCTTTATCAATTAAAATTAGGACGCAGGTTATCGAATAGCGATACTTGGCTGTTGAAAGTTTTTCGACCAGGTGTTAATCCTTTGCAAAGTTTAGCACTGGCTTTTGTGGAGTTGGGTTTATCAGACGTTGAACGAGCCTCACAATTAGCTACAGCTGAAGACTTAATTAAAAAAGGAGCCGTTGGTTTAGAACAATTGATTACATGGTGATTCCTGAGTAGAAGTAAATAATAATACACATAAATATTCAGTAAACCCGCATTTAGAAATAAACCTGTGTGACGAAGATGGTGAGGCTAAAGTGCTGAGAAAAAATTGATTTCA
>JAHHHW010000144.1 GCA_019359115.1 Pelatocladus maniniholoensis HA4357-MV3
TCAGTCGGTTCATTCGCCCTTGGCTTAAATTTCACTGCCGATTTTTTTTACATTACCATATGATGCCTCCCCTTGCTTTTACCTACGCTGCAAACTCTCGTTTGTGGGGGGAGAGTGAAAAACTACACGCCTCCTACAAAATCTATCTAGATATAAAAAAATGGTAGATGTCTTTGAAACTAATTTGAATTTTCATCTTACAGCTATACTTTGACATTCAGATTACGGTCTTCTTCCTTCTAAAAATGGAACTTCAAAACACTTAGAATGCATAATTGGTCCATGTCCAAAATAACCATCTTCTCCAAATAATTCGCCGTGATCAGCCGTAATAATCATGTGGGTATTTTTAGGACATTTATGAAATAAATCACCAATTAATTTATCTACATACTCTACGCAATTAATTTGTTGCTTGTGTAAGCGAGTCATTTCCTCCGGTTCAAAAAACCTCTTTTCTTCTGATTGGTTACCAACCAACAAAAATTCATCAATATGTTTAAAAACTCCATGCACACCAGATATTCGAGGCATATCATCTCCCTTTAACATATAGGGATAATGAGTTTCACCTAAATTGAAAAAATAAAAACGAGGTTGATCATCAGAAAATTCCATTTCATGAATCATGGATGGAAAATCATTATGATTTGGCATTAATTTATAGTCATCAAAATACTTGTTAATGTTGGTAAATTGATTGAGAACAGGCATGGAAACCCTGGCGATTGTTTTATAGCCATTGTCTTGTAAAACTTTCGGCAAGGATAAGTAAGGAACAAAAGTTTTAAAAGACAGATTTGGGATATTCAAACGATCCACCCATTTGACAAACTCCTGCTTGTACACTTCTGAAGCAAATACACCGCGTGGACTTTGATGTGGAATCATGCCCATCAACATGGTGTAGTGAGAAGGAGAAGTCCAAGATGCATAGCTATAGCGACACTCTGCTTTTCCTAGCAAATCAATATTGGGTGTTGCAGCAGCTGCATAGCTATCGTATCGGCAGCTATCCATAATGATGTATACAAGATTATTGGGCATGGATATTGGGTATAAAGATTGACTTCCCGCAAATTATACTGCTTCACTGAGTTAGCGTTGTGAAATATTTGCGATCGCCTACCTTTGACTCTGACGACATCAAGTCATACGTTAAAACTTTGTAAAGGATTGTCACAGTCATGAGTAATCACTGCTTATGTAGTGGGTGACAATCCTGACACATAGTTGTTCAACCAGTGAAAGGAAGGACTTATGGAATTTCTCTCTAATACCGTGGCGCTGTCGCGGATGCAGTTTGCTTTGACAGCCATATTTCATATGCTTTGGCCTGTACTAACTACAGGTATGGCAATTTATCTAGTGATTGTAGAGGGAGTATGGTTGAAGACTCGTAACCCAGATTACTACTACCATGCTCGTTTTTGGTCAAAACTCTATATTTTAAACTTTGGTATTGGTGTAGCTACTGGTATCCCGATGGAGTTTCAGTTTGGGACAAACTGGGCGCCTTTATCGGAAGCGATTGGTAATTTCTTTGGTAGTGTCATTGGCTTTGAAGCTTCTTGGGCATTTATGCTAGAAGCTGCTTTTTTAGGAATAATGGTGTTTGGCTGGGAACGTGTTCACCCGATCATTCACTTTATCTCTACTATTTTGGTTGCCGTTGGTGCTAACTTATCAACTTTCTGGATTTTGGCAGCTAATTCCTGGTTGCAAACTCCTGCGGGTGGAGAAATGGTCAACGGTAAATTTATTGTCCATGATTACTTTCAAGGAATCTTCAATCCGTTCATGGCGGTGAGTGTGTCACATATGTTTCTTGGCACACTGGAAACTTCACTGTTTGTGATTGGTGGGATAAGTGCTTGGTATATTTTCAATAATCGTCAAAGTGCCTTTTTTGCCAAGGCTTTTAAAATTGCCTTAGCAACTGCGATCGCAGTCACACCATTACAGATATACGTAGGACATTTAAGTGGTGAGCAAGTATATCACTACCAGCCTTCCAAATTAGCAGCAATGGAGGCGCAATGGCATACAACCCCAGCTGGACAACCAGCAGATTGGAGTTTGGTGGCTTTACCCAATGAACAAGCCGAGAAAAATGACTGGGAAATCATCGTTCCCAATGCTTTGGGCTATATTTTGGAATTCAAGCAAAAACTTTCTGAACCTGTGCGTGGTTTAAAAGAATGGCAACCAGCCGATAGACCACATCTGATCGGATTAATTTATTACTCCTTCCGGATCATGATTGCCATTGGTTTCTTCTTAGCAGGATTAATGCTAGTCAGCACTCTACAATGGCTACGCGGTAAACTCTCACCCGAAAACATTGCCCAACAACGCTTGTTAATGCTGGGTTGGATTTTTGCTGCTCCTTTAGGATACATTGCGGTAGAGTCAGGTTGGATAGTCCGTTGCGTAGGCAGACAACCCTGGACTGTCTACGGACTGATTCGTACTGCTGATGCTGCTTCAGATTTGCCTGCAAGTAATGTCTTAACATCTTTAATTGGGTTTGCAACCGTTTACAGCATTTTATTTTTCACCGTTTTATACTTCGGTAGTCGGATTATCCGTAGAGGGCCAAGACTAGATTTACCAATACCAGGCGTAGAAAACCAACCCGCAGTCGAAACTACTCCTGGAGAATTTATCCCGGATGAGCGTCCTGTGGAAGCACAGCAATAGGAGGTGTGATGGAAACACTAAATTATTTTTTACCGCAAGTATGGTTCGGTATTTTAGCTCTTTTCTTGTTTCTCTATGTCATGTTGGATGGGTTTGACTTGGGGGTCGGAATTTTATCTCTGACTGCTTCCAACGAAGAACGTCGTGGCATTTTAATGACTAGCTTGAGTAATATTTGGGATGCGAATGAAACTTGGTTAGTTTTGATGGGTGGTAGTTTGTTTGGGGCATTTCCCCTTGCCTATGCCACAATTTTGAATGCCCTTTACATTCCCATTTTGTTGATGATATTTGGGCTGATTTTTCGTGCTGTCGCATTTGAATTTCGCGAACAAGCCCAACGAAAATTATTTTGGAACTTTGCTTTTGGTGCTGGAAGTTTTCTCGCAGCATTAGGTCAAGGATTTGCCCTTGGTGGTGTACTCAAAGCAATTAAGGTAGACCAAACAGGCCACTTTATCGGTACAACTTGGGATTGGTTAAGTTGGCAAACTGTACTGGTTGCTTTGACTCTGATTCAGGGCTATGTCTTGATTGGCTCCACTTATTTAGTATGGAAAACCACAGGCGAATTACAACAAGCCCACTATAAAACTGCGAAGATTGCAGCAGTGACAACTCTGATCGGAGCCATTTTGATTACAATTGGCACTCCAATATTTTTCGATTACGCCAGAGAGCGTTTGTTCCATCGCCCGCAGGTGTATGTATTTGCTGTGATTCCGATGTTGGGAGTTTTGTTGATATCGCTATTAATTAGAAGCTTGTTTCGCAAAGAAGAAAGAGCGCCTTTGATCTGGACAATTCTGTTGTTTTTGCTGACATTTATAGGATTAGCAATGGTTGTTTTTCCCTACATTATTCCCACTGAAATCACCATTTATGAAGCTGCTGCTGATCCGAGTGCGCTGGTTTTTATGATTATTTTCATTGGCGCACTGATTCCCGTGATGTTGTTCTACAACCTTTATCAATACATTGTCTTCCGGGGTAAGATCACTGGCGGTCACTATGGGGAATAATTGACCAAACAAGGCAAAAGTAAAAAGTAACGGTTTTGTGGGCAACGTTACACCGCAAATCGGATGGTATGTTGGTTACTTGGAAAGAGGAAATAATGTTTACTTTTTTGCTACTAACATTGATATTCGTAACAAGAAAGATCCATCTGCTCGTCTGGAGTTAACACGTCGCTGTTTTAAAGATCTGGCGGTGCTTTGACACTTTTGGGCGATCGCTTTATTTTTTGATCGCCACCCAACCACTAACCCAAAGTCCTGTATAAAATCTCATCACATCTACAAAACCAGCTTGCTGTAACAACTCCAATACTCTAGCTTCTGAAATCGGATAAACACCTGTGTTAAGTGATTCTAACAACCCGGCGATCTTTTCTGGCGGTACTTTCATTTCTTGCCAATATTCTTTGATAAAAGAAACAATCCGCTCAAATTCACGAGTGTTTTTTTCACCAAACACGTCTACTAAGATGAAAGCTGCTGATGATTGCAAACGTTGGGCGATACTTCGTAAAAAAGCCAGTTTACTGCCATCATCTGGAATAAAATGCATCACTAAGATAGAAGTTGCTGCATCATATAAAGGATTAGTAGGCAAATCGTGAGTGTATCCCCGAAATAGGGTGACTTGTTGAGATAATCCGTGCTGCTGTATTTTTTCTTGGGCAATAGAGAGCATATCAGCAGACGGATCTACACCTAACATGTGCCAGTATTGATTACCTTGAGCAAACTTGACTAACTCCATCCCCGTACCAGCACCGACGATCAACAGATTTGCTTTTTCTTGTAGGTGCGATCGCAAACAAGACAACACCATTGTATGCATGGCGTCATAGCCAGGTAGAGCTATTCGCGCCATATTGTCATATTCGTTGCTTGTAACTGGTGGGTTGGCGTCAAAATCTATACTCTGATTTGACATTTTATAGTTGTGTTAAAGTTTATAGAAATTATGATTTTGCTTTGTATATTCAGTGTCTTGGTGGTTTAAACTAACCATCAAGACACTAAGACATAAAGAATACATATTATACAGTTATCAAAATAGTCTCTCTTATCTTGCTTATCAAATCACTGAGGTTATCTGTATTGAGGCGATAACTTAAAGGATGAGCAATCAATCGCGCTGTACTTTCATACAGCACTTCAATTTCCACCAAACCATTTTCGCGTAATGTCCGCCCTGAAGAAACTATATCAACGATCGCTTCAGACATGCCTGTGATTGGGCCTAGTTCTACAGAACCATATAGCGGTACAATTTCCACGGGTAAATCTAGACCATGAAAATATTCACGCGCACAGTTGACATATTTGGATGCAACTCTACCATGAGCAGGTAAATCGAGTGGCGATCGGTAAGGGCTTGATTGCTTTACCGCTACCGACATGCGACAATACCCAAACCCTAAATCAACTAAATGTGCCACTTGCGGTTTTTTCTCTCGCAGGACATCGTAACCTACAATACCCAGTTGTGCTTGACCGTATTCTACGTAAACTGGCACATCTTGACCTCTAACTAATAGTCCTTTGGCTTTTGCGTTTGTATCAGTAATCTGTAATTGTCGGTTCCCAGAGTCTAAAAAAGCACTAAAATCTAGCCCTACAGTTTGTAGCAATTGGATGCTATTTTTAAGAAGTTCACCTTTTGGCAGTGCAACAGTAAGCATAAGTGGCATTAGCAGTCAGCATGATAATAATACAGGAAAGCTGATGGTTAAAGGTTGATGGCTGACCATGCGAATTTTAGTAGTTGATGATGAAATTGAATTGACTGATCCCTTGAGTCGGATATTAAGTCGTGAGGGATACAGTGTCGATGCTGCTTATGATGGTAGAAGTGGCAGTCAACTAGCGCAAACAAGTAATTACGACTTACTGATTTTAGATTGGATGCTGCCTGGAAAAACAGGATTGGAGATATGTCAAGAATTACGCGATCGAGGCGTTATTACTCCTGTATTATTTCTGACCGCCAAAGATACTCTTGATGACCGAGTTGAAGGTTTAGATGCGGGTGCAGACGATTATTTAGTTAAACCTTTTGAATTGCGAGAGTTACTAGCAAGAGTCCGTGCTTTATTACGACGTTCTGCTTCCCAAACGCCTGAGATACATACAAATCGCTTGTCAGTAGCTGATTTAGAACTTGATCTGGAAAATCAAGTCGCCTATCGTCAAGAACGAGTGATAGAACTTTCACAAAAAGAAAGTCAGTTACTGCAATATTTTATGGAAAATACTGGCAAGTTACTGACCCACACTCAGATCATGCAATTTTTGTGGCAAGATCACGAACAACCCAGTAGTAATGTTATTGCTGCGTTGATACGTCTGTTACGGCGCAAGATTGAGTTACCGAATGAAACGCAATTAATTCATAGTGTTTACGGTAAAGGATACCGTTTTGGGATATCTAATGATCAGTGAAGTTATCAGTTATCAGTTATCAATTATCAGTTATCAAATTTCAAATAAGTAAAGCTTTAAATCATTTTTAGTATAATTCCCCGATCCCCAATCCCCAATTCCTAATTCCTAATTCTTATTCCCCCTCTAAATTAAATAATCTAGGCAATAAGTTCAGCTTTTCCATCTTGGCTTTGTTGATTAGACTTTTGCTGGAAAATATGGAACTGCATACTCAGCATACAGTAAACACTACACACTATTTCCCACCAACGTTCTATTTGCTCGTAGTTAGTGATGCGGAAATCTGACCAACCTATGTAATTTTTACTGTGTTTACAGCCATACTCTAACCAAGTTATTAATCCATAAGGATTCTCAACTGCTGAATTAATAGATTTTGGTAAATTACTGATTAAAAACAAACTATAATTTTCCGGTGATTGTTCTTTGTTGTTTGTTATTTGCCAGTAGCGAAGTTCTCGACGACTTCCAAAGATAATTTCACGAATGTAGCTTTGTTCTGTTTTACCGTTACTGAAAATGCGATGAAAATTTTTCCAACTGGTGTATCTAGGTTTTTGAGTGGGTGCCAACCAAAAACCATGATTACTCCTAATAGCTGTGATGAAATTCAACTGAAACTGATTGAAAATATGAACGAGGGTATCATACTCTCCATAGGTACTATCTGCTAATACTAAGTCAAATTTAAATCTTTTTTCTTGTAATTCTTCAATTATCTCAGCAATTAATTGAGGCTTCGTTTTAAACGTCTCACCTGGTTTTAATCTTTTTGGTGGCTTGAAGATTTTAAATATAAGAGGAAAAATTAACCCATCTATAAAAGCATAGGCATTAATGGAAACAATTCCATTTTCAACGGTGCCTAAGTTACCAATATATTGTCTGTCCACATAATCTGTTGTTTTACCTTTCTTTTTATCTCCAGAATCATCAATAATTAGAGTGAAACTTCTCCCCTGCAAAACCTGACGAATCAGAGATAATCTTTGATTTCTTAATTCTTGTATTTGCCAAGGTGATTCTGTGACAAAATGCAGTAAAGCTTGATTATTTAACCCCAAATATTTAGCGATCGCAGGTAAACTTTTGCGATTTATATCGGAAATTAAGCCTAAATGCAACCACTTGAAGAACTCAAAACTTCTCACTTCGGGGAAAAGATATTTGTAGCTTGCACAATAGTTATCAATAAAAGTGATGGTAGTAACTGCTTCCCTGGGCTGCGCCATATTTTGACTCCAGAAAAATAAATATATGCTTATGCAGTAATTTTTTGGTAGCGTCCCATAATATAACTAAAGATTACTTACAGTTTTATGAAGCTTTCTTGAAGTAAAAACTATTTACTTATTCTATTTTTCATAGATATTGATATTATTTTATTGAACATAATAAAATTTTATAGTTTTCTCAAAAATTTTACCCAAACTTAATAGAACGTTGAGGATTTCCCAGAAATTATACTGGTGATTAATTTATCTTTTAGTCAATAGAATTTTTGATTAATAAAATATATACTAATTAAGAATAGAGCCATGAAAAATACCATTGTTGTAGCCCTGACTTTAGTGACAACTATTGAAGTATATCGCAAAAATCAAGTCAAATAACATCTAATAGCAGTACACATTAGCAAAATTTTTTGTTGATCAACATAAAAATAAAAAATACTTGTTGTTGATTAATAAACATGAATAACTACAATACATCAAAATTGGAAATTTCCTCACTATACAAATTTATGATTTTGTGCTTCAAGAATCTATGTTTGAGGCTTTTCTCGCTCATAGTTTGATGTATAGCGATCGCTTAAAAATCATAGAAAAATCAAAATCCAATGTCTGAAGTGTCACCTTATACTTTTTTCCTGTCATGAGTAAGTCCTAAAATTGTTTTTTATACTCCTGCTATTTTACGTTCTATTTTCAAGCAAGTAATTTAATTAACAATAGTGAAAAGTTCTCGAAAGCAATTAGCTTGACAAAACCTGCAAATAACAGGTTATTCAAATACTAAATTCTTAATTAGTTTTTCATAAGAGAAAGCGCTAGAGTTAGGTTAAGAGTACTGAGAACTTAGCCATAAACATGGAAAAAAAACAACTAAGTAACACAAGTGTTGATGTGAGTATCATCGGTTTGGGGGGTATGCCGATGTCGTTAAGTAACCGCCCTCCAGAATCAGAGTCAATCAATGTTATTCAGCGTGCTTTGGAATTGGGAGTCACTTTCATTGATACTGCTGATTCTTATTGTAAAGATGAAACAGACAAACATCATAATGAACGACTGATTCACAAAGCTTTACAAACTTACAATGGTGATACCAGTAATGTGATTGTGGCAACAAAGGGTGGCTTAATGCGTCCGAATGGTAGTTGGACACGTAACGGTAATCCCAATCACCTGCGAGAAACAATTCGTGTAAGCTTTGGGGCTTTAGGTGGTAATAAACCCATTGATCTATGGCAATATCACACACCTGATCCCGAATATTCTATTGAAGAATCCCTCACACCAGCAAAAGAAGCAGTAACAGAGGGAATTATTCGGTTTGTAGGAGTTTCTAACTTTTCTGTAGAACAAATAAAAAGGGCTAGAGATGTAGTTGATATCGTTTCAGTGCAAAATCAATACAATCCTTGGCAGCGTCAGGCGGAATTCGACGGAGTTCTAGAATATTGCGAGGCTGAGGGTTTAACTTTTTTACCTTGGAGTCCTTTTGGTGGGAGTCGCCGCCATGGCAACTTACAAGATATCCCAGCGATCGCTCAATTAGCCAAAACAAAAGGCGTATCAGTTTATAACATCGTACTGGCATGGTTACGTGCAAAATCGCCATGTATCCTACCCATTCCTGGCGCCAGTAAAATTTCTAGTATCGAAGATACCGTACGGGGTGTGGATCTGAGATTATCTGATCAGGAAGTACAAATAATAGATCAAGAAACAGCATCATAATCCGGTAAAATAACAAGTCTGCAATAAAACAGGATGCTTGCTGACTGGAGATGCGCTTATGGCTCGGATGTATTACGACGCAGATGCAAATTTAGACCTTTTAGCTGGAAAAACTATTGCTATCATTGGTTATGGTTCCCAAGGTCATGCCCATGCCCTCAATCTTAAAGATAGTGGTATGAACGTGATTGTCGGATTATATCCGGGCAGTAAGTCAGTGGCAAAAGCCGAAACTGCTGGGTTAACTGTTAAGAATGTAGCAGATGCAGCCAAAGCAGCTGACTTGTTGATGATTTTATTACCTGATGAAGTTCAAAGAACTGTTTACAAAAACGAAATCGAACCCAATTTAGAACCAGGAAACGTCCTAGCTTTTGCCCACGGCTTTAATATTCACTTTGGTCAAGTTGTACCACCTGCTGAGGTAGACGTGATCATGGTAGCACCCAAAGGACCAGGACATTTGGTACGACGAACTTACGAACAAGGACAAGGAGTACCCTGTCTGTTTGCTGTGTATCAAAATGCTTCTGGACAGGCACGCGATCGCGCCATGGCCTATGCTAAAGGTATTGGTGGTACACGCGCAGGCGTTCTTGAAACTACCTTTCGCGAAGAAACTGAAACTGACTTATTCGGTGAACAAGCAGTATTGTGTGGTGGTTTGAGTGCCTTAATTAAAGCCGGATTTGAAACCTTGGTAGAAGCTGGTTATCAACCAGAGTTAGCTTATTTTGAATGTCTCCACGAAGTTAAATTAATTGTTGACTTGATTGTGGAAGGCGGGCTAGCGAAAATGCGTGATAGCATTTCTAATACCGCAGAATATGGTGACTACACCCGTGGGTCTCGGATTGTCAACCAACAAACCAAGGCAGAAATGCAAAAAATTCTCCAAGAAATTCAAACTGGTCAATTTGCACGGGAATTTGTGGTAGAAAACCAAGCTGGTAAACCTGGATTTACTGCGATGCGTCGTAAAGAAGCCGAACATCAAGTTGAGGAAGTTGGCAAAGATTTACGCGCGATGTTTAGTTGGATGAAGAAGGACTAAATAAGTACATTAACAGGGAACTGGGAATTCTTAACATGCCCATGAGAGCATCCCAAATTTTCAAAAAACCCTACGGGTTGAGACCCAAGCGCGGTATATTAAAAAATTGGGATGCTCCCTGTCGAAGTGTCACGACGAAGTCTAAAATCCAAAATCCAAAATCGATTGACCCTGATTGTACAAGGCTTTTATCGTCTTTTTCGGAGATGTCTATTGGAAAATGTATTTTTTGTAGAGGTAGATGCGAGGGTGACTCAGCAATGGATCACCTTATTAACAGTCATTTGAGCGCTTGACCTCGGTTTTGCCGTTGTCTTGGCGCACTTCAATACGCGAACACTGCTGCTGTCCTCCACTAGAACTGGACTGCTCAATGTCTGTTTGCTGTAGTTGCTGACTCTGTTGAGTAGCACAGCCTACTAAAGTAGCGATAAGCATGTAAGCCAAAAGTTTGTTCAATGAGTTATGCATGGACTGACACTTCTACGAATCAGATAACCGCAATTCTTCTGTTTCTAGACCAATTTAGCGATCAATAAAATTCACAAATCTTTTTTATTGCTCACTCCTCACAGCCATTGGATTGGTCTATATCAAAGATCTACAACATGAATGCTTGTCTTTCCAGAAACAAACTATTTTCCTGCTTCACACCTATGCTCAAAAGCTTTTCGCAAACTGGCTTAGTCGTTGATAAACAGGGATCAGGCGATCTCCCTCAATTTTAACTATAGCTAATGGTGCTACTCCCGTAGCGATTGGCTCTATCCAATAGCTGAAGAGGGAGCGATCGCTTCACAAATCAAGTGTAAACTTATATTTTTTTGTCAAAGTTAATCAGACATTCTCCTCCTTAGTTCAAGATTGAAGTATAAGACTTTAGTTAGCAGCGACCTTGGGTGGATTTGGTGAAACCGCAGGAGTTAAATAACTACATTGAAATCTGATATTTCAAATAGGAGAGACTGACATGACACAGAATAATGCAGCTCAACTTTTCAAAGCAGTTAAACAAGATCAAGCATTAAAGGAAAGACTCAAAGCAGCAGCAAACCCAGAAGCTTTCATCCAGATTGCTCAAGAACGTGGCTATGACTTCACAGTTGAAGAACTACAGACAGAACTGAGCAAATTGTCTTCTGAAGAGTTAGCAGCGATCGTCAATCCAGGGATAGCTCCTAGACTGCATATTTATCCTAGATAATTCCTGATATGGAACAGTGACATGCTCCCACACTTCCACTCATTGGTAAGTGTGGGCTTCAAAAGCCAATTCCTCGGACATTGACTGAGCTTTTCAGCGCTGTTATGAGGATTGTCTTTTATGCTGAGATAATTGCTCTACTATGTAGTCTGCCAGTTCTTGCTTGAGAGTGCTACTTGCATTTCTTTGATAAGTTCTTCCTGTTTCTTGCATAAACTTACGCTTCTCGCGTTCAGAAGATTTGAGTTTATTTCCTGGTTGTTTCAGCCCTTTTTGTAATTCCTCCCATGTCTTTTCACCCACAGCTTCACCTAGCTTTATCAGTGCATTCGGCAGTAATTTTTTTGCCTCTGCTTGAAAATCGTCTTCTGTCTCAAGGGAAGAAAAATCAACATTACTAAAGTCGATATCGATTTGAAAGTTACTCATTGAATCGCCAAAGCTACATTAACGACTATACACCTACACTCCGCACTTCAATTTGAAGCATAAAGAGATCTGTAGCTTGTGTAAAATATCAAAAACAACATTAACCGTATAAGCTAATTTCGGACTAAACATACCAATTATTATTATATTAGATAAAGCCAGGTATTAGAAGTGCCAATTGGTACAGAACTATGCAAAAAAGTTGGGTATATAAGAAGAGTTATTTACCATCTTATTATCCACAGTTAAATCTGATTGAGCATTTTTGGAATTTTATTAGAGAATACTGATAAGCAGTAAAAGCTAAATAGCTTATTGACGACTCTCAAATTTCAGACATTTAAAAAGTCCAGTTTTTAGCCATTTAGAGTATAGTTAATAATAAAATTTGTGAGCGTTGTTTCACCGTTGAAAAGACTTGTAAAATTAACTGATATTAAATTATTAACTTGTATACAGCAAGCCAAAATCCAAGCATCTCAAGGACAAGTTGTTGAGCGCATTCCCCAGTTAGCTGTAGCTAATTCCAATTGGTTTGCTGTTCACATTTGTTGTGTATCAGGAGAAAGTATCAGTGCTGGCGATACGGTTTGTATTTTTCCCTTAATGAGTGCTATCAAGCCGTTTTCGTTATTGTATCTATTGGAATGTTTGGGAAGTGAAACCGTTTTTAGCTGGGTTGGGGTTGAACCATCCCTTGATGCTTTTAATTCTATAGAACAACTAGTTGCTGATGGTGGACATCCTCGCAACCCGATGATTAACAGTGGAGCAATTACTCTTGCTGATAAACTACCAGGAAACAACGCCAGCGATCGCACTCAAAAATTTTGTCAATGGCTAAACCAAATCGCAGGTTGTCAACTTAAGTTGGATGAAATCACACTCGCATCGGTACGTTCCACAGGTTCTCAAACTAACCAAGATATTACCTGCTATTTAGCCGAGGCTGGTTATGTAAATAATCCAGCAATTGCTCTTGACACATATGAGCAAATATGCTGTTTATCTGGGACAGTCATAGACTTAGCAAATATAGGAAAACTCTTAGCTTGTGCAAGTGAATTAATATCACCCCAACATCGTCAGATTGTCAACGCCCTGATGTTAACCTGTGGACTGTACGAAGCTTCTTTTCAATATGCCGTAAAAATTGGTCTGCCGATGAAATCCGGGATTAGCGGTACACTTTTAGCAGTAGTGCCAAGTGAAGGTGCGATCGCTTGTTATAGTCCTCCGTTAGATAGTGCAGGTAATCCCGTGGGTGCGATCGCATTAGTTCAGGCTTTATCCCAGCATTTACAGTTAAGTATTTTTACTGTTTAATCAAAAAGCTATGTGTTTATAGTAAGGACTTTAGTACTTAAATTTTAGAAGTGCTAAAGCACTTACTACAAACTATTGCTTAATCGTTTTCTACAGAGGTTGGAGTTTCCTGATCTTCCTGTTCTGATGATTCTAATACTGGCGACTCAATAATTATCTCTGGTAATGTGGGTGTATTCACTTCTGGATATGGTTCCACAGTTGGTTGTGGAGTGGGTACTTTAGTTGCACGACGTTTAAAAAAGCCACCAAATCTTGGTTTCTGGGATTGTGTTTCTAGAATAGGTTCTGGTGTAGTTTCAACAGTAGGTGTGATGCTAGGGGTGTGTGTCGGTTCTGTTTTCAGAATAGGTTTTTCTTGTTTGGGTGCTATTTCTGGTGTCGATTCAACAGTCGGTGTGACACTTGGCGTCGGTTGTGTTTCCGGAACAGGTTGTTTTTCTTGTTGAGGTTGTGGTTCTGGTGTAGTTTCAACGCTAGGTGTGACTCTAGGGGTAGTTGTCGGTTCAGATTCAGGAACAACAAGATTTTCTTGTTCAGGTAATATTTCTGGTGTAGGTTCAGCAGTTGGTGTTTTTACTGTGTATGTGTAGTTTGGATCTACAATTGTGCGAACTTGATCTGCTGAGAGTTGTCCTCTGAAAATTTGAGAAAGAGTGTCTTTTCCTTTTGGCTCGTAGGTGATCAATCTGACTGTGCTGTTGAATTCATTTTTGACAGTGTTACCTTGGCTATCAAGAAACTCTAGCTTCACCCAGTTTTTACCTGGTTTAAAGCCTTTGAGGTAAACAGCTTGCCAGCTATCAAGAACAAAGCTTTCACCATTAATTGTGCAACGAATACGCCAATCTGCAAATAAATTGTCGGGATTGTCTTTAGCTAGTAGATGTAAGGGCGCATTGGTTAAATAAAAGTCCAGTAAAATTGGTTCTGCCCCATAGTTACCATCAGGACTGTTGTAAGTTAACAAGGGTAATGCTGGATTAGGGTTATTACTATCACTCTTTGTGAAAACATGAAATGTTGTTTGGGTGTAAGCACCTTCATTCTTGTAGCTTTCACGCCAAGGACGTGACGCAAAAACACGTAGAGTATGAGTACCTGGAGGTAAGTCAGATAAAACTAGGGGTTGATTTAGGTCATAAATTGATATAGCAGGTTTGTTGTCCAGAATTACTTCCAGATGAGGCCCTAAATTGAATTTTGGATCTTTATAAATCGGAAGATCTTTGATTTGAAAACTGACTGTGACTGTATTATCTGGAAGGATTTCATCTGATTTAGGCGAAATAATTGATACCTGCGGTCTGTATAAGTCAGTAGTATTTCGTAGTTCTTGGACTACAGTCGGTGGCGCAACTTCTGAGAATTGCTTTGTTGAAATTTGGGAGTTTGGTTGCAAGTTACCAAATGGTTCTTGGCTAACAGCTTTTTCACCACAACTCGTCAAACTCAACACAAGTACAAAAGTGATGAGCGATTTTAGGAGAGTTATAGCCGTCGTCCGCCACGAATTCATGTTTTTTAGTTACTCATTAACAACTGACAGATTATTTTTGCTCAAACTATCCACTCAAAAACATGAGCCATAAAGATGAAATCTGTATTATCTCTTGCAACAAAAATTTAAATATTAATTTACGTATGTCGGCATAAGTTAATCTTATGAAATAAATATCACTATTTTTCTTAATAGTAATTTAACTATCATTTAGTAGTGCCTCTAACAGAAATAGCCTGATTTGGCAATAATGTTGTAATTAAAAGATAGACTATACTACTCAAAATTTAACTATAATTTTTGCGAATTGTTTCCCTTTGTAAAATATATGGAGAAACTATTGACTTTTTGACAAGTGCTTTGAACTCAGAAGGCAGATTATGCAATTACTCTAAGGATTTTGAATTATTGTTAAAATGTCTCCAACAATGTGCAAGAGAAGACTTTATAATTCAACAGAAACCACTCTCCACATTAAAGTCTTCATCGCTGATCCAGAAAATTAATGGAGAATGCGACTAAGGTTTACAAAAGCCAAGAAGGCCGCCCTGTGGTAACCATGATTCCTCAGTCCTTTTTAAGAGAGGAGGTCGAATGACAATAAGTCCTCCGGAGCGAGAGGAAAAAAAGGCAAGAGTAATAGTCGATAATGACCCGGTACCCACTTCATTTGATCGTTGGGCTAAACCAGGACACTTCGACAGATCTCTAGCCAAAGGTCCCAAAACCACCACATGGATTTGGAACCTGCACGCACTCGCCCACGATTTTGATACACATACAAGCGATTTAGAAGACATTTCCCGCAAGATCTTCGCAGCCCACTTCGGTCACTTAGCCGTAGTGACTTTGTGGCTGAGCGGGATGATTTTCCACGGCGCTCGTTTTTCCAATTATGAAGCTTGGTTAAGCGACCCTCTCAACGTCAAACCTAGTGCTCAAGTCGTTTGGCCAATCGTTGGTCAAGATATTTTGAACGGGGATGTCGGCGGCGGCTTCCACGGTATTCAAATTACTTCTGGCTTGTTCCAAATTTGGCGTGGTTGGGGTATTACCAACTCGTTCCAACTGTACTGCACTGCTATAGGTGGTCTGGTATTAGCAGGCTTACTCTTGTTTGCTGGCTGGTTCCACTACCACAAGCGCGCTCCCAAGTTGGAATGGTTCCAGAATGCTGAGTCCATGCTGAATCACCACTTGCAAGTACTGCTAGGTTGTGGTTCCTTGGGCTGGGCAGGACACTTGATCCACGTATCCGCCCCCATCAACAAGCTGTTAGATGCAGGAGTCGCTGTCAAGGATATACCCTTGCCCCACGAGTTCATTCTGAACTCAGCGAACTTGATAGATCTGTATCCCAGTTTTGCTAAGGGTCTGGCACCATTCTTCACCTTGAATTGGGGTGTATATTCAGATTTCCTCACCTTCAAGGGAGGTTTGAACCCAGTTACAGGCGGCTTGTGGATGACAGATATTGCCCATCACCACTTGGCGATCGCGGTACTGTTCATCATTGCTGGTCATCAATATCGTACTAACTGGGGTATCGGTCACAGCCTCAAAGAGATCCTAGAAAACCACAAAGGTCCCTTCACCGGTGAAGGTCACAAGGGTCTCTATGAAAATATGATCACCTCTTGGCATGCTCAATTAGGAACTAACCTTGCCTTCTTGGGTTCGCTGACAATCATCGTGGCGCACCACATGTACGCGATGCCTCCGTATCCGTACTTGGCGACAGATTATGCCACCCAGCTGTGCATATTCACTCACCACATGTGGATTGGCGGCTTCTTGATTGTTGGTGGTGCCGCACACGCCGCCATCTTCATGGTGCGCGATTACGACCCAGTAGTGAACCAAAACAACGTTTTGGATCGGGTAATTCGCCACAGAGATGCAATCATCTCTCACTTGAACTGGGTATGTATATTCCTTGGCTTCCATAGCTTTGGACTCTACATTCACAACGACACAATGCGTGCCTTGGGACGTCCCCAAGACATGTTCTCTGATACTGCAATTCAGTTGCAGCCCGTATTTGCTCAGTGGGTGCAAAACCTGCACACTCTAGCTCCTGGTGCAACCGCACCCAACGCGCTTCAACCTGTTAGTTATGCCTTTGGCGGCGGTATCGTGGCTGTAGGCGGAAAAATCGCAATGATGCCCATTGCTTTGGGTACAGCCGACTTCTTGGTTCACCACATTCACGCCTTCACCATCCACGTTACAGTCCTCATTCTGCTCAAGGGCGTATTGTTTGCCCGCAGTTCTCGTCTAATTCCAGACAAGGCAAACTTAGGCTTCCGCTTCCCTTGCGATGGCCCTGGCCGTGGCGGCACCTGCCAAGTATCTGGTTGGGATCATGTCTTCCTTGGTTTGTTCTGGATGTATAACTCCATCTCGATTGTAATTTTCCACTTTAGCTGGAAAATGCAGTCTGACGTTTGGGGAACAGTAGACGCAGCTGGTAACGTGTCTCACATCACTGGTGGCAACTTCGCCCAGAGTGCCATTACCATCAATGGCTGGTTGCGTGACTTCTTGTGGGCGCAAGCTACACAAGTCATCAACTCCTATGGCAGCGCACTGTCTGCTTACGGATTGATGTTCTTGGGCGCACACTTCATTTGGGCATTCAGCTTAATGTTCCTGTTCAGTGGTCGTGGCTACTGGCAAGAACTAATTGAGTCCATTGTTTGGGCGCATAATAAACTGAAAGTAGCACCTGCAATTCAACCCCGCGCTCTGAGTATTATTCAAGGTCGGGCTGTTGGTGTCGCTCACTACCTATTAGGAGGAATTGCCACAACCTGGGCATTCTTCCACGCACACATTCTTTCAGTAGGTTAGCAATCAGCCAGAAGAGTTAGTCGTTAGTAGTTGGGAGTTAGTAAAACTTGGTTATTTGTTAATAGTTGATAATTCCTTTAACAACTGGCAACTAAATACTAAGTATCTAACAACTAACAACTAACAACTAACAAAGCTGATACGTGATGGCTAAAAGTCAGAGGACTTATCAAAAGCTATGGCAACAAAATTTCCAAAATTTAGCCAGGATCTCGCACAAGATCCGACTACACGTCGGATCTGGTATGCGATGGCTATGGGAAATGATTTTGAAAGCCATGATGGCATGACCGAAGAAAATCTTTACCAAAAGATTTTCGCTACTCACTTCGGTCATCTGGCAATCATTTTCCTGTGGGCTTCCAGCCTCTTATTCCACGTGGCCTGGCAAGGTAACTTTGAACAGTGGATTACAGACCCTCTTCATATCCGTCCTATTGCTCACGCGATTTGGGACCCCCACTTTGGTAAACCAGCGATCGAAGCTTTTACTCAAGGTGGTGCTAGCAACCCAGTAAATATTGCATACTCTGGTGTTTACCACTGGTGGTACACCATCGGTATGCGGACAAATGGCGACCTGTACGTGGGTTCCATCTTCCTGCTGGTGTTAGCATCTGTGTTCTTGTTTGCTGGTTGGCTGCACTTACAACCCAAATTCCGTCCTAGCCTAGCTTGGTTTAAGATGGCTGAGTCTCGTCTTAACCACCACTTGGCAGGTCTATTTGGTGTAAGTTCATTAGCTTGGACTGGTCACTTAGTCCACGTTGCGATCCCTGAATCTCGCGGACAGCACGTAGGCTGGGATAACTTCCTCAGTACCTTACCTCACCCAGCAGGCTTGCAGCCCTTCTTCACTGGTAACTGGGGTGTTTACGCGGAAAACCCTGACACCGCTAGCCATGTGTTTGGTACTTCCCAAGGCGCTGGTACTGCGATTCTAACTTTCTTGGGTGGCTTCCATCCCCAAACTGAATCGCTGTGGTTGACTGATATGGCTCACCACCACTTGGCGATCGCAGTTCTGTTTATTGTTGCTGGTCACATGTACCGAACCAACTTTGGCATCGGTCACAGCATCAAAGAAATGATGGATGCCAAAACCTTCTTCGGTAAGCCCGTTGAAGGCCCCTTCAACATGCCTCACCAAGGCATTTACGAAACTTACAACAATTCTCTGCACTTCCAGTTAGGTTGGCACCTGGCTTGCTTGGGTGTAATCACCTCCTTGGTAGCGCAACACATGTACTCTCTGCCTCCTTACGCATTTATTGCTAGGGACTACACAACTCAGGCAGCGCTGTACACTCACCACCAGTACATTGCTATATTCTTGATGCTCGGTGCTTTCGCTCACGGTGCCATCTTCTGGGTACGTGACTACGATCCCGAACAAAACAAGGGCAATGTACTTGAACGTGTACTGAAGCACAAAGAAGCGATCATCTCTCACCTCAGCTGGGTATCCCTATTCTTGGGCTTCCACACCTTGGGTCTGTATGTTCACAACGACGTAGTAGTTGCTTTTGGCACACCTGAAAAACAAATATTGATTGAGCCTGTGTTTGCTCAATTTATCCAAGCTTCTCACGGTAAAGCGCTGTACGGACTCAACGTTCTGTTGTCCAACCCAGATAGCGTTGCTTACACAGCTTATCCCAACTACGGTAACGTTTGGTTATCAGGCTGGCTGGATGCAATCAATTCTGGCACTAATTCTTTGTTCCTAACAATTGGCCCTGGTGACTTCCTAGTACATCATGCCTTTGCTCTGGCGATCCACACCACAGTACTGATATTAGTTAAAGGTGCTTTGGATGCTCGTGGATCTAAGCTGATGCCCGATAAAAAGGACTTTGGTTATGCCTTCCCTTGTGACGGTCCTGGTCGTGGCGGTACTTGCGACATCTCCGGTTGGGACTCCTTCTACCTAGCTACTTTCTGGGCATTAAACACAGTAGGTTGGGTGACATTCTACTGGCACTGGAAGCATCTAGGTATTTGGCAAGGAAACGTTGCTCAGTTCAACGAATCTTCTACTTATTTAATGGGCTGGTTCCGTGATTATCTGTGGGCTAACTCCGCTCAGTTAATTAACGGTTACAACCCATACGGCATGAACAACCTATCTGTTTGGGCTTGGATGTTCCTCTTCGGACACCTAGTTTGGGCAACTGGTTTCATGTTCCTCATCTCCTGGAGAGGTTACTGGCAAGAGTTGATCGAAACTCTTGTTTGGGCCCACGAACGTACTCCAATTGCGAACCTGGTTCGCTGGAAAGACAAGCCTGTTGCTTTGTCGATCGTTCAAGCTCGTTTGGTTGGTTTAACTCACTTCGCTGTGGGCTACGTCCTTACCTACGCAGCATTCCTGATTGCCTCGACGGCTGGTAAGTTCGGTTAATTCGACTACTAGTTTTGATAGATAAGCAATTAAAATCCCCTGCCGAAAGGTGGGGGATTTTGTTTAGATAATAAAACTAACTAGAGTCTTTGTTACCCAAAATGTTCTAGAGTGAAGATTGCATTATGTATAGTTTTGAGCTTGACGAAATCACCTGTGCGGAAAATAGTAATTGCCGGAAACTGGAAAATGTACAAAACTCAGGCAGAGTCTCAAGAGTTTTTACAAGGATTTCTGCCTGCCTTAGAAGAAACTCCCCAAGGCAGAGAAGTGGTATTATGCGTCCCCTTCACTGATTTAAATCTTTTATCCAAGAGTTTGCATGGTAGCCGTATACAACTGGGGGCGCAAAATGTCCATTGGGAAGAAAGTGGTGCCTATACGGGTGAAATTTCCGGACCGATGTTACAAGAAGTAGGAATACGCTATGTAATTGTCGGTCATAGTGAACGACGGCAGTATTTTGGGGAAACGGATGAAACCGTCAATTTACGCCTTAAAGCTGCTCAAAAGAATGATTTGACCCCGATTTTATGTGTAGGCGAAACAAAGCAACAACGAGATGCTGGGGAAACAGAATCGCTCATTATCAGGCAGTTAGAAAAAGGTCTAGTGAATGTTGATCAGACAAATTTAGTGATTGCTTACGAACCGATTTGGGCAATTGGTACTGGTGATACCTGTGAAACCAGTGAAGCCAATCGTGTCATCAGCGTCATTCGCAAGCAATTAAAAAATCCTGATGTCCCAATTCAATATGGCGGTTCAGTTAAACCGAATAATATTGATGAAATTATGATACAACCAGAAATTGATGGTGTGTTGGTGGGAGGAGCAAGTTTAGAACCTGCAAGTTTTGCCCGGATTGTAAATTATAAGTGAATTACAACTAGTGTGGTGGGCGTTGCCCACCTACTCTGTGGAAATGACAAGCAACTTAATTATTCGCGATCGCTATTTTGAGTGGGGACGGCGAACTTATTTAATGGGCGTTTTAAATGTCACCCCCGACAGTTTTAGTGATGGTGGTGAATTTAATGCGATCGCTACTGCTTTGACACAGGCGCAAGCACTCCAAGCCGCAGGAGCAGATATTATTGATATTGGTGGTCAATCAACCCGACCAGGAGCAGAGCAAATTTCAACTGCTGAAGAACTTAACCGTGTTTTACCTATATTGCAGGTATTAAGGTCAAAAATTTACATCCCTGTTTCTATAGATACTACACGCTCAGAAGTAGCGATCGCTGCGGTAAAAGCAGGTGCAGATATCGTTAATGACATTTCTGGAGGTATATTTGATCCAGAAATGTTATCGTCTGTAGCAAAGTTAGATGTGCCTATTATATTAATGCATACCCGTGGAAACCCACAAGATATGCAAAAAATGACTGATTATCAAGATTTGATGAGTGAAATTTGTAATTTTTTATCAGAACGAATTGCAGCAGCAATAGCTGCGGGTATTAATCAAACGCAAATAATCATTGATCCTGGTATCGGTTTTGCCAAGAACTACGAGCAAAATTTAGAAATCTTTCGCCGCCTACCAGAACTAAGAAAGCTCAATTGCCCTATTTTAGTAGGGCCATCGCGTAAAAGTTTTATTGGTCGCGTTTTAGACCAACCAGACCCAAAAGCTCGTGTCTGGGGAACGGCTGCGGCGTGTTGTGCTGCAATCTTTACGGGAGCCGATATCCTGCGAGTTCACGATGTCAAACAAATGCATGATGTTTGCTTAGTTGCAGATGCAATTTTTCGACAGTCGTAATTAAACCTCGTCCAAGTTGAGAACTGGAGTTTTTCAAAACAGAACTCTAACAGGGAACAGTTTAGGATTTGGGAGTAAAACCTAATTAAGAAAAAACTACGGCTCCGACTTTGTACCCTTGTCACTAGCCACAAAAATTGCAATTGCGTTGCTGTTTGGGGCGGGTTTTCAGCCAGCCTTCCTTATAAAGAACCATTCTCTGATTTCTTGTTATTAGCTTCTTGAGATACTGTCTCTGAGATCAAATCCATCATATCAGCCGATTTGCCAGGATCTACAAACACGACTTTAGCATTTTCACTTTCACCTAGTCTGTAGCTGGCATTGATATAATCTTGTGCTACAAGATACCGCAAGATATCCTTACTCTCAGAATTAGTACGTAAGGCTTCCGAAATGATTTCCATCGATCTCTTAGTTCCTTCTGCTTTTTTAACTGCGGCTTGCCGTTCTCCTTCTGCTTCTAAAATAGCAGCACGACTTTTAATTTCAGCAGCTCGCTGCTCTTCCATCGACTTCCGTACACTTTCGGGTAAGGTAATACTTTGAATATCTACACGAATAACTTCTACTCCCCATTTTGGTGTAATTGCATTTAAAGCATCTAGTATGGCTCTATCCATATCACTGCGTGAGACATTGGTTTCTTCCAAGGTGTGTTGAGCAAGGATTTCTCTAATAGTGGTTGTAGACAATTGTGTCAGGGCGGCTTGCAAGTCTTCTATCTCGTAATAACTTCTCCTGATATCTTGAATATGCCAGTAAACTACTGCATCAATTTCTACAGAGATATTATCTTTACTGATAATATTTTGAGGCTTGATGTCTAAGATTTGTTCTCTTCTTGTATCTTCCATCACTATTTGATCTAGCAAGGGAATAATAAAGTTTAGCCCTGGGTTAAGTTTGCGATGATACTTACCCAAACGCTCCACCAGAGCCTCATTTCCTTCATTAATTAGTTTTGCAGATCCTAAAGCATAGCCTATAAGGACTAAAACTATAGCAATAATTGGTTCCATACATGCTCCTGATTAAGCTTTGAGGTAATTTACTTTTTACTTTAAGGACTTAATTCTACTCTGTCCTAATTTTTATGTGTTTATAGTTTGAATATAGTTGAATGTGTAAGTTAATATCACAAGCAGTGTCTTCAGGCAAGACCTCTAGAACCCACATTCCGCAGGTTAGTCATTTTTAAAGTAAGTGATAAAATTAGCATTACTCCTGGGGCATTTGTGTTGTTTAACCCCGAAAGCGACAGCAGAAACGACACAACAACTGTTGGTGTACTCCGTACTACCTTTACTTTTTAACTAATTCGGCGGAATTCCCCATCCGCCTGTGCGGTGGGGATGTGCCTCACAATTCATCTTCTGCCTCGTTTTCCCAATCTGAGGTAGCGTTAGAGTCGGTAACTTCTACTACATCATCTGCAAAGCGAATAATTGCTCCATCAAAAAATTGTGCCAGACGTTGGGCAGCGATCGCTCCTTCATCACTTTCCCAATTGGCTGCTGACATCTGATGTTGTGGTGTGGGCAAACTTTGCGCCGCAGCAGGATTTGTTGACGATTCTGTTTTTGTAATAAGTGGTTTTACTGGTTGATGATTTTCAGCTACAGGTGATTGTGGTTGATTGTAACTAGGTAGAGAGGGCTGATGAGCTTGAGGAGTATTATTTTGAGGAAAATCTTTTTTTCCATTACTAGGTGAAGTTTTTACCTGGTTTGGAACCAAGCTCACCTTATATTTTTGCTGAAAAACTTTTACAAAAGCGGCTTCCACATCGGCTAATTTACCTTGAGCAAGTTTCATCAGCTTTGGTGGTACACCTACAACAGCAACACCATCGCCGATACTTAATAAGCGTCCGTGCTGATTCAAGAGTGCTTTGGCAGGTATTGGCAAATATTCCACTATTTTTTGCCAAGTTCCTTCCAATGATTCTTCAGTGGAAGATGGGGAGGTGGGCGGTGTGCTGGGAGTGGGGGAAGAAAACGCAGGGAGTGTTTTATCTAAATTCCCTGTGTCTGCGTCGTGTTGTCGTGTCGTAGTCGTGTTAGAGTGTCCGTGCGTTGTCGTTTCTGCGTGTCCCTGTGTCACCTTACCGTTAGAGACTGGGGAAGGCGGGATAAAAGGAGTTGGTGATACTGTGGGTGCTACACGGCTTGTTGTTGCTGGTTGAGCGCTAATAATAGTTGCTGAAGGTAGCAATCCCAGTAATGTGACTTCTAACCACAAGCGTGGTTGGGTGGTGTTTTTTAGTTGCACCTCAGCAGTTCTCAGGTGTTGTTGTCCTTGTAAAATTGTGCTGGTATCTAAATTTTGAGCAGAATTAACAAGAGCTTGCCAAGTTTGAGGAGTACAAGCAACCAAGTTTTGACGGTTGGGTGCTGTTTTGGCTATGAGTAAATCGCGATAAAAAGCAGCCAGATTTTGGAGAACAATCAGAGGTTCTCGACCACGATCTAGAATTTGACGAGTACAATCTAGAACTGCTTCGGGATTGTCTTTGGCGATCGCACTCAAAAGTGTGAGCAAGTCCTTTTCACTTACTGAACCTACCAAATCCCAAACTCGATCCGGCGTGACTTCCCCTGACAATAAACTTAGTTGGTCGAGTAAGCTTTCAGCATCCCGCAATCCTCCCTGAGCAATTTGAGCCACAAGCGTAATCGCTTCCCAATTAATATTAATGTTTTCTTTGGTAGCAATCATATTTAAGTGCTGCACCATTGCTTCTAGGGGTATCCGACGAAAGTCAAACCGTTGACACCGGGAAATAATTGTCGGTAGTACCCTTTGCGGATCTGTTGTTGCGAGGACAAAGACTACATGTTTAGGTGGTTCTTCTAGAGTTTTAAGTAGCGCATTGAATGCGGCGGTACTGAGCATATGACAATTATGCACCAGTAGCCCATTAGCAACAAAGTTGTGATTGTCTGCTACTTCAATATCATAAACTTGCTCAACCCCAGCGAGGCTGACAGATTCGACCGTTTCCAAACTTGTAGTCCATTGAAGGGTTATATGTTTTTTGCCCGTAGGTATTACCTTTAAATTGGTGTCCACTAACAAATCGCCGGATGCGTCCATCTCCATCTGTCCCAAATTTGTAAATGGGAGTAGCACATCCGCATTCGCAGGGGACAGTATCCTCATTCCTTCTTTTACGTCTTTTGCTGCTATCCATCCCCTATCTGTCCTAATTAGATGATTGCCAGTGCATTTGATTTCGCAGCTAGTTGTCTTAATAACTAAGGTTTGACGTTCACCCCGATCTAGCCAGCGAGTAACTTTTTTATACTCCCATTGTCCTGTAGAGTCGTTATAACTGAGTACTTTTTTATCTTTAATTTTGGGATTATCAATTCTGATCAATCCCTTATCAGTTAATACCAAAGAATCACCTGTCAGACACTCATCGACCACATACACTTTATATCGACATTGAACAGGGGCAAATTGCGCCCTTTCGATCATCTCTCTGATGTTGTCTACGCCTGTATTGCTGGCAGCATCTATTTCAATTACATCTAAAGAATAACCCTTGGTGATTCCCTGACAAACATCACACACACCACAGGGTTCAGCTGTCGGTTTGTCACTTTTAAGACAATTGAGTGATTTAGCTAAAATGCGGGCGCTAGAGGTTTTACCTGTACCTCTTGGCCCTGTGAATAAATAGGCTGGTGCAATTTTGGATGCACGAATAGCATTAGTGAGAGTGGTAGCGATCGCTTCTTGTCCCACTAGTTCAGCAAAACTCTTTGGGCGGTACTTATGGTGCAGAGGTTCGTAAGACATAGATGGCAATGCCTTTTCTGTTTTGGGAGTCGCACCCAGTCGAGTTTGGGATTCAATCATTTTAGCTAAACAAGGGAATTTTTAAGAGTGGGGAAAGAGCATCGGGAATCGGGGATCAGGAAACGAGACCTCTTGCAAAAGTCGAATGAACCCCCCTCAATCCCCCCGTGAACGGAGGGAAGATTTAGTTCCCTCCCCGTAAACGGGGAGGGTTAGGGTGGGGTAAAAATATTTTTGCAAGAGGTCTACGGAAGGGGGACAAGGGAGTGTGAGAAGACAAGGGAGAATTATTTAACAAGTCTGTTCCCAATGCCCATTCAAATGCGTAGCGACTGGTCATAGACATCGCTACAATCTTAGGGTAAACAAAACTCAGGGGGTGCCGGAGATGCTCAAACGGCTCATTCAATGGTTAAAAAGGTTTTTTCAACGCTTATTGGGCAACCAAAAGGCTCCAGCAGCATTTGGGAGTAATCATTTAAAAGAACCACCTCCACCCCTAAGTGATACAGATTTAGAATTTCTGTTCACCGAATTGTTAGAAGGAGTAAATCAAGCCAGAGGACAACACTGGGCGCTGAAGTGGCTACATAACATTGAGCATCGTGTCTCAACAGAACGTTGGATAGAGTGGTTGCATCGCTTTGGTGAAAAATTGCTAGCATCACCTTCTCCTAATACTGAATTAGCTGCTCGGATGGTGCAATTAGGGGAATTAGAAGTTGGAGAAGTGGGAGATGCTGCTCATAATATTGGGATGCAATTATTGGCACGTAATCAAGGAGAACCAGTATGGGAATATGAAGGCCCAGATGTCCAAATAGGAACCTTTACCTCAGCAGTAGATACTGGTGTAGAAAATTTCCCAACCGATCAAGTCTTCCAAGCAGCAGATGAAGTACAAAATCTCCCTGAAGGAGAATTTCAAACCGTAACCCTGGATGAATTGCTGATTCTTATGCAGCAGGATGATAACTTACGTGAGATGATTGCTCAACAATTGGGAATTGAGACTGAAGATCCGCAAACGATTATCCAAGCTTTGATTGATCAATTTCATGCTGCTAATCAATCAACAACAGAACAAGGATAAATTATTGCGCTCCTGGTGGGCGCAGTTTAAATACTGTAGTTGGAGACACAGAAGCGGAAAAACTTATTTCATACATCTTGTGTACGCAGTTCATAATGATCGCTCAATAGCTAGATTGATATTTTTAGTTAAATTTTATAGTACATAAATACTAAAATATTCCCAGGGAAAATGTCAAAGTTTTTGAAACAATTGCTGATACCTTGTAAAATTTTGTAATGTATTGATAACTGATAACTGATAAATAGGATTTAAATCAAAGTGGTACGTTAAAGCAACAAACACACAAATTATTGGATTCGCTTCAGTCGGACAAAAAGTCCGAAACTATTTTGTTGTTTGTTACTAAATATTGTTGGAGCCACTGTGAAAATACCTGTGTACTACCTGGACAAAATTCGTGCTGCTTATCCCAATCTTGACTTTGAACATCTAGATTTTAATCAAGATGGAATGGTTAATGATGTAGTAATAGTCAATCACGAGCTTGTTTGTCGCTTTGCTAAAGAAGATTGGGGAAAAGAGATTCTTGTTCAGGAAGCAAAATTATTAGAAATCGTCAAACGCTACGTAGATTTACCTGTTCCCCAATTTCAACTAGAAGCAGGTTTTGTTAGCTACTCATATATTCCGGGTGAACCGCTTTCTCGCAACACCCTATTAAAGTTAAATGATACTGTGCGATCGCGTATTATTTCACAACTCGCTACATTTCACTATCAGTTACACAGTATCCCGACAGAAATTTTAGTAGAGGCTGAGATATCCACCTCTAGTACTGTGCGATCGCGCCAAGATTGGTTACAACTGTACGAACAAGTTCAAGAAAATCTCTTTCCCCATCTTTGGCGTCATCAGAAAACTTGGATACACGAATTATTTGCGCCTGTGGTGTCGGGTGAACTCGACTTTAACTACACACCTGTACTCATTAATGGTGATTTGGCAGTGTATCACGTTTTGTTTGACCCTGTATCAGAAAATATTAGTGGTGTGATCGATTTTGGTGTTGCTGGCTTTGGTGATCCGGCTTGTGATATTGCTGTTCAACTCAGCCATTATGGAGAGAGTATTGTGTGGCAAATGGAAAAAGATTATCCCATGCTAAGAGATGTTATCGACCGAGCGCGATTCTGGGCGGGGACTTTAGAGCTTCAGTGGGCTAATTATGGTCTCAAGTATAACGATACTTCCCTATTGCTAGCACATATTGGTTTGGCAACAGACATTCAACCACTCATAGAAATCTCGACATTGCGTTCACCGAAATAACAAATGCGTTCACCGAAATAACAAATGCGTTCGCCGAAATAACAAATGCGTTCGCCGAAATAGCAAATGCGTTCGCCGAAATAGCAAATGCGTTCACCGAAATAACAAATGCGTTCGCCGAAATAACAAATGCGTTCGCCGAAATAGCAAATGCGTTCACCGAAATAGCAAATGCGTTCGCCGAAATAGCAAATGCGTTCGCCGAAATAACAAATGCGTTCGCCGAAATAACAAATGCGTTCGCCGAAGTAACAAATGCGTTCGCCGAAATAGCAAATGCGTTCACCGAAATAACAAATGCGTTCGCCGAAATAGCAAATGCGTTCACCCCTTGGGGGAATTCAAAAGGCGATCGCCAACCCCAAATCCTCAAAGCTACTAAGTTAATCCCCAATCCCTATTTTCAAGACAAGTTACTCATTGACAATTATGTATACTATGGACTTGACCTTTACTGAGGGAATAGCTATAAATTTTAGACCAGTATCTTACTGTAGAATTAGTTAGATATTTTAGTTACATTTATACGATTTTTCTCTGTAGAAAATCTAACGGGTTTTTACGTAATTGATGAGTTTTTTCAAACATCGATCGCTAAAATCTATATGAAAATCACCTAAGAGTTTCCGAAATGCTCAAGTGGCTATTACAGTGGGTTAAAAAATTATGGAAGTCCCCCTATGGCAGAAAGCAGACTGCTGGTAGCAAAGCTATGGCAGGATATCAGGTTGTACAGCAGCTACCAGAACTGACAAACGCGGATCTGGAATTTTTGTTTACCCAACTGCTGGAAGGCGTGTATCAGGCGCGAGGACAGCACTGGGCGATCAAATATCTGCAACGGATGGAACACCGAATCAGTACAGATCGCTGGATAGAGTGGCTGTTAAATTTTGGCGAGAAATTACTCACCTCACCTGCACCAAATAATCACATAGCAGAAAGGATGGTGCAATTAGGTGAGTTGAAGATTGGAATGATCGGAGACCTTGCCTACGATATTGGTATACGCCTGTTAACACGCAATCTAGGCGGACAATATTGGCAAACTGATGCAGAAGAACTTGAAATTCCAGACCCAGTACCTACGCCTATTCCCTTACCACAACTAGAATTAACCTCAAATCTACCAAATCAAGACGAGGAAAACACTATATCTACACTTGTTCCGGAAACACCAGGGATAGATTTGATACGCAATCTTGGAGAACTTTTGTGGGAATATGAAGAAGATAATGTAGCAAGTAAAACACTGATTAATTTTGTTCCGCCTTTGAAGATAGTAAAAGAGGATACTGTTTGGCAAGACTATGAAGAAGAAACTTGGATCAGAGAAAGTCTCGTACCCACAGTGCTAGATGAATCTTGGAAAAATTCATCGCCAATAGTAGACACTTCACTGGATGATTTATTAGTGAGGTTAGAGCAGAGTACTAATTTAGTACAACAATTAGCTGTGGGATTGGGAATTCAAACCAACGACACTCATGCGATTATTGAGGCCCTCAGCGATGAAGCTAATGGAAATAGTGTCCAAGCAGAAGCATGGTTTTACGAAGGTCTGCAACAAGCTAAAATAGGTGACTTGGCAGGAGCGCTGAAATACTATAATAAAAGCTTAGAATTAAATCCTGATGCTTATGAATATTGGTTTAACCGGGGTTTAACACTATTTTATTTAGGAAATTTTACCGAAGCGATCGCCTCTTATGATCAAGCGATTGGGATTAAAGCTGATTTTTACAAAGGCTGGTATAACAGAGGTGCAGCTTTAAGTGAGTTAGGAAATTTTACCGAAGCGATCACCTCATTTGATGAAGCTTTAAAATTGAAAAGTGACTACCAAGAAGCTTGGTCTGCACGAGGCTTGTTACAGTTAAAACTAGGAAATTTACCCGAAGCAATTGCTAGTTTTGATGCTTCATTACAAATGCAACCCCAAGATCCAGAAAGCTGGTATTTCCAGGGAACTGCATTAGCAGAAGCCGGACAAAATTATGATGCGATCGCCTGCTATGATCAAGCCATTGAATATTATCCTGAATTTGATTTGGCTTGGTATAAGCGAGGCGTAGCACTATTTAACATCGGTAACTGGGAAGATGCGATCGCGAATTATCATCAAGCAATTCAAATCAACCCTGAATGTTATCAAGCTTGGTATGGATTGGCTGGTGTCAAGGAAAAATTAGGCCAGATTGAAGCAGCGATCGCAGCCTATGATCGATCTACACAAATTCAACCCAACTTCCACGAAGCTTGGATTGATCGAGGCGTAATCTTAGCAAATCTAGGAAAATGGCAAGAAGCGATCGCTTCCTGGGACAAAGCTATAGCTATTAATCCTGATTTTTATTTAACCTGGTTTAACCGGGGTGTAGCCTTGGACAATTTGGGACACCGCCAAGAAGCGATCTCATCCTACAACAAAGCCATAGAAATACAAAACGATTTTTACCTTGCTTGGTACAATCGGGGTTTAGCCCAATTTTATTTAGGACAATTTGAAGAAGCGATTGTTTCTTATGATAGCGCTTTACAAATTCAACCAGACTACTGGGAAGCTTGGCTAGGTCGAGGTAGTGCTGCTGGAAATGCAATTATGCTGGAATGGCAATCTAATGTTTATAGTAGCATCGCGACTGATAATCATGTCCTCAACGAACGTGGGTATGAAGGAAAATTGGCAAGTTATCAGGAAGGGTTGAGATATGTTAATCCAAATACTCATCCTGAAGGCTGGGGTAGATTATATCTGGCGATCGGTAATGCTCACTATGATCGCGGTAAAAGACATCCTCTACCCCGTAATTATTGGCTAGAAGCTGCTGCTGCTTACGAAAATGCACTGATTACCCTCACAGATGAAGTCTTTCCTCTGTTGCATTTAGAGACTCTGCAAAATCTCATCAAAACCTTAGTAGTTTTAGGAGAAACAAAACAAGCACACCAATACCAACAACATGGTATTTATTTGTTGCAAAGTCTGTTAAATGAACCTACTCGCGGCGATGCAGACAAAAAACAACTGGCTTTAAGATTTGTGGGTTTAGGACAATTAGCAGTTGATATAGCCATACAATTTGGGGAATTAGCACAAGGTTGGGAAATTGCCGAATATGGCAAAAATGCTTGTTTTACCTGGCTATTTTCTGATTTGTCTAAGCAAATTACCTCACCCCATTACACGGAAATTCACCAATTACTTAATCCCAAAACGGCAATTATTTACTGGCATATTAGCCCATGTACATTACGCACTTTTGTAATTAAATATAAATCGCCTGAACCAATTCCCATTTTTACACCTGTACTCAACTTTGCCTCAATTAATGATTTACCTGTACCTGAAGCAGTTGCACGTTTGAGTGCATTTGAAGATTGGATAGAACAATGGCATCAACAATATCAAGAATATTTCAGTTTCAGTGAAGAAGAACAAAACAGAAACAAGTATTCCTGGGACTTAGACATTGAACGTAAGCTGCTACAACTCAAAAAAATACTTAATATTTCTGCGATTGTCCAAGAACTAGAAGACATCAATCAATTAATTTTGATCCCTCACCGTGACTTGCACAAATTACCTCTTCATGCACTTTTTTATCTAGATTATCTTGGTGATGAAGAATCACAACACATGTCATCTCATTTCACAATAAATTATCTCTCAAGCGCACAGATGGGTTTATCTCTCAAAGTAAACTCTATAGAAAAAACAGATGAAAAACAGATGTTATGTGTTGAGCAAGCTACAGGTTCCTCAAAACAAAAATTTGCCAAGGTTGAAACTGAAGTAATAAGTCAAATATTTGCTAATTTTCAATGTATTCCAGAAGCACGAGCAACTAAAGAGTATGTAAAAAATTGCCTACTCAAGGATTACAATATATTTCATTTTATGGGACAAATAATTGAGAATTATAGTCAACCATATGCATCAGAATTAGTATTAGCCAATCAAGCGAAAGTCACTCTTGCAGAACTTGATATCAATCAATTAGCAAACTACAAACTTCTTACCTTCTGCAATATCGAAACCACTTGTGCTAATTCCCAAACTATTACTACTGAATATACTGGTTTAGCTACTGGTTTGCTGAATTTGGGAATTCCTCACATAGTCACTAATCTCTGGAATGTAGAATCTCCAGCTAGCACTTTGGTGAGCATAGAGTTTTATCAACGAATCAAGCAAAATAAATCACCTGCGATCGCTTTGGCAGAAACAATACTATGGCTGAAGGAATTAACTGCTTCTGAACTCACACAATGGTATGAACAATTGTTAGAAAAAATGCCTTCAGAGGGATTAAGAATTAAAACACATCTAGCATCGGAACTATACAGAACTAGTCAAATGACACCAGAGACAAAAATTTATCATCATCCCTATTATTGGGCAGGATTTAAGATTACAGGGTAAATTGGACTTGGGTTGACATCTCCCCCGGTTGAAACACGGGGGATTCTAAACTGATGTTGCTACGGGGTCTAGAAGACCCACTGATGCCATCCGGCACGCTTGGCGAACGCAACGTTTACGATATGATTTGGTTAATCC
>JAHHHW010000145.1 GCA_019359115.1 Pelatocladus maniniholoensis HA4357-MV3
TTTTCTTAGGCTTTGGGCGTTTAACTCAGTTTGACTCCGTTTGAAAAATAACTGGAGTAATTTTTGATGCCTAGTTTTTGGTTCGCAAATAATTTACGCGAACCATCCTTCTTGTCCAAAGTCCAAACGAATAAATAAGGCTGGGATTTTTTGTAACCGCTCAATAAATCGGGGCGGACTATTAGAACAATAAGGATTTTGAGCTGTTTGAGGCTTGTTGATGAACGATTTACCCCAGATTATTGAGTGGTTACGATTTTTTTTATTTGCAGATGCCTTACTCACAAATTGCTCAAGCTAGGCTTCCAAAAATCCAATTACTCATAAACAAACCAAAAAAGGACAGCATATGCTGTCCAAATCATCTGGTGTAACAGAACAAATGGTCAGTTTACTTACGACGCACAGAAGCACCATGTATGTCACTATGCTCACTACCTGTGTAAGCATAACCACCAGGAGCATCTACTGGTGCAGTATCCACCGTGTTGGTAGCACGCAGTACTCCTGCCAGACGACCTGATGCACCACCCCTAGTCAACTCAATGATGCCAACTCCCGGACAACTACCCTGTGCGGCATGGGTTACGGAAACTGGAACTGGACCACGCAAAGCAACCACCATGTACTTGCCATCTGGTGTATTTTCTATTAGGTCTGGAGCAGGATCATTGAGCGGTAAACCATAATCATCTGTCACCGAAGCTGCGGCGCAGGCACCCACACCAAGACTCTTGCCATTTACCGAGGTCAAATCGTAAGTTGTTCTGTGTAGGGTTCTGGTGTTGAATACTTCAACGTTATTCTGGATGCGGTCAACATTATGAATATGTGAACCAGACAACGTCCGCGCCATACCGTGGGCATCCCTGCGAGTGGTTATCCCTGGCAACTGACCTGTAGTGTTAGGTTCTGAATTCCCTTCCGTATTACCAATTGTGGCTGTGTTGGTATAATCCTTATAAACCAGTGTTGGAGTTGGGGTATTCGGTTGAAGAGCAGTGGTGTCAAATTCCCTATCATTAAAACTATACATGGTGAACGTAGATTGGGTAGCACCCGCACCAGAAGCAGAAACACCAGCGTTCAACCACATATTATTACCTACTTGCACACCACCGCAGCCAGCACCATTAACAACTTGGTTGCCATACTCGCCAACAATCTTCATCGGGGTAGTTTTGGTATCAGCAACCAACAGACCACCTCCACCAACGGTAATATAAGCGTTGTCACTGTTGGAGACAATCGGACAGATGATGACGTTGTTAGGACGACCAAGATTATCAGCATTGCTGCCTGATGTACAGCCATTTTCCTTGCAGTATCCATTTGGTGTCAGGTCGCCAAAATCTGCTTCTTCGTAGCTGCCAGATATGCTGCCAATCATCACTTTGCCTTGACCGTTGCTGCCCAGATAAACTTTGGCATCTTCAACGATGGTCATGCCCTTACCTACACCCAGGGATGCTGATCTATTGAAGGTTGCATTGACAATCTTGCCACGGTGATCGCGGGTCATATCGATGCGTTCGAGTACCTTACCATCTAGGTTAGCCACCAACAACGCGCTGCCATCACTGTTCCAGAAGGACATATGTACCGAACGACCTACGTTAGTACCAGTGACACGGAATAGGGCTACACCTTCCTTGGTTTCACCATCTATTATGCCCACATAACCACCGTTGGGAGCAAATATATTTGCATTCATATATTTGTTCTGTGAATCTGGTAACATACCATGCAGGCGACCAAATGCTGGCAAATCACCCAGGGTTTTACCAGTAGGCTGTCCACTGCTATTGTACTCGACTAGGTCAGCGGGAAAAACATCACGGATATCACACGGACCATCCCCAGGGCGGTTCTTACCATCACAACCAAGAGGTTTTGCTTCCTTACCAGATTTGAGTTGTTTATCAACATCCTTGCTGTCCCAAACCCAGATCCAACTGCCATTTACCCCACGGGATTCAACACCGGATACTGAGTTAGATTGGTCTGAACCCCAGATTTCATATCCGCGATTATACTTAGCTAAGACTGGACTGATTGTAAGTACAATCGTAACGATTGCAATCAAGATTAACTTACTTATGTAGTTGAAACGATTCATTGATATTCTGTTTACTTAAATGGTCTTCTTGGAGCAGCAACTTAATAATTTGAACATTTGAACAGTTATTAAGTTACTATTCCTTGTCCTTTAATCTATAGATTCCTCTAATATGGGACACTTGAAAATATGGTAGACTTTCACTTTTACTAATCTTTAAAATTGGATGGGCAATGACACTTTGATTAGCCAAAATTATATATTTTTTTTGATACCTAGTGGTTCACACAGATTTGGGGAGATCCAAAAAATCAAATGCAAGCGCCCTCGCGTTCTGCCCCCAGGCGAAACGCTCATCAATCCTAGGACGCTCGCCAAAATATATTTGATAGGGCACGCTCCTTTTTATTTTCACCGAGATGCCTTAGCAAACCGTAACCGCTCCCAAATTAGTTACACATGGGTGAAATCCGCACCCTGAGCAATAGAGTATGAGCGGATTACCAACTTAATACTGGATCTCCAAGCCGATTAATGTGGTGCTCGCTATTTTCCATACACTAGCACCGGAACTCGTTTGTAAGCAGGGGTACCAGAGCGGGTTTCTGTTCTGGCTTTAAAAATGACATTCACTTCGGGATAAAACATCAACGCCGCACCTTGACGCACGGCACCGTAAATCACTTCTACGTTTTCTAGTTTATCGGCATCGCCCTGTACTGTGACGCAATCGTGTTGGGCTAACCCAATCTTTTGTGCATCTATGCGGTTCATCAAAATGCAGTGGCGATGGGGCATTCCCCGGTACTGATCGCCAATTTTGTAAACCACCGTGTTATGTTGGGCATAGCTGCGTCCGGTCATTAATGCCAAAACGAGACTGTTTACAGGCGCATTAATGTTAAAGTCTTGAGGTTGAGGTAAAGTCAGAGTCGGCAGTGGCGTAGTCAACATTTTTGCCTTACCCGACGGCGTTTTGAAGTGGGGTTGAGTGACAATGCGCCCGGAGATGGTAAACTCTTCGCTGGTGTCGTCAATCGTTGCGATTTTTTCATAGCCGGGAATAGTTCTGGCAATTAGTTGCCGCACGTAGCGAGTATCTTGCAATTTCCGCCATTCGACGGGATAGTCACCCAGTAACCGATGCGCCAGTTCAGTTAAAAATTCAACTTCTGAAATTAAATCTGCATTCTTCAGGTGAGTTTTGCCTTCATCATTAAGGCGCACAAAGTTGTTACCCGATTCAACAGTAGTTTTGTGGGGGTTTTCAAATCGATTGAGGACAGGAATAATAATTGTGTTTGTTTTTGCCAATCCGTGAAAGTGTCCAATGTTGGGTTTAGTAGCCAGTCTGAACAATCTGCCAAATTATTGGAACCGAGGGTTCGCAGCAGCAGTTGGAGTAAAAATGCTGCTTCGTTGGAACCGCGCCCAGAACTGTAGGATGCAACTCGCTCTGGTGGTTTCTTAAAGGCATCTGTGGCGATCGCATAAATTTCCTCCCACGAAATGCGCTCATAATGATCGCTACCTGCGCGTCGAATCACTGGAAAGCTGAGTCTTCCCAAACGATCCGCTTCTAGAGAAGATAGCCGTTGTAGATCAGCAATCCTGTGCGAATCAAAGAAATGGACTGGGACGGGAGGTTGAATTTCGGCTGAAATTGCCTCCACACTTTTCATGCAGCGTTGTAGTTTCTCACCCGCTTCATTAGTAAAGCCGCCTTTTTGTCCACCAGTCCCCCAGGAGCAGGACAGGCAAGCACTCTTATGAAACAGGGTTTTCCAGATCTGTGGTCCTTCTGGTGACAGTGTATGCTTCGCCCAATACTCAATTACAGGCAACCCACCGCCAATCTCTGGGGTGTTTTCATTGGTTTCGTGGAAGGGCGGTTGGGCCCCGGAGTTGGTATCCATCAAGTCTAAAAACTGGTTTTACCTTTAAGTGTATCTGGAACCCAAGGATTATTTACAGCTCCGGCTCAATTAAATAGAGTGGTGTGTTGAACAATACCTTCGCCAAAATAAAGAGAGCTTTCCGTCAATACTCTCACCCTGACTGAACTTGAGGGAAAAACAACTCTCCATATTCACATCCAACACCAGTCAACAGAACAACGGGATGGGCATATCCAATCTGGTATGGAAGAGGGACTGAGCGAAACTCTCAACCGTCTCGAAGAACTCCTGAAATCAATAGGGTGACAATGCTACAAGGGATAGCATTTTGAACGGCCCTGTTGCATGATTTTTCCCGCGATCGCCGTAGGCATAAAACTACCATTAGCTAAGGAAGTACAAAAGAATGTGACAGATGGGTAAGGGTACAAGTATTGCTGTGCCCTTACCAATAATTTATGTGTCGCGAACAGCACTGAATTTTTATGGAATCTGCGGTTCGGTTGTGATTACCAAACCAAATTGATTACCGGAACCAAAATGTGCGATCGCTTTCTACAGTTAAGTTGTGTTCAGGTGACAAAGTTAATAACTCGACTGGGAACGTAAACCACACGCTGAACCTCCTGATTTTTGAGATACCATTGAACTGCTTTTGTTTGTCTGGCGATCGCCATCGCTTCCTGCTGCGAAGCCTCCGGTGAAACGGTAATTGTCGTTCGAGTACGTCCATTGATTTGTACTGCGACTGTTACCTGTTCGGTAATCAACAATTCTGGATCGAACTGGGGAAAAGTTTGTTGATGAATTGAGCCTGATTCACCCAATTGTTGCCAAAGTTCTTCCGTCACATGGGGTGCAAAGGGAGCCAACATCAACAGATATGACTTCAATTCCACCTCTGCAATACTAGACTTTGATTGCAACATATTGAAATAATTCATCAATGCGGCGATCGCTGTATTGTACTTCAGCGATTGCATATCCTCAGAAATCTTGTGAATTGTTTGATGTAAACGCCGCTGCGATACCAAATCAGGTGGATTTGGTCGCAAACTATTTTTGTGTTTGCTCACCCATTGATACACTCGATCCAAGAATCGCCGGATACCAGCAATCCCGCGATCGCAAAAATCGCCACCTTGGTCGTATGGCCCCAAAAACATCAAGTAAGTCCGCAATGTATCTGCACCATATTCCTCAATGTAGCCATCGGGATTCACCACATTGCCCTTCGATTTGCTCATTTTGGCACCCTGTTTAGTCAGCAATCCGTGGGCGTGGAATCGACGAAAGGGTTCCTCAAAGGGGATATGCCCCAAATCATGCAACACCATTGTGATGAATCGACTGTACAACAGATGCAGCACAGAATGTTCTGCCCCACCAATATACATATCCACAGGTAACCATTTAACGGTAATTGCGGGCTCAAATGGAACATCAGCGCCATCGCAACAGGGATAGCGTAAAAAATACCAAGCAGAATCCAAAAAGTTATCGGACACATCTGTTTCTCGCCGTGCTGCACCATCACAGCCGGGACAGGTTGTGTTGACAAATTCTGGAATATCTGACAAAGGAGAATTGCCAGTTCCTTGAGGCAACCAATTTTCAGTTTCCGGCAACTGCACTGGCAATTGCTCCTCCGGAACGGGTACTGTACCGCAGCGATCGCAGTAAATAATCGGAATCGGCGGGCCCCAATAGCGTTGCCGTGAGATTAACCAATCTCGCAAGTGATACTGTACTGTGCCATCTATTTCGTCACGCCCAATCCAGTTGCGTTGAGCCGTTTTGACTTTTTCTGACCAGTCCAATCGCTCCAAATTGTCTAACAACCTTTGGGCATACTGGGTGATTTTGAAAAACCACTGTTCCAATTCTCGTTGTACGACAATGGTATTGCAGCGTTCGCATTTGCCCCTTATCACCTGCTCATCAGCAAGTACTGTCTTGCATGAAGGACACCAGTTCACCGCCGCTTTTTTGCGAACGGCTAACCCACCTTTGAACAACTGCAAGAAAATCCACTGCGTCCATTTATAATACGCGGGATCGGTGGTCTGAATTTCGTGATTCCAGCAGAAACGATTGCCAATTCTTTGCAACTGCGTTTCTCGAAATCGCTTTACATTACGCGCTGTCAATTCACGGGGATGAACGCCTTGCTTAATGGCAAAATTTTCGCTGTGAATGCCAAAGGCATCAAAGCCCATTGGCTCAAATACCGCTTTGCCTTGCATCGCCATGAAACGACCGTAAATGTCTGCTCCGGTAAAAGCATAGACATTCCCAACGTGCAAACCCTCAGCTGAGGGATAGGGGAACATCATCAAATTGTAAAAAGGTTGAGCAGTTGTTGCTAAATCGACTTCGTACAGTTGGGTTTGCTGCCAGATGGATTGCCATCGAGCTTCGATTGCGCGGTGGTCGTAAGTAAAAGAAGGTGGAATAGAATTGATCGGATCTCTTTGATCCGGCTTTATAGGTCCCAGTCGTGCATCATAAAATTCTCAATGTTTACTTGTATTATAATCGTAATATACTCAATAGAGTTTGTTGCCAAATTCTAGCTAGGGAAATACGCGCATTTTCGGTTCCTAAGATTGGCTACAATCAGAATTTAGATATTACGGAAAGTCAGCGGGAAAAGCCACTCCATTTAGATTCCTTAACTGCTGATAGTCAATGCGCTGTAGCTAGACCGAGGAAAATGGCTAAAAATTCTCTAGAACTTAGAACAAAGAAATACTTCCATCTCAATACTGCTCGGTTAAGGGAAAATAGATGTGATATCTTGCGTGATGAAGGCGAGGCGTATGGACACAAGCTAGATGAAGCCGGGGTAAAAGTGACAACCGTGCGTTACAACGGTATGATTCATGACTTCGGATTGCTCAATGGTTTAGCCGAGGTTCCGGCAGTGCGACCGCTCTTTGTCCATGCAGCTGCTGAACTAAAGAAATATCTACAATAGGAAGCGATCGCCATCCTCCCATTTCCATAAGTAATCACACAGAATTATTTACTTAAAATAGCGATTTTCTATCTGTGATGAGTTGGTGAAGAACATCGCTATTATTGCAGCTTTAATCTCTCAAGCACTCGTTTAATTAACTTATTTGTTGATTCAATTTAGATACTTGATTATTCACCCAATTTAAAATTCTTATGAAACTCATCTGTGTAAACGTCGGATTGCCGCGTGAAGTGAACTGGAAAGGGAAAATAGTTAGCACTGGAATTTTTAAAGAACCAGTTAGCGATCGCGTCATGGTGCGATCACTCAATTTAGACGGTGATAGGCAAGCCGATCTCACCGTTCATGGAGGAGCAGACAAAGCAGTCTATGTCTATCCGTTTGAGCATTACGATTACTGGCGAGGTGAATTGCCTGATATAGAACTGCCATTAGGCATCTTTGGTGAAAATTTCACGACCACTGGACTCACAGAAGAGGAAGTGAACATTGGCGATCGCTTCGATATCGGCACTGTAAAACTGATGGTGACACAACCTCGCTTACCCTGTTACAAACTTGGGATTCGGTTTGGGCGCCCTGATATGGTTAAACGATTTCTTGCAAGTCGCCGAACCGGATTTTACTTTCGTGTTTTGCAAGAGGGCGAAGTCGCAGCCGGGGACAATTTAGAGTTGGTGAGCCGGGATGACAACAATATTACTGTTGCTAATATCACTCAGCTTTATACTCGTGAACAGAACAATCCAGAGTTACTTCACCAAGCTGCTCAACTTGAAGCCTTACCCGAAAGCTGGCGCGACTACTTCCAACAGCAAAGTCGTCGTTAGGATTTGAAATAGAAACTGTTGCACATTGGCGTTTTTGAAACAGCATTTAGGCAGTAATGTCAAACTCATCAATTTTACAAAACTCATGAAAAAATCTGCGTTACTCCTAGCTCTGCCAATCAGTATCTTAGCTAATTTTTCCTTAAGAGCTTCTGCTGACTCTACTGCTGGCATCGGGTAGTTTTCGGTTGCTTAGGGTCGTAGCGCACAGTCAATATTTTACCGTTGCTGGGGCGCGAAGACCCATAACTACCTGTAATACCAGGGCAAACGCACCTTAAAGTGGCACAACAAAAATTGACAATAGCAGCAATATATGAATACTTCACAGCCATAATTGATTTTGATTATTCGTGATGCAATACGGTTCGGTTAAGAAATTTATCTGTAGAGGCGAGCAGGGGGAGCGGGGGGAGAGAAGAGTCACATTGAACAACTTTCTTTCCTCCCCTGCTTATCCGAACCGTATTGATTCGTGATGGGCGTAAAAATCGATGCTTGTGGTCAATAAACTGACTTGTGTGGGAATTTTTTGGAGTCAATCAAGCGTAGAATAATTCAGCATTCAGAAGGCAGAGAGCAGAGGGCAGAAGGCACTTATGCTGAAGGAACCCACACTTAAAACTGTGGGATTGAAGCAAGGACGCCGTTTTTCCTCGCGCTACGCGTCTTGAAAAACATCTTTTTTAAACTGATGTTCATCGGGAACGAGAAGTAGGTCATGGTCGAAGAGAAATTAGACATTACACCACTTTAAGTCATATCAAAAAATTGGTTGACCCAGAAGATAAGTGGGCAGGTCTCATGAGTGTTGGTAGGGTAGATTAGCACTAACTATACCTGCTTACCAACACTACAATTAGTGCAATTTTTACATGAGAATTTATTCGCAATAAAACCATTCTTTAATTGTCAGAATTTCAATATCTGCTTTTCCCCTCAACAGCCGATGTATTTTTAATACGGCGCTTGCTAATTTATTTATTCGATCTCCTTATAACTGTAGTACTTATCAAATGTATTAGAGCCAGTACTTTCCCAAACTCCAAATCCAGAAGATTTAGTACGTTCATTTGTGATGATAGTAATACCGTCAGACGTGAAGGCTCCCAGCGACTTATCTTGTGAACCATTGGAAAAACTTACAATAAATGTCCATGAGCCTACAGCTCCTTTTTGCTTAGTTAGCTTTTTTGACGCTACACTTGCGTGGGTTGCTCTAGCCATATTTAGTACAGGGAAAGCTGCTAAGGTGCCAATGCTAGCAATCACAATGTCTTTCAAAATTGCCCGACGACTCCAAAAAGACTTTTTAGCCATAAATGACGTTTCCTCTAAGTAAATGCACACAAATAGTAGAATTGGCATATTAGGGATCTCCTAAGCCATTTGAGAACGACGTTCTACAAGTACGTAGCCAAAACTTTCTAGCAAAGTCAAGGCTTGAATAACACAGTCTAAAGCCTCTTGTTCTCCCATCGGCTCTAGGGTTAGAGGATGTACTGGTCGCAATTTTTGCCAGTAATCCACCAGTGATTTCACTGATTGAGATTCATCCCATATAGGTAACAGGAAAGAAGCTATGTTGGTGTCTAAAAACATAGAATCTTCATTAGTTAACACTGGACTTATTTCCAACGGCTTTAGTAATGTTATGGATTTAACCATGTCCTCTTTCAGGTTAGTCATTCTTAGCTGAGGTTGCAGATACACCTGTACTTCTTGCCAGTCAGACGGTTTCCACTCAGCAATTGGCTTAGGAGATTGACTCTGCTCAGGATGACCGCACCAGAAGTCTAGCAGCCGATGGACGGGATGTAACAACTCGAACAAATGTAGTTGCTCTTCTATAGAAGCTTGTGGAAAGCTCATTGCTAGAAAAATTGGCAAATTATCTGGTTCTTTAAACAGAGCCATTAAATTCCAATGTCGCCAATTCACCATGTTGATAAACTCTAGTTCAGCTGCCCTCAATATAGAGAACATTTCAGGAATTGTATAGCCTTTATCACCTTGTAATAAATAATTTGCTAGAATCTGCTCTTCATTTACTTCAAAATTAAAATCCCAAGTGATAGACTTGAGCATAACGATATCTTTCAAACTTGTCATAATTTCCCGCACCAACTGAATTTCCATTTCTTCGGGATTTTCATCCATCAAACCCATAAGTTTGAAAACTTCCTGAGCACGGAAATATTGTGTTCGTTGCAGTGAACTATGGAGATTCGCACGGATGATTCCATCTGGCTTCAAAACCGACTTCATCGCCTGCAACCCCACAACTGGTTCAGGTAGAAGATACAAAACATCATCACAATTAATATAGTTAAACTCTAGACCCAGCTGTGGTAGGTCTTCAATTGAAATTACATGAAAATCAGTGTTATCAAATCTGTGGTGCTGCAACCGTTGTCTGGCTAATTCAATAGATTTTTCAGATATATCTACCCCAACAATCTTTGCACCAGGATTTGCCTGTGCTAAAACTAATGATTTGTATCCACTACCGCATCCTGCATCTAGAATTAATTTATCTTTTGTGTTTATAATTTTTTGTCTTCTTAAATAGTAGGAATTGACTAAGTTATGGATATACAGAGATTTCGGCTCTTTCTTGGGAGATGCTTCTAAGGGAATTCTTGGATAAGGACCTGTATCAAATTGCTGACGAATTTTCTGCCTTACATCAACTACCATATTATCCATTCTCGATTGCTCCTCCTAAATATGCTTTACGGTTTTCTTACTAGTGAATCATTGAAAAGTAAGGAGTTAGGCCAATTTTGTAGTGCCTTTTGATCCGTCGCACAACTACCGTTCTCATTGATGCGACCAGTAAGCTTTTCAGGACACTGTTTGCGAATTTCAGACAACGTCTCAAACCACCTTGGTCGATTGATACAACTAGCACCGTCTGGTCCCCAAGCAGCTTCAAAAACCATTCCTTTTTCAGATCCTTTGTTTTGAATATCAAGCACATCGTATATGTAAATCAGTGTCCCTTCTCTGGTATGGGGTTTGCCATTGCCACAGTAATCGGCTCGTGCCATGCGCGTACATGCCTGATGAAAGTCTCGCAGTGATTTACCTTTGACATTCTTCCAAGGTTTGTAGCCCCAGCGAACACACTTAGCGGTTACTCCACTTGTACATCCAAATGTGACTAAGTTCGTTGATTCAATATATGCTCCCGTCTTGTCCCAAAAACCTGACAGTGGAATAGCCTTAGCAACATTTTTGGCATCAGGTGTACATAAATTCTTCCATTTTGAGTCAGACCTATCGAGATAAAAAACTGTATAAAGATATGTTTCCTTTTCAGGGTCTTGCGGATCTAGTTCAACATCTTTGATTTGAAAGTTCAGCTTTCTTCCCTGCTCATCAACCGCATCAAACTGTGCGCCCTTTAAGTCTTTGCCTTTTAAAGTGTCAGTCTTTGTGTTTGTTACTGTTTGCTTTGGCTTTTGATGAGAAGAAATGTTATTACTTTTTTGTCCTTCTGTGAACTTTCCCCAGACAATAAGTGATATAGCTAGAACGATCACAAGGGCAGATAAAAGTATTTTTTTCATACAGTAAAATAAACAAATCAAAGAATATTAGAGCATTCACAGTAGAACTGCCCTAATTTTCTGGTTTTTTTATGTGTAATATGCAATACGTTGAACTAGTTAACTAGTAACAGTTACTCGTTCGCAGCAACAAGCTCACTTACTGGAGTTGTATTCCAACAAGTTGTCCACCTTCAACCTTGATGCTTTGTAATTCGGCACCATTCACTGTACCGTGCTTAAGGGTGAATGCGTTGATTTCGTTGCCATTTTTAAGGCGACCGTTGTCAGCTTTTAATCCGTTGAGGCCTCTACCGTTCGCAAGCGTGATCTCGTTAACACCTCTATTGTTCATGCTTTTACCCTTCAAAGAGGTAGCATTGACTGCTTCTTTGAAAGCTACAATAAGTGCTGCTGTTATCATGGCAATTGCTAAGAATTTTATGTTCATGGTTCCTCTACATCTACTACTTTGATTTGAGATTTGCTCAGGTCTGGGCTATGCCTGGAACTATAATTTAAGGAAAAAGTAGTTGAAAAGAAAGCTAACACAGCTAGTTGCTGATTTATTTTCATCAGGCTATCTTCCTTTGAATTCTATTAATTGTTCACGGATAAAATCAGAAATTATGCAAACGTTTTAAGTAAGTTTGCAAAGGTCTAAGTCGTGACGATGAGAAGAAAGTAGAGATGAGGCGCAACGGATACATGCTTGCAGGAAATTTGGCTACGAGGGGCTACGATTGGTGGTGGCACTCACTTGTGGGCGTCAGCAACAGAAGTGGTTTGCAGCGACCGTTTTTTATCGAATACTTTGTGATTAACCCTGCACTTGGAGGCAAGGAGCCGATTTTCGGTCAATTTGAACAAAACAAACGCAAAGGTATTCGTCCATCCTATGCCATGATTATGGCTGGAAGTTGGAGCAAAAACGACGCAGTCCAAATTCATAACTTCTATGGCATAGATGATTTTGCCGCGTCAGTTGACAAAATGGATGTGCGTATCGGTTCTCACATTGCCACAGAAACCCATATTAAAGGCTCGGTGATCTTTCAAAAAAACAAGCCGCAGAACATCCAGAATTCATGTCCAACCCTGGAGAAATGAGTTGGGATCTGCGAGCGCAAAAAATGCTTTCCTATAGTGTAGGCTGTGGTGCTTCCAAGTTGGCGCGATCGCTCAATGCTTTCCAAATGTACTGGCACGTTCAGGGGATGAAGACTCTTTATCAAGGGAAAATCATCTTCAACGGTGAGGAGTTCGAGGTGAGTCCAAAGATGAGCTACGGCTACCAGGACAAAAACTGGGGCACAGACTACACTAATCCTTGGGTTTGGCTCAATTGCAACAACTTCACCAGTCAAGCTACAGGGCAAAAGCTGGCGCTGACTAGCCTGGATCTAGGTGGTGCACGCGCTGTGCTGTTCGGCGTACCTCTCCAATCCACTGTAGTGGTAGCTTTTTACCACGAGGGGCAGCTCTACGAGTTCAGTTTCTCAAAAATCTGGCTCTCCCCACGTCAACGCTTTGATATCAAAGTCACCGAGAAGGAGGTAATCTGGAATATCGTTGCCTGGAATGTTAAGGCGAAAATCGAGATCTACTTTACCTGCCCAAAGAAAACCATGCAATTTATCAACTATGAGAACCCAGACGGTGAAAAGAAGCACAAGGAGCTTTGGAATGGCAACTACGCTTCGGGTACAGTTAAACTGTATCGTCGCGCAGGCAATGACTTTGAATTAATTGACATATTTGAAGGAGAACTTGGCGGTTGCGAATACGGCGTTTACTGACCGAAGAAAGGCAGCTATGCTGAGGGCAGTCCCCATGAAAAATTTTCACCGCCAAGCATGAAACACAGACACACCGGAGGTGGAGACGCACCGGACACGGCGATGACTCTTTCAACTCAGCCCCTCATGAACGTTCGTACAAAGCAGTTGGATTATGTGTATTATTGAGTAGTACCAATACCGTCACATAAATATCTGTCTGAGTTGCTAATATTAGGACTCATTTGCAGATAAACACGAATCCAATCACAATTTTGTGCCATTAGTTCTTCAATTCCACCTAATTGCCATAACCGGATTGTGCCGTCATTACTCATAGTAGCTAATTGCTTTTCATCAGGGCTAAAGTTTATATTTATAACTTCGCCAGAATGGGGCAATTGGGCTAACTGATTGCCGGATGTGTCCCATAGCTTGACCATACCGTTAGCATCTCCACTAGCCAATAGCTTACTGTCAGGGCTAAACTTCACACTCATTACTCCCCAAGAATCGTGGCTTAGTAAGGCTAATTCCTTACCAGAAGACGAGTCCCATAGCTTTACCTTACCGCCAATCAGCAGTAGCTAATTGCTTACTATCAGGACTAAATGCAACGCTATTGTTCCAGCCAGGATGACTCATATTAAGTACAGCTAACAACTTACCGGAAGATTCCCATAACCTTACCGATAAGCCTTCGCTTCCCTCAGTTGCTAACCATTTACTATCAGGACTAAACACTACATTATAAATTTCACCAGAATCGCTGCCGTCATTGAGTACGGCTAACAGTTTACCATTCGTGTCCCATAACCTTGCTTTGCTATTTTCTCCAATCATAGCTAGCCGCTTGCCATCTTGACTCAAGATTACTTTCACAATGCTGCTAGAATCGCCATGCAGTACAGTTAACTGCTTACCGCTAGAAGAATCCCATAGCCTAGTTGTGCCGTCTTCTCCCCCAGTGGCCAGTAGCTTACTATCTCCACTAAATACTACGCTATTAACTTTGCCAGAATGACCGCGTAATACAGCTAATTGCTTACCATTAGAAGAGTCCCATAGCCTAGTTGTGCCGTCTTCTCCCCCAGTGGCCAGTAGCTTACTATCTCCATTAAATACCACGCTATTTACTTTGCCAGAATGACCGCGCAATACAGCTAATTGCTTACCATTAGAAGAGTCCCATAACCTGGTTGTGCCGTCTTCTCCTATAGTTGCCACCAGCTTGCCGTTAGAACTAAACACTACGTTATTAACAATATTAGAATGAGCAGGAATTACGGCTAGCTGCTTGCCACTAGAAGAGTTCCATAACCTCACAGTACTGTCATGACCCCAACTAGCCAGTTGCTTGCCATCAAAGCTAAACACCACATCACTAACCCAATCCGAATGACCACGTAGTACAACCAAGTGCTTGCTCTTTATGTTCCAAAGCCTTAATGTGCCTTCAATATCTGTAGTAACTAGTGAGTTGCCATTTGAGCTTAACATCATACTTGTAATTTCACCAGAATGACCGGGAAGTATGGCTAACAGCTTGCCACTAGAAGAGTTCCATAACTTCACAATCCCGTCATTTCCCCAAGTAGCTATTTGCTTGCCATCTACACTAAACATGGGTTGGGTAAAGTGATGAAACTGGTTGATATTAAGACCAGAAATTATATAAGAATTGATTTTCCCAGAATAACCATCAAGTTGAACGATCTGCTTGCCATTAGCAGCATCCCACAGTAGCGTCTTTTCATCTTCTCCCCAAGTAGCCAATCGCTTACTATCCGCACTAAAGCCGACACCATAGACGTTGCCAGAATGACCACGCAATTGAGCTAATAGCTTGCCACTAGAAGAGTCCCACAGCCTGGTTGTGCCATCTTCTCCTAAAGTGGATATTCGTTTGCCATCTGGACTAAACACTGTGCTATTGACTTTGCCAGAATGACCATGCAATTGAGCTAACAGTTTGCCATTATTACTCCGACATCATTTTTGCCGATGAGGAGATGATCTAATTTTTTCCCCACCTTTATAGCTTCAACCATTGCATCCAATTGGTTGTTAGAGCGAAGTTGAAGCTCTGCATTCTGAGCTAAGGTAATGATGCTATTTTTTTGAGAATCCTGCCATTGCAAGAAGGCAAAAATTCCTGCTGTGGTTGCCAATATAGTCAAGGTAAGACCAATGCCAGCTGTAATTCTAGCTCTTGTGAGTTGGCGATCGCGCAACCCCAAACTATCATTAATAAACTGGTTCGCTATTTCACTAAACCCACCCAAAACTTGATTAAACATCGCGTCTTTGTGCAGTTCCAGAACTTGCTCTAACTTCGAGCCAGTCCACAGTTCATCCTCAGCTTTCTTCGCTTTCCAGCGTGCCACATCATCATTTAATCGGTTACGAAGCGCTATGCTGTTACGATTTTCTTTAATCCAAGTATTTAATGTTGTCCAGGAAATAAGCAGCGTTTCATGGGCAATTTCTATGGTAGATTGCGGAGATTGCACTTTGCGGTCACTTACTAACAAATGATTATTAATCAACTTAACCAGCACATCTTGCTCAAGCGAGTCGCTAAACTCACAACGTAACGCCCGTCTGCGAACTGCTTTCCATTCAGTACCAGAATCTTCATCCCCACCAATATCAACCAGCTTGAGGAAGATTCTTTGAGTAGCAATTTTCTCCTGTGCGGATAAATCCTCATAAATTTTATCCACTCGTTGCTGAAGCGCACCCCTAACTCCACCTAACTCTCGATAGTTACTAATATTTAATGTCCGATCATTAATACTTCCATTTTTTACTTCTGTCTCCCATAGTAAATTTAGCGTATATTGCAACAAAGGCAAATAACCTGCTTGTCCCTGTACATCTTTGATAATCTCCTCAACTAGCCCTGTTTCAAAAACTACTCCATGATGTGCCGCAGGTTGTTCGATTGCCAAGCGCAACTCATCTAGTTGCATCTCTGCAATCATCGGGCGATGTTTATCTGTAGCTTTCACAAATGCGGGGTATGGACTTAACTTGTCAAGAAAATCAGCCCGCATTGTTGCCATCACTTTAACTCTTGGGAGCTTGGCTTTGGCTAGTTGTATTAAACTGGCGATCAAGCGATCGCGTTTTTCTGGTTCACTAGTAGTAAATAGTTCCTCAAACTGGTCAATAAAGATGAACCAATAATCATCAGCAAGATGTAGCCTTGTTACTACTTGAGTTAATGTGTCAGCTTTCGCTTCACGAGCGACTTGAGCTTGAATTTGCGTATTTTTACTCAGCAAACTAGCATATAAAGATTCAAAGGGGTCTTGGTCAGGGGTAAATATTAAGTTAACTAACCGCGTTCCGTATTTTTGCAAAAGCCAGGGAACCAAACCTGCACGCACTACCGATGACTTCCCACTACCACTAGCACCCAAAAGTAAAACCAAGTTGGTTTGTTCTAGCTCATTGACTAAACTTGTCAGAAATTGGTCACGACCAAAAAACAGATCTTTATCTTCTTTTTCAAATTTCTTTAAACCTTTGTAGGGAGAAGTTTCTATAAATTCGCGAGTTTTAATCTCATCAACAGAGATTTGCAAAATCTCCGTTTTGTTAAAAGTGACAACGTTGCTGTCACCCTGAATTTGGATATTATCATTACCTATTGCAGCCTGCATCCCGCTACCCAAAGTAGAATTTTCTACCTGCTGCTGAATCTTTGGCTCAGGTATGGGTAGCAAATTTTCCTCGGAATGTTCTTGCTGACTCATATACTTGTACTATTCAGAAGGCAGAGGGCAGGAGGCACTTATGCTGAAGGAACCCACGTTTTTAAGCGTGGGATTAAAACAAGGAAGCTTTATACCTCGCTGCCAGCAGTCTCGGTATAATTCTTACTTTTAAGTGGGCTTTATACCCACAACTGAAGTTTTTGTTAATACATATAACCTTCTGCCCTCTGCCTTCGTACTTCTGCCTTTCTTGGTAAAAACCGCTTTTAAATTTAGAAACTGTGTAAAATTCGGTATTTACTCAAGCTACTGTACACTTAGATTCATAATACAAATTATATACCGTTTCCCAGGCAAGGGATCTCCAAGAAATAAAATGAGAGCGCTCTATCAAATATATTATGGCGAGCGTCCAACAACTGGACCTAATGCCGAGGTTATAGCTGTCAAACCCGACCAAGTACCAATCGCTTGTCCGCGTTGTGCTTCGTCAAATGAAACGCTGATAATTGCTAAACTTCCCGGAACTAATAACGCACCACCAATTCCCTGAACTGCTCTGGCAATAATTAGCTGATTCACATTGGGCGACAAACCACACCAAATCGAAGCTAAAGCAAACAGGCTAATACCGCAAGCAAAAATAAGTCGTCGTCCAAAGCGATCACCCAGTGACCCACCCACTAATATCAAAGCGGCAAGAAACAACGCATAGGATTCAACAATCCATTGCACATCAGTAGTGCTTGCATTTAACTGTGATTGCAATACCGGAAGTGCCACATTGACGACAGTGCCATCAATCATTGCCATGCTTGAACCAAGAATTGTTGCCGCTAGTACCCACTTGACAACATTTCTAGAGCAAGGGACAGTGCATGGTGCTGAACGAATCACTCCTTCATCGCATGGCTGTTTAATGATGTTAGCCATCTTAAGCTAGGAAAAACGTTATTCCCAAATTTTATCGACACTCATGATATATGTAACCGATAAAGTTGTTGCTCAGTCGAGGTTGGCGATGCTGCAAAGCAGCCGCTACGCGAACACACCCAGATGGGAACGCTTAGGCATCTGCATCCTAAAAAAATCCCAGCCTTATTTATTCGTACGAGCGTTCAAGATTCAGCATTGAGGCGGCAGCAAGGCTGGGATTTTTTTAACGGCTCCTCCCTTACCAGTTCTTGGACGCTCGCCAAAATATATTTGATAGGGCACGCTCCTTTTTATTTCTTGGAGATCCCTAATAAGCGACCTGGAGAGCGATTGCCCTTTATTTCCTCGCTCAAATACCAGAATCAGAATTACCACCAACTGCATAAATACCCAAAATACTGATGAGCATACAATCGTGCCGTCAGTCTTTTTTATCATTACAAGAAAAGGCACTTATGCTGAGGGCAGAAGGTAAGAAAGTATAATAAAAACTTTAGTTCTGAGTTTAAAGCTCAGTAAAAATAGATAATTATATTGAAACTGCTTGCGGCAAGGTATAAAACGTCCTTGCTTCAATCTCACCCTTTTAAGGGTGGGTTCCTTCAGCATAAGTGCCTCCTGCATAAGTGCCTTCTGAATTTTGTATAGATTAGTAGTCCTTTTGATTACGAGTATAGGCATGTAAGGCGATCACAAAAAAGCCAATAACACAACGTTGTTGACTTCTACAAGTTTGCACGACACTTAAGAGTACTCCAAATAATAAAATGCCCAGCCGTCGCTACGAGCAGAAGGGCGAAAGCGCCTAATTCTTTGGGCTTGGCCAAAATATATTTAATACGGCGCTTGCTTTTATTAATTGGAAAGGCTTAATAGATTTGCAGTATCGCCAAATCTTTCAAGGGAACGCGAACCACAGTAACATCCAAAAGGCAATAGAATAGTGCTTTCCCAAGTAACTATTAGACATCTCCAAAAATGAGGTATCGACCCTGACTACATAAGGCTTTGATATTCTTTCTTGGAGATGTCTATTTGATTGTGTAGCTGCTGCTTAAACAGTTGGTGTACATTTGCTATTTCCTCCGCTTTTAGCGTAGATTTAACAATAGCAACAGCAGGAGTGAACAATAAACCCTTGCATGATCGCATTTTTAACAAGACAAATACTGTCCAATATCTGATTGAGTACGGCGCAGAATTTTTATTGCTTGCTCCTGTATTTGACGAACTCGCGCTTTACTAATATTCAGCTTCTGAGCAATTTCGGCGCAAGATAGTTCTTGTTGACCTAAAACTCCAAAACGCAAAATTAATACTTGACGCTGCATCGGTTTAAGCGATGCCAACAAATTTGTTAAATCCTGGTGCAGCAGTTGTTGAGTGATCTGCTCATCAGGTGAGATGCCCTCACTAGCCAAAAGTTCACTTAATTGTGTGTCTTGATCCGCAGCCACTTTCATATCCAAAGAAGCTGTTCTACGAGCAAGACTAAGGTATTCTCGAATTTGGCTTGGCTTTAAATCCAATTTCTGTGCAACTTCTGTGAGTGTGGGACGACGACCCAGTGTTTGAGATAATTGCAGCTGTACCTTCTTTATTTGATTGAGTTTTTCAGTAATATGAACTGGTAGCCTAACTGTGCGGGATTTCTCGGCAACTGCTCTTGTGATTGCTTGACTAATCCACCAATATGCATATGTTGAAAACTTATAGCCACGATTAGGGTCGAACTTCTCTACGCCTCGTTGTAAACCTATTGCCCCTTCTTGAATCAAATCTAAAAACTCCAAATTCCGGTGCTGATACTTTTTGGCGATTGAAACTACCAATCGTAGGTTAGCTGTTACCATCTTTTGTTTAGCGAGTTTCCCTTGCTCTAATATCTGAGTGATTTCGGTTTCGCTTTTGTTTACGAAATTCGCTAATTCTGATGGTGTTGGTTGCCGATGCAATTGTTGAGCTAGAGTCAGTTCGTGCTGCTCAATAGCAATCAGAAGTTGTACTTGTGTTGCATAAGCTATTTCTTGCTCTGCTGTTAACAAGGGAAACTGGGCTATTTCTTGTAAATAAACCCGAACCATGTCAGTACTCATGGACATACAACTTTATCACTTCTCCCTACTTAGACGAATGTAAAAGCATAAATCAAATCAGTCAATAGATTTTTCTCCCCCGATAGCACAAAACAATCAATACCAAACTACTTTGCCAGCTTCTTCTGCTTTGACGCTATGCTGTTGCTGACTTTGGGCGTTTGTTTGCAGAGGGCTTTCGTTTCTTCTTTAATGCCGCAACTACTTTATCAGGCTTTGTGCTTTTGGGTTTGGATGGTCGGCAGCGATTACAATAAAGGGGTAAACACGGATAGCATATGCGCTCACTCACCTGATTACATTCTTTGCAAACGAAGCGATAAATTTTTTGCTTAATCGTGCGTGTGTGGGCTTTGACAAATATTTCTTTAGTTTCCACCGAAAGTCATTCCTTTCAAAATCGTCTACTCAGATCAACATTACTCACTATTTAAACGATTGTACTCAACCAACACAAATCAGGCACTTCCAAATAATAAAATATCCCCCCACCTGACGTGACACAAAAAACAGCTTGTTCTAAGCGCCAACATCCGATGCCCAATTTTGTCGCAGACAGTGCAACAGCACGCTCCTTTTTATCTTCACCGAGATCCTTCAAAAAGCTACTGACACACTCATCGATAATATGGCACTCACTCTTAATCAAATCCATGCCAAGTACCAATTGCGCTACAACGCTTATAGGCTCGCGCAAAAATAATATAAGTTGTATAAGTTAGTAATACCTTAAACAAGTATGCCAGTCGTTTTCCAGGTGAAGAAAACAAATGACTCAAGACCAACCAAGTAGACTAGAACCCATTGAAGTCACTCAAACAGTCCACAGCCAAATTCTCAATCAATTAGCCACCGCTCACAGAGAACTAACCGACTTCTGTGTACAACAAGCACAAAGAACAGAGCACAGACTTATAACAACCGAGCAGCTTGCACAGCAAAATTCAGAAGCGATCGCTCAACTAGTAATCGCAACAAATCGTAACACAACTGCGATCGCCAACCTGGAAGAGCAAACGACTAGAAATGTAGAAACAATGAACAGATTGGAACAACGTATGGATCAACTAGCCGAACTAGTCACAACTTCAACAACTGAAACCATACGACTGGTAGCTGATTTGGCACGTCAACAAGCCTCTGACAAAGCGGAAATACGTGAAATCTGGCGTTACCTACGCTATGAACCCCGTAATGGTAATGGCACAAGTGAAGAATGAGTAATACTATCAGCCTCCGCTTAATTTCCAACTTTTAATTCGGAATTGATAAAAGGGGGGTAAATACGTAATCACAGCTTTTGCATCGAAAACGTTGGTGCTTTAACCCATCGGCTAATACCTGAAAACCATTTTTTTGAAGTTCTTTTGATTTGCAGTTAGGGCATTTTAGATTCGATGTGTTTGCCTGCACTCGTTGAGTCTGTTTTGGCTGTTTGGTGTGAGGAGCACATGCAGCTTGGCTACTGCTATTGGTAGTGCTTTTTAAGGGTACATTCAATAAATCAATCGCCCGCTTTTTCGCTTCTTCCCCACGTCGGTCATACTTAGAAGTAGTACTTGGTGATGCATGACCTGCAAGCTTGGATACCGTGACAATATCCGCCCCTGCATCTAATAAATTACCAATAAAAGTTCTTCTAAAATCATGGGGAGTAAAATTTTCTACACCTGCACGTTCTCCACGCCGTTGCAATGCTCGTAATATTCCCTGTTCACTCATGCGTCTCGGTATAACTTGTTGTCCCTTAGATAAGGGATAAAATAACGGACCTGGTTCTAGTAGGCGTACTTTTAACCAATCCTTAACTGCTTGTACTCCAGTTTCAGTTAAATATACTATTCGCTCTTTGCCCCCCTTGGTTTCACGTATTGTTAATGAGCGACTGCGCGATCTAAAATCGCTCAAGTCAAGGTGTGCCACTTCACTGCGGCGCAACCCTACAATCATTACCGCCAACAGCGCCGCATCACGAATCCCCAAATTTGAGTTGTCCTTTATACAATTGTCCCAAAGCGTAGAAATTTCGGATGCAGCCAGTGCCCGCCCTTTGAGTAAACTTTTACCTCGCACAGATCCAATATCAGTTGCCCGTCCATACTCTTCGATAGACATCAATCCCAACCGCCATGCTTCCTTCAACGTCCGCCGCAAGGCACACAGCATCTTGTTCGCCATCGCCGGACTATATTTTGACATCAACACTGCCCGTACCGCAGCAGTATGTTGGTAGCGTAATTTCGACCAATCAAGAGTAGAAGCATCACAAGTATCCGCTGTTAATAACCGAGCGATCACATTCAACGCTTCTCGCATTGTCCGCCGCGAACCGCAACCAAGACTATTGAGATAAACCTCTGCTGGGTGTAATGTTAGCGGCACTGGTTCGGTTAACGCCAGTGATTCTGGGTTGAAATTGAAATCGGCGTAAGCACTCTGTTTCACAGGCTACTGGTTGACTGTTTGAGGATGGATCTACTTAGGAGAAATCTTTAAAAAAACATCCTGTTTGTTTTGAGTGTCTTTGCGCGTTTTGTGTGGAGTAATGGGTCGTCATACACATCCTCTGCTATTACCAGATCTTTTTACAACAATTTTCTACAGTCTTTTTCATACTACTCAAAAATTTATGGTTGCGAGAAGTACTTTTCTCTACACCTATTTTAGACAAAAGCCGCTCTAGAACTAGATAATTACCTGAATTGCTGGAAGTGTTAAAAATATAGCCCTTGTTCTCAAAATTTTTGTCCAAAGTCCAACACTTAGGGACATTATTTGGTAATCAAAATAAGTATGGGTAGTTTACTAGGGCATAACAGCATCGAGTTTGAGTTGTAAGTTTGGAAACAGACAAGATGATATATCATCTCCCAAACGTCTATTAATTCTTTCGGGTGCCGCTTAACCGCTTATTTCAAGTTCTTGATAATTCCATAGGATTTGTCAAACAACACTGCTGCTGTACCCGTTTCGCCGTGTCGTGCCTTAGCCACAATCAGTTCCAAGATCCCCCCATTTATGGTATCTGAACAATAATACTCATCCCGGTAAGCGAGTATTATGTTATCTGCAACCATTTCTAAGATTCCCGATTGGCTGAGGTCGCTCATCATCGGTCGCTTATTTTGCCTGCTTTCCACTGCCCTTGAGATTTGAGAAAGCGCCAACACGGGAACATCCAGTTCCCCTGCCATTTTGTAAAGTCCCCTAGCTACATCACCGAGTTCATAGCTGCGGTTGCCTCCATTGTCCTCTGCCATCATTTGAAGGTAGTCAACTACAATCAATCCTAGCTCTCCTTCTTTGGCTTTAATTTGACGGCATTCTGAAGCAATCCCAGAAACAGTAATTCCTCTTGAGTCATTTATGTACAAGGGCAGTTCTGAGGAAATACCCACGACTTTGGCAATGCTATTAAATTCCCAGTCCATTAGGGGTGTAAGTCCGGCTCGATGGCGGCGGATACGATCAGCCCTCAAGGGAATTATCTCTAAATTTTGATACTGGGAAGTGACACTAATTAAACTCCACAACCGATACTCCAGTTGCTTTTTAGTCATCTCCAGCGAGAAGAAAACCACCGGCAAATTATGCAGCAACATCATTCTCTGGGCCAGACACATGGCGATGGCACTCTTTCCCATTGAGGGGCGACCTGCTATCAGCGTAAGTGTCCCCCCTTCAAACCCTACAATTAGTTCGTCTAATCGGTGAATTCCAGTAGGATAAATTGGCGTAATTTGTTCCAAATCATTATACGCCGCAGCTGTGATTGTGCTGTTGTGTTCTGTGTTGGTAGAAAATTGCTGTTGCGACAGGCTAAAAACTTTCTGTTCTGACTGGTCAAATATAATTGGTAACTCAGTTTCTGTTTCATAGCCCAACTGCACAATTTCATTGCCAGCTTTGATTAATCGCCGCCGTAAATACTTGTCCATGACCAACGCTGCTAAAGCGTCAATGTTTATAGCTGACACTGTGCGGTCTACAAGCGATGCGAGTTTATTTCTACCACCTATGCGGTCAAGTAAATCGTAGTCAGCCAGCCAAGTTGTAACAGAGAGTAAATCTGTAGGTTTACTAGACCAGTGAAGGCGCAGCGCTGCTTGGTAGATATCTTCGTGTGCAGCGATATAAAACGCATCGGACACTAAGATGTCACTCACTCTACCTATAGCTTCTGGGTCAAGCATTATCCCGCCCAAAATCGCTTCTTCAGCTTCAATGCAGCTTGGAGGCATTTTATCCATCATGTTTCACCCCCATTTAGATGCTCATCGTGAGTAAAGGTTTCTCTTATTCGTTCTTCCTCCCACATTTGAGCGGCGCGGCGCTCTTTTTCTTCAATTTCTTGCTTCCACAATTGAAATTGGTTTCGGGCGCTCTCGTTTTTGTCGAGTTTACCTTGCTTTTGTTGGCTTTGTTGAAACATTTGATAATAAATCTCCCACCTGTTTTGCCCAGCCTTATTTTGGTGTGCCAACCATGCCTCAATGTCGTTTACTTCTTGGCTAAGGTTCTTTATCTTTTCCTGACAAAAATTTAAAAAATTCGATCGCTCTTCTTTTGAGAGAGTCTTTATAAAATCTGAATAAGTCTTATTAATCTTAGAAGGGCTGGAATCATTGTCTGAAGAGGGTTTTGAAGTGTGTTTTTCTGAACTTCCGGAATTTTTTCTGAACTTCCGGAATTTTTTCTGAACTTCCGGAATTTTTTCTGAACTTCCGGAATTTTTTCTGGATTCCCAGAAATTTTCTGGATTCTCAGAACTAGAACATTGTTGAGAATCATCAAACTCTTCTTCCTGAGAATATGCCCATTCGATAGTGACTCTGCCTGACCTGATATTAATTGCGTGGCTATCCTTGAGCTTGGCGAGCGCCTCATAGACACTGCTTTCTGGCATTTGCCATCGCAGCGCGAACTCTTTGGGAATAACTGTAATAGGGCGATCACAGAAAGGGTTTTCGTACCTGAGCGCTAAATGAACAAAGGCAGTATTGTTTATTAACTTGGTTTTGCGGAGGGCGATAAGTTCGGCTTTTTGAAGAGGGTAAAATTCGCCCTGTACCCTACCCTGTCCATCTCTACACGGCTTGGGTATCATGGCTGAATCTCCTTAAAAATCACGGGAATGCCAAACTCTGAGCAGGTGTCCAAATCGTTGGTTATTTTCGAGGCATGTATTCTTAAGCCATTGCCGTAGAGGTCTAGACTCTGTAGATAGTAGAGAAGATTTCTTTGACTGTCTGTAAGCTCTTTGTAGGCTTTTAACCATTCTTCATGTTGCAGTGGGTAAAATCGTCCTTGAATTCTTACGTTGTTTTGCGTCATAATGCACTTACTATTTTAAAAATGAACAATTAACTTCCCTGCCCCATCTGAACGGGATGGGGCTTGTTTTTTTGCAAGTTGAACATAGTCGTAGCTAAAAGCTTTCTGGCGTGATGTCTAGTCAGCTGTCATTAAAGCGTATTAATCACGCTTTACCTGCGTTCTGTCTGGCCAATTACCCATGTTTAGGCCAATCTTCGTAATAAAATGTCGGTGTCCTCGCGTTTTCTCTGTGGGCGCAACGCCCACCAGTCCTTGGGTTGAGCCAAAATATATTTGATAGGACACCGACATTTTATTTTCTGGAGATCCGTTAGGGGCGGGCATTTCTAGGGGTAGTTTGATATGATTGAGTTATTCATATATTGCTATTTATTTTTGTACCGTTTAGTATACACTGTATAGTGTAATATACAGCACATCAAATGCAAAGTTTTGTATCAAAAGCAGAGTTTGATATGCATTGGCAGTTGTTCGACGAAATGATAAACCGCTTTAATTTGTGTGTGACACAGATAGCAGAAACTGCGGGTGTCTCGCGGGTAATGCTGTCTCGGTTTCGTCACGGGAAAGCGGACTTAGGGGCAGCCAAACTGATTGCTCTGCTTTTGGTAGTACCACACGAAGCAAGGATATGGTATGTGTCTGAGCTACTTGGCATTAGTCCAGGGACAAGTTTGAGGAACCTAATTGCCCAAGCTCCACCAGAAGAACGGGTCGAAGCCCTGCGGTTGATTGCTGATTCATTTGACAGATACAACCATAAACCTGAAAGCAATGTAGAAACAGTAGAGTTAGCTGAAGCGGTCTAATGTATTGCTGTTAGGGAGCTGATAGACTAATATTTGTTGACACAGGCACTAATGTGTGCTCTACTATAGCTCTTCTATGACTATGGGAGAGAAAAGTTGAGACTAAATGATAAGGAATGTGGATTAAATAAAATACAAAATCTTGATTCGGTAGGGTGCGTTAGGAACGTAACGCACCCTACGAAAATTGTAGGTTGTTAAATCCATGATCCTAAAAGTTCAGATGTGATTAGGGAATGGATAATCGTATACTGATATCACCAACTACCTATCTCCCATCACCGAACCATGCATGGGTGCAGAGGGTGGGGGGCAAAGGGGAAAATCCATCCCCATGCTCCCCTTTAAGAGCTTCCTTTCCTCTTCTCCCTGCTCAGAGCAAAGTGCCTCTTCGTTGATCTCAATTACCTCTTCCTGGGGAGAACAAGTAGTGGGAACAATCGCTTGCTGTTGGGATTCGATGTGCGTCTTCAACTGGTGCTGCTCTATAGTTTGCTCGCTGTTGTGTGCAAGTGTAGTTTGTTGGAGTAGTGGGTTCAATCGTTGGTCTGGGTTTAATGATTGGTCTGGGTTAGAACGTTTCAAAAAATTGGGCGAACCTTGTTCAGTGCCGGGTACGGCACTGAACACCTCCCCACGAGTTGACTCATGGGCTATTTGAGTTTTTAAAGGTACCTGCGGAAGCCGCTCTGCGTCTACGCCCAATTTTTTTAGGTTTAATGAGTGATATGTAGGTTGATTGCGGGTTTGCAACCATTGTAGAGGGGACAATCCAGAAGCCTTCCACTCATCAAAAAGATTATTAGCTTCGTGTGAACCAGGAATTTCTATCCGCAGTTTTTGGGTCTTTTTTCCGACAAATTTCATCTGTTCATTTGATCTCGGTGTAGTTGTCGGGCTATAGGACTTAATTTTGCTCGCGATCGATATTTGGGTGTCGTCTGGAGTTACTACAAAGAGCGCTTGAGCATTCTTGGGTTGGGCAAGTTGTAGAATCTGGTGAAATCCTAATCGTTGGGCAACCACAGTAGGAATTTCATCCGCAACAGAAGCTGCTTTAATCAACTTGTTAACCTGGGCTTTTTCTAAGTGTGCGGCTGATAAAAGTTTTGTAAAGTTACGCTTGGAACAAGCTTTGGCATTGGCCAGTAGTCTGCCTGCTTGTATGAGCAAATCATTGGCTTGTTCCCATAGTCCGGATGCAAGAGCAATATCGTTATCTAGAGAAGTTTGAGAAAAACTTAAAGAAGTTGACGAATTGGTTTGTTCCTCGAGTGTCAGCATGATAAATTGGGGGTGATTTTTTTGATTTCTTGCGCCTCGTTTATCGAGTGCGCTTTTTATTTTTACTACATATGCAATATGCACATATCGTTACGGGTGTCAATATGTACAGTCATCGGTTTCGTTAAGTTTGCTCTAAAATTCTCAAAAGATTCTCTTCCAAGGGAATCAAATAAGGACGTTGTATGCGACCCAATTGCTTGAGAACAGTAATCGCAGCTGATTCTAAATTGCCGCGATTATAAAGTTTATTTAAGCGCTCGCACAATAGTTGCATCATAGATAGCTCAGTATCACAATAGTGAAGTGACTTTAAGTGGTCAATTCTGATAGTGCATTCTCCATTCCAGGTAGCAACTGTGCAGGTGCTAGGGTCAATTTTTTTGACAATACACCAGCAGCCGTTTTGATCTTTCAATTGCAGATTACTCTTGGCGATGATCTGACAAACTTCGCCACAAGAATAGGAATTCTGCACTCTACCATATTTGATGAGTACTTGAAATATGGTTTGGGTGATAATGCGACTAGAGGGAGGTTTTCCTCCTGCTTTTTCTGTTGCAGTCAACCATACTTCACGCTGTAGGCTAGGTTCTAGGTTATTGAGAGCGCGTATTTGCCTTTCAGTGGTAGGTAAGATTTGAGCTTGTTGGTTTTCCCCATTGGGGAATTGAAGGTTATCCAATGTTGCAGCAGCATACATGTATCTGTAAGCTTGGCTGCGTTTGATACCTATTATTTGCTCACAATAGAGATCAAAACTAGGGTGAGATGAACGGTAAAGCTTCTGGTCATTGAGTTTCCTTAAGGCGTTGCCAATCTCGTAAAAATCTGATGTTGTGTTTCGGAGTGTTTTTTGTTCTAGAAAGGATTTTAGCTTGGACTCAACACAAAGGCGCTCGTGTTGTTCGTGTTGACTAAGTTGTTGAGAAGAAGTAGCAACTTTTGGAAAAAATTGAGAGTGATTATTTAGCGTGATTGTCGCATTAGACATGGAAACTCCTGTATTTGGCGAAAATACTGCACCCCGGAGTTTTTCTCTTGAGAAGATAAAGTTGTTAAGATCACTTATACAATAATCAACTACAGATAGCAATCTAGAGAGAGATTAATAAATGTAAATTTCCTAAGAGTAGTTATATGGATTATTGTTCATGTAGGATTCTCATATAGTAGCTGGTTGAAGTAGTAAAGGTTGGAGGTAAATGTGCGGACACAAGGCAAGCAGGAAGAGGATTCGGAATTAGAGTTAGCTCTGACAATGGTAAATGAATTGGCATTGAGTAAAAAAGGTAGGTATTTAAACGAGATTGAAACAATAGTTTTCCGAGGAGCTTGGTATGGACAGAGCTATGAAAAAATGGCTCAAAATTCAACCTATGCCCAGAGCTATTTACACAATACAGTAGCTCCTGATTTGTGGAAGCTGCTAGGAGAGATATTTGGAACAGAGGGACGGATAGGAAAGAGAGAGTTACGCTCTTATGTATCAAGAATTGTAAAGAAAGTAGGATTAAGTAGTATACCAATTTTGGGAGAGCCGCCAGATATCTGTAGTTTTTACGGTCGAGAGGGGGAACTAGCTAACTTAAAAGCGCAAATAGTGCAGAAGCGCTTAATTTATGTGTATGGAGAAGCGGGGATTGGAAAATCAACATTAATAGCAAAGTTGTTTGCTCAAATCAGCCAAGGATTAAGTCAGGGATTTGACTTCTTAGTTTGGAAGTCGGTCTGTTATGGTCCAGATGTTGAGGAGTTGGTTGCGAGTCTGTATAAAATGTTAAATCTCGAAGGAGATGAAAAAGCAAATGTTTCGGGCTTGATAAATCAACTGCGCTGGCGTCGTTTTTTGATTGTATTAGATGGATTTGAAGCGATTAATACAAAGCAGCGAAGAGATTATATGAAATTTTTGCTCCACTTCATAGAAGAAGTAGTGGATGGTTGCTTGATATTGATGAGTAGAGAATTTTTTCTAGAACTGAGTGTGCTATTGAATAGCCGTTGTATCTCAACAATAAAGCTTGAGGGGCTAGATATACAATCAGCTATGCAAATATTTGAGTCCAAAGGTTTGAGTGATTATAAAGGTGGCTCTAAAGCAATTGAATTGATTGAATATTATCGAGGGAATCCTACAGAACTAACTGCATTAGCTGAGAAAATTAGCTGTTTTTTCGGAGGGAGTATCGAAAAATTTTATGAATATAAAACAACATTCATAAGTGACCATTCTCAAAGTGCATTTCAGCAACTATTTGCTTTAGAAGGAGGATTAAGTGATTTTGGAAGAGAAATAGTGATTTATTTAGCGTCAGAAATCTCAAAAGAATCAAAACCTGTTGATTTTTCCAATCTCCTTGGTATTTTCAGCCGAAAAACAGATTTATCAACTTTAGTAAGGGAGCTAGAAAATCTAGAAGGACAATCATTAATAGAGAAAAAAAATATTTCTGGTGAAGCATGTTATATGCTACCTCCAGTGGTAAAGAAATATGTCTTGTCTCAGGCTTTAGTACAAGGAACTGGTTTGAGAAAGTGAGCTACTGTATCAATCCACTTTGTAATGAGCGTTCTAATCCTGACGATGCTGAAAATTGTTCAGCATGTGGAACCTCTTTACTAATTAATAATCGTATTCGTTTGAAAAATCCACTGCGTGATCAACCTTATAGCTGCACCGAAATTTTTGAGGTAGAGGATTTAGGAACAAAATGGCATCCAGTTAGAGAAACTCGGATCATGAAGGTATTAAAATGGTCTGATGACCCGAAGCGAGTTGAATTGGTACAAAGAGAAGCTCTTGCATTGCAAGTGATTCGTCACCCAGGAGTTCCTACTTCGACAATCGATGATTATTTTACTTTTTATCCTAATCAAAGCTCTATAGAATTGCATTGTTTAGTGATGCAAAAAATGTCGGGAGAAAATTTAGAGTCATGGATAAATGATTATGGGAAAATATCTCAATCATTAGCTGTTGATTGGCTAAAACAATTGGTGAAAATTCTGGATACAGTTCATCGTTCGACATTCTTTCACCGCGATATTAAACCTAGTAATATCATTGTTCAAGTGAATGGACAGCTAGCTTTAATAGATTTTGGTGGAACCAGACAAATTACTGATACTTATTTGGTAAAAATTAGTGTCAATGGTGGAACTTCTACAGGGTTAGGCAGCGACAGAAAATATCAAACGACCCGCTTAGGAACACCACTGTACTCGCCACTAGAACAAATTAATGGGCAAGCTATACCCCAGTCTGATTTTTACGCATTAGGTCGAACTTTTGTTCGCCTGATTACAGGCGAAGAGTTAATCAAATTAAAAACAAATCCCGAAACAGGAAATCTCATTTGGAGACATAAAGTCCCCCAGCTCGACAAACCTCTTGCAGATTTACTAGATGATTTGATGGCTCCGTTTCCAGCAAAGCGTCCACCAAATTGTCAGGTGATTTTACAACGTTTAGAACGCTTACCTCTGCAATCGAAGGTCAATCGTATAATCAAATCGAAGTCATTTCAAATCAGTGCAGTTGTACTAAGTATATTAAGCATTTTTGGTATTTATAGAGCATCACTACCTTGGGTAGCAAATTATTTTTTAAGTGAGGGTAAAAAAGCAGAACTTGAAAATCGGTTTACAGATGCCCAAAAAAACTTTCATACAGCCATCAAGCTCAACAAGAGTGCAACTTATGAAATCTCTGCTTTTTATTTTGGGGAAGCTGCTCGTAATCTGCCTCGTCCCCAAACAGCTAAGAAATACTATACTAAGGCGATTAAATATAATCCAAGCGATGTGTATGCATACAATAATTTAGCATTAGTATGTCAGGAGTTAAGCGATTTTAAATGTGCTGAGAGCAATTATTCTTCAGCATTAAAATTACAGTCGAAAAGTTGGGAAGTACACTATGGAATAGGAAGCTTCTATGACGACCAAGGAAAATATGAAAAAGCGACACAGCATTATCTATTAGCTATATTTGAAGGTGGCAATGCTGCTGTACATGCTATGAATAATCTTTCCAGATTAGAAAATAGAAATGGTGAATATACAAAAGCCGAACTTCTAGCCCTAAAGGGTTTACAAAAAACTTCTGATACCCAGTTACAGGCAGCGTTGTACAAGAACTTGGGTTGGTCACTTTTGGAGCAAAAGTTATATATTCAGGCGAAAAATAATTTGCAAAAAGCTATAGAACTTGATCCACAAAGAGCAGATAGTTATTGTTTATTGGCGCGAACCCAGGAAGTATTAGGTGATCTTGATGACGCTAAATTATCGTGGGAACCCTGCTTAATATTAAATTCAAGTTTACCAGAGGTTACTCTGTGGCGACAGCAAGTCTTTGAACGGATTTCAAAAATTTGGTAACTACATCTGGGAACAGGGAACAGGGAATAGGGAACAGGGAACAGGGAACAGGGAATAGGGAACAGGGAACAGGGAACAGGGAATAGGGAACAGGGAATAGGGAACAGGGAACAGGGAACAGGGAATAGGGAATAGGGAATAGGGAATAGGGAACAGATGAATAAATTATAGCGTTTACCGGTCTAATGAAGTACATTTATTAAGATAAAGCTGTGCATCTCCTCAAGGAGAAAAATGAAACCATATTCCCTCGACTTTCGTCAAAAAATACTTGATACATATTTAGAAGGT
>JAHHHW010000146.1 GCA_019359115.1 Pelatocladus maniniholoensis HA4357-MV3
ACTATAAAAGTGAGCCATTGCAGTCTTTTTGGGGGTATAGGGCGGCTCCCGTCGGGAGCCGCCCTATACCCCCTTACAATGATTATCATTATTAAAAGTGTATATTTTATTTTTTGGAAGTCCCTTAGTTCTATTCCTTGCGGATGCTCGTCTCGGATCGGACTATGTTGACGTTCTGAGACGAAATCGCTTTTCTCAACACGAATTCTCTGCTCTAGCTTTAACTTTCCTTGGTCTACTTGAGCCAGCACAGCCATCCCAATGGGAAATTTATAAACGCTTTGCATCGGAAAACGTTGATCCCCATTCAAAGCGACTGATTCTCCCGTTTCCAGCACTGTGGCTGCAACCCCTACGCGCCCTTGAGCAGTACGAGATATTTCTTCAATTCGGTTGTACAATTCGCCTTTTGACGGCTCATTAGTGCTGGACGTTATGACTTCTTTCGGAATATTTGTTTGCCTGTTGTTTTTGGCTTCACTACTACTAGAATTAGTGTTTGTGCAACCGACAGCTAATAAGGATATGCAAAAGCCGCAAAGCCACATTTTTTTGATCGTCACTTGACTCATGAAGCTTATTCAGTGAATTTGAGTTGTAAACAGCTTAGAACTACACCCGTAATTTATCTAATTTCGGAATTCACTGAAGTTTCAGTAGGTCATAGAAATTGATGATTATAATTGTGCGATCGCCTCGCCCCTGAATCATAATTATTCGCGATCGCTTCTCCAAAAGGCAGTAAAAGCTAAACAGGTAATTCAGCTAAATTACGGATATTTTCCAAAACCAAATTTGAGCAGGTACGTTTAATCAAGCCAGTTAATACGTTACCAGGGCCAATTTCCACGACTCTATCAATTCCATTTTCTGGTAATGCCAGTGCAATTTCTCGCCAGCGTACTCCCCCTGTCATTTGTTGGATTAAACGTTGTTTTAAAACTTCTGCTTCTGTCGCTGGAGTTGGTTCAACATTAGATAAAACTGGTACTGTGGCTTTATGAAATTCTACTGAGGCTAAGATTTCTTGAAACTCGTTTGCAGCTTCTGCCATCAAAGGTGAATGAAAAGCACCAGAGACTTTAAGAGGCATTGCACGTTTTGCCTTCACTTGAGATATGACTGCTTGCACGGCTGTGGGTGTGCCAGAAATTACAACTTGGGCAGGGCTATTATCATTTGCGATAACTGCATCAGGGGTTTCGGCAATGACTTTTTCTAGTTGTTCCCGGTCAAAATTCATTAAAGCTGCCATCATACCACCAACAGCACTGTCCATCAGTGCAGCACGGCGTTTTACTAAGCGTAATCCCGCAGACCACTCAAACACGCCAGCAACGTAAAGAGCAATATATTCTCCTAAACTGTGACCAGCAACTAAATCTGGTTGTGCTTTTTCTCGTAGGAGATCAGTAAGAATGCTTTCTACCACATATAAGCAAGGCTGAGTGTAGAGAGTATGTGATAGCTTGTCGGCATCATTTTGACAAATATCAATAACAGACCAGCCTAAAATTTCTTCGGCTTGAGCAAATTTTTCCTTTGCTAAAGGTAGATGTATCAAATCTGTTCCCATTCCCAATGATTGGGAACCTTGTCCGGGAAATACCCATGCAGTTTTTGTCATTAGTCAACAGTCAAGTGTCAAGAATTAAGGTTCAAAGCAAGTAAAAAGTCAAAGGTAAAAAGTAAAAAGAGGAATCATTTCGGCTCTTCCGTAGGTGTTATGCTAAATTTTAAACTCAAATTAGGGATTTGCCTTTAAAATAAAGGCTTTCAGGCAGTTACAACCTAGATTTTGTCCCAAAAGCTAAAACGTCAAGACTAAAAGCTGTCTTTCTTGCCCAGCAAGGGATATGAGCTAATTTATAGACGTTTTTAGCATAACAAGTAATGAAGAACCATCATTTCTTTTAACTTTTGACTTTTAACTTTTGACTTTTCTATCGTCCCCATTTAAAAATTGCAGATCCCCAAGTTAGTCCAGCACCAAAACCTGATGCAGCGACGATATCATTGGGTTTGATTTTACCTTGCCGCACTGCTTCATCCAAGGCAAGAGGAATAGAAGCGGCAGAGGTGTTGCCATAGTAAGCCAGATTACTAATAACTTTTTGTTCCGGAATATTCAAGCGCTGGGCAACAGAGTCAAGAATACGCTGATTAGCTTGATGTAATAGTAGCCAGTCTATTTCCTCAATGCTGAGGTTTGCACGAAATAAGGCTTTATCGATGACTTCTGGCACTTGTTGGACAGCAAAGCGGTAAACTTCTTTGCCATTCATGGTTATGGGTTGGAAGTTACCTCTACCAACAACAACTCCTGGGAGTAGTTCTGTAGTGTCAGGTGTATAGGGAAGGTTGAGACAATCATTTTGAGTGCCATCACTTCTGAGTTCAAATCCCAGTAAGCGATCGCTCTCATTTGCCTGCAATACTACCGCTCCAGCACCATCACCAAACAGCACACAGGTACGTCGATCTTGCCAGTCTACCCAACGAGAGAGAATATCTGCTCCGATGAGCAAAACATTTTGATATACACCAGTTTTGATAAATTGGGCCGCTGTTACCAATCCAAATATAAAGCCTGAGCAGGCAGCTGTCATATCAAATGCTACTGCTCTTGTTGCTCCTAGTTTGGCTTGAATTTGACAAGCACTGCCAAACAAGTCGTCGGGCGTGGAAGTTGCCAGTAAAATCAGATCTAACTGTTGTGGTGTAATTCCAGCCATGGCGATCGCCTGACTGCCAGCAATAGTGGCAAGTTCTGTTAAAGATTCACCTGCTTTTGCCAAACGCCGTTCACGAATTCCTGTTCTTGTAGTTATCCATTCGTCTGATGTTTCAACCAGTTCTGTGAGTCTTTGATTATCCAGAAAAGTAGCTGGTACTGCTGAACCACTTCCTGTAATTGCGATTCCTAAGTTTTGCACTCCGGGTTCTCCCAAGCTATTGGCTTTTTGTCTTTTGTCAGTTGTCATTTGTCATTTGTCTTGCTTTTTGACCAATGACTAATGACCAATGACTATTGACTATTGACTGTTTTCGGGCAACAGTTGCCCGGAGGATTTTCTTTGATATTTAGATTGAATTCTTTGCAGCACCTGATGATCAACGGCTTCTTTTGCTAATCGAATGGCATTATAAATTGAAGGTGCTTGAGAACTGCCATGACCAATAATGCAAATACCGTCTACACCTAAAAGCAAAGCACCTCCATGTTCAGCGTGATCCATCCGCTGTTTAATCCGCTTCAGGTTGGGTTTTAAAATTGCTGTACCGAGTTGACCATGCAATCCTTGGGGTAATTCTTCTCTGACAATTTGCAGCATTACTTCTCCAATTGCTTCGGCAAATTTCAGCAAGACATTGCCTACAAAGCCGTCACAAACGATGACATCAAATTCACCAGAGAGTACATCGCGTCCTTCGGCATTGCCAACAAAGGCAATCTGAGAGTTCTCCCGTAGCAGTTGATGGGCGCGAACAGCGGCATCATTGCCTTTGCAGTCTTCCTCACCGATGTTCAATAAACCCACTTTTGGTTCCGGAACACCCAAGACATACTGACTATAAACCGACCCCATAACAGCAAACTGCTCTAAAAATTTGGGACGGCAGTCTACATTAGCGCCGACATCAAGTATCAGTACTTGCTTGCTTGCTATCATTGTGGGAAACACCGCACCAATTGCTGGGCGATCAATTCCCGGCAGTCGTCCCAAGCGGAGCAATGCTGCTGCCATTGCTGCGCCTGAGTGACCGGCAGAAATCACGGCATCTGCCTGCCCCTGCTTGACTAAATCCATCGCCACGTTAATTGAAGCCTTGGGTTTGCGTCTCACGCCGCTTAAAGGCTCCTCATCCATAGCGATCGCGTCCTCAGCCGGAACGATCTGCACCTGCCCCAAATTGGTCTTTGGTGGCAGCACTGCTTCAATTTGTTGGGAATCACCCACTAATAATACTTCCACACCCAACTCATCCCTAGCTCGTAGTGCGCCAGCGACGATTTCACCGGGGGCGTGATCCCCTCCCATTGCGTCAATTGCGATTCGTACGCAAGTCGATCCCATTGCTCAGAGCTTCTAGAAACCTTACAAATTTTACCAGATGCCTTTGCTGAAAGTAGTAGATTGGTGTCTGCTAAATTGCATCCGTCAATTCAAGACATAAGAAAAAAGTATAAAGTATCAAATCAACTTCAGGATAAACCCTAGTGTTTATATTTACCTTATCCTTTATTTTTTGTCTTTCCTACTTTCAACCAAGCAACTAACAAGCCCAACATAACATGAATTACACCCTATACATACTGAATAAATTACGTACTAGACTGATTTTTTGAGACTTTATTGATTTATAGTTGGTTATTGCTTGGTAGTAGTTTATAGCTATACTTAATGCCCAATGCACCACACTTGTGTTCCCTATATTGAAAAATTACCTGATTTGAAGTTGATTTTCCGAAGAACTGGAAAAGAAAGTAATCTACATTTTGACTCAAAGGGAACAGGTTTGAGTACTGAGATAAAATCTTACAGAAACAATGATAAAGTGCAGCTTGGCAAAATTAACTATGCAGTAAAAAAGAGCTAAAAAGCCTAAAATAAATGCTTTACAGCTTTTTGCTTGCAGTAGCATCTTTGCAGAAATTACGAGGAGTGAATCATGCTGGAATTAATTGGTTCAGGTTTAGTTTCAATGTGGCTGGAGATGGCTGGAGTAAACATCAAGCCTTTGGAACCTATAGATGTTTTGACTTTGCAAAGTAGTCCTAGCTTAATTGTCGCCCCTGATCCAAATCCAACTGGAATCACTACAGTCCAACAGTATCTTCAAGGGCTGGCAACATCAAAATTAGTAGCAGCTAACACAGTCCAAAGTCAAGGGATTTGGATACAGTCAGGGCCAATGTTGATGGCAAATCATCAAGGTACAATTCCTTTACCTGCTGCCTCATTAACTAAGATAGCGACCTCTTTAGTTGCTTTTAAAAATTGGGGGCCAAACCATAAATTTGAAACTTTAGTCAGCGCTACTGGACCAATACAAAATGGAGTCTTAAAAGGTGATTTAGTCATTATTGGTGGTGGCGATCCTTTATTTGTTTGGGAAGAAGCGATCGCTGTTGGTAATACTCTCAACAAAATGGGAATCAAGCGAGTCCAAGGTAATTTAGTGATTACTGGTAATTTCGCCATGAATTTCCAACGAGACCCACTGTTAGCAGGACAGTTACTCAAGCAAGCATTTAATCACACTACCTGGACTCGTGGACTTACTTTTCAATACTCACGAATGCCTAAAGGTACACCAAAACCCCAAATTGCGATCGCAGGTACTGTGAAAGTGGAAGCACAACCAAACCCACAACAAACTTTACTGGTGCGTCATTACTCTTTGCCTTTAAAGCAAATCATTAAGGAGATGAATGTTTTCAGCAACAATGACATCGCACAAATGCTAGCAGATTTGGTGGGAGGTCATTTTGTTGTCCAGTCAACAGCTGCCCAATTAGCCAGGGTTCCAGAGTCCGAAATTCAGTTAATCAATGGTTCCGGGTTAGGAGTTGAAAATCGCATTTCTCCCAGAGCAGTTTGTGCGATGTTCATGGCACTTCAACAAGAAGCACTTACACATGGCTTAAATTTAGCAGACTTATTTCCTACTTCTGGGTTCGATCACCGAGGGACACTGCACGCCCGACACATTCCTGCTGCTACTGTGATTAAAACTGGTACTCTTAACGATGTGAGTGCTTTAGCGGGAGTCATGCCTACACGCGATCGCGGTTTGGTTTGGTTCGCGATCATTAACCGTGGTCCTTATGTACCCACATTCCGCTCTGAACAGGATAAGTTTCTGCAACATCTTCTCAAGCAACTCCAAATAGCTCAAAGCGTTCCTAGTGTTCTCACGCCTCACTTAGGTATTAATTATATTCCACAACTAGGTGCAACTAATCGTAATGAGATTTTGTTTAACTGAAGTTCTCCCAGATAAGCGCCCCACAAGGAGGAAGTCAAAAGTATTAAACCTCTCTTGTAACGAATGAAAGAAGTACATTTTTCGAGAGTTCTAAAACCCTGGCTGTATCAAAATTCACGCAATGTGCATCTTAAGAGTAGTTAAGCAAAATTAAATTCATTCGTGGAGATATCTTTCAAGAAGATGCTAGATTATTGCGGTTCACTTCAATAAATTCTGTATACTCAAATTCATTAGGACTTTGTCTGACAAGAGGATATTTTTCTCCTCCCAATTCTATATAATCTTGTTCGCAATCAGGCTTGGAGGAATAGTAAACCAAGATATATTCTCTACCAATTCTCTCGGCTATTTCTGCTTCCACTTCACCTCGCCATTGGGTTTTAGTTACTAACACCACTAATTGATTTGCTAATTTAGGAATTACCCTGGCAATCTGACGACGATTAATCACATCCAAACTACCAAAAGGTGAATCCATGACAATTGGTAAGGTACTAGTATCTGGAACCATCAACATTCTTTTTTGACTCCATTCTCTTACCCTGTCGATAATTCCGCCGATAAAAGATAAACTAAGAATTTGATTTTCACCAGTGGAAGCAGCAACTGGTGATTCTATACCTACTGTATTTTCTACTAGCATTAATTCGTATTTATCGCTGATTTTGGGAATATAAGGTGTAAATGAAATTTCGCTAAATATTTCTTGGACTCGCTTTTCCAATTGCAAGCGAAATTGTTGTTCTTGGCGTGCTTTGACTAAATTTAATCTATCAATTGCGTCTTGGGTAGCAGCAATCCGGCGTTGTGCTAGTGCTTGGCGTTCTTCGTTAAATTTTTGTCTAGTAATTTGTTTATTTAAGGTTTCAATTTCGGTTTTATTGTTAGCTATTTGCTGCTGATTAGCACCTTGTTCTAAGGTTAAATCAGTAATTTTCTCTTCTATTTCATCTAAACGCTTTTGTAAATTGCGAATTTCTTCACTGGGATCTTTTCGCAATCGTTCTTGGATGCTATCTAAATCTGCTTCGATTTGAGATATGATTTGTCTTAACTGATTAATTCCTACTTGTTCTCGATCAACTTCTTCCCAAAACCCAATTGCTTGTTTATCAATTTCATCAACTCGTTCATTCATCCGAATCGCAGTTTCTTCTACTAGCGATGAACCTGCTTGATCTAGCAATATTTTAACATTTGTGTGGGAATGAGTCCCTTCATGTAATTCCGCACCACAAATACAAAGCTGAGAATCGAGCAAATTATTTAAGAATTCTCGCGAAATTCCAGGAGTTAATTCACCACGTTGCTTTAAATTTGCGAAAATTTCTCTAAATTGTACTGTAGTTTCTAAGAGTAAGACAGTATAGCCACGTGTGGAAATTGTTTTTTTCAGTGTTTCCCACTTTTTTTTCAGTTCTTCTTGATTGAGAGCTTTTTGTGATTCTAAAGTTTGTCGTCTTTCTTGTACTTCTTTAGCAGCGCTAAGTTCTCGTAAACGATTACTAGTTTCTTTTTTGATAGTTTGCTGATATTCTAGTTCTTGCTTGATTTCTGTTTGGCGATTATTAATTTGTTCAACTTCTTGCTCGATTTTGCTTTGTTGTTTGAGCAACTGTTTTGTTTCAGAATCACCAATAACTTTTAATTCATTTTCTAGGGTTTTCTTGGCTTCGCTTAAATGTCTAATTGAGCGATTAATTACCTCAACTCCCAATAATATTTTCGTAGCTTCAGCAATTTCAGCTTTTTTATCAGAACGCACAATATGTTCTATGCGTTCTCCATCAAAGAAGAAATATTGATGTAAGCTGTTAGGTAAAATTTGATTGATGATATCTTCTAGATTTTGATGAGGTGGGACAAAATACCACGAACCATCATCTCTACCGACCCACATACTCAATTCTGTTTTACCGGGTTCAAAATCACTTTCATTTTTGTAAACCCGACAAGCGCGTTTGATGCGGTAGCGTTTATTATCATGTTCCCAAACAATTTCTACCCAACATTCGATAGGTTGTCCAATTTTTGCTTCTGCGATCGCACGCTTATTTACTAATTGTTCTGCGGAGGAAAAAGCCGCACTAAATTTTTCATAAAGCACCCAAGTAAATGCGTTTAAAAAACTAGTTTTACCTGAGCCATTATTCCCATGAATTACTGTTGTGTTGCTAGCATTTCCATGAGCCAGAATTATTTCTGGAGTCCTACCATAAAAGGAGCGAAAGTTGCATATTTTAATAGAAATTAACTTCATCGCACAGCATCCTTCACTATCCTTAAAATATCATCATTTATATGGCTATTACTTTTTTTATTCAATCTGCTTTTTTCTAATTGCCATACTTGTTCAATAATTTGCCTAACCTCTGGAGGAGCAGTTATTATTGGTTCTTGAACATCATCTATATTATTAGGTTGATTATTCATTATTTTGTCATTAGTCATTAGTCATTGAGAAGAGATTTGTTAAATAATTCTTCCTTGTCTTCCTTGTCCCCCTTGTCCCCAATCCCCAATCCCCGTTCCCTTCAAAGATCCAATAACCCATACCTTTTTTGCAAATCTAGCAATTTAATTCTGGCTTCACCAGCATTATCTGCTAAATCAGCAAATTCTACAAAGCGTCGCAATTCTTTTCTTAATAAATTACGTTCCACTTCTAAAGTTTTTCTGTCTAAATCTGGTGGTAAAACAATCATGTCAAAAATTGTTGCTCGTTCTTTCCCAGGATGAGGACGTAAAACTCGTCCGCGTCGTTGGATAAATTGACGAGGATTTCCAGAACTTGCCAAAATTACAGCAGTTTGAATTGCTGGAATATCTACACCTTCGTCTAAACAGCGAATTGCGACTAAACCTTGTAATTCTCCACTTTCAAATTGACGGCGTAAAATTTCTCTTTCTTCTAAACAAGTTTGAGCTGTATAGGTGTTGATTTTATAGCCTAATTCTACTCCTAAGATCTTGGCAACTTCTTTAAGTTGTTGCAAATTGGAACGCTGTCCTGTTTCTTGAGAACCATCACTACAATAAAACAAAGTATGAGTTGTTTCGCGACGAGTAGCCATTAATTCACGCAACGCCTCTAGCTTATTTGCTGCTGCACCAATTAATCTGGCTCTTTGCATTAACAATGGCTTTAAATCTTCATTATCTTCAAAATAATTTGAATATTGATTTTCTTTTTCTCTATACAATAAAGCCTTGCCTATTTTCTGGGTAATTTTGGCATAAGTACGGCTTTCGGCTTCAGTTAATTCTACCAAGATAGGATAATAAAGATAATGGACTAAAGCACCTTGATTAATAGCATCTTTTAAAGTAAATTCTGGTTGGAGAACCGAACCAAAATAATTAAAAACAGATTGGGTTCCTGTTTCATCAAAATATCTTTCTGGTGTTGCAGATAAAGCTAGACGCAAACCGACACGCCTGGGTAAACTTTCTTCTAATTTGGGTGCGCCTAAATTATGTGCTTCATCACCAATAATTAAACTTTTTTCAGGAAAATATTTGAGTTGAGATTGAAATCCATCACCAATGAGAGTGGAGTTAGTGGTAATTACTGTGATGAATGGTTGTGAACCAGAATGAACATTATAAAGTTGACTAGAAAGTTGACTTTGCCAACTGCGTAAGTTCTCAAAAGCTAAGATGGGTTGTAAATTAAATTTTTCACATTCTCGCGCCCATTGAGTGACAAGATGACGGTAGGGACAGACTACCAGTAATGCTTGTAAGTGAATCTGTTTATATAACTCGCAAGCAACAGTAAGTGCAGTAATTGTTTTACCACTACCTGTTGCCATTTTCAGTGTACCTCTGCCGTTGTTAGCAAACCAATTATTCACAGCTTGACGCTGATATGGTCGCAATTGCAGATATACTGGCATTTGCGGACATCCTGGTAATGGTTGCTGAGTTTGATAATTACCCTTACTTTCACCTGCAAATGGTAATTTCAGGCGATACTTTTCCGAAGGTTTATTAACTGTGGTTGTGAAAGTATTTAGTGGTCGGACTTTTTGCTGTGTCAAATACATTGATAGGGGATTGGGGATTGGGGACAAGGAGGACAAGGAGGACAAGGGGGACATGGAGGACAAGGAGGACAAGGAAGGGGATAAACAAAACACCAATGTCCTATCAATTCCCAATTCCTGATCCCTGATCCCTGATCCCCGATCCCCTTAACTATAAGTACGCCAGATACCAACAAGGGAACCTTGTACCTGTACTTGTATGGCTGGTACTTCGATGGGGTTGTATTTAGGATTGGCTGGTTTGAGAATAATGCGATCGCCGTCTTTGTACAATCGTTTTAATGTTGTACCGTATCCATCTACTCTCGCAGCAACAATTGTGCCATTTTTAAGTTGATCTGGTTCCGGTACGGGACGCAAAAAGACCAAATCTCCATCAACGATTGAATCTTCGATCATACTGTCGCCTGCTACCCGCAAAGCATAAGTTTGGGGTGGTAAGGAAATGTTTGAAAAGTCGAGATGTTCGACAGCATCGGTGAAGGGTTCTATTAATCCACCAGCAGCAATTGTCCCTAAAATCGGTACACCTTGCTTTAATGGATGTAAAATTCTAATTGTTCGTGCTTTTCCTTCACTCCATTCGATGTATCCTTTCGTGCGGAGATGTTCTAAACGGCTTTGAATTGGTGCTGGCGACTTCAAATTCATAGCTTCCATCATCTGCCGAATTGAAGGAGAATGCTGACGTTCTCGGATAAATTCTGCTAACCAATCGTAAAGTTCTCGTTGCGCTTCAGTTAGTCTTTCCATAAATTTGTAGGGAGGTAAAAATAAATGGTTCCTTAGAACATTAGTACTACAAAAAACCCCCTTATGGAAAGGTAAAAATAAAAAGTTAAAAGTTGAACTTATAAATTTTAGACTTTAGACTTTTAACTTTTGATTTATTTACTCTGCTCCTAAGATACTAGCAAGCAAAGCTTTCTGCACATGCATACGATTTTCGGCCTGATCCCAAACTCTTGATTGTAAACCTTCAATCACTCCATTAGTAATTTCTTCGCCACGATGGGCTGGTAAACAGTGTAAAACGATCGCTTGTGGGTCGGCAATGCTCAATAGCTGCTCGTTAATTTGATAGGGTTGAAAAATGGGGAGGCGATCGTCTGCTTCTGATTCTTGACCCATACTTGCCCAAACATCAGTGTATAGTGCATGGGCGCCTTTGGTTGCGGTTTCAGGATCATTGGTGAGAATTACTTGGGTTTTATTATTGGCGATCGCTCGTGCTTTTTCAATAATTGTTGCATTTGGTTCAAATCCATTTGGTGTTGCTACTCTCACATTCATCCCCACCAACGCACAACCCAATAGTAAAGAATTGGCGACATTATTCCCGTCACCCACATAAGTCAAGGTTAGCCCAGATAAATCGCCAAAACACTCTTGAATTGTCAATAAATCTGCTAAAACCTGACATGGATGTTCCAAATCAGTTAAAGCATTAATAACAGGAATCTTGGCATAATTTGCAAAAATATCTAATTCCTGTTGTGCAAAAGTCCGAATTGCTAAAATATCCAAATATCTATCCAAAACCCTAGCAGTATCTTGCACAGGTTCACCGCGACTCACTTGTGTGACATTTGGATTTAAATCTATTACCTGTCCACCCAGTTGATACATCGCCACGGAAAAACTCACTCGTGTGCGAGTAGAAGCTTTAGAAAACAACAGTCCCAAAACTTTATTACATCGTAAACTTAACTGTTGAGATTTCAAATGGATTGCCATTTGCAGGAGTTCTCTGACCTCTTGGGAAGTGAGATCTGCCAGACTTAATAAATCTCGTCCGCTCAACAATGCCATGCTTCTCGTTTGTAAAGAAAAACTACATCTTCCCTGTTCTGTACACTGCCGTGCAAGAAGTAGCATTCTAAAACTCTACCAAATATTTCTGTATCTCATCTATAGTTTGAGGCAACTTTGATGTTTATATTAGTTGATTGATGGTATCAGTGATATAAACCACGACAAAATTTACTATTTCCTCAAAAATTTCATCATCCTTTTGGTAGAAAAAGTCGTATTCGACCACACCAACTATAATTTAAGTGCGATAGACCAGTAGGTTGTTGGTGATTATTGTTGGTTAGTGGTTGACCATGCCCGATGCCCAATCCCCAACATACAATATTAATAGTTGACAATCAGCTACCTTATGGTAAAATCAAAAATTAGTGCAACGCTCGATGTTAAACTTCATCAAAGCTACGCCAGCATAGCACAGTGGTAGTGCATCCGACTTGTAATCGGAAGGTCGTCGGTTCAAATCCGACTGCTGGCTTTGGTAAGTGTCGATTGCCAAATTATTATGTCCGCGTTGACAGATTAATGTCCGTGTTGCCAAATTATTGTCCGCGTTGACAAATTTAGTAATACATTAAGTTTAATTATCAAACTCAGGATTTGAGTAGAAACTCATAACGAATAAATTTAAATATGCGTGAATGCGTGACTTTCCTCTTGTAGGACACTCATAAGACCTCACGGTATGCGGGAAACTCAGCGTCTTTAGACCTGAGAGGGAAGCGACACGAGTGGTTTTAACCACCGTGGTCTTTTTAATTTGCGTAACCATAACCATCTTTTTTGTGGATTGCTGAACAGTATTTGTAACTAATTCCTTGAACTAATCCATTATTGGTAGAGATGTTGAAACTACCAGTAGTCCTAACAGCAACTCGCCCAACATATTCACCTATCTTTTTGCCTTTACCGACAACAGCTTTGACGATATCACCAGTCTGAAATCCTTTAACAAATTTGAATCTTGGAACGTATCTAGAAGGAAAACCAAACTTGTCAGTTCTACAAGATTGTCTAGAGCCGTGACCATTAGCAGTGATTAATAATGGTTTAATTTCTTTGATGTTGAGAATCGGTGTTGACTTCCCAACACAAGCAGCATCTAACCAATGAGATTTTTCTAGATTCTGTTGACTACGATTGAACTTTGTTAATCCACCGGAACCTGTTTCTACTGGTAAACCTGCCGATTTCAAAACCTCAAGTAAAGCGAATCTAGTTGTGTTAACTGCGGCGGCATCTGCCAAAGGTCGTTTCGCTTGTTTCAAGATTTTCTCTAACCTTGTTTGGTCTTTTTTGAGAAATTCTTTAATATCTTTAGAGCCTTTTTTGGTGTTGCATTTAGAACAACTTAGAGTGAGATTTGTAATAGAATTAGAACCTCCTTTAGCTCTAGGGTGAATATGTTCTATTTGCAGTGGAACGTCTTTGACACCGCAGTAAGCACATTGTCTACCCCATTTTTCTAATAGATATTCTCTGGTTTCGTATCCAGCTAAAGTGCCTTGTTGATATTCCTTGCCTTGAATATTTGGGTTACGCATCAAGTGCATATCAAAGCGTACTAATTCCTGACTAATAGCTGTAATTGGTGCGAGTTTGCGTAATCTTTTAACCCAAGTTTTGATATTTTCAACACGACTTTGTAAACTTGGTGCTAACCATCCTTTTGAACGTGTTCTGTTTAAAAAGCGTGGTTTTCTGTAACGAGTTTTGCGGTTTCTTCTAGTGCGTCTTAATTGCCGTCTAGAGGTTAAAGCATCTCTAATAGCAAAGCCTCTATGCTTTAACTCAGCAGCAAAGACAACTTCACCAGTTGAATCGTTAACTAATGCAATACCTGTGTGTTTTGCACCTGGGTCAATTTTCAACCTTATTGGTTGAACTGGTGCGTACGCCTGTGAGTCTTTCAGGATAATTGTGAAAGGAAAACGTCTAAAAACTGCTGCTTTTTTGTTTCGTAATAACTGCCTCGCTTGTGCTGGATGAACTGGATCTAATGGTCGTTTTTCTAAATCAATAACAAACACTTTGGACATAAAGTCCCTCCTTTTCAGGGTAATGTTAGCTTCGTCAATGTTTTAAGAGCTTTTTAGACTTGCAACACTGTTTCAGTGACTTTAAAACTGTTTAATTGCAAATGACAGGGCAAGGAACTAGCTAGCCTTCGGCAACGCCGGGGGCGTACGCATTCCAGGGTGTCTTGACTCAAAAAACGTAGTACGCAAGGTACTTAGACTGGTCAGCACAGCTTGCTTGATTTCTCTTGCAAGCTCAATCCCTTTAGGGTTGAGTTACTGACAACTTAAAAATTAGCTACTGGAGTTTAGTACAAGATGTTTATGCAATAATATCTGCCGAGAGTTTCTCAAAAATAATATATTCCAATTAGACTCCACTTTATGCACTCGATATCCGAACTTGAGATAGAGTTGTCGTGCCTGATGATTATTTTCCAAAACATGAAGATATAAATCTTCAAATCCCCATTCTCGAACAAATTTTTCACTAGCTTGAAGTAATTGAGAAGCTGCGCCCAGTCTACGGTACTTTGAGGAAACTGCTAAATTAGACAGGTAAGGCAAACCTTTGCCAACCTCTGTCCAAGAATCACTGTAGCGTACACCTACCTCCAAAGTACCGACTAAGTTATTGGCTGTATTGGCTGCGGTGTCAATAGCAACCAAACAAACATGGTGGGATGTAGATGATACTAGTCGGTGTCTTAAATCTTCATATATACCTAAGCGTAGCAAAGGAAATGCCCATGCCCAAAAACCATTTTGGGAGTGAAAGCTTTCAGCAATAATTTGAGCAACACTAGTCAAATCAGCAGGTGTAGCTGCACGGACTTGAAATCGACAGGAAGCTTGTTCAGCTGATGCTGCTGTGACAGGTGGTTGATAGGATTGTTGGAAAAACCAGGGTGTCAAGGCTAATTACGTAGTGAATTGATTGAATAAAAATCGTTTCAAATATCCTAAAACACCATTTAAAGTATGTGAAAACTTAAAATAACTGGTGTTTGGGATTGGGGATTGAGGATAAGGGATTCTCCAGAGGAGACGCTACGCGTAGACGCGCAAGCAGTGAGCCAGTGCGGTGGACGGGTACTTTCAGAAGCCGCTACGCGTCTACCCCGCCCGGCATAAAGCACCTGGCGAAGGGTGAAGGGCTTCTCACAGAGTACGGGGATTGGGGAAGGTAAGACCCCCTGGAGGGGATAAGGGGTAATGGGATTGGGACAATAGATCAATATCCTTTATTATCTTTCCTCTGTTCCCTGTTCCCTGTCCCCTGTCCCCTGTTCCTCTTTTCTATTCTTTTACCACTTGTCTAGCACATAATTGTAATGGCTAAATTGTAAATAAATATGTGTCTAATAGTATACTTTGCTCTTGAATCTTAAGTTATTGTGAGATTACTGACTCGAAAATGACTGTTATAAATAAAATTTACCCAAGAGTGTTAGTGTTGATGCTACGGCGGGAAAAATTAATGTGCAGCTTCAGTTGGATTGTTCAATCAACCTGGATTGCTGTACATGAGATAAAACAGTTCTCGTCGCAAGTGAGCAGAAATTTGGCTAGTAAATACAAATTCTGTGAAAATAATAGTCAAAATCAAATTAATTGGGGTGTACCAAAGCAAACAATAATCGGCATAATTTTATAGAGACAGATGGCTGTAAACAAATATTCTCACGAGTGACAGTCATATGGGCAAACGGCTTATGGAGTCGAAATGCTCTGCTCTTACCTGAGTCAGTTTCATCTTTATCTGAATCAGATTATTGTTTATCCGACTGCCTTTGCAGCAGGAAAGCGGTGCATGAAATCCCAAGCAAACAGTAAGCCTAAAATTTTGGTTGTTGATGACGAACTTGACAACTTAGATTTGCTTTATCGCACCTTTTATCGTGATTATAAGGTGTTGAGAGCAAGTTCTGGACCAGCCGCATTGGAGCTGTTGGCGCAGGAGGGAGATGTATCAGTAATCATCTCGGATCAGCGAATGCCAATGATGAGTGGTACAGAATTTTTAAGCCTGACAGCAACTCAGTATCCAGATATCATCCGGATAATTTTGACTGGCTACACCGATGTCGAAGACCTGGTAGACGCGATTAACTCTGGTAAAGTATTTAAATATGTCACCAAACCTTGGGAAGCAGAGGAACTCAAAGCAGTAGTACGTCAAGCCTTAGATACCCACAATGTCCTCAAAGCCCGTACTCGCGAACTAACCCGCACTCTTCGCCAGGAATCGCTGTTGAACACTGTCACGAATACGATTCGCAGCGCTTTAGATTATCGGCAAATTTTGCAAACAATTGTTGATACGGTAGGACATATGTTGGAGGTAGATGTTTGCCTCTTGCGTCCTTTCCAAGAAAATCAATTAGTTGATGAAGGGTTTATTTATCAAAAGCCAGTAGAGAAAAAAACAGGGATACTAGGTTGCGAAGAACACACAATTACTGCGAATACAGATGAAATACTCTCCGCATCACCACGTCTTTCACCAGTCATTCCGTCTTCTGAAACTCCATTACCTCTGCTGTCTCAGACAATTTGGGAAACTCGTGAAGTACAAGTAATTCATGATGTAGCTAGTGATGAACGTATTCAAGGGGATCTTATTGAGTTGCGATCGCGTGCTGCTGCTTTTATTGAAGCCAATATTTGCTCTAGCTTGGTTGTACCACTGATTTGCCAACAAGAACTAATGGCTGTGTTAGCACTCCACCAGTGTCATGCACCTCGTGTCTGGAGTGATGACGAAGTGCAGTTGGTGATGATGGTAGCAGATCAAGCTGCTCTGGCTTTGTCTCAAGCTCATGCTTACGAGCAAGTACGCGCGCTTGCTCAAAGGGAAGCTCTGATTAATACAATTACCAGTGCTATTCGCTCTAGTTTAGACCCACATGATATTTTTGCTGCTATTACCCAAAAATTAGGACAAGCTTTACAAGTTGATGGCTGTGTGCTGTCTTTGTGGACACAAGATGATGAGTTTGTTCGTTGCGTCGGTTTGTATGATCGTTCTGAAGACTTAGGGACTCATCATTCCCAAAAGATTGAGAATGTCAACACTCACAATTTACCCCAGTCTCAAGCGCCAATTAAAGGCAATCCGATTTTGCAACAAATGTTACGGACACAAGAACCAGTGATCATTTCAGATATGAGCCAGTGTCCACCAGAAACCAAAGGTTTTGATCTACATTTGCGATTACCAGCCCGCTCACTGATGGTAGTTCCCCTGTTAGCTGAGGGGAAAAGTATCGGTAGTATTACCTTGAGAGAAGGTGTAAAATGTCGCCAGTGGGTGACTTCGGAAATAGAGTTGGCAAAAGCAGTAGCAGCACAAGCAGCGATCGCAGTCCAACAGTCTCACTTGTACCAAAAAACCCGCGAACAAGCCGAACGTTTACTGGAATTAGATAAACAAAAAACCGAATTTTTCCAAAATATTTCCCACGAGTTTCGTACCCCCATTACCTTAATTCAAGGGCCACTAGAGACAGCAGTTTCTTCTCAAGAGGGTTTATCTTACGAACAAAGTGCGATCGCTCTACGTAACTCCCGGCGTTTGTTAAGACTTGTTAACCAACTGCTAGATCTGCAACGCTTAGATGCAGGTCGGATGCAACCGAATTTTCGTCCCTGTGATTTAGTCGAATTTGTCAGCCAAATTATCGAGTCGTTTCGTCCTTACTGCGAAAAAAAAGGACTGCGCCTTGTTACCAAAATCGCTACATGTCCAAAAGTCTACTTAGACATGGAAAAATTTGACAAGGTGGTTTACAATCTCTTGTCTAATGCCATGAAGTTTACTCCTGAAGGTGGCATGATTACTGTTGTTATGCAATCTCAAGATGGACATTGCATTTTGACAGTAGAGGATACTGGTATTGGCATTTTACCGGAACAAATCCCCCTTCTATTTGAACGTTTTCGCCAAGCTGAAGGCTCAGAAAGCCGTTCCTATGAAGGAACAGGATTAGGTTTGGCTTTAGTTAAAGAATTAGTAGAACTTCACGGTGGCAAAGTAACCGTAAAATCAGTTTATGGTCAAGGTACTACTTTTAGCGTCTGGTTGATTCCTGGTAGTAGTCACTTAAGCGCAGATCAAGTATCAGAAGCAGCTGTGGAAGCCAATATCAACCGTGCTGTTGTGGAATTGGTTGATTTGGAATTGCTCGAAGAAGGGACTAGGAACTGGGAATTAGACTCCACAGAAGCAGCAAAAGGCCCTTATATCCTAGTTGTAGACGACAATCCAGATTTACGAGCTTATGTATCTGGTATACTCCGCGCTGATGGCTACCAAGTACGGACAGCTGATAATGGTTCACAAGGGTTTCGACTTGCTCAGGAAATTTCACCCAGCTTGGTTGTGAGTGATTTAATGATGCCCATAGTATCAGGTCTGGAAATGATTCGGATGATCCGCAACGACGAGAAATTAAAAGGAACACCAATCATTTTACTGACAGCAAAAGTTGATGAAGAAACTCGTATTACAGGTACAGAAAGAGGCGCAGATGCTTATTTAGCTAAACCATTTAACGACCGTGAACTTTTAGCAGAAGTGCGTAATCTTTTAGCGTTGAAAGCAAATGAACGCAAAGTGGTAGAATTAAATACTTATTTGACAGAATCCGTATTAAAACGCTTTTTACCACCTGCTTTGGTTGAAAAAGCCGCAGCAGGAGACTTGGTTCTGGATTTACGACCGGAACCGCGCTTAATCACAGTTTTATTTAGTGATATTGTCGGTTTTACCCAGCTAGCAAATACTCTAAGATCACGCCGAGTGGCTGAGTTGCTCAATAAATATCTAGAAGTGATGACAAAAGCGGTATTTGATAACGGTGGTACGGTAGATAAGTTTATGGGAGATGCTATTGTAGCTTTATTTGGAGCGCCAGAAGAGCTAACACCTAACGAACAAGTGCGACGTGCGGTGAATACAGCTAGGGCGATGCTGCGATCGCTCGAAAAGTTAAACGAACACTGGCGAGAACAGGGTATTTTTGATTCGACTAAAAGTGAAAGCGTACAATTTCGCTGTGGTATCCACCAAGGTACAGCTGTTGTCGGTATGTTTGGTAGCTCTGAACGCGCCGACTATACAGCCATTGGTCCCAGCGTCAATATCGCTGCAAGATTACAGCAAGCAGCTAATCCTGGTGGTGTCTTAGTCTCTGCGGCGGTTGCAGATTATTTACAAGAAGAAGAAATTATTAAAGGTAGTCCGCTAGAACTAAAAGGAATAGACGAAACAGTTTTGAGTTTTACTTTAATCTTACATCAGAGTTGACAGCTAATCGCTAAAATTGTCAATGATCATTGGTCAAAAACTTGGGACTCTTGACTCTTGACAATGGACTCTTGACAATTTGCAGCAAAATTATGACAAAATCGGTTGCTAACCAAAAACCAATTCCATCACAGACAAATCGCCGACATAGCGATCCTCCGGGTTTGTGGATCGCTGTAATTACGGGTTCAGTAGCAATACATTTGGTTGCATTTTGGATTTTGCGCTCATATTCATATCAGTTGAGCCTTATACGACAGCAAAACTCGACTAATAGCGCTATACCGATTGAAATCATAGAAGTTTCTCCAACAGGACGTTCAAAAGTTCAGACACAAGCTAAAGCAAAACCTGGTTCACCCCAGTCATCATCAAATACTCAAAAATCCGTTGCTGTAACTGATGAAGATGCGATCGCTTTGATAGACAAAAAAACAGCGATCGCTTCTAACCCTAATTCCTCTCTTCCACCTCAGCAACCCTCTGATAAACCAACTGTTAATCAGCAACAAACTGCAAAACCTCAACTAACGACACAACCGAAATCTACACCTAGCATTCCCCCTACACCTAAACCAGAGTCATCAGCAGTTCCACAGCCTGATATTACACCTGCAACGCCGTCATTCCAAACTCAACAGCCTGAGATTACACCTGCAACGCCACAGCCTGATACTATACCTCCGACACCACCTCCTGATCAGACAGATATCCCAACCTCAAAATCAGAAAATCCCATCCCAGATGAACAAAATCAAGCTTTATCACCAGATATAAACGCTACAACACCTCCCACAGATACTTCACCTTCTACAAATTCGCCAATCAACTCTCAATTTCCAAAACAACCAGATACTAATATCTCGCTAGGAAAATCAACTTCACTACCAACATTAAATCCATCAATACAGCCACCACCCTCATTGTCACCTGATGAGACTCAAAGTGATGGAGGACTAGTCGCCACTTGGAATGCTTTTTCTAGAGATGAAATGATTGATTTACTCCAAAAAGGTATGGTCAGACAAGATGTACCACCAGATATTTTGGCTCAACCTGTGGGAGAGAATACAAAAGAATTGCCTGTAAGTTTTATCAGCAGTGAACCGGATTTGGATAATGTAGATTTGCTCGTTTCCTTAGCAATTGATCAAAATGGCAAGTTAATTACTCGTGATGCTAACGGCAACCCAGCAGTCGATATTATAGATATGACTCCTGAAGAACTAAAAGTGAAGAAAACTAAATATCAGCAACTCTTGATTGATCTTTTCCAAAATGTCTCATTTAATCCTGCTAGAAACCAAGATGGCAGCAAGCCGTCCCAAAGTAACTTAGTAGTACGTGTAAAAATAGAGCGTCGCTAGTCTTGATTTTTAGCTAAGGCTGTGTTATGTTATTTAGGTTGGAAATTTGCGGGCGTAGTTTAGTGGTAAAACCATAGCCTTCCAAGCTATTGATGCGGGTTCGATTCCCGCCGCCCGCTTAAAAAAATCTTTGAAGACCAAGTATAGTTTTGCGTAGAATTGTGATGTTTTTAAACGCAGAGGGACGCAGAGTTTTTCTATAGATAATTTGCTACGAATTAATGCAATTTAGTTTTGGAAAAAGCAACATATAGTGCGATCGCATGTCCTTTTTGAGAAACTACAGATTAAACTACAGCTATAGAACTGGAGTACTGGAGTTATCTGATGACTCTTAGTCAATCTCATCCCTATCTTTCCCCAGAAGAGTACCTCGAAACGGAAAAATCTAGCCCGATTAAACACGAGTATATCCAAGGGCAGATTTATGCAATGTCCGGTGCAAGTGATGCTCATGTCACAATTACAGCTAACTTAGTTACTCTGCTTAGAAATCACATCCGAGGAACGGGGTGTCGTGTTTACGTTGCTGACATGAAAACACGCATCGAAACGCTGAATATTTTCTACTATCCTGATATTATGGTCACTTGCGACCAACGAGATACAAAATTTGAATATTTCAAATGTTATCCCAGCTTAATTATAGAAGTTTTATCACCATCGACAGAGGCTTTTGACCGGGGTGATAAATTTAATGATTATCAAGAATTAAAAACATTGCAAGAATATGTTTTAATCAGTCAAACTCGCCAGCGTGTTGATTGTTTTCGACGCAATTCTGAAGGTAGATGGGTGCTTTACAGCTATAGAGAAAATCAAGATTTAGAGTTAACCAGCGTGAATTTTTCTTGTTCTGTTGTGCAGGTTTACGAAGATGTTTTATTCTCGGAAATATAGTGGTTATTTTGACTGATAGAATTGGCGATCGCCCCATGGTAGATGACGCGATCGCCTGAGATCTTGCACCAAGCCCATATCCCGCTAGAGAATAAATTCTCAGTCTAATAGCACAAGTCCGTTTCAACAGACTAAAACATTCTCTTAGTCAGATAAATCTGACTTTAGCTATTAGCCAAAAAAATTATTTTTTGGCGGTATGAAAAGCTTAATTATTAGTTTTTAATTTAGTGTTTTACTCTTGTTGGGGACACTCATCCCACAAAGTTGTAATTTCCCGTATACTCTGATAATTGCCATTACCCAAAATCAGATGATCAAGTAAGGGAATAGCTAAAAAATTCGCTCCTGCTAACAATTTACGAGTGAGTTCGATATCTTCGCTACTGGGTTCAAGATTACCGGAAGGATGATTGTGTGCTACTATCAACCGCGTTGCACCTTGGCGAATCACTTCTCGAAAAATCTCACCAGGAGGTGCGAGGGTTTCGGTTGCAGTTCCAATAGTAATTACCTGTGTCCCCAACAAACGATTTTTGACATCTAATAGAACAACTGCAAAACGTTCTTGATTTTGCCACATCAAATCTTGACTCAAAGCAGCAGCTGCTGCTGCTGGGCTATCTATAACTGTACGATCCGCAGGGCGACATTGAAAGGCACGTTTGCCCAATTCAATCGCAGCTAAGATAGTTGTTGCTTTGGCTGGACCGATACCAGGAATTCGCATGAGTTCAGCAACACTGATGTCTCGTAACACTGCTAAAGGTTCGCGATCGCATTTACTCAATTCATGCAAAATATATTGTCCCAAACCCACAGCCGAAAGTTTTCCTGCACCTTGACCAGTGCCAAGCAAAATTGCTAATAATTCAGCAGTAGATAAAATTTTCGCACCATGAGCCATCAAGCGTTCCCGTGGACGCTCTGTCTCTGGCATATCAGCAATTCTGAGGCTATAGGTCATAGATCAAGGGAATAATAGCATAAAGAGTATCGATACTCTAGTAATCCCTTTTTAGCTCTCAAAATCTATGTCTATTGGATAAAATTTTGTTGTTTGGAACAATCAATCATCAACTTATTGATATATCTGTGTTGCTTTGAGCATGTGATAGGTTGTCAGAAGCTGAGTGATGGCGAGGGGATAACTCTGGATTGTTTCGCCAGTTGTACCAGCAACTTTGCCTATCTCTGGATTACTCTCGCGATCGCATACGTTCTTTAAATATGGCATATCAGCACAAATCAAATGTTCTAGTTTGTTGACTTGTTCTAAAGTTGTATGACCATCAACTTCCAGGACATCGACTGGTTTACCCATATCCCGATCTAGTCCTAGACGGGTGGCAGACATGCTACTATTACCAATATCGAGAATTTGGGTAAAATCTGGATGCGGAATTGTGGGACGCAATACTAAACGCACATTTAGATGTCCGTTGGTGTTATTAGTCTCATCGCTGGGTGGATAGAAACTCACGACTATATCTGACCATTGCCGTTGTGGTCTGATAAACTGTTCTGAGTCTGGTTCTCGTTTTTCTAACTCTGCTAGTACTTGTTCTTCTGTATATCCGCGCTTTTGTGTATCTCGCTTGACTTTCCAACTAGCACGTAGAGATTCAGGAGGTGCAAGGTAAACTCTCACATCATAGCAATCACGAGCAGCACGCGTAGAATAGCCAAGCAATCCTTCTACAATCACAAATTTGTTGGGTTTGATATACACTGGAGCCTCAAAAGTACCAGTTTTATGGCTGTAAACTGGCTTGAGAATAGGTTGACCAGTCCGCAACAGCGAGAGATGCTGCTGCATAATATCCAGATGGTTGCAGTCAGGATGGAGAGCTGTAATCTTAATTTCTGCACGTTGTTTGCGATCGTACTTGTGGTAATCATCTGTACAGATGATGGTGACATTTTCTGGGCCAAGTACCTGAGCAATCCCTTTTGTCAGCGTAGTTTTACCAGCAGCACTGTCACCAACAATACCAAGAATAATTGGACGGCTCATGGTTTATTCCCCCTGAAAAATAGCAGATACAGCAAAGCGGAATTTTAGATTGTATGCCAGTTTACTAATTCTAGGAATGAATGAAATATAACTCAAGCTCTAAAAGAGATGTTGCTATCAAGATTAGTAACTAAATATTGATTAAATCACCAACCATCAAGCTTATTTATTATTTTCTACGATTTGTATAGATTTTTGTCAATAAATGAAATGGCGAACATTCTTGAGAGGATGTTTGAAATGACCAGTCTTATCCCATAAAGTTTCACCTACCTTTTCGCCTGTTTTTTCCAAAGCCTTAGTCGCAATCACAGTCCCAATGGCGATCGCACCAGCAGTGAATGGTTCCATCTACTACCTCTAGAAAGCGGCATTTTATTTACATGTATAGCAGAAACACGGAAACTTCAACGCGGAAGCTGCTGCAAGGAAGGCGGAAGCTGCTACAGAGTGCGCGAAACACGGAAACGTCAACCCAGAAGCTGCTACAGGGAAGGCGGAAGCTGCTACAGAGTGCGCGAAACACGGAAACGTCAACCCAGAAGCTGCTACAGGGAAGGCGGAAGCTTCTACAGAGTGCGCGAAACACGGAAACGTCAACCCAGAAGCTGCTACAGGGAAGGCGGAAGCTGCTACAGGGAATATAAATCAATACGCTTGGTGTTAAAGATAATTGTAGGTTGGGTTGAGCGCGATCGTTACCCAACATTCTTAGACATCTCCGAAATAAGGATATACAAGCCTTATTAGCCTTATTCTTATTTATAGTCAGGGTCGATATCCCATTTCTGGAGAAGTCTAGTATCACTCATCCCAGCATCTCCTCCAACTCCTTCATCACAACTGCTTTCAGTACCGCCTCGGAATTTATTCCGAGGCGGGATACAGTTTCAACATGAAAAATTTTGACTTGTGTGTACACCGTAGCCTTAGTAAGGAGAGGGATTGAGGGTGAGGTTTTATATTTAATTTGACCCACTTACTTATAACTACGCTTCATATATAAATAGCCTCAGCCAAAACACGCTCACGAATCCGAGGCTTAAGCCCATTCCTAGAGTCAATTTAAGATTAGCAAACAAAATTATCAAACCGTAGTCTCTACTCTAGAAAGAGCTATAGCGCGTCGCACAGCTGCATCACTATTGACAACGCCGTAACCGTAGACTGTATCGTAACCGGGAGTACCAAGATCGTAAGCAGTGTCTGAAAGAATTGAGCGTATCTGTGTTGCTGTTAAGCTTCGATTAGCACTCCACACTAAAGATGCTACTCCTGTGACATTTGCTGTTGCAGCAGAAGTACCATTGAAATTGGTTGCGTAGTCTAATTTGTTGTAGAATTGGTCGGATGTGTTGCGGGTTGCACTGGTAGAGGTAAACTCTGTTGGTGCTACTAAAGTTAAACCTTCTCCATAATTAGAACCCCACCACTGTACGCCTTCACTAGGATAGTCAACTCTTGTTCCTGGTGTTTTCGGATTACCATAATAGTCTTGAGTTCCCCAAGAAGCGCCTACCGCAGTGACATTTTTGTACTTCTTAGCTAAATCCGCAGGGCTAGAAATAGTATTTTGATTACCGTTACCAGTAGCGAGCACAAACAAGACATCATTTTGGTTGTTTGCAATTAGTTCTTCCAATGCTGTTGAGTAACCACCAGAAAGACTGAGGTTAATTACTATAGGCTTATTCTGACTATGGGCCCAATTGATTAATGTCTGTGTAGCATCAGCTAAACTATAGTCGCCAGGATTACCACCAATGACATCGATCTGCATAACGGGAGAATTCCAGTTGATGCCAGCTATACCAATGTTATTGTTACTAGCAGCAGCGATCGTTCCCTGGACTAAGGTTCCGTGAGAAGAAGATGAATACTCATCAAAATAGTTAGAACCAATACTATTGGTAAATCGCAAATCTGGGTGAAGATAACCGTTAACGTCAGGTGCTAATCCTGTATCTTCAATTCCTATTAATACCTGATCTGAACCCGTGGTGAACCGCCAAGCTTTCTGCACATCCATCATGTGCAAGTTCCATTGTTTGTTAAATAGCGGGTCATTTGGTGTTACTGATAAATTTATGACAGTATCTGCAAACTTAATAGTGTCGATACCCTCAAATAAAATTTGCTTACCGTCAGAGAAGGCGATCGCATCAAAGACACGGGCTACTGAATTACCAGGATCGTAAATGACGCCGCCATTCGTAGTATTAGCGTAGTTAAACGATAGGACTTGTGTAGATACAAAAGCAGAGAGATCTAGTATGTCTCGCCCTCCACTACCAAAGTCAATATTACCTTTGCCAGAAAATACTGTTTGTGTAGAATTCGATGTATATATAAATGTATCTGCCCTAAGTGTACCTTGATTACTATTAGCAGTAGTCGGTATTATAGCTGTACTGTTGCCATCATCTACCGAGCCTAGTTGATCTGAACTTTGAATTACTGCTGTAGAATCTGGCGATGTTAATGATAAATGCAGATTGTAAAAAGTTTGATTACCGTTGTACGAATAAATCTCTACATAATAGGTTCCTGCTGTCAAATTACTGGTAATAAATTCATCAGTATTATCAATATTGGCAGAACCAGCGAGATTCTCACCCTGCCAATTTAACAGTCGTATATCTGCATCAGCACCTAAATCTTTGAGTGATAAACTGACATCACCAGTACTACTGATGTTGAACTTATAATAGTCATAGCTGTCAGATTTACCTACCCAATCCCTATAACTAATAGTTTGAGAGTTAGCAGAGATTTCACCAATATTCCAAGCTGTATCTAGAGTGTTACCTGCATTATCAATCGGTATTGCCGAAACGCTCAATTCATACTTGGTTTTGGCTCTACCTGTGGAATGGACTTGAATATAATAAGTACCAGCTTCTAAGGTTGTGTTGATTGATTCAGCTTTTTTTCCAGCACGCTTGGAAGCAGCAATGACTTCTCCCTTGTCTGTTACACCATTGCCATTGGCATCTTGAATCAACTGTACATCGGCATTGGCACTTAAATGAGTTAAGTCTAGTAGAAAACTACTCTTACCCTCAAGCGTGAATTTATAAAAATCAACAGGATCTTTAAGAGAAACCTGATCACTAAATGTGTAGGAATTATTTGTAAATGTAAAACTTCTAGCTTGATCTAGGGAATTGCCTGTGAGGTCTGATGACATTTTTAACTTAGTGTTTCAAACTACAAGATAATTTTCTTACAATCCATCATCAGCTTCTCTTGCGAAAAAATAATGCTAATATGCATCACTTTAATAAATAAGCATCAAAAATTTACCAAAGCTTCAAAAAATAGCTGCGTGATTTCACTGGGTGACAAGTTTATGGGGGTTTGGGAGTGTAGCGGAAATTGGATATCCTGTTTGTGACAGTTATCAGTGAACAGTTATCAATTAATTCCCATAAATGGAAGCATCACAATTTTTGAAAAAGACTTGGCGATGTTCGTCCTACGGGGATTTAAAACATTTGGGATGCTCCCCATAAATTGAGCAGATACGACGCTGATAACTGATAACTGATAACTTAAATAAAATACCTAAACGCAGAAACAATGTTTTCTTTAATTAACTCTGTAAATCCCTGGATTGTGGGAACAGCATTAAATTCTATGCTGTTAGTTGTAGCTTGGATTGCTCCGAAAAAGCTGCTCACTCCTGCTGGTTACTTCCATGCTGGGTTACTTGGTGTCTTGACTTGGGGAACATTAGGTTGGCAAGGATATATAGTTGTAATGTTCTATTTTTTAGTTGGTTCTTTTGTGACCCGTATTGGTATGGCCCAGAAAGAAGCTGAAGGTATTGCTGAAAAGCGTTCTGGTGCAAGAGGCCCAGAAAATGTCTGGGGTTCGGCTTTGATTGGGACATTGTGCGCTTTGGGAGTAGGGATGCTAAACTTGGGAATTCTTCCGAGTCCTCAATCTCTGATCGCCGATCTCCGATCCCTACTAATGCTGGGTTATGTGGCAAGTTTTAGTACAAAGCTGTCTGATACCTGTGCAAGTGAAGTGGGGAAAGCTTATGGCAAGAGTACTTTCTTGATTACTACTTTACAACCAGTTCCTCGTGGAACTGAAGGAGCAGTCAGTTTAGAAGGGACTTTGGCTGGTGTAGTAGCTTCGGTGGCGATCGCCTTTGTGGGTTGGGGTGTTGGTTTAGTTGAACCTTTGGGTATACTTTGGTGCGTAGTAGCTGCATTTATTGCCACAAATATAGAAAGTGTAATTGGAGCAACATTGCAATCAAAGTACACTTGGTTAACGAATGAATTAGTGAATATTTTAAATACATTAATCGGTGCGATCGCGGCGATTTTTTTAGCTTGGTTTTGGGCAATTACAGTTGCATAATGTGAATCAACAAAAGCAATAAATTTGTAATGATAATCACGTAGGATTATCAGTAAATTTTGAAGGCGTATTTATTTTTTCTAAAACACTCTAGTTGTTTGTGCGAGACTGTCCTAATTATTTTCCGATACTAGGTAGATATTTTTACGAATAATTTACAAGATAGAGTTGCCACTCTGTCTTGTAAGACTTAACATGGCAATATAAACTTGGCATGAGAATGTCAACTAAATTACGAATTTCCTCTGAGGGGAAAATGTATAATTACTCTTCTTCGTAGATCTACGTATTTATCCTATGGAATCTTCTTCCTTTTTAACTGTTAATGAGCAACAAATTTCTGTTGGACAAGTAGTAAAATATTTGCAAAACGCTGGAAAATTAGGACAACTTATTGGGGATATTCTACGTCAATATGTAATAGAAAAAGAATTACAAACTCGTGAAGATATAGCTATTAGTCCAGCTTTTACTGAACAAGCAATTATTGATTTTCGACTCAAAAATCAACTAACAGATCCAAAAAGCTTTCAAGAATGGCTACAAAATAATGGCAAAGACTATGATTCTTTCCACTCTAGTGTTGCTTTGGGCTTCAAGTTAGAAAAACTCAAAGCAGTAATCACAGAACCCAAACTGCCAGAATATTTCATCGAAAGGAAAATTTTCCTGGATCGGGTGGTAATTTCGCGAATTATTGTAGACAATCGAGAATTAGCCGAGGAATTACAAGCCCAAATTGAGGAAGGAGCTAGCTTTGAAGGATTAGCTAGAGAATACTCACTCACAGAAGATCGAATCGTCAACGGAATGATGGGACCAGTCAGCAGAGGAACATTGCCTGATAAACTCAGAGCAGCAATTGATGTGGCAAGCCCAATGGAAATAGTAGGGCCAATTGAGCTGGAAGAACGTTATGGTTTGTTTCGTGTAGAACAAATTTTGCCAGCTTCATTAGAAGATACTCAACTAAAGCAAGCACTACAGAATGAGTTGTTTGAGAAATGGCTAGCAGAGAAAATTCAGAAGCTAACGGTAAAACTGCAAGTGAATTAAACCTGATAGATGATGAGTCTTCACATACAAGGGTGCTAGCTTCTCTACCTTGGACACAAGCACCACTATGTTGGTTAAGTTCACAACAGCAAACCCTATTGCAACAAAAGTCAGAAACTCTACGCTTCGGTTTAGGAAAAAAAATCTGGCCAAAAGATGGGGTAGGTTATCAGTTTTTGATTGTCAGTGGTAAAGTCCGCCTGCGCGAAGAAGGAGTTGGTAAACCACTAGCAACTTTAACGGTGGGTGATTGGTTTGGTAGCTTGCAGAAACTACCACTCGAATGCAAAGCTGTAGCTGCTAGCAAAGATGTAGTAGTAGTACGTTGGACTGTAACAGTATGGGCAGAAATTTCCACACCACAAATTGAGGAATTTTGGGAAACAGGGAAAACAGGGGAAGGGGACAAGGAAGACAAGAAAGACAAGGATTTCTCATACTCCTCCCCCACTCCCCCCACTCCCCACACCTCCCAGTTCCCCACTTCCACCCAGCAGACTTATCCGTTTGTTGCTAGTCGGAATACGGCTGCTGCTTGTTTAACAATGGTGGCGCAACAGTTAGATCAACCTGTGAAGTTGGAATGGGTACAACGCCAAGTCAGAGGACAGCAGCCAAAACATGTTGTAGAAGCAGGAGAAAAGTTAGGGTTTGTATTGCGACGATTGCAAGCGAGTTGGATTGATTTGCAGCAGTTGTCATTTCCGGCTTTGTTGCAGTGGGGTGCATCACCGGAAGCTGATGGTAACTGGGTGGTAGTTTATGCTGTCAGGGGCGATCGCTTACTCATAGCCAATCCCCTCAATGGCGATCGCACTTGTGAAGTTTTATCGCAGTCATTGGTAGAAGAATATTGGAATGGGCAACTGTGGCAAGTAGAGTTAATTCAAAAGCAGGAAAAATTTAACCTCAATTGGTTTCTACCAGCAGTATGGCAATATCGGGGACTATTAGGGGAAGTGTTGCTGGCGTCTTTGACGTTACAGATGTTGGGGTTAGCAACGCCACTCATTACCCAGGTTGTGATCGATAAAGTCATGGTGCAAGAGAGTTTGGCAACTCTTGATGTCATGGCGATCGCATTGTTATTAGTGGCAATTTTTGAGGCTGCACTTGGTATTCTGCGGCTATTTGTCTTCACTCACACCGCCCGACGCTTGGATTTAAGTTTGTCCGCCCAGCTATTTCGCCACTTGATGCGCTTACCTTTGGCTTACTTTGAAGCACGTCGGGTAGGAGACACAGTTGCACGGGTGCAAGAACTCGAACAAATTCGCCAGTTTCTCACTGGTACAGCGTTGACTGTGGTGTTAGACAGCATTTTTGCTGTGGTGTATTTAGTATTGATGTTCTACTACAGCATTCCCCTCACCTTTACGGCGTTGGCGGTGCTACCTTTATTTGCAATTCTGACACTAGTAGCGACACCAATTCTCCGCAACTGGCTCAACGAAACATTTAACCGCAGTGCTGATAGCCAGTCATTTTTGGTGGAGACAGTGACAGGAATTCATTCGGTGAAAGCCCACGCAGCTGAAGCAGTAGCACGCGATCGCTGGGAAGGTTTATTTGCTCGTTTTATCCGCACAGGTTTTAAAGCTTCTACTACTTCTAATATCAGCAGCAATATCGGTGATTTTCTGACTAATTTCTCTAGCCTACTAATTCTCTGGTTTGGTGCTAAGTTAGTCATTGAAAACAAACTTACTGTTGGTCAACTTGTTGCTTTTCAAATGCTTTCTGGTAGAGTTACTGGCCCATTGTTACGATTAGTGCAACTATGGCAAAATCTGCAACAAGTCCTCCTTTCCGTAGACAGGATTGGCGATATTCTCAATGTCGCCCCAGAAGCAGAAGCAGGTACAGGTTTAGTTTTACCACCCCTGAAAGGACAAGTCGCTTTTGATCAAGTATTTTTCCGCTACCGCCAAAATACTGAACCTGTGCTACGGGGTATTTCCTTTAACGTGCAGCCAGGGCAATTCGTTGGTATTGTGGGACGTAGTGGTTCTGGCAAGAGTACCCTTTCTAAACTTTTGCAACGTCTCTATCAAATCGAATCAGGACGCATCCTGATTGATGGTTTTGATATTAAAAGTGCTGATCTAACTTCCTTGCGTCAACAGATTAGCGTTGTTTTGCAAGAAGACTTTTTATTCAACGGTTCGATTTTGGATAACATCACCCTTGGGAATCCAGAGATCACCGCAGAACAAGTAGTAGAAGCTGCTAGACTTGCTGTTGCCCACGACTTTATCAGTGAGTTACCCCACGGTTACGAAACCAATGTTGGCGAACGGGGTACAGCTTTATCTGGAGGACAACGCCAACGCATAGCCCTAGCACGGTTGTTTCTTTCCCAAGCGCCGATTTTAATATTAGATGAAGCTACCAGTGCTTTGGATAGCGAAACCGAACAACAGGTACTGCAAAACTTGCAAACAGTTTCCCAGGGACGGACTGTGTTTTTAATTGCTCACCGTTTTGCACCTTTAAAACGTGCTGATTTAATTTTGGTGTTAGAAAAAGGAGTTCTGCTCGAACGCGGTACACATACAGATTTGTTGCAGCAAAAGGGTTTGTATTGGTCGCTGTATCAACGACAGCAGTTTAATATTTAGCTTTAGATCGCAAACGAAAATTGGAGACAGAGCGCATCTGTACCGTCTCGGAATAAATTCCGAGTCTCATAGCGCAAGTCCTCTGAAGAGGACTCAAAAAAAAGTTTGTTCCAGTCCACTTGAGTGGACTTGCGCTATGAGCCTGGAACTTTAGTTCTAGGCGGGATACTTAGATCATTTCTTGACGTACTCCCTGGACTAAAGCCGCAGGGATTCTCAAATGATGTTACGAGGCAGGATGAATCCGTGCCTCTCCACCACTGTTCTTGCTTCTTCGACTCTTAACTAGACGGTTTCCCGTCCC
>JAHHHW010000147.1 GCA_019359115.1 Pelatocladus maniniholoensis HA4357-MV3
CGTCCAACTCAATTGCTTGTATAACTTTTTGTCGGAAATCGTCACTATAAGGTTTTCCCATTGGAACAAGGTAGAAGCAATAGACACTCTTATAGTCTACGTCCTAATCTCAATGGCTATAGCTATACTATATGAACCAACTTCCTGTTTTTGATCGCAATCAATAAATGAAAGTTGAATCCTTGAGGTGAGATACTAGTTTTTTTGTACTAATAAGTACACTCAAGCTCATCCGTTTTTGTCAACTTCTCACTGTCATTTTTAAGTCATATTTATCTTTAACTCTAGAGATAGGGAAATAAGTCATTACTCCCTCTTTACTATAAAGTTCACCGTACTATCACATATAGGACAAAGTTAGAGGGTAAACGAAATAAGTTTTGAATACTTACTCCTTCTACCTTTTCCCTTTCTCTATCAATTATGGAACGTGAAAACAACGCCTTATCAAAGCAGACAGCGACAACGGAAGTTACAGCACCGAAGCCTTCACTAGCATTTATTGATGCTGTGGCCCTCATTGTCGGTATTGTCATCGGGGCTGGTATTTTTGAAAGCCCTGCTTTGGTTGCGGCTAATGCAGGTAGTAATGTTGCGGTACTGTTGTTGTGGTTAACAGGAGGTGCAGTATCTTTGATTGGGGCTTTGTGTTACGCCGAGTTAGCGACGACTTATCCCCATGTGGGAGGTAATTACCATTACCTCAAACGCGCCTTTGGGAAAAAAGTCGCCTTCTTATTTGCTTGGGCGCGGATGATAGTCATTCAAACAGGTTCTATTGCGCTGTTGGCATTTGTTTTTGGTGATTATATCTCCCAAATCTTGCCACTTGGAGCCTTTTCCGCTTCTCTTTATGCAGCAGGTGCGGTCGCTGTATTAACAGCATTAAATATTTTTGGTTTGCAGCAGGGTAAATGGACACAAAACTTACTAACAGTGGCCAAAGTCCTTGGCTTGCTGCTTGTAGTGATTATTGGACTGTCCTTAGCAACTCCCCCTACTCCCCCCACTCCTCCTACTACCTCTACTTCTGAAGGTACTTGGGGACTAGCAATGGTGTTTGTCTTACTATCTTATGGTGGATGGAATGAGGCAGCTTACATCTCGGCAGAAATCAAAGATAAACAACGTAATATAGTTCGTTCTTTACTTTGGAGTATTGGCATTATCACCGCCATTTACCTGTTGATCAATCTAGCTTACCTGCGGGGATTGGGATTGGTGGAAATGGCCCAGTCGCAAGCAGTCGCAGCTGCTTTAATGCGTCAGAGTTTAGGTAAAGTGGGAACATTATTTCTCAGTCTGCTGGTTGCAGTTTCTGCTTTAGGGGCAATCAACGCCACTATTTTAACTGGCGCACGTAGCAATTACGCCTTGGGGCAAGACTTTTCACTATTTAGATTTATGAGAAGTTGGCAGTATCAAAAAAGTACTCCCAACATGGCTTTTTTGTTGCAGGGGGCGATTTCCCTAGCTTTGGTGGGGCTAGGTAGTATCACCCGCAACGGCTTTGAAACAATGGTAGACTATACAGCCCCTGTATTCTGGTTTTTTTTCCTACTTTCAGGTATATCGCTGTTTATATTGCGAAGACAAGAACCTCATATTAACCGTCCGTTTCTAGTCCCACTTTATCCTTGGTTGCCTTTGCTATTTTGTCTTGTCTGTGGCTATTTACTCTACTCCAGTTTGGCTTATACCGGAGTAGGGGCAATAGTTGGTGTTGTGGCAGTAATTTGTGCAATCCCCTTACTGTACTTGGATCATCACCTTTTGAGGAATAGGTGAAATGATTGGGGATTGGGGATTGGGGATTGGGAATAATCACTAACCACTAATACCCAACTCTATAAGTTAAAGGAGAAAATCATGCAATTACGACGAATGCTAATTTTACTTGTGACTGGAATTAGTGCTGTGAGTTTGAGTGTGGCTGGATGTACAAATCAGCAGCGTAACTTTGAAGCAGATGCACAAACGCCAGCTACACCAACTCAGCTTCAAGAAACTCCACAAGCTGATGTACCTTATGTACCAACTTCACCAGAAGTAGTAAATGCTATGTTGCAATTGGCACAAGTTACAAAAAATGATGTAGTTTACGATCTTGGTAGTGGAGACGGACGTATTCCCATTACCGCAGCCCAGAAATATGGTGTTAGTCGTGCAGTAGGTGTGGAAATCAATCCCGAACTTGTGCAGGAAAGCAAAGCCAATGCCCAAAAAGCAGGTGTTAGCGATCGCGTTACATTTCAGCAACAAGATTTATTCCAAACTAATTTTGATGGCGCAACGGTAGTAACACTATACCTGTTGCCTGATGTTAATTTGAAACTCCGACCCAAATTGTTACAAGAACTCAAACCAGGTACTCGTATTGTTTCCCATGCTTTTGATATGGGTGAGTGGAAACCAAAAAAGACGGTACAGATACAAGGCACAACTCTTTATTTATGGGTTGTTCCTGATCAGGTTCCTAAGAATTTGCTTCAATAAATCGTATAAACTACCCTAACCTGCCTTGCAGATGAGGTTAGGGTTTTGCCTCTAAAGCAAGCTGCGGCACAAGACTACAGATTGAAAACTGCGATCGCAAGTTGCATGGATTCAGGCCAACATTGACAATGATCACTAATTATGTATGAGATATTTCATTTAAATATATTTACAAAAAATTACTATTAACTTATTGACTGCCAATAACCTTTTATAAAAACATCCCATATATTTGTTGCCTATATGGTTTATAATAAAATTAGATAATTGTTATATTAATCACAAAAAAAATAGTTCATCATCAAACAAGCGTAAAAGCACGGTTGTCTGATAATTGTATTGATACAGCAACGATTACGGGACTTCAAAAGCATCAATGTATACTAGTGAATCAACTAAGTATTCTCCAACGACGGACATCGGTCAAAGAAGTCGTATTTTACTAGTCGAAGATGAAGAACTAATTAGAGAAATGATCGTCCTTGCTTTGGAAGAGGAAGGTTATGGAGTCATAACGGCTGCGGATGGACGTTCTGCTGTAGAACAATTAAAAAATTTTGAAGCCAATTTAGGCGAACCAACTTTTGATTTGGTAATCCTAGATTTAATGCTGCCTCAAATTAATGGTTTAGATGTCTGCCGCTTGCTGCGCTATCAAGGCAATCCAGTACCGATTCTCATGCTCAGTGCCAAAGGAAGTGAAACTGACCGTGTTTTAGGTCTGGAGGTGGGAGCCGATGACTACCTTACAAAACCCTTCAGTATGCGGGAATTAGTAGCTAGGTGTCGTGCTTTGCTTCGCCGTCAGCGTTTGAGCAGTTTACCACAACTACCAGCTCTTAATTATAAAGAGATTACTTTGTATCCGCAAGAGTGCCGTGTCTTAGTTCGTGGTCAGGAGGTAAATCTCTCACCAAAAGAATTCCGCTTGTTAGAACTGTTCATGAGTTATGCTCGCAGAGTATGGTCACGCGAACAGTTGCTAGATCAAGTTTGGGGACCAGATTTTGTTGGAGATAGTAAAACTGTAGATGTTCACATCCGTTGGTTGCGGGAAAAATTAGAGCAAGATCCCAGTCGTCCTGAATATATTGTGACTGTACGTGGTTTTGGTTATAGATTTGGATAAGTTGTTAGTATAGTCTGTGCGAAAGCAACTAACAACTTGTGATGTTAGTATTTAGTTTTCTTTTTGGATTGACAATAGGACTAGGGGTTTGGATTTGCCAAATGGTGCAACTGCGCCGCATCATAGGAAAAATCCCACCCTCATTAAAGTCGCAACCTAGTGATATTGCGCTACCGCTAATTCCACGCCTGCGGCACGATATTGCTGAGTTGCAGCAACAGCAGTTATATTTGCAACAAATTATATATAATTATCAAGAATTGTTAGAATCAGCACCTGTAGGATATTTGCAGGTAGATGAAGAAAATCAACTACTGTGGTGCAACCAGCAAGCACGAGAGATATTGTATTTGCAAAGGTGGCAACCGGGACAAGTGCGGTTGTTACTAGAATTAGTACGATCTTATGAACTAGATCAGTTAATTGAACAAACTCGCGATCGCCAGCAATCTCAGATAAAAGAATGGGTATTTCACCCCTCTTGTGAAAGTGCGGCAGCAATGCTAGAACATAAATCTGTAATGTTGCGAGCTAGTAGCTTGCCTTTATCTCATAGAGAAGTAGGCGTATTCTTGGAAAATCGCCAAATACTCTTGGAAATTAACCAAGCGCGTGACCGTGCTTTTTCTGATCTTGCCCACGAATTGAGAACACCATTGACCTCTATTCGTTTGGTAGTGGAAACTTTGCAAGGGCGCATTGAACCACCTTTAGATCGTTGGGTTAATCGCCTAATGCAGGAAGTTGACCGACTGATTTATTTGGTGCAAAGCTGGTTAGAACTTACTCAACTAGAAACCGATCCCAGCCTGAAACTCAATTGTCAATCAACAGAAGTGCGATCGCTTATTAGCAAGGTCTGGGAAACTCTTGAACCCCTAGCAGTACGCGCTCAAGTCCAATTTGTCTATCAAGGTTCAGAAAATATTTGGCTTTATGCGGATGCTTCCCGCCTTTACCAAGTTTTCCTCAACTTGCTGGACAATAGCATCAAGTACAGTCCTGTTGGTGGTAGTATTACTGTTGAAACAAAAATCTCATCTGTAAAAAATAATCGTAATGGTAAACCAAACGCACAAGCTAATCTAGAAGTTAATATTATTGACTCTGGAGCAGGTTTTGCCGAAGCGGATTTACCTCACGTTTTTGAACGATTTTACCGGGGAGATCAAGCACGAACTCGTGATCAAACAGTTGAAAGTAGTTCTACAACAATAGTAGGTAGTGGTTTAGGTTTGGCGATCGTTCGTCAAATAATTCTGGCTCACGGTGGTTCAATTAAAGCCATGAACCATCCGATTACAGGTGGTGCGTGGATACAGTTTGTACTACCTGAAGTCATGGCAAATTCTTAAAAGCAAGACTATATTTAAAAATATCTTCATGTTTGGGAATGCAAGCGTGAAAGCAATTATATATGATCCTAACTCTGGAACGACCCAGCTCACGCGAGAAATCAGACGCTTAGAGCGCGATATCTTACGCATGGGAGCTTTGGTGGAACAATCGTTTCGTTTAAGTCACCAAGCCTTATTCGCTCGCGATTTAAAAGCAGCTGAGGAACTTCCCCATATGGATAAACAGATTGATCGCTTTTATAAACAAATAGAATCAGACTGTGCGGCAATTATGACGCTACAAGCTCCTGTTGCTCAAGATTTGCGTTGTTTGAGTGCTTTTATGCAACTGGTGCGTGACCTAGAACGGATTGGAGATTATGCTAAAGATTTAGCAGAAATCGCAGTCAAAATCTTTTCTTATCCGCCTCACCCTTGTTTAGCAGAAATTGCCATGATGTCGCACCATGCTCAAGCAATGTTAGCAACGAGCTTGGTGGCTTTGGCTGATTTAGATGAAGTCGGTGGACGCAGTATCAAACAACTAGATGATGCTGTAGATAGCGCCTACGAACATCTCTATCAAACCTTAGCCTATCAAAAAGATGTACCAGGCGTAGTCGAGCCAATTCTGTTGTTGGTATTAGTAATACGCCATCTAGAACGTATGGCAGATCATGCAACTAATATTGGTCAACGAGTGGCATATATCGTAACAGGTCAGCGCCACTAATAAAATGAGTCATTGGTCATTGGTCATTGGTCATTGGTCATTGGTCATTGGTCATTGGTCATTGGTCATTGGTACTAATGACCTTTGATAAAACTTTACCGGATTATCATCAAGGATTGATGACAATCCATTGGTTTATATTGTTAAACTTTCAAAGTTAACAATAACCACAGCAGTAGCCTAAACCAGATTTTCTCGAAAACTTAGATGATTTGTAATCTAACTTACATTTCATATAAAGCTTACCTGTTCTTAAACTTTGAATATTAAATTAACCAAGTAACACTTAATAATATTTGCCCTCTAAGTTAAGTAGGCGCAAATAAATATTACTATGTTAAGAAATATAAAATTGTTGAAACCCTTACCAATGACAAATGACGACCCTCACGAGTTAGCTTTATTTGTGCTGACGGATTTAAACCGTGCTTTATGTGTAATCAATCAAATGTTTTTTAAGACAATTTCCTGCATTAGCAACAAATAAAGTTTAGAAAGCAGATAATTCTCATTAATAACGACAACAGGTGAAGAATTTTTGCAAACTCGTCAAGTCCTAATCTACTCGAATTACTTTACAAAGACCAGTGATGATCTGCCAAATTTGCGGTTTTTATCGTTGCCATAATTAAAGTTAATTGATAATGATTCTCAATTAATGTATAATGCAATAATAGTTAATCAAGAATTAGGCAATTAACAGCATGCTTGAATTAGTTTTGCTGCTTATTTGCTAGTAAACTTTGTAGTAACCCTTTTATTTTGAAACTATAAAATTTACTTCACAGATTAGTTACAAAAGTACAAACTTCTCCAAAGAATATTTTTTATTAATTTTTTATATGCCTGTAAATATGTACGACATATACACCTACAATTATCCCTGATTCATATCTAACTAAATCAACTACATGGTTATAAGCATTATCACAAAAAGTTACTTTTGGAGTAATTTATATTTATTTTGTTTAAAAGTCAAATAAATAAGTATTTTCTGAATCTACAAAAATTTTCCACACCCGACATTTATCTTTTGGTCTAAATTAATGCTTCCTAACACTAACTAGCTTTACGTTCGATAAATTGAGTTACGAGTTTACATCTGTGAAAAATAAAATACTAACACAGCTATTAACTTTAGTTATCTATCTAATCTCTTTGAGTTGCTAATAATCCTAACCCAACAACACCAATGATTTATTCCAGCAGTCGCACACAAAATTCAATTGTATCCCATAAGTCTAGCTTATCATCAAATTTACCCCAAAGAATCTTTACTCGCAGAGAAGTTATTCCAGCTCGTAATGATGTGTTATGGCGAATCGAGCGTGGAGCAGTGCGTACCTTGACTTGGAGCGAAGATGGAACATTCATTACTTTGGGCTATTGGGGACCAGAGGATTTAATTGGTTATCCTCTTTCTAGAGTCAAGCCTTACCAAATAGAATGTTTAACTAGTGTAGAAGTGAGTGTAGTACCACCGCATCATTGGAATCAAGATGTCAATGCTCTCATAACTCATATTCAACAAGCAGAGGAACTTTTAAGTATTGTACATAGAAAACCAATTTCCCTACGTTTGTGGCAATTTTTGGTTTGGCTAAGTGAAAAATTTGGCCGGGATGTAGAACAGGGTAAGCTGATTGAACTTAATGTTACTCATCAAGAGATGGCAGAAGTATTAAACACAACGAGAGTGACAGTAACTCGCCTTCTCCAACAATTTGAGGAAGAAGGTAACTTGCTACGTCATAAACGCAGAATTATTTTATGTTTACCAAATAAAGTAATTAAATAACAATTAAAAATAGCGGTGGGTACTTGCGTTAATCACCGCTTCTTTTGGTACAATTGTTACTGAAAATCATGGTTCTAACTCAACTGAATTTAATTAATAATTTATTTGAGCAAATATACCACGATTTACCCAGTAGGTGTGAGTGAGACTAAACAAAATGACAAAACCATTCAGGAACGCCCTTAAGCTGAGTCCGCTTGTTTTTGCTGCCACATTATTGGCAGCCAATAGTGCATTTGCAGCAGAAGTAAACCAAGAAATCAATCAAGACGTAACTTCTGTAACTCAGTTATCCCAAGGATCAACTGAAGGCATGAGCCAAGTAACATCTGTTTCTCAGTTTTCTGATGTACAGCCTACAGACTGGGCATTCCAAGCATTACAGTCTTTAGTAGAGCGCTACGGTTGTATTGCAGGTTATCCCAACGGTACTTATCGTGGGAATCGTCCCATGACCCGTTATGAATTCGCCGCAGGTTTGAATGCTTGTTTGGATCGGGTTAATGAACTGATTGCTACAGCAACAGCTGAATTGGTAACAAAGGAAGACTTGGCTACCCTACAGCGTTTGCAAGAAGAATTTTCTGCGGAACTAGCTACTTTGCGCGGTCGTGTAGATGCTTTAGAAGCTCGCACTGCTGAGTTGGAAGCAAATCAGTTTTCCACTACTACAAAGTTAGTTGGGGAAGCTGTCTTCAACTTTGGTGGAGCTTTTGGAGATGAGAAAGCTAACGGTAGTGGCGATGATGTAGATGACAATTTTACTTTCTCAGACCGAGTTCGCTTGAGTTTGAACAGTAGCTTCATGGGTACAGACCAACTGCAAATCCGTTTACAGGCTGGCAATATACCTAACTTTGGATCAGCAACCGGGACTAACATGGCCCGCCTCGCCTATGATAATAATACTGGTAACGACGTTGAAATCGATAAAATCAACTACGCTTTCAACCTCAGTGATTCTATTCGTATTAAGGTAGACGCTAATAACGGTGAGTTCTACGAAAACGTTCCTAACTTCTCTGAATTTTCTAGTTCAGGAAGAGGCGCGATTTCCCGCTATGGTCGCTTCAGCCCTATTTATCGCCAAGGTTCCGGTGGTGCTGGTCTAACCGTTAATTTCCAACCTCCAGGATCAGCATTCAGTGCGTCTGTGGGTTATCTAGCTGGTGGAAGTAATAACGTAGCTAGTAGTCCTCTTGATGGAGCTGGTCTATTTGATGGTAACTATGCTGCTCTTGCTCAACTTGCTTTCCAACCAAATGGAGCATTCAATATTGGTTTAACTTACGTTCGCAGTTATCAAAATAGTGTTGGCGGTGTTAGCCTATTTGGATCTACAGGTAGTGCAAATGCCAACCAACCTTTTGGTAATGGTATTGCTACTGCTGCAAACCACTATGGTGCAGAAGTTAACTTCAAGCCCAGTTCTAAGTTCACTGTCGGTGGTTGGGCAGGTTTCACTAATGCAGAAGCTAAGAGTGGTCCTAATGAAGGTGACAATGCGGATGCTTTCTATTGGATGGCTAACGTCGCTTTCAAAGACTTCGGTAAAGAGGGTAACTTGCTTGGTTTTCAGTTTGGTCAACCACCTAAAGTTACTGATAATGACATCGGTGCGCGTGAAGATGATGACAATTCTTATCACATAGAAGCGCTCTATCGTTACCAGTTGACCGACAATATTGCTTTCACTCCAGGTGTGTTGGTCATCTTAAATCCTGAGCATAATGACAACAACGATACAGTTTATGTAGGTACACTTCGCACTACCTTCACTTTCTAATTAAGTAGGTAGGCGTAATTAAACATAAGATCAAATCTCACCCTCAATCCCTCTCCTTAATAAGGGGAGGAGGGTGAGGTTTTATATTTAATTTGACCTACTTACTTAGTTGTTATGTTAGTCTTTGTTTCAAATAACTAACAAGCAACTACGTATTAAGAATAAAAAAAGTTATCCCCGCCTGTGTGCGGGGTTTTTTTTATCATAATTAGGTCTAATTACATAGTTGGTGATGAATAACTCCTTACCTTTAGCAGCACTACTTTGTTTGTAGTTATTCATTCCATACTGTAATTCCCACTCAAACAAATTAGAGTCTTGAAAATTTTCTCTAATTTTAGGTGAGTCATCGTAAGTTATTAGCCAACGGTGATGACATTGTATCACCAATTCAGCAAAACTCTGATGCTCAAAAGAGGTGTGTAAATTTCCATCTTTACCATACAACTTGGATTTAGTAGCAGCAAAATAAGGGGGGTCTAAAAATATAAATACATCTTGACCGTCTGCGGGTAATAGTTCCTTATAATCTAAATTAGTAATCTTTACATCTGCTGTTAAAATTTTTTCTAATTTCTCTAGACGGTCTATCGACGAGTAAGTAAAGCGTTTATGAAAAGCTTGCTCAGAAAATCCTCCAGATTCTACAGTCCCAGAAAAAGTAATTCTATTGAGAATAAAAAAGCGTACTGCTCTATCAAAATCAGATAAATGATTGGTATCTACACTAGTTAATTCCTCAAATAATAACTTACCATCTGTGTATTTATCTTTAACACGACGTATTTCTTTCACTAGCTGAGGTAGATGAGATTGAGTAGATTTCCAAAACAGAAATAGTTCGCGGTTTAAATCGTTAATCCAGATTTTTAGGTGAGGAAATTTTTGCCTTAAGTAAATAAAAACAGAACCGCCACCCACAAAAGGTTCTCGAAACTCAGAAAAACTATCTGGTAAGTATTCGGCTATTTGGTTAATGGCTTTTGACTTACCACCAGGGTAACGTAGTGGACTTTTTATCATAATTGTTGTAGCCAATAACATTTATAAGTTTAAATAATCAAACGATTATGTACTTAATTGTCTTGGCTACTGAAATTGGACGGCGGGCGATCGCTACTCCAAGCCCACCAGACACAACCACAGTGACAGTGGTAGAATTCTTGCCATTTGCGTCGGTATTCCTCTGTAATTACGGGCGAACGGCGATTAATCCAAACTTGTGCAGCTTCCAAACTGCTAGCATGACATGTGGGACAGCAAAATTCACGAGCATGAATTGCTTTATTAGTCCATTCCGGTGGGATGGGAGCAAAAGCCTCTATGGTCATTAGTTATTAGTGATTAGTCATTAGTCAAGAGTCATTGGTCAAGAGTCAATTATTATCAAAACTGGTATTTTAGAATCCGATAGCTTAGGTATTCTTAAGCATATATCAAAAAAATCATACAGGCTGATGATACCTTACAGCTTAGTAAACCCGTTCCCCGTTCTCCGTTCCTCGTCATAATTTATGGAGCCAATTGCCGAAATTCGCCGTTTATATGATGTTATGCCTGCTTCTGGTCGAATTATGACCAAAATTCTGAGTAAATCGGAGCAAACAAAAGTAATTGATGTTTCCTTTCCTTTACCTTGGAATCGGGAACGACCAATATATATTAATTTTAATTTGTGGCGTCGGTTGACGAAACCACAACGAGATTTGATACTATTGCGGACAGTTTGTTGGTTGACAGGGATAAGGTGGTTGAAACCAGATATTTATCAAGGCATAGCCATAGCTGGAATCTTGGGCGCATTGGTAGAATTTTGGCAAACAGATCCGGTAGGTGTTGTTGTTGCTGGTGGATTGACCACTTTGGCAGCATATCGTATTACTGCTATCAACCGTTCTCAACACTCAGAGTTAAACGCTGATGAAGCCGCAATTAAAGTAGCACAGCGCCGTGGTTACTCAGAAACTGAAGCAGCACAGCATTTGTTGTCTGCGATTGAGACAGTTACAAAAATAGAAGGGCGTAATGTCCTAAATTTCCATGAATTAATCCGTTGTCAAAATTTGCGGGCGATCGCTGGTTTGTCTTCAGTGGGTGTGCCAAATCAATTCTAAATTAGGAATTACAGTGATAAAGCTTATACTCATAACCGTTAATTGCTGGTAAGCTTTGGGTGTGCTTAACACAATTTTTGATTGCTTCTGGTTCAGCAGCACGAAAGTTCACTAACCATAAGTCAAGGGGACGGGGTAGATTTTCTAAGGAATTTTGGAGAGTAGTAGAAGCATTAGTATGTTTGTCTTTATGAGCTAAAAGGAATTTTGGAGACAGAGAAACACTATTGTGAAACTTAAATTCTCTAGCAACTCCCATCATTTCACCAATTTGTACATGAGTTTTTTGGGTAGTCGCAATCAATATCGGCACTTTAGATGTATTTTGAATCAGTTCTATAAATAAATCTGGACGGTAATATTTTTGATACCCTAAATTACAAATAACTGTGATAGCACTGATAAAGCCAATTATCCAGATAATTAGCACAGACATTTTTCCCGTTACTCCCCACCTTGTTGTCTTTCCTGGGGGAATATTCCAACTAATTGCTAAACTCGCCCCTACTAAAACCACTACCGCAGGAAAGTACACGAAATTATAACGAGCACCTCTAGTGAGATCAATCCCAAGAAAATAAGTAAAGCAAAAGAATAAAGCGATCGCACTCACAATTACACCAGCAAACATTTGTGTAATTATGCGGCTTTGTGGTTTTTGCAGCTCAGTTTTAAAACCATTAACAAAAATTGGTATTGCCCAAACCAAGAAGATAGCCATTACCAATCCAGAAGCAATTACCACTGCTAGCTGTGGTGATTCCACGGGTAGTAAAACAATCATCGTAATCCAGGCTGCCATAGCTTGAAAAATTGGGCTAATCCAAGCAATACCGATGCGATCGCCTTGAATCCAATTTGTTAACTTATCACCATAAGCATTATGTAAAAATGCTGGTATCCAAACTATACCCCCGATCAAACTGCCAAGAGCAACAGCATAAATGCGCCCCCAAGGAGGAGAGAAGACAGACACAGAGAACTTGAGACGCGGAAGACTGAGAAAACGCAGAGGAGGAAGCTTTGCTGACGCCTGCGAAGATGTGGAGAAGGGGAGATGCGGTGATGGAGAGAGTGTATCATCTTTATTTCCTATATCTCCGTGTCTCTGTGTCTCCGTAACTTCTTCACCATGTCCCCCTGTCGCCGTGTCTGTTTGTCTCCACTTTTCCCAAGCGAGAAAAATTAGCACAACAGCTTCAGTAAGCAGCGTGAGTGCAAAGAAATAATGAGTTGCTACACCCAAAGCATTAATTCCTATCCAAGCAAAGACTAACCAAACGGGTAACTGATTACGCTTTTGGATGTGGCGCGTGGTAACTACTAAGCAAGCCAGAGAAGCAATTACCCACAAAATAGCTAAAGTATAGTGACGAGCTTCTTGAGCCAAAAAGATGCCGTAGGGTGAAATAGCCATGATTGCAGCAGCTAAATGACTCACCAAACGCGAACGAAAAGCCAGCCAGCTTAAACCATAAATAGCAGGAATGGATATTGCCCCAAAAATAGCAGCAAGCGATCGCGCTCCCCATAATGAAACTAAACCTGCTTGTGTGGGAAACAACTTTACCCACAGGTGAGTTAGCACAAAATATAAAGGTGGATGATTGCTTTCACTAAATAAGTGTGTTAATACATCCTGAATTGTTGCACCTGGCTGGGGTTGTAGTGGCTGTAATAAAACATCAATTGCGATCGGTTGATTTAACGGTACTGGCAAAAAACTATTTCCCAGACTGAATACTAAAGTAGAAAATTCGTCTGTCCAAGGGGGTTTTGCTGTCAAATTGATTAAGCGCAAACCGACACCGATGAACAGCCAAACCAAGAGCAAACAAGGGTGAAACCAACGGGGATATGGTGGAGCCGCCATCACATTGAATATTGAATATTAAGTATCAGACGTGAAATTTTGAATTAAAGTTCAATTCAACATCCTACCCTGAATCGTTCAGAATGCCTCATCTCTCTAGAGAGTGGAAGTGAATGAGCAATTGAGCATACCTGGGTAATATTTATTACCTACTAACCACTAACAAATATAAAAAATACATCTCTAGCAGCAAGATTTAAATTAATTTTTATTTGTAAATTAATAGAAATATAATTTGGAGTTAATTTTATGGTTTTATCACAATCATCATCTGCAAATACTACACAAGAGTTAACTATTGAAGGAATTACAGAACCAACTATCCTTGCTTACTTTCAAACCTTAAATGCAGGAGATTTTAATGCTACTGCTAATTTATTTGCAAATGATGGTGTCATGCATCCGCCATTTGAATCTGGAATAGTAGGACCAGAGGCGATCGTTAATTATTTAAACAAAGAAGCTTTAGGTATTGAAGCTTCTCCTCAGCAAGGAATATTTGAAACTATAGAAGAAGATTTAATCCAATTTCAAGTGACAGGAAAAGCACAAACTTCTTGGTGTGGTGTCAACGTTCTATGGCAATTTGTTATCAACCAGGAGCGAGAAATTCTTTATACCAAAATCAAACTGTTAGCTTCTCCCCAAGAATTGCTGAAAATGCAACGAAATTAATTGATAGAAATTGAGAAAGCCAGATCCCCAATTTCTTCTGTGAAGTGGGGATCTTATTGTTAGCCAATAAGCCAGCAACCACTAATCACTAAAGGTGACATACTCCCATCGCTGATTGCAAGCACTTGCAGTGTGGGCTTCTCACCTAATCCGATGCTTGCTGAATTTACGTATGGTTTAGTCATCTTAACATATTTTTATTTTTTGATAAATACCACCTATAAATCAAATAATTTTTGCAAAAGTTATTAATTTAATTAATATTTCTTAATATGGAGATTCGTCAAAAATATACTTACTTCAAGTGGATATGATATTAAGCAGTTTCTGGCACACTCACTTGTAGCTTGAGACAGTTGTAACCATCAATCTGTAACTTGTACTCGACTTTATCCATGAGACGATTCATAATGAGCCAACCATAGCCACCTTCTTTTTTGTCGTTGGGGCTAGGAGGTAAATAGTTGGATAAGTCGAAACCTTCACCACGATCCCAAATTTCTAGGGCGATATCCCGGTCTTTTAATTCTAAACGGATTAAAACTGGTAAATAAGGCTGCTCTTTATGGGCATGACGTACAACGTTGGAATAAGCTTCTACCAAAGCCAATCGTAGACGACTTGATTGTCGTGACCAATCAATCGATTCTTTGAACTGGACTTCTAAGCATCCCAATAACCAGTTTTCGACGATACCTAAAAACTTCAGGTCGCTTGGTATATGAAGTTCACTTTTCATTGCTTAAAAAACCTCCAGTGAAAGTATGGTCTGGTCATCTTCTTGAATATGGTTGTCAGCCTGAATACGAGCTAACAATTTATTGAGAGATAATGGTTGAGTTTCTTGTTGCAAGAGTTGCCAAAGACCATCAAGATGTAGCATGGAACGATAATTTGGCTTGATCTCATTGAGTGAATCTTCGGCTGTATGACTCTTTTTTATCACTGTGGCTTCAGTAATTCCATCACTGGTAAACAGTAGGACATCTTTAGGAGCAAGAAACAATTGACCAAAATCTGCTTGCCATTTTGGTAGAATACCCAAGGGAATACTACGTATTTTTAGGTAGTTGGGATTTTCTGTGTCAGTGTTGCCAGACCACAGCAGAGGATAAATATGACCTGCATTAGCATAAACAAATTCTCTGGTAGTGGGAGTATATCGGGCTAAGATGAGAGTGATAAAGTAATTGCTACTAACTAAGTCATCACCTAAAGCTTTATTAAGATTTTGAATCACCACGTTTGGCATGGCTGGTGTTTCTTGAGATAATTCACGACGTAACACCGAGATTGCACTAGCCATAAACAAAGCAGCCGGAACTCCTTTGCCGGAAACATCACCTACTGCTAACCATAAATCTCCTTTAGGATGGACAAACACTTCAAAAAAATCTCCCCCGACTTCACGAGCGGGGTAACAGCAAGCTTGTACCTTTGCATCTTTGATATCAGGTAAGCTTTGGCGCAGTAGATTATTTTGAATTTGACGAGCAACCTCTAACTCAGTTCGGATCTGCTCTTGCTTTTCCTGAAGACTTTGGTAGAGTTTTGCCTGAGAAAGGGCTAGAGCTGCTTGTTCAGCGACACCTGTAATTAGCTGGATGTCTTCATCTGGCCAAGGGCGATCGCGTCCTGATTGATAGAGAGCCAGAATTGCAAGCAGATGTTGCTGATAAGTAAGTGGCACAGCTAGTTGGTAACAAGGATGATCATGGTACGTATATTGACTATGCTGATAATGCTGAGTTTCGAGAACTTTTTCAATCAAAAGACTGGCATCGAAAGCTTCACACGAACAAGGAGTTTTAGAATCTAAATAGTAGAACTCATTTGATGTCAAGCAATTGCTTTCTACTGGTCTAAGCAAGCAATAACTAGTTTTAAAAGACTGACCAATCGTAGCAACAATTTTCTCCAACATGCTGGAGTAGTCTAGAGACTCGCGGATTGCAGTGGTGACAGCATTAAATAATGATTCTCGTCGTAGGGCGCGACGTAACTCTTGAGTACGCTTTTTGACTAGTCGATAGGTGTCTGCTGCTTGCTCGACAATTACTTTGAGTCGATCAGGTTTCCAAGGTTTAGTAATATATTTGAAGACTTGACCAGAGTTAATGGCATCAACTAGATCTTCAACATCAGTAAAACCAGTTAGCAAGATGCGCATCGTATCAGGAAAACGCTCTACCGTCAAGCTCAAAAATTCGGTGCCATTCATCTCTGGCATTCTTTGGTCAGAGATAATCACAGCCATTTCGCCTTCTTTTTCCAAAATTTCCAGTGCTTTCAAGGCGTGATTTGCTCTGTACACTTGAAAGTCTCGCCTAAAAGTCCGGTAGAGTAATTCTAAGTTGTCTGGCTCATCATCTACCACCATCAATTTAAGTTTTTCGACATCTGTCCCAGTCATATTTGACTTCACTATTCCAGATATTTTAATGACAAGATGGCGTAATGGCATCTATTACACCTAATCGTCATTTGAACGCTAAGAAAGACTTTATTCAAGATAATTGACTCATTTTTAACACATATTTGTGAGAAAAACTTAGTATATTTACTTATAGCAAATAGCAATTTCAAACTATTGCACACGTGTTTTTCTGGCTTATCCCACTAATCCAGAGCGCAAAGCTCTAACTGCCGCTTGGGTACGGTCGTCAGCACAAAGTTTGTTTAAAATATTACGAACATGAGTTTTGACCGTTCCAACCGTGATATAGAGCCTTTCTGCAATTACAGCATTACTACAACCTTCTACAATCAGTTGTAATACCTCTAATTCTCTTTCTGTTAAGGTATAGGGGTCAATTAAATCTTCTTCACTGCCAATCTTTTCGGAATTTTGCACCGGGGATTTAGTCTCTGCCGTCATTTCCGTTTTCAATGGATTTTGTTGTGCTTGTTGTAATACAATACGTGCGATCGCTGGATCGATCCAAGCATTGCCATTGTAAGTAACACGTACAGCTTCTGGTAAGTTATCAAACTTAATATCCTTCATACAATAGGAGTCTGCCCCGGCAGCAAAGGCTGCAAGCACTGCTTCTTTGTTATCACGCAACGTCAAAATTAATACCTTTACTCCTTCTTCTCCAGTGGTAAGTGCTTTCACATCTCGTGTAAGTTCAATACCATCTTTATCTGGTAAGCCAATGTCTACAATTGCAATGTCTGGATGTAATGTTTTTAACAATCTGATGCCATCGGCAGCATTAGCAGCTTCTCCGACCACTTCTATATCTTCCTTTTGCTGTAGTGCTATTTTGATGCCTACACGAGTGAGATCATGATCTTCTATCAATGCCACGCGAATTTTATTCATAGTCGATTCTGCCCATTACACTCTTAACTGTGTAAGATTGAGTTTACTAAAAAGTTTTAGAAGATGGAGTGCAAACTACTTGCAAATTCTGAATTTGCAATTTGAATTGCTGAATTAGTTTAAGTTTAGCTAGCTTGAAAAAAGGGTGTGGGGGTGTGGAGGTGCATGAGTGTAGGAAAAATCATATTTTCATGCACAGGTTGTGTTGTCAGATTTTCTCATGAATGGTTGACTTGGGCCTTGTGGTAAGGGGGTAAAAAAATATTGAACCACTAAGACAACAAGACACACAGAATTTTCATCCCTTCTGGTGTACAAAGTAAATGTTTAAAATCACGAGGTGTACTAAATAATTGCATGTTAGGGAATAAAAATAAAACCCTCTCTATCTTTTGCTTTGATGCTTAATAGTTTTAACTCTCATCTTGTGCTTTGAAGTTTCATAGTACTGTCTTTTAAACTACTTTGTATTGAGTAACACAATCTAAACTTTGACCGTAAAACAATTTAATTTGGCTTGCAACCATTCGTAGAGAGAATGTATCTAAAGTTTATTTAGTTAAAAGTTATATTCTAAAATACGCATTTTTCAGGAAATCTCTATCTTCAAAAATTTGTTAAACTATCGTTCGATGGATATTGGTGTGAGGCTACTCAAAACTAGGCTATGTTTAAACCGCCTAAAGTGTTTTCGGTGTTGGGGCTACCAGTTCATATCATGACAGATTATCCAAGCTGGTTGCTAGAAAGCTTGCAACAAGGTATGGGAGCGCATGTAATTACGCTCAATGCTGAAATGACCATGCAAGCTGAACAAAACAAATCTCTGGCTGAAGTGATAAAAACTGCTGAACTAGTCATTCCAGATGGAGCAGGAGTAGTTCTATTTTTACGGTGGTTGCGGGGACAAAAAGTGCAACGGATTCCCGGTATCGAGCTAGCAGAGACACTGTTACGAGAAATTGGAGAACAACAAAAGGACGCAAAGCTATTTTTCTATGGTGGTGCGCCTGGAGTTGCTGCAAAAGCCGCAGATTTTTGGTTGGGGAAAATTCCAAGTTTGACAATAGCAGGAACATATTCTGGGTTCCATTCCCAAGCAGAAGAAGAACAATTACGGCAAACTCTTGCTCAAGTCCAACCAAAAGTTATTTTTGTTGGTTTGGGTGTACCACGTCAAGAGTTATGGATTGCTCAAAACCGCCATTTGTGTCCCCAAGCAATTTGGATCGGCGTCGGTGGAAGTTTTGATATTTGGTCAGGGACAAAAACTCGTGCTCCTGCTTGGTTGGGAAACAATCATTTAGAATGGCTGTACCGACTATACAAAGAACCTTGGCGTTGGCGAAGGATGTTGGCTTTACCTAAATTTGCTCTGAAATCTTTGATTTATGGTTTGACTGTAAGAGAAGCGATCAGTCAGTAAATTTTTGGAGATTGGGGATTGGAGATCACGGAGCAGAGACTAGGAGGACTAGGGTGACAACCATCTACCAACCACAAGCTAAAAAATATAACTATAGATTATGAGATTCCTGGGTACTTCTTGGGAATCATTATTTTATACATGTTTTAGTTGTGGGTGTGAAGAAATAGGAATGTCAACAGTAGTATCACCGAAAGCGAAGTCTGACAAATTTACTCATGTTCAAGACACCGATACTCAACAGCCTAATACTGGGCTGATGGTGCAATTGCGTTCAACTGCAAAAACATATTTTAACGGTCATAATGCTCTTTTAGATATGAATTTGCAAGTAAAACAGGGTGAATTTTTATTTATTACAGGTGCTAGTGGTTCTGGTAAGTCTACACTGTTGAAACTGTTGTATGGTGAAGAGTTACCAACACAAGGAAAGGTAATAGTCGATGGGTGTGATGTGGCTTCTTTACGGGGCGATCGCTTATCGTTATTTCGACGCCGAATTGGGATTGTGTTTCAAGACTACAAGCTCATCCCTCAAAGAACTGTAACAGAAAATGTTGCTGTTGTTTTGCAAGCACAAGGATATACCCGTAAAGAAATTCAACGGCGTCTAGAACCGACATTAAAGTTAGTGGGTTTGTTGAATAAAGCTGACTATTTTCCTGAACAATTGTCTGGAGGAGAACAACAACGGGTGAGTATTGCCAGAGCAATTATAGCAACCCCACCAATACTTTTAGCTGATGAACCAACTGGTAATCTTGATCCTGATAACTCCTGGCAAATCATACAGATTTTTCAGAAATTAAATTCCTTTGGAGCAACAGTCATTGTTACTACTCATGATGAGCAACTAGTCCGCAGATGCAGTCATCGTGTGGTACAAGTCCGTAACGGCAAATTGCATCAAATTAGTCAATAGTCAACACTTCAGTGTCAAGAGTCCAGTGTCTATTGTCCAGAGTGAATAGTTTTTTCACCAGTCATTCTCTTTTTGCAATGTCAGAATTTCCACACCGTCTTGTGTGACAGCAATTGTATGCTCAAACTGCGCCGAAAGTTTGCGATCGCGCGTTAAAGCAGTCCAGCCATCGCTTAAAACCTCAACTTCCCAAGTACCTTCATTAATCATGGGTTCGATGGTAAATACCATACCAGGTCTGAGTACTCTGCCTTTGCCTCGTGTGCCGTAATGGGGAATATCTGGTGCGGTGTGAAAAATATTGCTGATTCCGTGTCCAACAAAGTCTCGGACTACAGAAAAACCTTGTGACTCAGCATATTCCTGAATCGCAGCACCAATATCTCCAATGCGTGCGCCTGGTTTCACCTCAGCAATACCTCTGTCACGACATTCTTGTGTCACCTCGACTAATTTTTTGGCTACGGGCGAAGGTGTACCAACAAAGAATGTTTTTGATGTGTCGCCGTGATAACCATCCACGATCAGTGTCACATCAATATTGATAATGTCACCATCCTTCAAAATCTGCTTGGCATTAGGAATACCGTGACACACCACTTCATTGATACTGGTACAAATTGACTTTGGGTAGCCTTTGTAACCAAGAGGCGCGCTTTTTGCTCCATGAGCCTGTGTCCAGCGTTCTGCTTCATCGTTGATTTCCAGAGTGCTGACTCCTGATTTCACCATCGGTTCTAAATAATGTAAAAGTTCGGCTGCCAAGTTACCAGCCTGACGCATTTTCTCTAGTTCTCTTTGGGATAAAATTACAATAGTTTGATTTTTCATAAAAGTTTAATTATCTTTATTCACAACTGCGGTTAACCCGGTTTCGGCAGAACGCCTTGCTGCATCCGCAACTTTAAGAGTATACAAGCTTTCCTCTGGAGTGACATACAGTGGAGTGCCATCAAAAAGATGGTTTAACACCATATTTGTATCTTTAGCAAATAATCCTCGGCGACTACCAACCTCTATGGGTGTGGTTTCCTCTGCTTTGACTAACACTCCAGTATTACCATCAAAAATTAATCCCCCTTTTTCACCATGAACCTCAAGTTTACGTTCTGGTTGCCACATAGTTTCGCCTTTAGCATAGATCACTTGTGCTAGTAGTCCACTACTAAAACTCAACTGAGCCACACAGAAACAGCTTTGATAATATTCTGTTTCCCTTGCCCAAAAACGATTGTGACAATTGACTGTCAGAACTTGACCAAATAAATCAGTCAAACGATGTAATCTTGATAACGCTGCTATTAAGGGAAAACCGAAAAGCTCATGACTGTAAGTCCATTTTTTTGGTGCGGGATGTTCGGGTTTAATAGTGTTGTAACGGACAAAAAAAGGTTGCCCAACTTTAGGTAAATTTTGCTTCAGGGCTTGATGTACACCACCCAGAAGTTCAATATGTTCTACGTGTAGTAGTTTATTTTGGGTTTTTGCTAGGGCAATAAGTTTCTCAGCCTCTGCGACACTCACAGCTAAGGGATACTCAACAATTACGTGTTTACCGCTAGAGAGTGCTGATGCTGCGATCGCACCATGATCTCGATTTACAGTACAAATTATTACTAAGTCCACATCTTCTCTGGTGACGAGTTCTGCCCAAGAATCCATGACTTGACACTGAAATTCCTCAGCAAAGGCTACTGTTTTTGTGGGCGTGTTCCCAGTTACAGCAACAAGGTGCGATCGCGTAGCGTCTCCTTTGGAGAATCGCTCATCATCCATCAACGCTTCTGCGCGTAGCTTTGCTGCATACCCAGTACCAACTAAACCAATACGCACTTTTTGTTTCATCCATTTCTAACTAGTGGTCTGTCCCATTAATTCTAAAGGGTTTGTAGTGAGCGATAAATCGCTCAATATTAAGGACTAAAGTCCTGACTACGAACTTAGTCACCCTTGAGAATTAATAATATAGACCCAACCATTAGTTTTAGAGCAAAGCAATTGAATCTCCTAAATTTTGGTTGCTACTTAGTTGTAATTTACTCAGACCTTAGTATGATGAGAACTTAATCAGCAAATTTAGACGGTATATCTATACATTCAAGCTTCTTTTCAGATTCATAAATTTATCTAATAGTTTAACTGCTTGCTGGTTTATTCTATAAGTAAAACTTATTGTTAGCAAGTAACTAAATTTCATTACTAATCGCCTTGAAATTCCGGTTACATCCTTTTCTTTTTCTCGTAGTATCAGAAGTGAAGCAAAATATCACAAGCGACTAATCCTATAGGACTAGCCAAGCTGTTTGCTTCAAGATAACTTATACTGCCGCTTGCAAAAGAGAGGATTACTGCATGGCTACTTTCAAAGTTACACTCGTTAACGAAGCTGAAGGGCTAAATCAAACTATTGACTGTGACGACGATACCTATATTCTAGACGCTGCTGAAGATGCTGGTCTAGACTTGCCCTACTCTTGTCGTGCTGGTGCTTGTTCCACCTGTGCTGGTAAGCTTGTTTCTGGTTCTGCTCCAGACCAATCTGATCAGTCATTCTTGGATGATGACCAAATGGAATCTGGATATATCCTGACCTGTGTTGCTTATCCAACCGGAGACTGCACTATCGAAACCCACAAAGAAGAAGAACTCTACTAAAACTTAGGCGGCTCACATCTGCATCTCTTGCAAGAGTCATCGATGCCCTAATAATAGGGAAAGAAAAAGCAGGACAGACAAAAAAATTCTTCTTCTTTTGTGTCTGCCCCAAACACCTAAATTTGGCAAAAAGTCAAGTCGTACCTTGGCAAAACGGCAGGAAATGCATAAAATTGCGTTCCTGCCTTATTCGCTTGATGATCTAGCGCATCTAAACATATAGATAAAAAGCTTGCTGTACAAGCTTTTTACCTACAGCATAATTGCCCTATTCTAATAGTTTAAACTACCTCGACTTGAAAATGGGTGTGGGGGTGTAAGGGTATAGGGGTGCAACAAGAGTCCTATTTTCTATTCCAATACGGTTGATGTTAAAGCCAAAAACCTGATTTTGCGTAACTATTGAAGCATATAAATTTAACTAAAAATTTTTGTTCGTCAATTTAATACTATTGTCGAGTAAGTGAATTTGAGTGCCAGGATAGTAAAACTCTAATATTTTTGCATTTGACCAGCCTAGTTTAGCTAAGTTTTGTGCGCCTGTTTGACTCAAACCAACTCCGTGTCCCAGTCCACCACCAACGAAGGCGTATCCCCAAAGCCCCGGTTGACCTTTGTTGAGAGGTTGTAGGTAAAACAATGTACTTACTGGGGCAAAAAAAGCACTACGAACTTCATCTTTGTATAAGTAAAATGTACCAATTTCTGTGGACACAGCTAGTTTGAGAATACGTCCACTTCTGCTGCGTTCTACTACTCTCATCCCCTTAATGGTTTTAAACTTAGCATAAGGGCTATTTTTTACCTTCAGAAATTTCTGTAAACCTTTGGTAATATCTTCTAGTTTGCTTTCTCGACGCCACCGGAACAGATCCCACTCGCTTTCATTAAAACCCTTTTTCAAGTTGATAAATTGCTGGAAGTTGTTTTCATCTGCAAGATTTTGCCCAGGTAAGTTCCAAATATTGCTGGGAGAATCAATTATGGGTTGCAGATATGGACGATCATCTCCATTCCAAACGTCGCTGAAAGCAGCTGTCACACCGCCAGTGGTAGAAGAATAAAGGGCGTCTACCAACTCGTCATTATAGGTCAGTACCATACCCCGTGTAGTGGCGATCGCCTGGTCTGTAACAGCAGTGGCTCCTTTTAATCCATAATAAACTTGACAGTGTGTATCAGCACATAATTGATACCCATCTGCTTCAAATCTGCGTATATTTCGCAGAGCATAGGTACGAGCAATAATCGCTTGTGCTTCCATTGAGGCTTTTGGAGCTTGTATACCTATTTCATGAGGTACTACTCCACGTAAGTATGTTTCTAAAGGTACTACATTCACTAAAGTGTAAGTACCATAAGCATTTGACTGTAACTGTAAATCTCCGGCGTAGAGTCGGGCATTCTGTGGTTTATTACCTTCGTTTACTTTTATTAAATTTTTATTGCTGCTAATTTCTAGATAATCATCACTGTAACGCTTGCCATCTATTACCCAGCTCACTCGTGGTACTTTTTGCGGAGTTTTAGTATCAATAAGCACTTTAGCTTTGCCAGCAGATTGCAAGCTTTCCAATAGTAAGCGACGTAGCAGAGGAGTGCTGTAAACATCCCGTTTTGCCCATACTTGCCAACGTTCTGGTTGAGTGATTTCTACTTCTATACCCTTAGATTGCCAGTTTTTCGCACTATCTTCGGCTGTTTCATAAGTACGGTAGGTTCCCAGCACCACTCGTTCCTCAACTGCTGGTTCCACTAACGGTTGCATCGTCACTTCCAATTTAATTGGTTTGTTTGTAACCAGAGTTTGCGGCTGGTTATTACCTTTTTGGAATTTTAACTGCAAGCGATCGCCCTCTGTGGGTTCAAGTAGCAACTGTTCTTTCGGATTATCTCCAAAGCGTTGCACAATTCCAACTCGCAGTTCTACATCATTTGCCAATCCTTGAGGACGCGATGCAGCCGTCAACCCCAATAAACAAAATGTTGTCAGTACAGTATACGAACAACGCCAGAGCGATATTTTCATATAAGTAGATCCGCAGCCAGTATCATCTTTATAAATTAGACGACGAAATTCCTTTGTAGTTTAGTCGCTTTCTGAGGTTATTTGGCTATCGATGCTGGCTATATTTTAAACTCTTTTAACAAAATAGTTGCAAAATAAAGTCATAACGATTATGATTTACATAGATGACTGAAAAACACTTAAGATATGGTAAGAGTTCAAGAAATACCTTTAAATCAGATCAGGCGACCCTTGCCACGCCAGAACGATCCCAACAAAGTCCAAGCTTTAATGGAATCAATTGGTGAAATTGGACAGCAAGAACCAATAGACGTTATAGAAGTGGATGGACAATTTTATGGCTTTTCTGGCTGCCATCGTTATGAAGCCTGTCAACGTTTAGGTAAAGAAACAATTTTAGCCAGAGTCCGCAAAGCACCCAAAAGTGTGCTAATGAAGCATTTAGCGTAATAGTCATTTGTCTGAGGATCGGAGATGGGGTAATACGGTTCGGTTAAGGATTTTTAGTCATAATTTTGGGATTGTATCAGACGCGATATATCACGTCTGGTACAGGATTTAAATGTAATCGATTTGTCTTATCCGAACCGTATTGGGGGATGGGGGATTGGAAACTGTGAAGAGACTTGTCTTCTTTATCCTCTTTATTCCCTATTCCCCGATCCCCTATCCCTTTATTCCCTATTTCCCGATCCCCAATGTCCCAAACTGACTTTACCCAAAATTTACAAGATTTAATGCAACGGGTAGGTGTTTCTAGTTATAAAGCACTGAGTCGTGCTGCTGGGGTTTCAGAACGACAAATTTTACGGCTGCGACGATTTGGAGTTGAGCAGATGCGTGTAGATGTCATGCTCAAGCTGTCGCAGATACTCCAGATATCATTACAGGAATTAGTGGCAAGTTTTTCTGTACAAGAATTATTACCAAAGAAAGCCGCATCTGAGGAATTCTTACAACAAATCACAGACTTAAAAATAGAGTATGATCGCCTGCAATTACAACTGCAAAAACAGCGCTTAAGTTTGCAGCAAGAGTTCCAGCAGTCAAGTTTACAACTGCTGGAATCTTTATTATTGCAGTTTCCTACAGCAGCTCATAAAGCGCGAGAAAATCCCCAGCTAAGTGCTGTCAATATTGTGCCGTTGGTACAAAAACCGCTAGAAAGACTTTTACAGGATTGGGGAATAGAAGCGATCGCATCTGTTGGATCAGAAATACCCTACGATCCCCAGTTACATCAATTGCTAGATGGTACTGCACAACCAGGAGATATTGTCAGAGTACGCTACATTGGTTATCGCCAAGGTGACAAGTTACTTTATCGAGCCAAGGTAAGTCCTTTGTAAATAACAAAAAAATGCTTACTGTTGAGACCTAAGCCTATTGGCAAAGGTACAGGAATGGGACTTTCTATTAGCTATCAGATTATTACAGAAAGACACGGTGGTTCTTTGAAATGCGTCTCTGTGCCAGGAATGGGGGCAAAATTTATAATTGCTATCCCTCTACGACAAAGATAAATTTTAGCAGACAATTTATAGATATAATTTTGAACGTCACACTTATAATATGGCAACAAATATTATTAGCAATTATACTTGGTTAATATCACGCTAAATTCAGGATATTATTCTAATGGTAGGAAATGATGAGTAGTTCAGTCAAAGTTATTCAAGTAGACGGAATTTTAGATGCTACTAAATCACAGGAGTTTCGCGACAAAATTACCACAGGACTAGAAAGTGGCGCAAAGACTGTATTAGTTGATTTTAAAGATGTGACGTTTATGGATAGTTCTGGTCTTGGTGCTTTAGTATTAGCTTTTAAAGCTTTGCGAGCAGTTAATACCAAGCTAGTTATATGTTCTATTAATGAACAGATTAGAATTTTATTTGAACTGACAGGCATGGACAAGGTTTTTGAAATTTTTGCTAATCAAGATGAATTTCATAAATATATTAATAGTCACGAACAATTAAATTAATTTATCAATTAGTTTCATAATGAAGAACAGGCTTTAGACTATACATTTTCTCAAATAATTTTTAATTAGATAAAATTAATATATATTTTAAAATTTAAAATTTAAAATTTAAAATTTAAAATTTTAATTAAAATTCATTTGTAGAATAGATAAATCATCATCAAAAACTTCTTGTGAATTTACGGCGATTAATTGCTGGATAATTTGGGTAACTTGGCAACCTAGAGGATGCTGTAATCCGACCAACATTTTGATAAAAGCATCTAAACCCCAAAGCGTACCATCAGCTTTGGTGATTTCGTAGGCTCCGTCACTAAAAACATAAAGGGTACTATTTTTTTCTATATTGCAAAAACCATCAGCATATTTTACCTGTGGAAACATTCCGACTGGCATACCAGGAGTTCTCAAAAGTTGAACTTCAGTAGGATTAGTCGATTTAGGAGATAATAAAATTGCAGGTGGATGACCAGCACTAGAATAAATTAATTGACGCTGCACACGATTATAAACACCGTACCAAATAGTAAAGTATTTATCATTTTCGTAGTTCATCTGAAAAGTATCATTTAATGCTCTCAATACCTCACTTGGTTGATAATAATTTAGACCTTTAAGAGCGCGCGATCGCAGTAAATTAAGTACAGAAATTGAAGGCAGAGTCGCTCTGAGTCCATGTCCGGCGGTATCTAATAAATAAATTGCCAGAGAATCACGATCAAGCCAGTAATAATCTAAACAATCACCCCCCAGTTGCCGTGAGGGAATAAAGCAAAAATCAATACTAAACGGCTTACTCATAGGAGAAGGAAGCAGCGATCGCACATATTCTGCTGCTTCTGCTAATTCAGTTTCTAAAATTAGCTTTTGAGTTTGCAAATCTCGACTTAACTGATGCAAACGCAATCCTGCTCTAACCCGTGCTTGTAATTCATTATGCTCGATTGGTTTAGTGATAAAGTCGTCAGCGCCAGCATCCAAACCCTTAACGCGATCGGGAATCGAATCTAGAGATGTTAACAGAATGAAAAATGTAGTGGATAATTTGCGATCTGCTTTGATGCGTTGACAAACTTCTAGTCCACTCATTCCTGGCATGATCCAATCACAAATAATCAATGCAGGATTGCCAATAGAAGCCTGTTTAATTCCTTCCTCACCGTTGTTAACAGCAACAACCTTATAGCCCTGTCTTTCCAGCATTCTTTTCAGCAGTATCTGAACTGCTGGATCATCGTCAATTACTAGAATTTGAAACATAGGCTAAGAAGGCAATAGGCAGGGATTGGGGAAGGTGGGGGGGATAAGGGGTAATGGGGATTGGGAATTGGGAATTGGGAATTGGGAATTGGGAACACGAAGCACGACTAACTATTTTATTTACTCTTACAACCCCTACACCCCTACACTCCTACACCCCCACACCTCAACACCTCAACACTCCTTACTATAGCGGTGACACTGGGTTAAGCCAAAAAAGTATAATGCGCTTAAGCTGCTGTAGGTCACGATATACTTCTTGTTTAAACCATTGTCCAATCGCATCCAAGGGATTGAAATCTTTACCTGTTTGCCATTTAACATCTTGTCCTAAGGGCGTGAGGTGATTTCCTTGGAGTATTTGTGTTGTCACCATTTCTCCAAAGCGCTGTTGTAGTAGTTTAGCTAAAGGTGCTGATTGGTCAATCGTATCATTGTTAAATTTAATTAATAAATTACGACGGACACTATAGTTTTCTTGTACTAGTTTCTGGGTTTCTAAGGGTGAAGGAGTAAATTCGACAGTAAGATTAGTATTAAACTTAAATGTGGAATTAAACTGTTCTATCAAGGGAATTGCATCTCGTGCAGCATAATTGTTGAAAGAGATGAAAATATTACCAGCACGTTCTACCGGAAAAAGACTACCAATTAGTAAATGCAGCTTGCATCCCATACTGTGTCCAAGTCCGTAAACAGGAAGGTATTTTTTACCCAGCATTTCCCGGTTTTCTAAGCGTAGTAAAGTGCGTTCAAAGTTGAGGAGAACAAGTTCTGCGATCGCTGTATGATCGAGAGTATTTACAAACGGCGTGGCAACAATTACAAAGCCTTTCTCTGCTATATTTTCCAATAACAAACGGTAAGTGATATGTGGAGCCGTAGCTACAAAGGCACCACCAAGGAAGTGGATTATACCTGTAGGCTTTGGTGGAATCAACACCCAGTTACCAGAGATTTCTTTCCATTCCATGTTGATAGGCGATCGCTAGTTAATTATTTTAGTTCACACTTTTTTATAGTAAACCTGCTGCCGAGTACGCGTCATCAAAAAGTCAGGTTACTTTCAAGCTAGCCATTCACAACAAAATCGTGAGGTCAATCTAAAATCCAAAATCGATTGATTCCTCTTAGACCCTCACACACATGTTCAAGATTATTCATGTGCAAAAATAAAAATTCCCGGAGGTTATTCCGGGAATCCTGTAGTTTGACACTCTTGCACTTGATTTATGATTTCTCTACAATAATCGCTTTTAAATCTACACATATGCCAAAATGCCAAAAACAACCGAGTATTTATGTAACATTTATCATTTTTATCTTAAATATTATCTGAGAAAGCTAGATGCAATTGCTTATATTTCTGGTACTAGTTTGAGAATGTAATTCTGATTATAGTCAAATTCCCAATAAAAGACCCCTGTGGCTAGGCAGGGGAGGAAATTTTGCAATTCGCGCTAATTTTGTGCAAGAACGGATTGCTAACTTACTGTACTTTTTATTCAATCCGAATTGTTGCCAAAATGCCAAAATAAAATCCTATTGCTTCCCAAACAATAGCCTTTACCATCATGGATACCTAGATGGATTGTGGTTCATTTGGTTAGCAATTAAATCTACCACTACCGCGATCGCCTTCATTGTTATTCATAGATGCTCCCTAACGATCCAAGGTTCTTCATTTCCATCTACAGAGAACAATAAGACAAACAGGAAAATAGGACTGTTAATCACAAAAAAAACTGAAACAAACGCATAAGTTAGCTTGCCTTTGTTTGATCATAATATATTGTCTTTTATTAGAAATACATTGAAAAAAATAACACTAATCTCAGATATTGTTTGGCAGGAAAATTAACACTTAGGAATGGGTTCTGAGGTATCAGTAGCTACGAAGCAATTTTGCTATATGTATAAAATTTAATGCTGGTTCTGTAAACGTTTCATCTCATGTTGAACATCCAAAGCAATCTGTAAAGCCTCATTTAACAACCTTCCATGTTCACTCGCTTGTTCTGGTACTTGCATTGCTGTTAAGGCAGCTAAATTATTCATAAATAGTTCAGAATTACTAATAATAAAATGCCGATTTTCTCGCAAAATTCTTTCTGTCTTTAAAGCACGTATCAAATCAGATTTTGTGAGTTGTAATGCTTCTATAACCTTACTTCTTTCTTTGATCGTCACTCCGACATTACCAACTGCTTCTATTTGATCATTGATATCTATTGCTTTAATAACAGAATTATATTTATCAACATCCATTAATAGCATTTGAAGAGAAGGTGTAATATTAGTTTTTACTACTCTATTTTTTTGCTTCCAAATCAGATATAATATTAACTGTGTCATAGCAGCACCCAAACTAACAAACACAATAAATGAAAGCCAAGATGGCATGAATGGCTTACTCATAAAACTTTTGACCAGCACATCAAATGCAAGATAGCTCACAAATGATATAGTAATGCCAATAAAGATCGTAGTAGCTCCCTCTGGACCTTTTGCTTGAACTATGAAATTTTGGAGTGTTTTCTTGATAGGGTTAAGAATAATTACTAGCTCATCATTAACAGGTAAATTCGTCAAATATTGTAGTTCACTGAGACTTATTTCTAAATCTTTTAAATCATGACGCACAGTTATCAAATCCTTTTTAAACGTAGTTTCACTAAAATTATATGCCAATCAAACTTGTGACAGATTCATAGAATGGCAATTTGACCAAAATGAGGTGTATGCTCTGTTGAATATCTCAGAAACTTGAAAACTATTAATATGTCTGATGCGATCGCATAATTTGAGTGTATTCTACTCAATAGTAAACTGCTATAGTAAATTCACAAATAGGTTATGTTATGGAATAAGCGATCGCTGCCGAAGTAATAGATCCTTGGAAGATGAAGTAAATGTGTAACATACACTAGACTCGATCACCACATGCAACTAGTAATACAGGTATAGAAAGCGATCGCCCAAACATCGTAATCACTCTCCAGCAAAAAAATACCCAGCAGTAAGCTGTTCAGCATTTAAATTGGGTATAATAAAAAGCCGAATTCAGTAAAAAAATGGAATAATGCCAGCAAAAAATCATTTAACTTCCCAGCAAATAGAGAAACTACAAAAGGCTTTAAAACA
>JAHHHW010000148.1 GCA_019359115.1 Pelatocladus maniniholoensis HA4357-MV3
ATTTTTTCTGATGTCGCTTCTGGTTTCAGATTTTTTCTTGCCATTGATGCAGCCCTTTTTATCTGTAATCCTTACGTTACCAGATTTTTGCTCTTCTCTAGCAAGTTTTACCGCTCTAGAAAAAAACAAACTATCTAAAGTGAGGGAAAATTATTGAAATGTAGTTCGTAGTGAGGACTTTAGTCCTCAAATAAGGACTAAAGTCCTCACTACAAACTGTTCCACTTATTTGATGAGATTAGCTGCTGCGATCACTGCTTGACCAAGTGATAATCCACCGTCGTTACAGGGAGTTAGGCTATGAGTCAGTATGTTAATATCTGAGGTTTTAAGGTAATTAGTGACTTGTTCTAGTAGGATACGGTTTTGAAATACTCCTCCGCTTAAAACGATGGTCTTGATATGATGTTGTTGAGAGAGGTAATTAACCATGTTGACTATGGTTTGAGCTAAACCTATGTGAAATTTTGTAGCTATAACTTTTAGATCAGTTTGCTGTTGTAGATCATCTAATAAGGCTTTCCACATTGGACTTGGGTCTATACAGTAAATATTATCTAAAATGCGAATTTCAAAAGAATATTTTTGATTTTCTTCAGGATTATTTAAGATATTCTGATCAACTAAAGCTTCCATTTCTATTGCTGCTTGTCCTTCATAATTACATTCTTCTCGGCATATACCGATAGCAGCAGCTACGGCATCAAATAAGCGCCCTACCGAGGAAGCTAAGGGAGAATTGATATTTTTTGATACTAATTGATTGAGAAGTGGTAGGGGTTTATTTTCTAGGAATTTGATGATTTCTAAATCACCATATTTACTTGTGATTTCTTCCCAGGTAAAGGCTGAGATTAATTGAGCGTATGTGTTACGCCAAGGTTGGTAAATTGCCTGTTCTCCGCCGATCATGGCTACAGGTTTAAATGTTGCTAGTCTTTGAAAATCACGGTAATTTGCTAAGAGAAATTCACCACCCCAAAGTGTGCCATCTTCACCGTAACCTAAACCGTCTAAGGCGATACCTAATACAGGTAATGTATCCAAAGGAAGATTATTTTCAGCCATGCAAGCGGCTATATGAGCGTGATGATGTTGGGTAGAATAAATTTGAATTTGATTGGCTGATCCTAGTTCTTGACCGAGTTTTGTAGAGAGATATTCGGGGTGTTTATCGAGTGCGATCGCGTAGCGTCTCCCTTTTGGGAGAATCGCCTCTGGTTTATGCTCGAATAAATTTAAGTATAAGTTGAGAGTATTTTTATAGGCTGTAAAGGTGGCTGCATTTTCTAAATCTCCCAAGTGTTGAGATAAAATTGCTTGTCCATCCTTTAATAAACAAAAGGTATTTTTTAACTCGCCACCCATCGCTAAAATTGGCGGAGTGTGATCAAATCCGGGTGGTAATTTAATTGGTGCTGGTGCATATCCTCTAGCGCGGCGAATAGTTTGTATTTGATTACCAACTACCCGCACCACCGAATCATCTACGCGGTTAACAATTTCTCGGTTATGTAAGAGGAAATAATCAGCAATTTGACTTAATTTATTTCGCGCTTCATCGTTATTTATACATTGTGGTTCATCGGAAATATTCCCGCTAGTTAAAACAATTGGGCGGTTCATGCGCTTGAGAATTAAGTGATGCAAAGGTGTGTAAGGTAGCATGAAGCCAAGAGTATTTTGTCCTGGGGCGACAGAAAGAGACAAGGGAGTGAGGGGAGTGTGGGGAGATAAGGAGGAAAGATTACTCCCTTGTCCCCCATGTCCCCTTAGTTCCCTCACCTGCAACAGAACAATAGGTGCGACAGGACTTTGCAATAATTCTCTTTCTTTATTGCTGATGGTGCAGTATTTCTCAATGATTTCTAAATCCCGCGCCATTAAAGCAAAGGGTTTGTGATATCGTTGTTTGCGCTGGCGGAGTTTTTGCACAGCAGTTTCATTTGTCGCGTCGCAAGCGAGATGAATTCCACCTATACCTTTGATGGCGACAATTTCGCCTCTCTGCAATAAAGTACACACAGCATCAACATCATCCAACATGGAAAACATGGAAGCTGTAATTGGTTTACCATCAGCACGTTCTAATGTTGCTTTCGGCCCGCAGACATGACAAGCTACAGGTTGAGCATGAAAGCGACGGTTTTCAACATCGTTATATTCTTTCGCACACTCTGCACACATAGCAAAAGCTGCCATGCTGGTGTTGCAACGGTCATAAGGAATGGCACGAATAATACTCAGGCGGGGGCCGCAATGGGTACAATTTGTGAAAGGATAACGATACCAGCGACTATAAAAATCAAAAATATCAGCTTGACATTGGGGACAAGTAGCAGCATCGGGGGCAATTTCTGTTTTTACAGTACTATTAATACTGTGAGAAATGACAAAATCATCAAATAAAATTTCTGTTTGATAACGCTTGCGTGTGAGTTGATTAATTTTTGCCAGAGGTGGACATTCTTGTTGTAATCTTTTGATAAATTCTGCTATTGATGCATCAGTTCCAGAAGCACGAATTAAAACGCCTTCACCATCATTACAAACATCACCACGCAATCCACAAGCTTTTGCTAATCGATATACAGTCGGGCGAAATCCTACTCCTTGAACAGTACCACGTACTCGAATTTCTTCAGTAGTCATTTGTGATTCAGGATCGGGGAATGGGGATCAGGGATCGGGGATCAGGAAAGAAAAATTCCCCCTTGTCTTCCCCTTCCCTTATGTCTTTGCAATAGAAAATTACGAATTATCTATAGACCTCTTGCAAAAATATTTTTACCCCACCCTAACCCTAAGCGTAAACGGGGAGGGAACTAAATCTTCCCCCCGTTCACGGGGGGATTGAGGGGGGTTCATTCGACTTTTGCAAGAGGTCTTATGGTATTGTCCACAGCAAAACTCGGTTATTTCCAGAGTCAGCAATTACTGCTGTTTTCCCAACAACTTTGATTCCATAACACCAATTCAAACTATCTCGCCTTGGTTGTCCAAAATCGCGATTTTCTCCTTTACTGGTAAAATTATTTTGTCCTGCGATCGCATTAGCCGCAGCCCCTTGTAAAGATAAAATTGACTCAGGCTTTTGCCAACCTAATAATCGAGAATTAGCAGTATCGGCTACTAATAACCAATCATCAACAGCATCAACACCATAAGGCATACTTAAACTACTCGCACTAGGAAAGTAAACTCCTTGATTAATCTCAACAACATCAAAACTTTTCTGTCCTAACACTACCGCACAAGGAGTATTATTTTCTGTAGGCATTCCTTCCCAAATCATCACACGATTATTACCTGCATCTGTGATAACTAAATTATCTCTCCAAAAGGTAATATCGTGACACCAACGCATACTAGAAGCAGAAGGACTACCGCCACCATTTTCATTACGTAATGTCATATCCGGTTGTCCCAAAACTAAATCTGCTGGTTGATTATTTTCTTCTGGAAGTTGATTCCAAACTAATACCCGGCGATTACCTGTATCGGCTACAAATAATTTTCCTTGGTGATAGAAAACCCCATAACACCAATTGAGAGAATTTGCTGCTGCTTCTTGCTTACCTTGATTTGCTTCGTAATCACTAAAATTTACTTGTCCTAAAACTAAATCTGCTGGGACATTGCTGTCTTCTGGTACTTTTTTCCAAATCAAAACGCGGTGATTCCATGCATCTGCGATCGCCATTCCTTCACTACAGCGACAAATTCCTGTTGGTACACTCAAAGTTGTCTTTCCTGGTGTACTTTTAGCATTTTGTCCTTCACAATGAAAGTCTGGTTGTCCAATTACCCAGTCAGCAGGTTGACTATCTTGGGTTGGTAAATTTTGCCATCCTAATAAGCGATGATGTCCTGTATCTGCAACCCATAAAGGCCCATTTTCTGATATTAAACAAGCTGCACGAGGACCGAACATTTCAATGGGACTAGGTAAAACAGGAGTTGCTAATTCCTCCGGTTTCATGATTCTACCTAAAATTACTTCTGCACCATTAGGTGATAATGGTAAATTGTGAGCATGTAATGCTGATGAAAAATTCATTTAAAAACCAATAAATTTAATTTACCGCAATAACATGATTTATTTCTGGACAATATGTTTTAATTGTTTGTTCAATTGCTTGAGATAAAGTTAGTGTGGAAGCTGGACAATTACTACAAGTACCGATTAATCTTAGTTCTACTATATCTGGTGCTTTAATTGCCACTAATTCTACATCTCCATGATGGCTTTTTAAACTAGGACGGACTTCTTCTAAAGCTTGTTGAATACGTTGTTGTAAAGGTGGTTTTGGTGATTTGACTAGTTCATGATAAAGTAGCACCCCATAGACTATTTCGTCTTGAACAGCATTACGTAAAACTGATATTGATTCTTGTTTCACACTTTTAATTAAACGGGTTAGCGCTTCTTTATGTAAATCTTCGATAGCACGTTTTAATCCTATAGCTACACATCTTTGGCTTTCTTCCCACTCAGATATTATCGCTTCAAAACGGCTAATTTCTTTTACTAATTCTTCCAAGTTTGTCATTAGTTAGTGATCATATAAATAATAATTGTGTAGACAATACGGTTTGGATAATATAAATATACGAACATTTAAATCCTGTAGAGACGTTGCACTGCAACGTCTCTACATTTCCAAATCATGACGAAAAATTATTAAACGAACCGTATTGATTTTGTAGAGATACGATAAAAATCGTCAGGGCTATTTCATTCTCATCCAGCCCGCTTCATAATTAATTGGTGAGGCTAATAGCAAAACTCGGTTAAAACCGACTGTTGATTGGTAATTTAGTCCATATCAACGGACTTAAACTATTAGCCGGTGAACTTTAGTTCAGGGTAGTTTATGTCTAGAATAGACCTCTTGCAAAAATATTTTTACCCCACCCTAACCCTAAGCGTTTACGGGGAGGGAACTAAATCTTCCCCCCGTTCACGGGGGGATTAAGGGGGGTTCATTCGACTTTTGCAAGAGGTCTAATGAAATAATTAAGACTAGAGACATGAAATTTCGCGTCTTTACTTCATGCGGAAATCTTGAAGTAAAAAAGGCATAATAGTACCTGTTGTGATACTCGATACTATTACTGTTAACCATAATGGAATATGTAAAAACAATGGAACAATTAGTAAAAGTAAGCCGATGCTAGCACCAATAGCGGTTTGCTGCCAAAAATACTTCGGATCACGTATTAATTTACCCTTCAAAAATAACTTAGCAGAAAACCAGCCAATTTCTAACATAAAACCTCCTAAAATTTGGGACAAAAATTTAGTAAGAATAATCCTAATAATATGGCTGGAATAACTCCAGCAGGGGCAAATAATCCACCAATTGTGGCAGCAAAATTATAACCTAATTCTTCTCCAGCTAAAATTATGCCGCCAATCGCACCCCCGACTACAGAGAAGCCAGTCGCTATTAATAACCATATAAATCCTGTGAATAGGTTCACATCACCAGATGCTAAAGTTGTAAGTATATCTGTCATGATTTTTCTCCTTTTGGTTCATAATTCTTCCAAGACTTGGGTTACTACTTGGGCTTGTTCTCTATATCCATGCTGAGTAAAAATTTCCCAAGCTTGTTGATAGTAATTACGTGCTTGTATAAGATTTCGATTATTACCTATTTCTGGTTGGTTTAAATCATCAGGTAAGTTTAATAAAGCATTAGCTTTGTTGGCAATAGTGTTAGCGTATTCTATTGGTGTATCTTTGGAATTACGCACTTTTAATGCTTGATCATAAGCTGCGATCGCTCGCATCAAGTTATCCAAGGGATGAGATGATGGTAAATATTGCAGCGCATTACCCAAATTATTCTGCAACATCGCATATTCTCTGGGATGATCAATCAGATGAATATGTTTCAGTGCAGCTTCAAAAGTTTGTACCGCCAACCCTTCAAATAAATATTGCTGTTGGGAACCTCCTGACATAGAAAGGTAAGCGATCGCAATATTGTTATGTAAAATTGCATATTCCTGCGGGTATTTTTCCCAAGTAAATACTCGCAAAGCATCCTGATATACCTGAATGCTATCTCCGATCTGTACTAAGTTGAATGGTACTAAAGACTGTAGCACCAAGCCATAGTTCATTTGGGCTTCCGCAAGTTCTTCTGATGAGGCGAATTCTTGCAAAATAGGTAATGCTTCTGTGTACAAAACTTGCGCTTGCAATAAAAATTCTTCTGTATCGTTCGGTATTGATCTTAGCGCTCCAGCGCTTCCTATTTTCGCTCGCGCTTTCAGCAAAAAGTTATCATCATCACATAAATTTTCTGCTTCTTGATATAGGGCGATCGCATTCCATAAATCTTGAGTAGTTTTTGGCTTTTTGACAAAACCATGTGCCATCTCAATCAGCATCTCAATTTTATCTTTTATTGATGCGGATTCAGAACTAATAGCAGCAATTGCTGCTTTGACTGCGGTATCGCTAATACTTGGAGTCATCTGATTTGGGATTTTGGATTTGAGATTTTGAATTAATTCCATAGATGAATCCGAGGGGAACATCCCATTTTAAATATATCGCGCTTGGGTTTAAACTCTTAGCTAATAGCACAAGTCGTCTTCATGCGACTCAAATAAATCAAGTAGACTGCGATTTCAATTGTAGGCGGGTTTTTTGAACTACTATCAGACCTCACTAATATAAATTAGCTGCTCATAAAAATCTAGTAGATAGACATCACTATTTATCTCAATCTTAATCTATTAATTTTTTGTTAACTATTTGTCAATTAGTAATAAATACTTTGTTGATATATAATCGCAGTCTATACATAAACCGAATGTTAATTGTGTTGCAAAATCAAATATTACAAATGTTTTTTATTAACATTCTCTGAGCATTATGAGTATATTTACAATATTCATTTGTGGAGTTCATCAATAATGGATATACTTAATTATATTGAACTGCCAACTATTATCTGTATGCTTAATATAGAAAAATTGCGGATACGATATGTTGTTAATCAATATCCTATTCATGTATTTGCTGTTACTAAAAAATATATGTTTGTTATTGAATTAGATTGATTAACTACATTAATTTTTGTTGAACTGTGTAGAATTTAAACTGAATGTATTTGATATTGAAAAATAAATTGTTCCTGAAACTTGAGATTCTACAAGTTTTTTAAGTGGGCATCATGAACTGGGTTTGCTACTAACTTAATCCCCAATCCCTACAAACACACAGCCAATGACTAACCTATTATGGCTACAAGGTGGTGCCTGTTCAGGCAACACTATGTCATTTTTAAATGCAGAAGAACCAACTGTCTGCGACTTAATATCCGACTTTGGTATTAACGTACTATGGCATCCTTCCTTGGGACAAGAACTAGGAGACCATCTGCAAGGGATGCTGTGGAATTGCGTTTTAGGTAAAATCCCTGTAGATATCTTGGTATTTGAAGGTAGTGTAGTTAATGCCCCTAATGGTACAGGAGAATGGAATCGCTTTGCCTATCGCCCGATGAAAAATTGGGTTAGCGATCTAGCAAAAGTCGCTAAATATGTAGTAGCAGTCGGCGATTGCGCTACTTGGGGAGGAATTCCCGCGATGGAACCCAACCCTAGTGAATCCAAAGGTTTACAATTTCTCAAACGCCAAAAAGGTGGTTTTTTAGGGTCAGATTATCGTTCCAAAGCCGGAGTACCTGTAATTAATATTCCTGGATGTCCCGCCCACCCCGATTGGATAACGCAGATATTAGTGGCGATCGCCACTGGTAGAATTGGCGATATTACCCTTGACGAATTCCATCGTCCCCAAACTTTCTTCAAAACCTTCACTCAAACAGGTTGTACCCGCAACATTCACTTTGCATATAAAGCAAGCACTGCGGAATTTGGTCAACGTAAAGGTTGTCTGTTCTACGACTTGGGTTGTCGTGGTCCCATGACTCATTCTTCTTGTAACCGCATCTTATGGAACCGCGTTTCTTCCAAAACCCGTGCTGGAATGCCTTGTTTGGGTTGTACCGAACCAGAATTTCCCTTCTTTGACCTCAAACCGGGAACTGTATTTAAAACTCAAACTGTCATGGGAGTTCCCAAAGAACTACCACCAGGAGTCAAACAAAAAGACTATGCTCTACTTACCGTAGTCGCCAAAGATGCAGCCCCAGCTTGGGCAGATGAAGACTTTTTCTTAGTTTAGTTCGTAGTAAACACGCTTTGTGCTTACTACAAAACAATCATTAAAAGGAAAGGAGAATGGGAACTCAAATATTAGACATCTCACCCGTGGGGAGGGTAGAAGGCGATTTAGATGTGCGGGTGGAAATCGAAGATGGACAAGTAGTCAACGCCTGGACTCACGCCGAACTCTTCCGAGGATTTGAAGTTATTCTACGTGGCAAAGATCCCCAAGCCGGGTTAATTGTCACACCTCGTATTTGTGGAATTTGCGGTGGTTCTCACCTCACCTGTGCATCTTGGGCATTGGATACCGCTTGGGAAACAGAAGTTCCACCCAATGCGATTTTAGCCAGAAACCTCGGTCAAATAGTCGAAACAATTCAAAGTATACCCCGCTATTTTTACGGTTTATTTGCGATCGATCTCACCAATAAAAAATACCAAAACAGCCGTTATTATCAAGAAGCAGTCCGTCGCTTTGCTGCCTTTACTGGCAAGCATTACGAAATCGGTGTCACAATTTCTGCGAAACCAGTAGAAATTTATGCCCTTTTGGGTGGTCAATGGCCCCATTCTAGTTACATGGTTCCCGGTGGCGTGATGTGCGCCCCCACTCTCACCGATATTACCCGCGCCTGGTCAATCCTAGAATACTTCCGCACCAATTGGTTAGAACCTGTGTGGTTGGGTTGTTCCTTGGAACGCTATGAAGAAATCCAGACCTATGATGACTTCATGGCTTGGTTGCATGAAAATCGTAATCATCGCCAGTCTGACTTGGGTTTTTATTGGCGCATGGGTTTAGATATTGGTCTAGATAAATTTGGTGGCGGTGTAGGTAAATACGTTACTTGGGGATATTTACCCCATGAAGATAAATACCAAAAACCGACTATCGCCAGCCGTAATGCTGCCATGATCATGAAAAGTGGAGTGTACGACAGTTACAGCGACACTCACACCTTGATGGATCATACCTTTGCCCGTGAGAATACAACTCACTCTTGGTACGAAGAAGGTACAGGAGACATTCACCCCTTCGATCGCACCACCAACCCCATCGCCAAAAATCATAAAGACTTCAACGGTGCTTATTCTTGGTCAAGTGCAGTCCGTCACAACGAATATGGACGTTTAGAAGCTGGCCCCTTAGCAAGACAATTGGTCGCAGGTGGTACACACGGCGAATCTTGGCAACATTATGATGGATTTATCCTTGATGTTTTCAAGCGGATGAGCGGCCCCAGCGTTCATCTTCGTCAGTTGGCACGGGTTCACGAAATTGTCAAGTTGTATCGCCAAGCCGAACGCTGTTTGCGCGAATTCAAATTAAATGAACCTTGGTACATCAAACCCAAACAAAAAGATGGGCGTGGTTGGGGTGCAACAGAAGCAGCGCGGGGTTCCCTGTGCCACTGGGTAGAACTAGAAGATGGCAAAATCAAGAATTACCAAGTCATCGCCCCTAGTACTTGGAACATCGGACCCCGTGACGCCGAACAAAAGCTTGGCCCCATTGAGGAAGCCTTAATGGGTACACCCATTGCTGATCCAGCTGACCCTATAGAAGTAGGTCATGTCGCCCGATCATTTGATTCTTGTTTAGTGTGTACAGTTCACGCCCATGATGCCAAAACAGGCGAAGAACTGGCACGTTTTCGCACGGCATAATCTCGTTTTAACTTGAAGTCTTAGAGGTTGTTTGAAAAGTGATTGGCTGTAATTTTAATTACATTATTACCCCCCTTAATCCCCCCTTATAAAGCTACGGTGTACACACAAGTCAAAATTTTTCATGTTGAAACTGTATCCCGCCTAGAACTAAAGTTCCAGGCTCATAGCGAAAGTCCACTCAAGTGGACTGGAACAAACTTTTTTTTGAGTCCTCTTCAGAGGACTTGCGCTATGAGACTCGGAATAAATTCCGAGGCGGTACAGATGCGCTCAACCTAGATTTGTGTGTACACCGTAGCCCTTATAAAGGGGGGAAACAAGAGAAATCCGGTTCCCTCCCCTTATAAACTGCGGTGTACACATAAATCCTCTGATCCCTCTAAATCCCCCTTTTTAAGGGGGACTTTGATTCTAGTTCCCCCTTTTTTAAGGGGGGTTAGGGGGGATCAAAACGCTACTAGGCAACTTTATAAGACTTCTGTGTACACCGCAGCCCCTTATAAAGGGGAGGGTTAGGGTGGGGTAAAAAATATTTGATACATCAATCATGACTTTTCAAACATCCTCTTAGTGTCTTAGTGGTTAATAAAATTTATTTTTGAACCACCAAGGCACTAAAGACACGAAGAAAACTGAAAATTTATAAGGTAAGCTAGTGTCTAATTCAGAATTACACAATCATCTCGCTGGTCTTCCTGAAGCAGTGTTGCAAGAGTTCACACAATGGTGTGTGCTGGAACAAGCAACAGCAGCAGGATACGAATTTACTCCAGATCTGGTGAAGTTAAAGAACCTGGAGACTGTAGATTATATTCAAGAATTGGTTGGTCAATTTGCCGATGCTACCAGAAAATCGATTGAGGGAAGTATGGCGATTATGGTAGCAGGTAAGCAAGCTGACAATCATGCTTTACCTGGGATAGCAGCGATCGTTGATTTTATTTCTCTCTATGTCAAATATTTAGTTCCTAAAGGCCCAAAAAATGAACTACCAACAGACGAGAAGCTAAACTTAGCATCACAAGAACAGTTTGAGCAACTTTGTCAAATCGCCAAAAAACATAGTGTAGAAATTTAACGCCTCGCGGAAGTCCCCACTCTCAATAGACCTCTTGCAAAAGTCGAATGAACCCCCCTCAATCCCCCCGTGAACGGGGGGAAGATTTAGTTCCCTCCCCGTTTACGCTTAGGGTTAGGGTGGGGTAAAAATATTTTTGCAAGAGGTCTAATGTATTAGACCATTTCACGTTAATCACGATACACATAAATTTTGTAGAGACGCGATATATCGCGTCTCTACAGGGTCTGTATTTGTATCAGATGTTTTGTGAAATGGTATTAGACCTCTGTGAAAACTAATGTAGAGACGCGTAGCAAGATCCCCCAGGGTAATTTCGCGTCTCTACAAGGATTTTGGGTAACTTTAGTTCAGGGCGGTTTATGTCTAGAGTGAAATAGCCCTGATGGGAAGGTATTCTAGTGAAATTTCATGAAAAAAAGAGATTTACAATATTTAAGCCAGATTTTTAACTCAAAAATCTGTGTTATGACTTGTGAAGCTAATTTAAAATTCAAAAACCTGATTTACGAGTCGCAAAACTTGATTTACGAATTCAAAACTTGATTTACGAGTCGCAAAACCTGATTTACGAGTCGCAAAACTTGATTTACGAGTCGCAAAACCTGATTTACGAGTCGCAAAACCTGATTTACGAGTCGCAAAACTTGATTTACGAGTCGCAAAACTTGATTTACGAGTCGCAAAACTTGATTTATTTGTTCCAATCAACAAATACTCAGTTTTTCAGCAATCGTAAACCACTCAGGGTAACTAACACAGTAGATCCTTCATGTCCGACTACACCGATAGGTAGGTTAATATCACCCAAGAAGTTGCCAATTAATAGTAAAAGAATAAATCCTAAAGCAATAGTAACATTCTGTTTGACTATTGCTTGCGCTCTTTTTCCTAAGCGCATTGCTACTTCGATTTTCTCTAATCTATCTGCCATCAAGACAATATCCGCAGTTTCTAATGCTACATCACTTCCTGCTGTCCCCATGGCAATACCTACAGACGCCTGAGCTAGAGCTGGTGCATCATTGATACCATCACCTACCATGGCGACTGTTTTATACTCTTGCTGTAAGCGACGAATTACATGCAGTTTGTCTTCTGGTAGTAACTCTGCATATACTCGATCTATTCCCAACTCCCGCGCTACACTTTCAGCAGTCTGTTGATTATCTCCAGTCAACATGACTATTTGCTCAATTCCCAATTTTTTCAGATGAGAAATAGTTGCTGCTGCTTGCGATCGCACTGTGTCAGCAATAGCTATAATACCTAACACTTGATGTTGCTGTGATGTTTTTTGTGCTATCCAAACAACTGTTTTCCCCTGTAACTCAAACTTGGTAGCTATCTCAATTAAGTTTTGAGGTAAATCAACAACATAGTTTTGGACAAAATTATCTTTCCCGGCGATGATTTCTTGGTTATTTACAATACCTATAATTCCTTGTCCGGGGAAAGCTTGTACTTCTGTTGCGGCTGTCCAATCTAAGTTTTTTGCTGCTTTGACAATTGCTTCACCAAGGGGATGTTCGGAACGAGATTCTATAGAAGCAGTAATATTTAGTACATATTCTTTTGTGCATTCACTTATGGAAATCACTTCACATACTTCTAAAACTCCTGTTGTTAGAGTACCTGTTTTATCAAAAGCGATCGCTCGTACTTTCCCCACCATTTCTAATTGAGAGCCATTTTTAAACAAAATTCCCTGTTTTGCACCGTTAGCAATCCCAGATAGTAGTGTTGGCATAATTGCAGCCATTAATGCACAGGGAGAAGCCACCACCAAAAAAGTCAAAGCACGATAAATCGCTGTTTCCCAGTCCCAATTCCAAAGGAATGGTGGCAAAATCAACAGCAATACTCCAGCAATCACAATTACTCGTGCATATCCTCGTTCAAATCGTTCAATAAACTGTTGAGAAGGAGGTGTTTGTGTTTGTGCTTGCTGTACTAAACGAATTACCCGTTGAATCAAACTACTTTCCGGTGGTTGATGCAGCTTTAATTTCAGCGCCCCATAGCCGTTTAGCGTACCTGCAAATACTTCATCACCGACTGTTTTTTCAACAGGTAAAGACTCGCCTGTGATTGCAGCTTGGTTGAGAGTACTGTATCCTTCCAGAATTACTGCATCTGTGGGAATTAATTCTCCTGGCTTGACGATGATTTCATCTCCTAATTGCAACTGCGCGATCGCAATTAATTCTTCTTTACCTTGACGCACAACTGTTGCTGTATCTTGTGTTAAGCTCATCAAACTCTGGATACTGCGTTCAGTTCGCCGCATAGCATAACCTTCTAGGGCGCCACTAATAGCAAAGATGAGAATCAAAATAGCCCCATCGATGATTAAGTAATACTCTCTTCGCCATAAACCTAGCCCAGCTGCACCAAGCGCCGCTACTATCATTAGCAGATCTACATCTAGTTCTTTCTCTTTGATCAGGGTTGTGAATCCCTCGCGGGCGCTTTCGTAGCCACCAATAACATAGGCGATGGGTAATAGCAACAGCGCCCATCCTAAAAAGCCAAGGTGTAAGGCGAACCATCCACAAAATAAAAACAACCCACACACGAGAGCTGCTACCGTATCTGCATGTTCTTTAGTAAGTTGATGCAACCGTTCTGGATAAAGCATGAGAGTCGAATTAGTATTGACTCTCTTACGGTAAACCTTGACATTAATGTTAATGTCAAGATTGTTTAGTTGATAAGTTTTACTTAATTAATAGCTATATGTACCACGTCTACACAATCATCTATACGAGTTTGGCATTATACCAAAATGTTGTAAAAAGCTGCACTATGTCCTGAAAACCTTTCTATAATGCCCAATGCTAGAGAAGATACCTTAGCCAAGTGCCAACACATGACCAGGATTTATTTAGACACAAGTATTTATAACCGCCCCTTTGATGACCAAACACAGCCAAAAATATTTTTAGAAACACAAGCTGTCATCTTAATTTTGCAAATGGTCGAAGCAAAATTAGTAGAATTAGTTAGTTCTTCAGTTCTAGAATATGAAAATAGCCGTAATCCTTTTTCTGTAAACCAGAAGTCAATGGAGCGATACTTACAAATAGCTACATTGAGAGTATTAGTAGATGAAAATATTAGGGGGAGAGCAAAACAACTAGAACAACAAGGAATTAAAGCCGTTGATGCTCTCCACATTGCTTGTGCCGAAGCTTCTCAAAGTGATTATTTTATCACCTGCGATAAGAGATTAATCAATCGCTGTCAAGATTTATCACTTAAAGTAATCAACCCAACTGATTTTATTTTGGAGATAGAAGATGACAATTAAAGTTATTAACGAACAGCAAAATTTACAAGAAGCAATGCAGGTTCTACTCACACATCTAGAGCCATCGAAAGTAATGAAATTTTGGGCAGCTTGTAAACTAGGCGAAGGTGATTATTTACAACTGAAAGAAAAACTGTTTGCCCAAGAAACTGTTGATAGTTTGTATGAAAAAATTAAAGACTATCAAGATTCTGTTCTTAAAGAATCGCCAAAATGATAATATAGCGTTTCCCGGTCTAGTGAGGTACAGTTGAGAGATAAGTTGTGCATTTTACTCAAATAGAAATGAAGGCATACTCGCTCGACTTACGAAAATTATCGATAGATACTTTGAGTATGTCATCACTCGACTCCTGAAACGACATTGTTATAGCTGTAGCTGTAGCTGTAGCGAGCGCATTAATTAAGCATCAAAATCAATCGGCTTTCCATTGAACCCACATTCCGCACTTCATTTTGTAGCACATATCCTAGTACTAAGAGATACAATTTCAATTAAATATAATCACATAAACTAGTGAGTAATTAATATAGACAGTATGACAAACATTACTAACTGTTTGAAATCCTCATGGTATTGATAGTAAATGCCGGAAAAAAGATGGGAGAATGAGTAAAAATTAGCCGGAATTAAGTAAAGTTACCAAAAAAATGAATTACCAAACTCTAGAGTTTGAAAGTAAAAACTTGGATCACTTAGGAATCATAGCACCAAAAAACTACAGTGAAAAATCAACTAAACAAAGACACACAATCCCCCACTTTGCGTTGGATATTTCAATGCTTTCAGGGGATTCACTTGATGATTGCACAAGGTTGGCGGAGGATTCTGAACTTAACGGATTTTCGTTGTCGAATCCTGCCATTTTTGCCTTTAGCTTGTCAAAAGTATTACTTATTATCTGAGTTTTGAACTCTCGGCTCTTCAGTATTGCTTAATCTGATGTTTCCCTAACTGATTGCAAAATCCTAATTAAATATTGTTGAATAACAAGCTTTTTTATGGTGTAAAAAAGCTGGAATTTGGATGTGGATAATTTATTTATTTTTCTGGTTACTTGATTGTTCAAATTCTCATGAGCGCATTTTCTGTTTATGTAGTTTACCCATGCTACTTATTGAAGTGCGGAATGTGGGATATAAATAAGTTCAACTAAGTTTAATGCCAATATGAGTGAAAACCGGAGACTGGACGCCTTATCGCTAGCGGCTTTGTTGGTGTCCGCCCATTACGGCTTGGGGTTTATTTTGGGAACTGCTGAACAATCATTGACTTTGGGTATAGCTGGTAGTCTTTACGCCGTCTGCATTGCTTTGGGTACCATTGCGATGATGGGACTGGCAAAGTTTTATTGGACAAAAGTCGAGCAAATCTGGACTTTGCTCGGTTCCTACTATGGGAATAAGGTAAAAATCTTTGTAGGATTGATGTCGTGGGCGTCTCTGATTGGGATCGCAGCCGTCCAGTTGATTTCTGGAGCATTCATCCTCAAGGTATTGGGAATATCGACGCTACCCACAATGTTGGGAATGGCTATTTTAGTTACAATTATTTCTTTGCTACCTGTCGAAAAAGCTAGCTGGATACTTCGAGGGCTACTGGTTCTAAATTTCTTATCTCTGCTGTATGGACTTTGGGTGTTGCACGCAATACCTGACTATGTGCGATCGCCTTTGGAGTTCACTACCTCACTTGAAGTTGTAAGTTCAACAACAAAACTGGGCATTTCGCTATCTACAATCCTCCTACTTCTCGTAGACATGAGGTATCAGCAATTTATTGTCCGAACAAAAGATGTGGCGAATGTGTATCGAGGCTGTCTGTTAGCAGCAATTTCATTGTTTTTACTCGCCTTATTACCTTCCTCTGTTGTAGTAGCAGCCCTAAAGGCAGGAATTTTGCCTGCTGGTATTGATGGTAAACAAACGCTTCCCTTTATCCTGTCATGGATTGGTGGTGGAACTGATAAGCCTTTGGGTATTATCCTGATGGCATCTCTATTGGTTCCAGCCTTGGGTGTTGGCAGCAGTACATTACAGATGCAAACCAAAACTATCTTGGATTTCCACATTCTGCCTGCGTCCAAGTATAGTCGGTTGCTGATTACAATTACAAATGCTTTGTTGAGTCTAATTGTTGCCCTCAAAGGTGGTGAGATTGTCTTTCTAATAGTAGCTTTTTATGCAGCCTATGTAGGGGCAGTGCTTGTTCCTTTTATTGCCTACCTGCTTTCTCAAACAGGATATTACACCTTCTCTAAAGTTAGTGTGAGGCTATCTTTGCTTGCAAGTAGTATCTCAAGTTTTTTAATGCTTGCTTTAACTTTTATTTACCCCAGTGCTGCACTTTTTAGTAGTGTTGAATTGAGCATTATGGGAATAGGAATTTTACTGGGAGTTTTAAGTTTGTTTCTCGGTGAGGCAATAGACAAATATTTTCCCACAGCCGATATAGAAGAAAAATTGTAATGGGTAATAGACCTCTTGCAAAAATATTTTTACCCCACCCTAACCCTAAGCGTTTACGGGGAGGGAACTAAATCTTCCCCCCGTGAACGGGGGGATTGAGGGGGGTTCATTCGACTTTTGCAAGAGGTCTAATGGGTAAACCAATTACCCATTACCCATTACCCATTAAGTAAGTCGGTGGGAATAAACATAACTGAGTTACGAAAAGTAAACATGTCTAAAAGCCTAACCAATAACCAATGACATAGACGCGCCTTCTTCGGCTTCAAGGTAGAGTATGACAAATAACGATCCCAACTAGTTAGCTTTATTTGTGCCGACTTACTTATCTACTTAGGAATCTCTTCGCGGGATTCAATCATGATTTGCATGGTTTCAACTGCTAAATCGCGTAAATCGTTGTTCAGAAAAACTACGCCATTAGAACCAAACCAGCGATCAAAGATAGTAACATTTCGTTTGTCACTATCTACGAATCCTTGCATGAACTTGTAGAGAGTATAGTTAACTGAGTCGAGGAATCTAGAATTATTTTCAGGAACCATACATGCAATACCTTCTCTAGAGTAAGGGCGATCTGGTACCACTTGAAAAGCATCTGGGTTTTTCGTTGTTCCTAACCATCCTTCTAATAGGATGCTATCTGATGCAAAAGCATCAATTTTTCCCTGTTGCAAAGCAGTATATCCTGCTGCCCGATCTTTTAATAAGACTAGTTTTGCTTGGGGTTGAACTCGCTTGAGTGCTAATTCATTGGTAGTTTGGCTCAGTACACCAACACGTTTACCGATTAAAGACTGAGGAGAACCCAAATTACTTCCCTTTTTTACTAATAATTGAGTACCAGTAGCACCATAACTCAGTGAAAAATCTACTTTTTTATCCCGTTCCCAAGTAAAACTGCTAGCATCACAAACAATATCCACTTGTCCATTTAGAATTTTCGGAATCCGTTCTCCTGGTGTCACTGTTACCAATTGCAATTGAATTTTTTTTCCCAGTTCCTTTTCTAACTGTTCTTTAATCAGATTCAACATATCTACGGAATAACCAACCAATTGTCCCTGATTACTGGTATAGGCAAAAGGAATTGCATCTTTGCTAGTACCTGCTGTTAGTACTCCTGTCCGTGCTACTTTTTCCATCACTGTTTCGGCTTTAGCAACCGCAGGTGTGAATGTTGTCAACAAGAAACTCAAGGTAGTTATCGCCGCCAGATTTTTATACATCTTCAATCTTGCAAATATTGCTTTTTGTCGGCATATTGTACAAGGATGTTCAAAAGTAGTAAAGTCAATTTATTTTCTTACTTGGCTTTGTCAACGTAGTTTTTACGGATTAAATTTCTGCTTATAAGTTTGATAAATTAACTTTGTAACAATAAACTTAATACTCCATCATCATATTTACCTTAAGATTGATATACAATATCAAAAAATATATGTTACTTTATTTTCTTAAAGTAGAGTAAGTCAGCCTAATCTAGCGAATGACAACGCTAACGCTGGAGCGGAGGAACCATATTTTGGGGCATATCTCAAATGAGAAGGACATCTCTCAGTCCTAGCCCGTCAGCTAACTTCGTAGGCATTGAGAGGAGACTGAAGAGGCACAGAGCATTATTTCAATGTTTAAACCTCATCAGCTTCCTTGGCTGGTACTGCTCAGATTTTTTGTACCTGCACTTGACTCTGTTGAGGTTGCATCTATGATCTTTCAATTAAATTTGGCTGCAATATTTGCAGTTGCTAGCCAAACTGATGGAAAAAAGGCAAAACCTTTTGTTCTCAAGGATGTAATCTTGTATCCTGTTGTCGGATTTTTGTGAATTATCCTGTTGTGGTGGGTGATTGCATTGGCTAACTACGAATTGATGCCAACATCGCCAGAAGTATTCGTTGCTAATTTGGACTTAAATTTCCTAGCTCAGAATTTTACTACTGATGAATACTTATTTGTTAGTAGATAGAAAATAGTAGATAAGTAAGTCGGCGAAAATAAGCATCACTATGTTAAGAAATCTAAAATCGCTGAAACCCTTACCAATGACAAATGACGATCCTCATGAGTTAGCTTTATTTATGCCGACCTACTTAGTACTTTGTTGACTGTTATTTGTTGTTTAGAATAAGTAAATTTTACCAACTAACAAGTAACTAACAACAATAAAGTACCAACTAGTAACATCCAATTTTGATTGCAAAGAAGTGAATGCTGTGAATATCAAACCCATGTTAGTGCGTTTGCAAGACGCGATCAATAGAGATGACTTAATTGAGCAAATGTTATTGCACTGTAACTCAATAACATCTTTCTCAGAACATCCTGAATCCACAAAATCAATCAATTTTATAGTTGGCTATAATAGTTCTCCTAATAGCCACACCGCGTTAGATATTAGCTTGTTGATTGCTCATCAAACACGTTTAGCGACAAAATTACATGTTCTAGTTCAAGCTGTTTACGTGTTAGAAGAATACCAAACAAATGATTTTTTTTATATTTTGCCAGCACAGGAATTTCAAACAAGTCAATCATTTGAGCAGTTTCCAAATTATTGCCCAATTAGTTTACCATCAAAAAATGTTCAAACTCCTGTCTTAACTCAAACAAATAAATTTGCACAAGCAGAAAGAATATTATGGCAAGCACGTTGTCTTGCTGAAGAATGGCAGAGTTATTTTAAAGCTCATTTGCGGTTTGGCTGCGTAGCTGATGAACTAAATAAAGTAGTTGCATCAGAAGCAGCAACTATATTATTTTTAGGCTGTAAATCAGCCAAACATCCAATTGTGCAAAAACTTGGTTCTAATTTTCCTTGTCCGGTACTGGGTATACCCACTTGTATTGACGAAGAATGAAAATTATAAGCTTGTAATAAGTGTTAATTAATAAGCAAATACTACGCCTCTGCTGCACTCTCTACAAGCTTATACAATTAGTATTTTTGATTTTTTATTGGGATACTTTATCCTAGCTTCACAGTTCAAATAAATCAAACAGTCTGCTTGAGCAAGACTTTAGTTATGAGACTGCGATTTAAATCGTAGGCGAGTTTTTTATAACATTTGGGATGCTCCCAACTCAAAAAGTACTAATAAAACATCAAATAGAATAAACAACTGATAACTGAAATTAGCTTAATTTGTGCCGACATACTTAATCCAGGAGTAATCTGTGGAAAGCTGGCAAGAGATTTTGAGTATTTTTACTTTTATTACTGTCATTTTTTTGATCATGACAGAGTGGATTCATCTAACAATTGCAGCATTGTTAGGTGCTTTGTTATTAGTATTTACCAATGTCATGACTTTACAAGAAGCTATTGGCTATATAGGCAAAAGTCACGGCACACTTGGTTTATTTTTTGGTGTGATGGTATTGGTTCGCGCATTTGAACCGACAAAAATATTTGAGTATTTAGCAACTCAAATGGTGCTATTAGCAAAAGGAGAAGGTAAACGTCTGTTACTAGGTATTGTGGCGATTACTACTCCTATTTGTGCCGTTTTACCAAATGCTACAACAGTGATGCTATTAGCTCCATTAATTCCGCCAATGGCTCAAGAAGTTGGAGTCAATTTTGTACCATTATTAATTCTAATGGTGTTCATTGCTAATAGTTCTGGATTGCTCACGATAGTAGGTGATCCGGCAACATTTATTGTAGGTGAAGCTATCAATCTTAGCTTTACAGATTATCTATGGCGCTTGAGTTTGGGTGGAGCGATCGCTGTTATGACTGCGATCGCTATCTTGCCATTTTTATTTCGCAAAATTTGGCATAAAAAACTAGAAAATTTAGAACAATTACCACTTCCTCAAATTAATCATCCACGTGTTTTATCGTTGGGAGCATTAATTGTAGCTCTTGTATTAGTGTTTTTTGTGATCGGAGAATCTCTTCCAGTACCGATTTCACCAGCTGCTGTCGCTTTACTCGGAGCAGCTTTAGCAATGCTTTTGTCACATCAAAGCAAAATAGATTCTGTTAATAATATTTTGCGGGATGTTGATTGGAGTACATTGATATTTTTTATGAGTATATTTGTGCTAATTGGAGGACTCGAAAAAACTGGCGTGATTAACGGTTTATCAGCAGTATTAGCAATTATTTTGGGAAAAAATATTCTCTTAGGTTCACTGAGCTTAATATTTTTAATTGGGCTATTGTCTAGCGTAGTTCCTAATATTCCCTTAGTGGTAGCAATGGTTCCTTTACTCAAACAATACCTTGTCAATGTTGGATTAGCGCCAGCAGAAGTTCTCGCACCAGACTTTCAAGGACAGCTTCCACCAGAAGTCTTACCACTCTTTTATGCAATGATGTTTGGTGCTACTTTGGGAGGCAATGGAACTTTAGTCGGTGCATCGTCTAACATCGTAGCAGCCGGGATTTCTGAACAACATGGACGCCGTATTTCCTTCAAAACTTTTCTGCACTACGGAATTCCTGTTATGCTATTGCAACTATGTACCGCATCAGTGTATGTGCTGGTTCGCTTTTTACTCTAGTACTCCTAGAACTATACTGCTTCACAGAACCCACAGGGCTTCTAAACTCCCAGTTTATTCACGTGACTATATTCCTTTTTGTTTTTCTTTATTGAGAAACCATATTACGTTAATATATATTTCCAGCTTTTAGAAATACAATATATTGCTTGATCCGAGGATGCTACTCTAGAAAGTAATACTTTAACAAGGTTAAGGCAAGAATAATAAATTGTCTTAACATATAACAAACTAGAAGCTAAACTAACTTACAACCTAGCAAGGATTAAAAATATGAGTTCGATGGAAGGAGAAAAATTTAATCATAATTTTGCAGACTCAACCCCAGGTGGTTTAGTTCCAAGCATAAATCAGTCTGCAATAAGTAATAGCTTTGGCGACATTAACAGTTTAGATAAAGTCAGAGATATTCTTTTTGGTGGTCAGATGCGAGAACTCGAAAAAAAGTTTACGCGTCTAGAAGACCGTTTAATCAAAGAATGTGCTAGCTTACGAGATGAAACCAAAAAACGTTTAGACTATTTAGAAAATTATATAAAAAATGAAATTGAAGCTGTAAATGATCAGCTAAAAAGCGAACAATTCAAACGAGAGGAAGCCATCACAACACTCAGCGAAGAGCAAAAAGGAATCAATATTTCTATAGAAAGAAAACTCTCTCAATTTGATGAACAAGCAGCGACAAAAACACGTGAATTACGTGAACAACTTCTTAATCAATCTCAAACCCTACAGGATGACATTCGTCAAAAATACGAAGAGATTTTAGCGCTACTCCAACAAGAATCTCAAGAAATACGTGCAGAAAAAACAGATCGTTCCACTCTTGCAGCGATGTTTACAGAATTAGCCATACGGCTGAATTCTCGACAGTAGAGATGAAGGGACAAGAAAGACAAGAAAGACATGGGGGACAAAGTAGAGAACACAAAGCTAAAAAACCACTAATCACTAACTAGTCTCTACTTTCTAGTTGCTAACCTCAATTTCCAATAAATTTCTCACAAAGATGCAACTCAACATAGATCGTGAGTTGGATAATTTTGGCAATGAATGAATATTACCCTGATGAATTAACGTACAAATCACCCGAAGTTTCTAATGATGAGAATCCTCATGAAACATTACCTATAAACAACAATCGTGGAGAAGCTACTAATGAACTCAGTGAACTCCGCAGTTTACTATTAGGGGTAGAAACTGCACAACTTGATAAACTATACGAGCGATTAGAAAATCCTCAAATTCAAGCAGAAGATATTAGTCGTTTGCTTCCAGAAGCTGTAATTTTGGGAACACTGCAAGATGAAAAATTAGCCGAAGCAATGGTTCCCACAGTCGAAAAAGCAATTCAATCTTCTGTTAAGCAAGATTTGAATGTTCTTTCGGAAGCATTTTTTCCCATAATTGGCCCTGCTACTCGTAAGGCGATTAGCACAGTTCTAGGTGAAATGATTCAATCTTTAAATCAAACACTAGAACACAGTATGTCACCACAAAGTTTTAAGTGGAGACTAGAAGCACGACAGACGGGGAAGACTTTTGCTGAAGTTGTTCTACTACGCACCCTGATTTATCGAGTAGAAGAAGTATTTTTAATTCACAAAGAAACTGGATTATTGCTGCAACATATTTTAGCGCCACAAGTAGCTGCTCAAGATCCTGATTTAGTTTCAGCGATGTTGACGGCGATTCAAGATTTTGTCAAAGACTCTTTCAATGTCAAAAAAGATGAAGCTTTACAAAGTTTGCAGTTTGGGGAACTCACCATATGGATTGAGGAAGGACCACAAGCAGTATTAGCAGGTATAATTCGAGGAAATGCTCCTCAAGAACTACGATTAGTTTTTCAAAACGCAATAGAAAAGATTCACCTAAAATTGCATAGAGAACTTCATGATTTTACAGGTGAAACAAAACTATTTAGTATTAGTAAAGCTTATCTAGAGGAATGTTTAGAAGCAAGGTACAAAGTTCCATCCAAGAAAAAATATATCTATGCATGGAGTTTCTTTAGTGCGATCGCGATCGCACTAGGAATGTGGAGCTTTTTTAGCTTTAGAGAACAATTACGTTGGAATGCATATCTAGAAAAACTCAACTCTCAGCCTGGGATTGTTGTGATTCAAGCCAAGAAGGGATATGCAAAAAATTTTATTTCTGGAATGCGCGATCCCTTAGCTACAGATCCGTATTTACTAATGAAACAAGCGAACATTAATTCTAAGACAGTTATCAGTCAATGGCAACCTTATGTATCTCTTGAACCGCAAATAATAGCAAAAAGGGCCGCAGAATTACTGCAAGCTCCCAAAACTGTATCATTCAGAGTTGATCAAAATGGTATTCTTTATGCTACGGGAAATGCACCACGTGAATGGATTTTAGAAGCAAAAAAATCTTGGCGTTTGATTCCTGGTATCACTCAATACATTGATAAAAATTTACTTGAATTAGAACTACAAGAATTGCAATTATATAAACAAAAAATTGAGCAGTATCAACTCTTTTTTCTTGAGGGAAGTACTGAATTGTTACCAGGTGAAAGTAATAAATTATCAAATATAGTATCCGCAATTAAAAAATTATTCAGTGTAGCCAAGTCTTTAGGTAAAGATGTGCGTTTTGAAATCATAGGACACACAAATATCACTGGAACAGAGCAAAGAAATATAATACTCAGTCAAGCCCGTGCTAGTAAGATTATCGCTTACTTAAATTCCCAAGGTATCAATACAAGTAATTTTAGCACCGTGGGTGTAGGGTCAAGTCAATCTTCAAGCACAGGAATTACAGAACAAAACCAACAAATTAATCGTAGGGTATCTTTTAAGGTATTCTTAATTGATGCCCGTAACTAAAGGATACTTATGCTGCAAAAAAAAATTTGTATGGTAGGTGCATTTGCGACTGGTAAAACTAGTTTAGTAGGAAGGTTTGTTCACAGTATTTTCTCTGAGAAGTATCAAACAACAGTCGGTGTAAAAATTGATAAAAAAACAGTCAATCTTCAAGGACAAGATCTAAATTTTATTCTTTGGGATTTATATGGAGAAGATGAGTTTCAAAAAGTACGGATGTCATACTTACGTGGAGCATCAGGATATTTATTAGTGGTAGATGGAACGAGAAAGAATACTCTGGAAAAAGCTTTCAACTTACAAATTAAAGTCGAAAATACTATTGGAATAGTACCATTTATACTTATACTGAATAAGTGGGATTTAATAGAAGAATGGGAAATTAGTGATGCCGAAATTAACGAAGTTGTGCAAAGGGGTTGGATTGTCATTAAAACGAGTGCGAAGACAGGTTTGGGTGTCGAAGAATCTTTCCAAATCCTTGCTAATAAAATTTTAGAAATATAGGTAATTAGTTAAACTAAGATATAGTTAATTAACAAAAAAATAAATAAACATCTATAATTTATTAACGTCCATTTTTAAGCAATTATAAAATTAATAATATTTAATCACAAATACATTTAACAAAATTGTGCATATCATGAGCGACTCTATTACAGCAGATATTTTTGCTGCTTTAGATACTCTAGTTTTGGAGAGATTAAACTTTGGCCGCTTTAGAATTACTGGAACTCCACCAGGCTGGTTACAAAGATTTTGTGTTCATCAAGTTAAATCTGGAATGCAAATACTTATCCCAGAAGAAGAGTTTCCCTTTTTAGAAAATTTCCTGATAGATGCTGAAGAGCTATGGAACAAAAATGACAAAAATCAATTAAAATCAGGTATCTGGTATCAATTAGATTTATCTGGCAAAGAAGATCATTTTGAAGCCACAGCAATTTGCGTGAAAAGTAATAAAATATTATTAATCAAATTATTAGAGGAAGAATATGAAGAAAAAATAAACCTAATTCAAAAAGCTAGAGAGAATCAACTCAATTACCAGTACATCATGAAAGAAAACCAAAAAAAAGATATTTTGGTTCACTGTATTATACATGATATCGCTGGACACATAAGTGGAATTAATTGCTGTTTGATGCTGTTAGAAACTGAAAATTTAACACCAAAAGCTAGAGAGTATTTAGAAATTGGAAAAAAACAAACACTTCAGGAAGAAATCTTAATTAGAGATATTTTATATGCATTTTCTGCCGAAGTAAATTCTCTAGAATCTTTTACTGTAGATGCCGATCTAGCTCCAAATATTTTAACTTCTGCACAAGAAGTTATCCAACTTTTATCACCCACTTTTTTACTGAATAAAGTAAACTTACAACTTGCGAATAATGTTGATATAACAGCAGATTGGAGGGTTGTAGGTGATAAATCACGTTTGAATAGGATTATTGCAAATTTGATGGAAAATGCTTTTCGCTATAGTCCAATGAACTCCGCAGTTACAATTAGTTTACAGCAAGAAGAAAATAGTATTTTTGTGACTATAGATGATCAAGGTGCTGGTATCCCAGCAGAAAAAACTAAAAATCTTTTTAATAAGTTTTCCCAAGTTGGAAAATCAGGTAAAGTTGGACTGGGACTATACTTTTGCAGAATTACAGTAGAACGTTGGGGTGGGGAAATTGGCTATATTCCTCTTGAGCAAGGAGGTTCCCAGTTTTGGTTTAGGCTATTAAAACCGAAACCAAATAATCAGGAGTAAGGATGCGTTAGTAATACCGTAATGCACCAATCTCTAGAAAAAATGGCATTTTACAGATATTAATAACACATCCTAATATAGCAATCCTAAATGAATTGTGAAAATTGAGAGAATTAGCTCCCCGATTTCTTAAAGAAGTCGGGGAGCTATAGCTTTAACTTTTTACTAACCTATGAAGTGTAAAACATCACGCAACACGCTATAACCAGCTAAATCCCAAAGCAAATAAGCAAGAAAACCAATCATTGCTAAACGGCCATTCCATAGTTCCGCTTGGGGATTTAGACCAAAGATAAAAGCGTTACGATCAACGCCATTGTAAGCATTAGCTACTGTTGGTAAATCTGTAGAAGGACGTTTTTCACGAGTTTCCATTTTTTTGTCTCCTTTAAAACCAATATTGTTCAATAAAAGTGCATCACATCATTGCATCGTTACATATTGTTGACATTAATAACCAACGATATGTAAAACATCACGCAACACACTATAACCAGCTAAATCCCAAATCAAATAAGCAAGAAAACCAATCATTGCCAAACGGCCATTCCATAATTCTGCTTGGGGATTTAAGCCAAATAAAAAAGCATTACGATCTTTGCCGTTATATGCTGGAGCAACTGGTGATAAATCTGTTGAAGGACGAGTTTCCATTTTTGTCTCCAAAATTATTCTATGATTGCTTAATTTTGTTGGTTATTAGCTATTAGTAATTGATAATTTTTAAAGCTGAATAACTAATAACTAATTTGTGTTTTCCAACTGTTTGTTACATATGTTTACTTTAGCTAGGAATTATTAGCTTGCTGTATTCCTATGGTTACAAACTCTAAGCATTCCTAATGGACGATTATTCAATCTGTTTTTGAATGCGAAAATACACCCTAAGAGGGTGAAAATTTTTTATATCTAAACAAATATTAAACTTAACGAGACTTTAAGTGATAACACTGATAGAATCTCAATAATTGCAAGTTGAAATATTAGTGATAAAAACTTATATCTAACGCAGTAGATAGTATCAGACCTGGGGCGGATGCTGTAATAGCCTAAATTCCACGATTCTGAGCTAAGGAATTGTGTATGGCGAATGATATAGATGTAAAAGTAATTAGCAAATTTTTATACCACATAGCTAAAACATAGAGGAAAAAAATAGAATGTTTCAGAGTACGGTAACAACGCTGGAACTCTACCAGTCTTTATTTTGGATAGCGCAGGTGACAGTGGAGCCACAAGGAATCTCACCAGCACAAGCATCGGTTGCTATTTCAGGTCCACGTTTTTTTACTGCTTTAATTTCCGGCGTAATCCTAGCTTTTGCGTTTCAGTTAGTATTAACTAACCTTTCAGTTGCAGCAGGTATTTCCTATTTAGGACGTCCATCTGATTCAAATTCAGATCATGAGGAAGTCGGCAGTTTTGGGGGAACTATCCGCAAAATTGGTACAGCAGTTGGAATTTGGACTTTAATTACAGTCACGATCGCCCTAGCGATCGCTTGCTTTTTGGCTGTCAAAATGAGTCTGGTGATTTTTAGTCCAGGACTAGGCGCAACTCTCGGTTTAGTAATTTGGGGCGCATACTTCTTATTGCTAGTCTGGGTGAGTTCGACCACAGTCGGTTCTTTAATTGGTAATGTAGTTAACACTGCAACTTCCGGCTTTCAAGCAATAATGGGAACAGCCACCGCCGCCTTGGGTGCAAAGGCTATAAACCAGCAGGTAGTAGCCACCACCGAAGCCGCCGCAGCAGCTGTTCGCCGGGAATTGGGTAGTGCGATCGACCCTACCAGTGTCCGCGAAAAAGTCGAAGATTATCTAGAAATGGTACGTCCACCGGAACTAGACTTAACCAAGATTCGCGGTGATTTTGAAAGATTGTTGGGTGATCCGCAAGTCAGAGAAATAGCTACTTCAGGCGATATTCGCAATATTGATCGCCAAAAATTTATCGATTTAGTCAGCAGTCGCACCGACCTATCGAAGCGTGATGCTAACCGGATCGCCGATACCTTGTACAGTGTTTGGCAACAAGTAGTAAGTCAAACTCCCTCCCAAGATAAAATGGCTGAGTTGGTTGATTATCTTAAATCACTCCAGCCAGGACAAGCGAACACAGACGAACTTAATCGCAAACTCGATCAGCTAATGGCGGAAATGCGTTCTGCGAAAGAAGCAGATCAAAAAGCAGCCCAAGAAGCGACCCCTGGACCGATTCAGCGAACATTACAACAGGGAATAACAGCTTTGAGTGGGATTGTATTGGGACGGACTGATCTGTCAGATTTAGATGTCGAAAAAATCTTGGGTGCTTTAACTACAGCCAAAGATAAAGTTGGTGAAAAAGCAGATCAATTAGGACTACCGACACCAAAGCAACCTTACAGTCCGATTCGTGCGGATGTAGAAAACTACCTGTTGAATACTTATGTTTGGCAGTTAAGTCAAGAGAGAATAGCCCAGGATTTTCGTGATGTGATTTACGATCCTGCTGCTGATCCTGGAACAGTGCGCCGGGAATTAGAAAAACTGTCTCGCAGCGATTTTGCTAATATCCTGCAACAGCGTGGTCTTTTAACTCAGGCAGAAATTCAACGTATTGTCTCTCAGTTAGAAGCTGTTCGGCAAAATGTCTTGGTGACAGTCACTGCTGAAGAAGAAAGAGAAATTTTACAGGACTTGCAACGCCGAGTTGAAACTTATTTACTCGTCACTCCCAAATCAGAATTAACTCTAGAGGGAATTGAGCAGAACTTTAAACCCCTGTTGCAAGACTCCGACGCAGATTATGAAACTCTGTCTCGCCGTTTAGCATTGTTAGATCGTCAAGAAATGCGAGAAACACTGCTAGAACGGAATGATATTTATCCAGAAGAAGCAGAGACAATTCTCAATGAACTGGAAAAACAGCGCGATCGCGTCCTGATTGAATCCAAAGGACTAGCAGATCAAGCCAAATATCAAGCCGAAACGCTGTGGCTAAATTTAGAGTCATATCTACGTAATACTGGCAAAGAAGAACTAAATCCCAACGCAATTAGAGCCGAGTTAACAAGACTGCTGCAAGATCCACAAGCTGGAGTTGCAGCGCTGCGGGCGCGTCTGTCTCGTTTTGATCGGGATACTTTAGTCAAATTGCTGAGTCAACGCCAAGACTTAAGCGAAGACCAAGCTAATCAAATTATTGGCACAGTTGAAGATTCTTGGCATAGCGTTCGCCACGCACCGCAAGCTGTAGCTGATAGAGCGAAACAACAATACGACTCAGTTACAACTACCATCGCCGATTATCTGCGGAACACTGGCAAAAATGAACTCAACCCCGAAGGTATTCAACGGGATTTGAATCGGCTGTTGCAAGATCCTAGAGAAGGAGCGATCGCTCTGCGTCGCCGCTTGTCTCAGGTAGACAGAGATACTTTAGTAAAATTACTGAGTCAGCGTCAAGATTTATCCGAAGAACAAGTTAATCAAGTCATTGATTCTGTTCAAGACACGATTCGCAATGTCATCCGCTCACCTCGTCGTTTAGCGGCTCGAACACAACAAAGAGTCGAAACATTCCAAGCTTATTTGGAAGAATATTTGCGCCGCAGTGGCAAAGAGGAACTCAACCCAGAAGGTATTAAACGCGACTTGTATTTGTTATTGCATGATCCGCGTGTAGGTATGGACAGTTTGAGCGATCGCCTAGCTCAATTTGACCGCTCTACAATTGTCACATTGCTGAAACTGCGCGAAGACTTAAGTGACGAAGAAGCCGCGCGGATTGCTGATACTATATTCTCTGTACGGGATTCCTTTGTAGAGCAAGTACGAGCAATTCAACGACGCATTCAAGACACCATTGACTCAATTTTTGCTCGCATCCGTAGTTATCTTAACTCTCTAGAACGTCCCGAATTGAATTATGATGGTATTAAGCGCGATGTTCGTACATTATTTGATGATCCCCAAGCTGGGTTTGATGCTTTACGCGATCGCCTGTCTTCTTTCAATCGCGAAACCTTGGTAGCAGTCATGAGTTCTCGTGAGGATATCTCAGAAGAAGATGCAAATCGGATCATCGACCAAGTCGAACGAGCGCGTCATACTGTTTTACAACGAGCAGAACGGCTGCAACAAGAAGCACAGCGACGCTTAGAAGAAGTGAAGCACCAAGCCCAAAAGCAAGCCGAAGAAACCCGCAAAGCAGCCGCATCAGCAGCCTGGTGGTTATTCGCTACAGCCTTAGTATCGGCTATATTCTCTGCAATTTCCGGAGCAGTAGCAGCGATCGCAGTTTGGTAGATTCACAAAAGTAATTACAAGTTTACAAGTTGTCTCCGCTAAACCTACTGTAGCCTCTCAAGATTGAGAGGCTTTTTTAATTTTTCCAAGTAGTATTTGGATGCTTATGTATCGATCCTATAGGAATCCTATAGATACTAAATTTATTTATGGGGATTATCTTTTACTTTTTACTTCTTACTTCTTAAAAACCCACATTCCGCACTTCAAATTGAAGTACAAAGAGATTACATCATGAGAAAAGCGAAAAAATCAGGATGATTAAGAAATAGAGTACTGAACGAATATATTTTGAAAAACAAATAATCAAATAT